>NZ_JAHTGR010000049.1:0-7387 GCF_019166075.1 Duganella violaceipulchra | reverse complement strand
CGGTGCTCAAGGCGCCCAGCTGGTTCGAGCTCAAGGCCACGATCTGGTCGGTGCTCAGGCCCGAGGCCAGGTTGGCGGTGGTCATAGCGGCCACTTGCGCGGTGCTCAGCGCGCCGATCTGGTCGGTCGTCAGCGCGGCGGTCTGCGCGGTGGTCATGACGCCGATGGCGGCCGTTTTCAGCGCGCCAAGGTCGGCCGTCTCGATGGCGGCGATGGCTTCGGTGCTCAGGCCGGCAACTTGCGAGCTCGACAGTGCGGCGATCTGGCTGCTGCTCAGGGCGACGATCTGGTCGGTGGTCAGGGCCTTGGTCTGGCTGCTGGTCAGGCCGGCGATCACGGCGGACTTCAGCGCGCCGATGTCGGCCGTTTCAATCGCGGCGATGTCGTTGGTGCTGAAGGCGCTGATCTGGGCCGAGCTCAGGGCGCCGAACTGGTTGGACGACAGCGCGACGACCTGGTCGGTGCTCAGCGCGGCGATGTTGGCGGTGGTGATGGCCACCACCTGCGCGGTGGTCAGGTTGGACAGCTGGTCGGTGGTCAGCGCCGCCAGTTGCGCCGTCTTCAGCGCGGCGATGATGTTGGTCTTCAGGCCGACGATGTTGGCGGTGGAAATCGCGGCGACGTCGCCGGTGGTCAGGGCGCCGAATTGCCCGGTGCTCAGCGCACCCAGCTGGTTCGAGCTGAAGGCCACCATCTGGTCGGTGCTCAGGCCGGCGGCCAGGTTGGCGGTGGTCATGGCGGCCACTTGCGCGGTGCTCAGCGCGCCGATCTGGTCGGTGCTCAGCGCGGCGGTCTGGGCGGTGCTCAGGGCGCCGATGCCGGCGGTCTTCAACGCGCCGATGTCGGCCGTCTCGATGGCGGCGATGGCGGCGGTGCTCAGGCCGGCAACTTGCGCGCTCGACAAGGCGGCGATCTGGCTGCTGCTCAGGGCGACGATCTGGTCGGTGGTCAGGGCCTTGGTCTGGTTGCTGGTCAGGCCGGCGATCACGGCGGACTTCAGCGCGCCGATGTCGGCCGTTTCAATCGCGGCGATGTCGTTGGTGCTGAAGGCGCTCAGCTGGGCCGAACTCAGGGCGCCGATCTGGTTGGACGACAGCGCGACCACCTGGTCGGTGCTCAGGGCGGCGATGTTGGCCGAGGTGATGGCGGCGATCTGGCCGGTGGTCAGGTTGGACAGCTGGTCGGTGGTCAGCGCCACCAGTTGCGCCGTCTTCAGCGCGGCGATGATGCTGGTCTTCAGGCCAACGATGTCGGCGGTCTCGATGGCGGCGATGTCCTGGGTCGACAAGGCGCCGAATTGAGCGGTGCTCAGCGCGCCCAGCTGGTTCGAGCTCAAGGCCACGATCTGGTCGGTGCTCAGGCCCGAGGCCAGGTTGGCGGTGGTCATAGCGGCCACTTGCGCGGTGCTCAGCGCGCCGATCTGGTCGGTGGTCAGCGCGGCGGTCTGGGCGGTGGTCAGGGCGCCGATGGCGGCCGTTTTCAGCGCGCCGATGTCGGCCGTCTCGATGGCGGCGATGGCTTCGGTGCTCATGGCGGCGACCTGGCCGCTGGTCAGTGCGTTGATCTGGCTGCTGCTCAGCGCGACGATCTGGTCGGTGGTCAGGGCCTTGGCCTGGTTGTTGGTCAGGCCGGCGATGACGGCGGACTTCAGCGCGCCGATGTCGGCCGTTTCAATCGCGGCGATGTCGTTGGTGCTGAAGGCGTTCACCTGGGCCGAGCTCAGGGCGGCGAACTGGCTGGACGACAGCGCGACCACCTGGTCGGTGCTCAGCACGGCGATGTTGGCGGTGGTGAGGGCCGCCACTTGCGCGGTGGTCAGGTTGGACAGCTGGTCGGTGGTCAGCGCCGCCAGTTGCGCCGTTTTCAGCGAGGCGATGATGCTGGTTTTCAGGCCGACGATGTTGGCGGTGGCGATCGCGGCGACGTCGCCGGTGGTCAGGGCGCCGAATTGCGCGGTGCTCAGCACGCCCAGCTGGTTGGAGCTGAAGGCGACCATCTGGTCGGTGGTCAGGCCGGCGGCCAGGTTGGCGGTGGTCATCGAGGCCACTTGCGCGGTGCTCAGTGCGCCGATCTGGTCGGTGGTCAGCGCGGCGCTCTGCGCGGTGCTCAGGGCGGCGATGGCGGCGGTCTTCAGCGAACCGATGTCGGCCGTTTCAATCGCGGCGAGGGCGGCGGTGCCCAGCGCGGCCACCTGGCCGCTGCTCAGCGCGCCGACCTGGCCGGCGCTCAGCGCCACCACCTGGTCGGTGGTCAGGGCCTTGGCCTGGGCGGTCGACAACCCGGCGATCACGCCGGTCTTGAGCGCGGCCACGTCGGCCGTTTCAATCGCGGCGATGGCGTTGGTCGACAGCGCGCCGATTTGTTGCGAGGTCAGCGCGGCGGCCTGGTTGCTCGTCAGCGCGACGACCTGGTCGGTGCTCAGCGCGGTCATGCTGGCGGTGGTCAGCGCGGCAATCTGGGTGGTGGTCAGGTTCGACAGCTGGTCGGTGGTCAGGGCCGCCAGTTGCGACGACTTGATCGAGGCGATCAGGCTGGTTTTCAGCGCGGCCAGGTCGGCCGTTTCAATCGCGGCCACGGCGCTGGTGCCCAGCGCGCCGAACTGGGCGGTGCTCAGGGTGCCCAGCTGGTTGGAACTCATCGCGACGATCTGGTCGGTGGTCAGGCCGGACGCCAGGTTGGCGGTGCTCAGCGAGGCGACCTGCAGCGTCGACAGCGCGCCCACCTGGTCGGTGGTCAGGGCCGCCATCTGGGCGGTGCTGAGGCTGGCGATGGCGGCGGTCTTCAATGCCAGCACATCGGCCGTTTCCATGGCCACGATGTCGTTGGTGCTCAGGCCGGCGACCTGCGCGCTGCTCAGCGCGTTCGCCTGGCCGGTGGTCAGCGACACGATCTGGTCGGTGGTCAGCGCGGCCAGTTGGGCGCTCGAGAGGCCGGCGATCGCGCTCGATTTCAAGGCCGAGAAGTCGGCCGTCTCCAGCGCGGCGATGTAGGCGGTCGCCATGGCGTTGACCTGCGACGAGCTCAGCACGGCCACCTGGTTGGAGCTCAGCGCGACGATCTGGTCGGTCGTCAAGCCGTTGGACATCTGTTTGGTGGTCAGTGCGGCGATCTGCAGGGTGGTCAATGCCACCGCCTGGTCGGTCGTCAATGCCCGGGTCTGGTCTGAATTGAGCGCTACGATATCGCTAGTGGCGAGGGCAGCAATGGTTTGGGTCGACAGAGCTGCGATCTGGTCGGTACTCATGCTAGTTACGAGGCTCATTTCCATTCTCCTTGGGGCACTGCACAGTTCTATACAGACAGATGATGGAGCCAACAGGTCTGACCCGTGGCTCCATCCGAATTGGGTGCTGCTGGATTTCTTTGCGGTTTACTTGTGCGCGATCATCACAAAAACCATGCACTTTAGTTCTTAACGTCAATATCGAAGGCAACTTTAGGATACGCCAGCCATGATTTTGCCTCCGGTTAACTTATTTATAGCAATGGAACAGCACATAGTTTCCGTCAATCACTACCCAAAAGCCGGCGGGCCATCGCCCTGAACGTACAAAGCGACTATTTTTTGCGCCGGATTAAGCTCTTTTGTTTACTCAGTGCAATGCAAAAATCGGGCCATCACTGCCAAAAAGCAACTGCTGTGGGACACACGGCAGGGCCTGAGCCCTGCCGTGTGGCACTACCTCCGGCTGGCGCCGGCCTACATCGACTTACTTGCCGGGCGCCGCCAGGAAGCCGTGGCCGCCCTGCGACTGCAATGCTTTCAGACGCAGCGCGCTGTCGGTGGCCGCCTGGCATTCGGCGCCGAGCACCGGCTTGCCGTTGGCGTCGAACTGCTTGAGCGCGTCGGCCAGCTGGGCCACGCTGCCGCCCACGCCCTGGCGCTGGAGTTCCAGCTTAGGCGCCGCCGCCGCCGGGGCGTCGCCGCCGCCGAAGGCCGACATCGCCTGTGCCAGGTTGCTGACGCTGCCGCTCAGGTTGCTGGTCGGCGTGGTGGCGAACCACACGTCGGCCGCCGCATGGGTGGCGCCGTCGGCCGTCTCGAAGGTCGACGTCAGACCCAGGATGTTGCCGTTGTTGACCGCGCCGCCCGCCTTGACATCCAGGTTGAGTTTGGTGATGCCGAGGTCGGCCAGCGATTTCAGCTCGCCGGACTGCGTGACGCCGTCGGCGTTGCCGTCGACCCAGACACGCAGGTCGGCGAAGGCGCCGTCCTTGGCGTCGATGGTGCCGTCGCCGTTGGTGTCGAGTTCCTGCATCGCTTCGTAGCCGGTGCTCGCTTTCTGGCCGTTGGCCAGGGTCGTGCCCGAACCGAACAGCTCGCTACCGTCGTTGATCACGCCGTCATGGTTGCGGTCCAGGGCCAGCAGGCCGTCGCCGCCGGCGGTCCAGCCGGTGTTGACTTTGTTGCCGTTGGCCAGCAGGTCGAACTGCACGCCCTGGCCCAGCGCCGTGGTCTGCACGCCGTCGCCGTTCAGGTCGAGCGCGATCGGGGTCAGGAACGACAGCGCCTGGGTCTGCGTGGTGGTCATCGCGTGGACCTGATCGGTGCTCAGCGCATGCAGCTGCGCCGAGCTCATCGCATGCACCTGGTTGGTGGTCAGCGAGGCGATCTCAGCGGTACGCAGCGAGGCGAACTGCTTGGTGCTCAGCGCGACGATGTTGGCCGTGCTCAGCGCCACCAGGTCGGCGGTGTCGAGGGCAGACAGCGCCGCGGTCGACAGGCCGGCGGTCTGGGCGGTGGTCAGGGCGGCGATCTGGGTCGAGGTCAGCGCCACGCCTTGGGCGGAGCTCATCGCACCCAGCTGGCCGACGGTCAGCGCGCCGATTTCCTGGGTGGTGAAGGCCGCCAGCGCGGCGGTGGCCAGCGCGGCGAGGTTGTTGGTCGACAAGGCGGCGACCTGGCCCACGCTCAGCGATGCAGCCTGGGCGGTGGTCAGCGCGCCGATCTGCGACGTGCTCAGACCGCTGGAGAAGGCCGAGGTGGCCAGCGCGGCGACCTGGCCGGTCGACAGCGCGGCAACCTGGGCGGTGGCCAGGCCGGCCAGCTGCGCGGTGCGCAGCGCGGCGACGTCGGTCGTGCTCAGGCCGCCCAGATCGGCGGTTTCGATCGCGCCGATGCTGGCCGAGGTCAGCGCCACCACTTGCGCGGTGGCCAGCGAGGACAGTTGCGCCGACGTCAGCGCGACGATCTGGCTGGTGGTCAGCGCGGCGATGCCGGCGGTGCTCAGCGCGGCCAGCGAGGCGGTGGCCAGGTTGTTGACCTGGGCGGTGGTCAGCGCCGCCACTTGCGCCGAGCTCAGCACGGCGATGCCGGCCGTCTTGATGGCCGACAGGTCGGCCGTTTCCAGCGCGGCAATCGCGTTGCTCGACAGCGCGACCACTTGCGCGGTGCCCAGCGCGGCCGCTTCGGCGGTGCTCAGGGCAACGATCTGGTTGGTCGACAGCGCCTTGACCTGGTTGGCGCTCAGCGCGGCGATCGCGTTGGTCGACAGGGCGGCCAGGTCGGCGGTCTCCAGCGCGGCGACCGCGTTGGTCGTCAGCGCGGCCACTTGCGCGGTGCTCAGCGAACTTGCCTGGCCGGTGGTCAGCGCGACGATCTGGTTGGTGCTCAAACCGGACACGGCGGCGGTGCTCAGCGCGGCGATCTGGTTGGTCGACAGCGCGGCAACTTGCGCCGTGGCCAGGCCGGCCAGCTGCGAACTGCGCAGCACGGCGACGTTGGCGGTGGTCAGACCCGACAGGTCGGCCGTCTCGATGGCGCCGATGGCGTTGCTGCTCAGCGCGGCAACCTGGGCCGAAGCCAGGCTGCTCAGCTGGGCCGAGGTCAGCGCGACGACCTGGTTGGTGGTCAGCGCGGCGATGCCGGCGGTGCTCAGCGCGGCCAGCGAGGCGGTGGCCAGGTTGTTGACCTGGGCGGTGGTCAGCGCGGCGACCTGGGCCGAGCTCAGGGCGGCGACAGCGGCCGTCTTGATGGCCGACAGGTCGGCCGTTTCCAGCGCGGCCACAGCATCGGTCGACAGCGCGGCCACTTGCGCGGTGCTCAGCGCGGCAGCTTCGGCGGTGGTCAGCGCCACCACTTGATTGGTGGTCAGCGCCTTGACCTGATTGGCGCTCAGGGCGGCGATCGCGTCGGACTTCAGTGCGGCGAAGTCGGCCGTTTCCAGCGCGGCGACGGCGGCGGTGGTCAGGCCGGCCACCTGGGCGGTGCTCAGCGAGCTTGCCTGGCCGGTGGTCAGCGCGACGATCTGGTTGGTGCTCAAACCGGACACGGCGGCGGTGCTCAGCGCGGCGATCTGGTTGGTCGACAGCGCGGCAACCTGCGCCGTGGCCAGGCCGGCCAGCTGGGCGCTGCGCAGCACGGCGACGTTGGCGGTGGTCAGACCCGACAGGTCGGCGGTCTCGATCGCGCCGATGGCGCTGCTGCTCAGCGCGGCAACCTGGGCCGACGCCATGCTGCTCAGCTGGGCCGAGGTCAGCGCGACGACCTGGTTGGTGGTCAGCGCGGCGATGCCGGCGGTGCTCAGCGCGGCCAGCGAAGCGGTGGCCAGGTTGTTGACCTGGGCGGTGGTCAGCGCGGCGACCTGGGCGGAGCTCAGGGCGGCGATGGCAGCCGTCTTGATGGCCGACAGGTCGGCCGTTTCCAGCGCGGCGATGGCGTTGCTCGACAGCGCGGCCACTTGCGCGGTGCTCAGCGCGGCAGCTTCGGCGGTGGTCAGTGCGACCACTTGATCGGTCGTCAAGGCCTTGACCTGGTTGGCGCTCAGCGCGGCGATCGCGTCCGATTTCAGCGCGGCGAAGTCGGCCGTTTCCAGCGCGGCGATGGCGGCGGTCGTCAGACCGGCCACTTGCGCGGTGCTCAGCGAGCTTGCCTGGGCAGTGGTCAGCGCGACGATCTGGTTGGTGGTCAAACCGGATACGGCGGCGGTGCTCAGCGCGCTGATCTGGTTGGTCGACAGCGCGGCAACCTGCGCCGTGGCCAGGCCGGCCAGCTGCGCACTGCGCAGCACGGCGACGTTGGCGGTGGTCAGACCCGACAGGTCGGCGGTCTCGATGGCGCCGATGGCGTTGCTGCTCAGCGCGGCAACCTGGGCCGAAGCCATGCTGCTCAGCTGGGCCGAGGTCAGCGCGACGACCTGGTTGGTGGTCAGCGCGGCGATGCCGGCGGTGCTCAGCGCGGCCAGCGAAGCGGTGGCCAGGTTGTTGACCTGGGCGGTGGTCAGCGCGGCGACCTGGGCGGAGCTCAGGGCGGCGACAGCGGCCGTCTTGATGGCCGACAGGTCGGCCGTTTCCAGCGCGGCGATGGCATCGGTCGACAGCGCGGCCACTTGCGCGGTGCTCAGCGCGGCGGCTTCGGCGGTAGTCAGCGCCACCACTTGATTCGTGG
>NZ_JAHTGR010000048.1:0-7887 GCF_019166075.1 Duganella violaceipulchra | reverse complement strand
TCGCGCTGACCCTGCCCGCCGCCCTCAGCGCCGAGCTGCGCGCCCTGGCCGGACGCCACGGCGCCACCCTGTTCATGACCATGCTGGCCGGCTGGGCCGCGCTGCTGGCCCGCCTCGGCGGCCAGGATGACATCGTGGTCGGCACCCCGGTGGCCAACCGCCAGCGCCGCGAAGTCGAGGACGTGATCGGCTTCTTCGTCAACACCCTGGCGCTGCGCGTGCGCCTGCACGACGACCCGAGCGTGAGCGAGCTGCTGCAACAGGTCGCCCACACGGCGCTGGACGCCTACGCCCACCAGGACCTGCCGTTCGAACAGGTGGTCGAGGCGCTGCAGCCGGTGCGCAGCATGAGCCACAGCCCGCTGTTCCAGACCATGCTGACCTGGAACAACGCCCCGGCCGGCGCGCTGCTGCTGCCCGGCCTGCAACTGGCCGCGCTGCCGGCCGAGCAACTGAGCGCGCAGTTCGACCTGGCGCTGACGCTGGCCGACGATGGCGTCGTCATCGGCGGCCACATCGACTACGCCACCGACCTGTTCGAGCACGCCAGCGTCGAGCGCATCGCCGGCCACTTCCAGACCCTGCTGGCGGCCATGACGGCCGACCCGCGGCAGCGCGTCGGCGCGCTGGCCCTGCTGACGCCGGACCAGCGCCACCAGCTGCTGACCGGCTTCAACGCCAGCGGCGCCGACTACCCGCGCGACCAGCTGCTGCACCAGGCCTTCGAGGCGCAAGCGGCCACGCGGCCGGACGCCATCGCGCTGGTGTGCGAGGGCCACAGCCTGAGCTACGGCCAACTGAACCGGCGCGCCAACCAGCTGGCCCACCATCTGCTGGCGCGCGGCGTGCGCCCCGACGACCGTGTCGCCGTCTGCCTCGAACGCGGCCTCGAGCTGGTGGCCGCCCTGCTGGCCATCCTCAAGGCCGGCGCCGCCTACATGCCGCTCGATCCGGCCTACCCGGCCGAGCGCATCGCCCACATGCTGGCCGACAGCGCCCCGGCCGCCGTGCTGACGCAGCGTTCCCTGCTGCAGGCGGCGGCGCCGTTGCGGACGGAGACGGCCACACCACAGCTGGTCTGCATCGACGATCCGGCCATCGGCGCATCCGCTCCCGCCCACGACCCGGCGCCGGACGCGCTGGGCCTGCGGGCCGGCCACCTGGCCTACCTGATCTACACCTCCGGCTCGACCGGCCTGCCCAAGGGCGTCATGATCGAGCACCGCAACGCCTGCAATATGGTCGCCTGGGCGCGCGACCACTTTACGCCGGCCCAGCTGGCGCGCACGCTGTTCTGCACCTCGATCAATTTCGACCTGGCCGTGTACGAGATGTTCGTGCCGCTCAGCGCCGGCGGCACGCTGGTGATCGCGCGCGACATCCTGGACGACACGCTGGAGCTGGACGGCGTCACCCACATCAACACCGTGCCCTCCACCATCGCCACGCTGGCCGGGCGCGGACGCATCCCGGCGTCGGTGCGCAGCATCAACCTGGCCGGCGAAGCCTTGAAGCGGGAACTGGTCGAGACCTTGTTCGCCAGCACCGAGGTCGAACAGGTCGCCAACCTGTACGGTCCGTCGGAAACCACCACCTATTCGACCTGGATCGCCATGCACCGGGACCACGGCTTCCAGCCCTACATCGGCCGTCCGCTCGCCAATACCCAGGTCTACCTGCTCGACAGCCGGCTGGCGCCGGTGCCGCTCGGCGTGGCCGGCGAACTGTATATCGGCGGCGCCGGCGTCGCGCGCGGCTATCTGAACCGGCCGCAACTGACGGCGGAACGCTTCATCGCCGATCCGTTCAGCGACGATCCCGATGCGCGCCTGTACAAGACTGGCGACCTGGGCCGCTACGCCGCCGACGGCAACATCGAATACCTGGGCCGCAACGACTTCCAGGTCAAATTGCGCGGCTTCCGCATCGAGCTCGGCGAGATCGAGAGCGCGCTGGCGGCCTGCGACGGCGTGCGCGAGGCGGTGGTGGCGGCGCGCGAAGACCAGCCGGGCGACCAGCGCCTGGTGGCCTACCTGCTGGCGCACCAGGGCGCCACGCTGGACGCGGCCCGGCTGCGCGCGGCGCTGGCGGCCACGCTGCCGGGCTATATGGTGCCGGCCGCGTTCGTGACGCTGGCGGCCTATCCGCGCACCCCGAACGGCAAGCTCGACCGCATTGCCCTGCCCGCGCCGGACCACAGCGCGGTGGCGACGCGCACCTACGCGGCGCCGCAGGGTCCGGACGAAACCGTGCTGGCGACAATCTGGGCCGAACTGCTGGGCCTGGAACGGATCGGGCGGCACGACCATTTCTTCGAGCTGGGCGGCCATTCGCTGCTGGCGCTCCAGCTGATGTCCAGGATACGCGAGCAATGCGAGGTGACGATCCCCTTGCGCAGCCTGTTCGACGCCCCGGTGTTCCACCAGTTTTCCGCGACGGTGACAGCGGCGCAGATCGCCCGCTTTGCCGACCACGACATCGACAGCCTGAGCCAAAAGCTCGACGGCCTGTCCGAGACTCAATTGCTGGCCTTGTTATCCGAAGGATTTTCCAATGAATAAACTGCAGTTAAGCGAATTGAAACAGATGGTCCTGCTGAACCAGCTCAAGCAGCAAAAGACCGCGCAACAAGCCAGTCCCGCGCACGCGCCGATCCCGGCGGCCGGACGCGAACGGCCGCTGCCGCTGTCGCTGGCGCAGCAACGTCTGTGGTTCCTGGCCCAGCTCGATCCCGCCTCCAGCGCGGCCTACCATCTGCCGGCCGCGCTGCGCCTGAGCGGCGCGCTCGACCTGCCGGCGCTGCGCGCCACGCTCGACCGCCTGGTGGCCCGCCACGAAAGCCTGCGCACCACCTTTGTCCAGCACGACGGCGCCCCGGTCCAGGCCATCGCCGCCGCCGACCAGGGCTGCGCGCTGCGCCTGCACGACCTGCGCGCGCTACCCGGCCATGAACAGCAGGCGGCCGTGGCCCGCATCGGCGTCGACGAGGCGGCCCAGCCCTTCGACCTGGCCGCCGGCCCGCTGGTGCGCGGCCGGCTGCTGCAGCTGGCCGACGGCGAGCACGTGCTGCTGCTGACCCAGCACCACATCATTTCCGACGGCTGGTCGATCGGCGTCATGGTGCGCGAGGTCAGCGCGCTGTACGCCGCCTTCAGCCAGGGTTTGCCGGACCCGCTGCCGGCGCTGGCCATCCAGTACGCCGACTACGCCGTCTGGCAGCGCCAGTGGCTCAGCGGCGCCGCGCTGCAAGGCCAGACCGACTGGTGGCGCAACCATCTGGACGGCGCCCCGGCGCTGCTGACCTTGCCGACCGACCGGCCCCGTCCGGCATTGCAGAACCATGCCGGCGGCTGCCTGGCGCTGACCATTCCGGCGCCGCTGGCGGCCGGCCTGCGCGCGCTGGCCGCGCGCCACGGCGCCACGCTGTTCATGACGCTGCTGGCCGGCTGGGCCGCGCTGCTGTCGCGCCTGAGCGGGCAGGACGACGTGGTGGTCGGCACGCCGGTGGCCAACCGCCAGCGCCGCGAGCTCGAGCAATTGATCGGCTTCTTTGTCAACACCCTGGCGCTGCGCGTGCGGCTGGACAACAACCCCAGCGTCGCCGACCTGCTGGCCGCCGTCAAGGCCGACCTGCTGGCCGCCTACGAGCACCAGGACCTGCCGTTCGAACAGGTGGTGGAGGCGCTCAAGCCGCCGCGCAGCCGCGGCCACAGCCCGCTGTTCCAGGTCATGCTCGCACTCAACAATACCGCCGGCGCCAAGCTGGCCTTGCCGGGCCTGGAGCTGGCGCCGCTGGAGACGCCCCAGCTGAGCGCCCAGTTCGACCTGGTGCTCAACCTCAGCGACCATGGCGACGGCCACGCCATCGCCGGCGGCCTGAACTACGCCAGCGCGCTGTTCGAACGCGCCAGCGTCGAACGCCTGGCCGGCTATTGGCTGACGCTGTTGGCGGCGATGGTGGCCGACGACAGCCAGCGCGTGGCCGCGCTGCCGCTGCTGGACCCGCAACAGCGCCGGCAACTGCTGGCCGGCTTCAACGACACGGCGCTCGCCCATCGGCCAGAACGCCTGCTGCACCAGCTGTTCGAAGACCAGGCCGCCGCCCGGCCCGACGCCGTGGCCCTGGTGTGCGGCGCCGAGCGCCTCAGCTATGCCGAACTGAACCGACGTGCCAACCAGCTGGCGCACCGCCTGCTGGCGATGGGCGTGCGCCCGGACCAGCGCGTCGCCATTTGCCTCGAACGCGGCATCGCGATGGTGGTCGCCGTGCTCGGCGTGCTCAAGGCCGGCGCCGCCTACGTGCCGCTGGACCCGGCCTATCCGCCGGAACGCCTGGCCTATATGCTGGACGACAGCGCCCCCACGGCGGTGCTGAGCGTGGCGGCGCACCGGGCGCGCCTGCCGGCCGGGGCGCCGCTGCTGATGCTGTCCGACGAGCATGCAGCGGCCGATGGCGCCGCATCGAATCCCGACCCGCAAGCACTGGGACTGCGCCCGCGGCACGCCGCCTATGTGATCTACACCTCGGGTTCGACCGGCCGCCCCAAGGGCGCCACCATCGAGCACGCCGGCCTTTCCAACCTGCTGCACTGGTACGTGGACGAGTACGACTTCGCGGCGGACGACCGCGTCTTGCTGGTGACCTCGTTCAGCTTCGACCTCACCCAAAAGAATATCTTTGCGCCGCTGCTGTGCGGCGCCAGCCTGCACCTGGCCGATGCCGGCTTCGATCCGCGCCAGTTGGCCGCCGAGATCGCGCGCCAGGGCATCACCAGCCTGAACCTGACCCCGAGCGCCTTCTACCCCATCATTGCGGCGGCGCCGCCCCAGGCGCTGGCCAGCCTGCGGCGCGTCTTCCTGGGCGGCGAGCCGATCAGCATGGCGCACATCGCCCCGCTGGCCCGCCAGTATCCGCAGATGACGCTGGTCAACAGCTACGGTCCGACCGAATGCACCGACGTGGTGGCGGCCTGCCGCATCGACCACGCGCGCGGCGAGGGCGTGGACTGGACACCGCCGATCGGCCGCCCGATCGCCAACACCGAACTGTACGTGCTGGACGCGCAACGGCAACCGGTGCCGATCGGCGTCACGGGCGAACTGTACATCGGCGGCGCCGGCGTCGGGCGCGGCTACCTGAACCGCCCGGAGCTGAACGCCGAGCGCTTCATCGCCGACCCGTTCAGCGGCCGCCCCGGCGCCCGCCTGTACCGCACCGGCGACCTGGTGCGCTGGCTGCCGGACGGCCATCTCGACTACCTGGGCCGCAACGACTTCCAGGTCAAGATCCGCGGCTTCCGCATCGAGCTCGGCGAGATCGAAGCGCGCCTGGCCGCCTGCGCCGGCGTGCGCGAAGCGGTGGTCGTCGCCCGCCAGGACAGCCCCGGCGAGCGCCGCCTGGTGGCCTACCTGCTGGCCGAGCGCGGCGCGGCGGCATCCGCCGCCCTGCTCGAGCCGGCCGCGCTGCGCGCCGCGCTGGCGCCGCAGCTGGCCGACTACATGCTGCCGGCCGCCTACGTGGTGCTGGAGGCGCTGCCGTTGACCCCGAACGGCAAGCTGGACCGCAACGCCCTGCCCGCCCCCGGCCAGGACGCCGTCGCCACCCGGCCTTACCAGGCCCCGCAAGGCCCGGCCGAGACCGCGCTGGCCGCCGTCTGGGCCGAGCTGCTGGGCCTGGAACAGGTCGGCCGCGACGACCATTTCTTCGAACTGGGCGGCCATTCGCTGATGGTGATCACGCTGATCGAGCGGCTACACCGGCTGGGCCTGAGCGCCGAGGTGGGCGCCGTGTTCGAGGCGCCCACGCTGCAGGCCATGGCGGCCGGCCTGACGGCCGGCGACGCGGCGTCGCGCGCCGCGCCGGCGCCGCCCAACCTGATCGGCGCCGGCTGCACCGCGCTGCGCCCGGAACTGCTGCCGCTGGTGGCGCTGACCCAGGACGAGATCGACCTGATCGTCGACAGCGTGCCCGACGGCGCCGCCAACATCCAGGACATCTATCCGCTGGCGCCGCTGCAGGAAGGCATCCTGTTCCACCACCTGCTGGGCGGCGAAGGCGACGCCTACCTGATCCGCTCCAGCTTTGCGTTCGATGGCCGCCAGCGGCTCGACGCCTTCCTCGACGCGCTGCAGCGCGTCATCGCGCGCCACGACATCCTGCGCAGCAGCGTGCGCTGGGCCGGGCTGTCGACGCCGGTGCAAGTGGTGCAGCGGCGCGCGCCGCTGCCGGTCCACACGCTGACGCTGGAGGCCGGCGGCGACGCCGTCGAGCAACTGCACCAGCACACCGATCCGCGCCGGCTGCGCCTGGACCTGCAGCGCGCGCCGCTGATCGCGGCCTCCGTGGCGGCCGATCCAGATTCCGGCGCATGGCTGCTGACCTTGCTCAACCACCACCTGGTCAGCGACCACCTGACGCTGGAGTTGATCGTCGCCGAAATCCAGGCGCTGCTCGACGGCCACGGCGACCAGCTGCCGGCGCCGCTGCCCTACCGGCAGTTCATCGCCCAGGCCCGCGCCGTGCCGGCCGCCGCCCACGAGGACTACTTCCGCCGCCGGCTGGCCGACATCGACGCGCCGACCGCGCCGTTCGGCCTGCTCGACGTCCAACATGACGGCGGCCGCACCGACCAGGCCGCCCTGACGCTGGACCCGGCGCTGGCGCGCCAGGTGCGCGAGGGCGCGCGCCGCCACGGCGTGACCGCCGCCGTGCTGTTCCATACCGCCTGGGCCCAGGTGCTGGCGCGCTGCTGCGGCCGCGACGACGTGGTGTTCGGCACCGTGCTGTCGGGCCGCATGCAGGGCGCCGACGGCGCCGGCCAGGTGCTGGGCATGTTCATCAACACGCTGCCGCTGCGCGTCTCGCTGGGCGCGCGGCCGGTCGGCCAGGTGGTGCGCGACAGCTACCGCGACCTGGGCGAGCTGCTGGCGCATGAACAAGCCTCGCTGGCGCTGGCCCAGCGCTGCAGCGGCGTGGCCGCGCCGCAGCCGCTGTTTACCACCCTGCTTAACTACCGCCACAACCGGCCCGCGACGGCGCCGGGCGCGGTCGGGCTGGACGGCGTGCGCGCCATCGCGTCGGAGGAAAGGACCAATTACCCGGTCACGCTGTCGGTCGACGACTATGGCGACGGCTTCGGCGTGACGGCGCAGTGCGCGGCCGGCATCGATCCGCAACGCATGGCCGGCTATCTGCTGACGGCGGTCGAGGCGCTCAGCGCCGCGCTGGCCGGCGACGCCAGCCAGCCAGCCCATGCATTGGAGGTCCTGCCCCAGGCCGAGCGCCATCAACTGCTGTCCGGCTTCAACGCCGGCGGCGCCGACTACCCGCGCGGCCAGCTGCTGCATGGCCTGTTCGAAGCGCAAGCGGCCGCGCGGCCGGACGCCATCGCCCTGGTGTGCGAGGGCCACAGCCTGAGCTACGGCCAGTTGAACCGCCGCGCCAACCAGCTGGCCCACCATCTGCTGGCACGCGGCGTGCGTCCCGGCGAGCGCGTCGCCGTCTGCCTCGAGCGCGGCCTCGAGCTGGTGGCCGCCCTGCTGGCCATCCTCAAGGCCGGCGCCGCCTATGTGCCGGTCGATCCGGCCTACCCGGCCGAGCGCATCGCCCACATGCTGGCCGACAGCGCCCCGGCCGCCGTGCTGACGCAGCTGTCCCTGCTGGACACCCTGCCCGCCGGCGCAGCCGCGCTGGCCATCGACGACGCCGCCGAAGCGGCCGCCATCGCCGCCCGCGCCGACGCCAATCCCGACCCCGCCGCGCTGGGCCTGCACGCCGGCCACCTGGCCTACATCATCTACACCTCCGGCTCGACCGGCCTGCCCAAGGGTGTCATGGTCGAGCATGCCAACGTGACGCGCCTGCTGGCCGCCACCGACCACTGGTTC
>NZ_JAHTGR010000047.1:0-9557 GCF_019166075.1 Duganella violaceipulchra | reverse complement strand
TGCTGAGCCATCCGGAGATCGCCGAGGCGGCCGTGGTGGCGCGCAGCGCGGAGGATGGTTCGACCTCGCTGCACGCCTATGTGGTGGCGCGCGGCGAGCTGCCGCCGGACCTGCGCCAGTTCCTGGCGGTGCGCATGGTACAGGCGGCGCTGCCGCACAGCATCGCCGGACTGGATGCGCTGCCGATGACCTCCAGCGGCAAGGTCGATCGCAAGGCGCTGGGCGCCCGCAAGGATGTTGACGCGCCGTCGACGACCGCCTATGCGGCGCCGGTGACGGCGACCCAGGAGGCGCTGGCCGGGCTGTACGCCGAGGTGCTGGGCCGGGAGCGGGTCGGCATCCACGACGACTTCTTCGCGCTGGGCGGCCACTCGCTGCGCGCGCTGATGGTGCTGGCGCGCATCCGCAAGGCCTTCAACGTGGAACTGGTGTTGCGCATGCTGTTCGAGACACCGACGGTGGCCGGCCTGGCCGCGCAGATCGACACCATCCAGGCTGCCCAGGGTGATGAAGGTCAGCTCGACCTGGACGATTTGCTGGCGGGTGCATTGGATGAACTGGCTGATATTACTAAGACTGAAGGGTAAGAATGAACAAGAATCTCTCGATCGACGCTATCAACAAGCTGCCTTTGGCGCAGCGCGAGAAACTCAAGGCGCTGCTGGAAAAAAAGGGGATCGATTTTCTCACCTTACCTGTCTTTAAGAGACCGCCGGATCTGACCCACATTCCCCACTCGTACGCGCAAGAGCGTCTGTGGGTGCATGACCAGTTCGAGCCCGGCCGGTCGTTCTACAATATCGCCTCGGCGGTGCGCCTGTCCGGTCAGATCAACCACGCCGCCTTGTGCGGCGCCTTGAACGAGATGGTGCGCCGCCATGAATCGCTGCGCACCACGTTCTCCACCGTCGATGGCAAGCCTGGCCAGGTGATCGCGCCGGTGCTGCGGGTGGAATTGCCGGTCACCGACCTGGGAGGCCTGCCGGCCGGCGAGCGCGAGGCGCGCGCGCAGTGGCTGATACAGGATGAGGCCAACACGCCGTTCAACCTGACCTGCGGTCCTCTGCTGCGCGCCGTGTTGCTGCGGATGGACGATAGCCACCATATCTTGCTGCTGACGCTGCACCACATCGTCTCCGACGCCTGGTCGATGGGTGTGATTGTGGAAGAGATGGCGGCGTTGTACGGCGCCCAGGTGCACGGCCAGCCGTCGCCGTTGCCGGAGCTGGCTATCCAGTATCCGGATTACTCCCACTGGCAAAGGGAATGGCTGCGCGGCCCGACGCTGGACGCCCAGCTCAAGTATTGGAAAAAACAACTGGACGGTGCGCCGGAGCTGCTGGCGCTGCCCACCGACCGTCCGCGTCCGCCGCGCCAGTCCTATCGCGGCACCCGCGCCCGATTCACCGTGCCTGCCACGGTTTGCGCCGGCCTGCACCAGATCGGCAAGCAGTTCCAGGTGACGCTGTTCATGACCTTGGCCGCCGCCTTCAATGTGCTGCTGTCGCGCTATTCCGGCCAGTCCGACCTGTGCATCGGCACCACCGTTGCCGGCCGTGGCCGGATCGAGACCGAGCCGATGATCGGATTTTTCGCCAACACGCTGGTGTTGCGCAGCCAGGTCGACGCCGCGGCGTCTTTCGATACGCTGCTGCGCCAGGTGCGCGGTACCGCACTGGACGCCCACGCCAACCAGGACCTGGCGTTCCAACAACTGGTCGACTGCCTGAAGCCCGAGCGCAACCTGAGCTACACGCCGATTTTCCAGGTGATGTTGGTCTTGCTGAACACGCCGATGGGCGATCTGGAACTGTCGGGATTGACGCTGCAGCCGATGGTGGCCGACCTGGCCAGTTCGAAGTTCGATCTGACCCTGTACTTCTCGGAGGAGGGCGACGAGTTGTCGGCCGGTTTCGAGTATCGCACCGACCTGTTTGACGCATCCACCATCGAACGGATGGTGAATCATTTCGGCCGTTTACTGTCCTCGATCGCGGCCCATCCATCCGCCCGTATCGCCGATCTGGAGATGCTGGACCGGGCCGAACGCCAGCAACTGCTGCTGGACTGGAACACCAATACCGCCGCCGCTGCGGTCGCGCCGGCGGCACATCGTTGCGTGCACCAGCTGTTCGAGGAGCAGGCCGCGCGCGATCCGTCGGCGGTGGCGCTGGTCCATGGGGACCGCGCGGTAAGCTACGGCGAGTTGAACGCGCAGGCCAACCGGCTGGCGCACCACCTGCGCGGCCTGGGCGTGGGTCCGGACACGCGGGTGGCGATCTGCGTCGAGCGCGGCGTCGGGATGATGGTGGCGGTGCTGGCCACGCTCAAGGCCGGCGGCGGCTACGTGCCGCTCGATCCGGCCTATCCGCAGGACCGCCTGGCCTACATGCTGGCCGACAGCGCGCCGCAGGCGGTGCTGGTCGACGGCGCCGGACAGGCGGCGCTGGCCGGGGTGGCGGATTCGGTCGGCGATGCGCCGCGCATCGACCTGGCGCAGGACGCGGCGTGGCAGGACAACTCCGACGCCAATCCTCAGGTGGCGGGCCTGGGCCCGGCGCAGCTGGCCTACATCATCTATACGTCCGGCTCGACCGGCGCGCCGAAGGGCGTGATGATCGAACACGCCAATGTGGTGCGCCTGTTCAGCGCCACGGACGCCTGGTTCTCGTTCGGCGCGGACGATGTGTGGACGTTGTTCCACTCGTTCGCCTTCGACTTCTCGGTGTGGGAAATGTGGGGGGCGCTGGCGCACGGCGGCCAGCTGGTGATCGTGCCGCTGTCGGTGGCGCGCGCGCCCGACGAGTTCTACCAGTTGCTGTGCCGGCGCGGCGTGACGGTGCTGAACCAGACGCCGACGGCGTTCCGCCAGCTGATCGCGGCGCAGGGCTTGAGCCAGGCCGCGCACCGCTTGCGCTACACGGTGTTCGGCGGCGAGGCGCTGGAGACGAGCCTGCTGGCGCCGTGGTATGCGCGGGCGGTCAACGCCGGCACGCAATTGATCAATATGTACGGCATCACCGAGACCACCGTGCACGTGACCTACCGTCCGCTGGAGCCGGCCGACGCGGCGCGTCATGGCGCCAGCCCGATCGGGCGGCGCATTCCGGACCTGCGCACCTATATCCTGGACGCGAACCGGCAGCCGGTGCCGATCGGCGTGGTGGGCGAGCTGTATGTGGGCGGCGCCGGCGTGGCGCGCGGCTACCTGAACCGCCCGGAACTGACGGCCGAGCGCTTCCTGGACGATCCGTTCGCCGGCGAGGCGGGCGCGCGCATGTACAAGACCGGCGACCTGGGACGCTTCCTGGCCGACGGCAGCATCGACTACCTGGGCCGCAACGACTTCCAGGTCAAGATCCGCGGCTTCCGCATCGAGCTGGGTGAGATCGAAGCCAGGCTGTCGGCCTGTGCCGGGGTGCGCGAGGCGGTGGTGCTGGCGCGCGAAGACCAGCCGGGCGACAAGCGCCTGGTGGCCTACATCGTCGCGCAGGCGGGCGCGGAACCGGAGGCCGGCCAGCTGCGCCTTGAACTGGGATGCACCCTGTCGGACTATATGGTGCCGAGCGCCTTCGTGACGCTGGATGCGTTCCCGCTGACGCCGAACGGCAAACTGGATCAAAAGGCCTTGCCGGCGCCGGACGGCGACGCCTACGCGCGGCGCGGCTACGAGGCGCCGGAAGGCGAGACCGAGGAGGGCCTGGCGGAAATCTGGCGCGAACTGTTCAAGCTGGAGCAGGTCGGCCGCCACGACAACTTCTTCGAACTGGGCGGCCATTCGCTGCTGGCGGTGGCGCTGATCGAGCGCATGCGGCAGGTCGGCATGCAAATCGACGTGCGCACCCTGTTCGGCACGCCGACCATCGCGGCGTTGGCGACCGCGCTGGGTACCGGAGAGGCCGATGTGACGGTGCCGCCCAATGGCATCGCCGCCGGCTGTGCGGCGATCACCCCGGCCATGCTGCCGCTGACGCATTTGACGCAGCACGAAATCGACGGCATCACCAATCTGGTGCCGGGTGGCGCTGCCAACATCCAGGACATCTATCCACTGGCGCCGTTGCAGGCCGGGATACTGTTCCACCACATGATACAAGGCGCAGGCGACGCCTATCTGCTGCCCACCCTGATCGAATTCGATAGCCTGGAACGTCTGAACGGCTTCCTGTCTAATCTGCAGACCGTGATCGACCGCCACGACATCCTGCGCACCGCGGTGATGTGGGAGGGCCTGGCCGAGCCGCATCAGGTGGTGCTACGTCACGCTCCGCTCAACATCGAGCAGGTTGAATTCGATCCGGCCGGCGGTGCGATCGCCGACCAAATGAGCAGCCGCTACGATCCGCGCGGCTACCGCATGGACGTGCGCCAGGCGCCGCTGATGCGCGGTTTCATGACCGAGGACCGGGACAACGGGCGCTGGCTGCTGCAGTTCCTGGCGCATCATCTGGCGATCGACCATACCACGATGGAAATCCTGGTCGAGGAAATCCGCACCATCCAGCTGGGCCGCGAGGCCGAGCTGCCAAGGGCGCTGCCGTTCCGTAACTTCATCGCCCAGGCACGCCTGGGCGTGAGCCGCGCGGAGCATGAGGCCTTCTTCACACAGATGCTGGCCGATATCGACGAGCCGACCCTGCCATACGGCCTGCTGGACGTGCGCGGCGATGGTTCGCGGATCAGGGAAATAGAGCAGCAGTTGCCGTCCGCGTTGGCGTTGCAGCTGCGTGCGCAGGCGCGCGCGCAGGGCGTCAGTGTCGCCAGCCTGATGCACCTGGCCTGGGCGCAGGTGCTGGCGCGCCTGTCGGGACGCCGCGACGTGGTGTTCGGCACGGTGCTGTTCGGCCGCATGCAGGGCGGCGCCGGTTCCGACCGGGTGTTGGGCATGTTCATCAATACGCTGCCGGTGCGCATCAGCGTCGACGACCGGGGCGTTGCCCAGGGCGTGCGCGGCACGCACACGCTGCTGACGCAGCTGCTGCGGCACGAGCATGCGTCGCTGGCCCTGGCGCAGCGCTGCAGCGGCGTGGCGGCGCAGACGCCGCTGTTCTCGTCGCTGCTCAATTACCGCCACAGCGTGGTCGAGGCGGGCGACGCGCAGCAGCAATCCAATGACGCCTGGGTAGGCGTCAATGTCATCGGTGGCGAAGAGCGCACCAACTATCCGCTGACCTTGTCGGTGGACGATCTGGGCGAAGACTTCGTATTGACGGTGCAGGTCGATCAATCGATATCGGCCGAGCGCGTGGGCGCCTATGTCCAGGAGGCTCTGGCACAACTGGTGAACGCGCTGGAAACCCGGCCGGCGGCGGCGCTCGATGCGCTGAACGTGCTGCCGCAGGACGAACTGCGGCTGATGCTGGAACAATGGAACGCCACGGACGCGGCGGGGGAACCGGAGCTTTGCCTGCATGAGCTGTTCGAGCGCCAGGCGGCGGCGAGCCCGGAGGCGGTGGCCGTGAGCGATGAGCGCGACAGCCTGAGCTACCGCCAGCTCAACGAGCGGGCCAACCAGCTGGCGCGCCATCTGGCGGCGCTGGGCGTGGCGCCGGACGCGCGGGTGGCGGTGTGCGCCGAGCGCGGCGTGGGCATGGTGGTGGCCTTGCTGGCCATCCTGAAGGCGGGTGGTTGCTACGTGCCGCTCGATCCGGATTATCCGCATGAACGGCTGGCCTACATGCTGGCCGACAGCGCGCCACTGGCGGTGCTGCTCGACGGCGCCGGCCGGCAGGCGTTGGCCGGCATCGGCGGCGATGCGCCCCGCATCGACCTGGAGGCGCAGGATGGGCCATGGCGCGCGCAGGCCGTGCACAATCTGGCGCGGGGGGCGCTGACGCCGTCGCATCTGGCCTACGTGATCTACACCTCCGGTTCGACCGGGCAGCCGAAGGGCGCGATGAACGCGCACGCGGGCGTGGTCAACCGCATTGTGTGGATGCAGCAGGCCTACGCGCTCAGCGCGCGGGACGTGGTGCTGCAAAAGACGCCGTTCAGTTTTGACGTATCGGTGTGGGAATTCTTCTGGCCGCTCAGTTGCGGCGCGCGGCTGGTGATGGCCAGGGCGCAGGGACACAAGGACCCGGCGTATCTGAGCGAGACCATCGAACGCGAAGGCGTCACGACGCTGCACTTCGTGCCGTCGATGCTGCAGGTGTTCCTGGAACACGGGCGGTTGAGCGCTTGCGGCAGCGTGACGCGGGTGGTGTGCAGTGGCGAGGCCTTGCCGGCGGCGCTGGCGCAGCGCCTGCATGGCGGCCTGCCGGGCGCGCAGCTCTACAATTTGTACGGCCCCACCGAGGCGGCGGTCGATGTCACGGCCTGGACCAGTGTGGCGGGCGATACGCGCGCCATGGTGCCGATCGGGCGGCCGATCGCCAACACCCGCATCTACCTGCTTGATGAGGCGATGCGTCCGGTTCCGCTGGGCGTGGCCGGCGAGCTGTATATCGGCGGCGTGCAGGTGGGGCGCGGTTATCTGCATCGACCGGAACTGACGGCGCAACGCTTCGTCGCCGATCCGTTTGCCGGCGTGGCCGAAGCGAAGCTGTACAAGACGGGCGACCTGGCGCGCTTCCTGGACGATGGCAATATCGAATACCTGGGCCGCAACGACTTCCAGGTCAAGCTCCGTGGCTTCCGCATCGAATTGGGCGAAATCGAGGCGGCGCTGGCCGCCTGCGCCGGCGTGCGCGAGGCGGTGGTGCTGGCGCGCGAAGACCAGCCGGGCGACCAGCGCCTGGTGGCCTACGTGGCGGCCCAGGACGGCATGGAGCTCGACATCGCCGCGCTGCGCGCGCAGCTGGGCCGGACGCTGTCGGAATTCATGGTGCCCGGCGCCTTCGTGGTGCTGGATGAGCTGCCGCTGACGCCGAACGGCAAGCTCGATCGCAAGGCGCTGCCGGCGCCGGACGGCGACGCCTACGCCGCGCGCGGCTACGACGCGCCGCAGGGCCAGGTCGAGGAGACGCTGGCCACGATCTGGGCCGAGCTGCTGCAACTGGAGCAGGTCGGCCGGCACGACAACTTCTTCGAACTGGGCGGCCATTCGCTGTTGGCGATACAGATGCTCACGCGCGTGCGCCAGGCGTTGAAGTTGGAAGTCCCGCTGGCGGCGGTATTCCAGCATCCGCTGTTGCGCGAGTTCGCGGCCGCCGTCCAGCAGGGAGCGCGGGCGGAACTGGCGCCGATCGCGCCGGCCGACCGCAACGCGGCCTTGCCGTTGTCGTTTGCGCAGCAACGCCTGTGGTTCCTGGCGCAGATGGAAGGCGTCAGCGAGGCCTATCATATCGCCGGCGGCGTGCGCCTGGTGGGGACGCTGGACCGCGCCGCGCTGCTGCGCGCGCTCGACGGCGTGGTGGCCCGGCATGAGGCACTGCGCACCACTTTCCGCCATGTCGACGGCGCGCCGGTGCAGGTGATCGGCGCCGCCGATTGCGGGATGGCGGTAGTGGAACACGACCTGCGCGGGCACGCGCAACGCGAGCGGGAGCTCACGCGCCTGAGCGCGATCGAGGCCGGCGCCGCCTTCGACCTGGAGCGTGGGCCGCTGATCCGCGCGCGCCTGATCGCGCTCGGCGAGCGGGAACATGTGCTGCTGGTGACGATGCACCACATCGTCTCGGACGGCTGGTCGATGGGTGTGCTGATCAGGGAGCTGGGCGCGCTGTACACGGCGTTCCTGCGCGACGCTATGGACGGCCTGCCGCCGCTGGCGATTCAATACGCCGATTACGCGCTCTGGCAGCGCGACAACCTGCAAGGCGAACGCCTGCAGGCGCAATCGGACTACTGGCTGCGGACGCTGGCCGGCGCCCCCGGCTTGCTGGAACTGCCGACGGACCGTCCAAGACCGGCGCGCCAGGATTATGCCGGCGCCGCCATCGAGGTGGCGTTCGACGCCGCGCTGAGCGCGAAGCTGAAACGCCTCAGCCAGCGCCATGGCGTGACGCTGTATATGACCATGCTGGCCAGCTGGGGAGCGTTGCTGTCGCGCCTGTCCGGTCAGGACCAGGTGGTGATCGGCAGCCCGATGGCCGGGCGTGAACGCGCCGAGCTGGAGCCGCTGATCGGCTTCTTCGTCAATACGCTGGCGCTGCGCCTGGACGTGGGCGGCGCGCCGACGGTGGCCGGACTGCTGCATCATGCGCGCGACCAGGTGCTGGCCGCGCAGCGCCATCAGGATCTGCCGTTCGAGCAGATCGTGGAATTGGTGCAGCCGGTGCGCAGCATGGCGCACGCGCCGCTGTTCCAGGCAATGTTCGCCTGGCAGAATACGCCGGAAACCGAACTGGCGCTGCCGGGGTTGACGCTGTCGGGGGTGGCCGCCGGCCAGGCCAGCGCCAAGTTCGACCTGTCGCTCAATTTGCAGGAGTCCGAGGGCGCCATCGTGGGTGCGCTGGAATACGCGACCGCGCTGTTCGACCAGGCGACGATGGCGCGCTACGTTGGCCATTGGCGCACGCTGCTCGAAGCGCTGGTGGCGGACGACGCCGTGCTGGTGGCGGATCTGCCGCTGTTGAGCGAAGCGCAGTGCGAGCAGATCCTGCTCGACTGGAACGCAAGCGACGCCGCCTATCCGTCCGAACTGGGTGTGCACCAGGTGTTCGAACAACAGGTGGCGCTGCGGCCACAGGCCGTGGCGCTGGTGCACGACCAGAGTACGCTCAGCTACGCGGCACTCAATGCGCAGGCCAACCGCCTGGCGCACCAGCTGATCGCGCAAGGGGTCGGCGCGGGCGACTGCGTGGCGACCTGCCTGGAGCGCTCGGCCGGACTGGTCATCGCCCAGCTGGCGATCCTGAAGGCCGGCGCGGCCTATGTGCCGCTGGACGCGGTGCTGCCGCCGGCCCGCCAGGCGGCGATGCTGGCCGACTGCGGCGCCAGGCTGGTGCTGGCGGCGCGGCCGCTGGCGCTGCCGGCGGCGCTGCCGCAGCTGCTGCTCGATGACGCGCGCATCGCCGCCCACGGCGACGGCAATCCGGGCCTGGCCTGCGATAGCGGCGCCGCCGCCTATGTGATGTACACCTCCGGCTCGGCCGGCACGCCGAAAGGGGTGGCGGTGCCGCATCGCGCGGTGCACAAGCTGGTGGTCAACAACGGCTACGCTGATTTCACGGCGGACGACAAGGTCGGCTTCGCGGCCAACCCGGCGTTCGACGCCAGCACGATGGAGGTCTGGGCGCCGCTGCTCAACGGCGGCGCCGTGGTGGTGCTGGACCAGGATACGGTGCTCGATCCGGCGCGCCTGTGCGCGGCGTTGCGGCAACAAGGCGTGACGGTGCTGTGGCTGACGGTGGGGCTGTTCAACCAGTACGCCGACGCGCTGGCGCCGGCCTTCGGCGGCCTGCGCTACCTGATCGTCGGCGGCGACGCGCTCGACCCGCAGGTGGTGCGCAAGGTCTTGGCAACCAGCCGTCCGCGGCATCTGCTTAACGGCTACGGTCCGACCGAGACCACGACCTTCGCCACCACCTACGAGATTGATGAAGTGCCGGCCGGGGCGCGCAGCATCCCGATCGGCCGTCCGATCGCCAACACCCAGGTGTACGTGCTCGATG
>NZ_JAHTGR010000046.1:0-9917 GCF_019166075.1 Duganella violaceipulchra | reverse complement strand
ACCGACCAGATCGGCGCGCTGAGCACCGCGCAAGTGGCCGCTATGACCACCGCCAACCTGGCCTCGGGCCTGAGCACCGACCAGATCGTGGCCTTGAGCTCGAACCAGCTGGGCGCGCTGAGCACCGGTCAATTCGGCGCCCTGTCGACCCAGGACATCGCCGCCATCGAGACGGCCGACATCGTCGGCCTGAAGACCAGCATCATCGCCGCGCTGAAGACGGCGCAACTGGCGGCGCTGACCACCGACCAGCTGTCCAACCTGACCACCGCGCAAGTGGCGGCGATCACCACCGCCAACGTCGCGGCGCTGACCACCGACCAGGTCGTCGCGCTGTCGTCCACCCAGTTCGGCGCCTTGAGCTCGGCCCAGGTGAGCGCCTTCAGCACCAACGATATCGCCGCGATTGAAACGGCCGACATCGGCGCGCTGAAAACCGCCGTCATCGCCGGCCTGAGCACCAACCAGGCCAAGGCCCTGACGACCGACCAGATCGTCGCCTTCAGCAGCGTCCAGATCGGTGGCCTGAGCAGCGCTCAAATCGCCGCGCTGGGCACCGCATCGATCGCCGCGATCGAGACGGCCGACCTTGGCGCGCTGAAGACCGCCGCCATCGGCGCCCTGAGCACCGCGCAGACCGCCGCCCTGACCACCGACCAGATCGGTGCGCTGAGCACCGCGCAAGTGGCCTCCATGACCACCGCCAACCTGGCCTCGGGCCTGAGCACCGACCAGATCGTCGCCCTGAGCTCGAACCAGCTGGGCGCGCTGAGCACCAACCAGTTCGGCGCCCTGACCACCGGCGATATCGCCGCCATCGAAACGGCGGACATCGTCGGCCTGAAGACCGCCATCATCGCCTCGCTGAAGACGGCCCAACTGGCGGCGCTGACCACCGACCAGCTGACGGCGCTGACCACCGCGCAAGTGGCGTCCTTCACCACCGCCAGCGTCGCGGCGCTGACCACTGACCAGGTCGTCGCGCTGTCGTCCAACCAGATCGGCGCCTTGAGCTCGGCCCAGCTGAGCGCCTTCAGCACCAACGACATCGCCGCGATTGAAACGGCCGATATCGGCGGACTGAAAACCGCGGCGATCGCCGGCCTGAGCACCAACCAGGCCGCGGCGCTGACCACCGACCAGGTGGTGGCGCTGAGCGCGACCCAGGTCGGCGCCCTGACCAGCGCGCAAGTGGCTGGCCTGAGCACCGGCGCCATCGCCGCGATCGAAACGGCCGACCTCGGTTCGCTGAAGACCGCCGCCATCAGCGGCCTGCGCACCGCCCAGCTGGCCGCGTTGACGACCGACCAGGTCGGCGCGCTGTCGACCGCCCAGATCGCGTCGCTGACCACCGCCAACCTGGCCAGCGGCCTGACCACGGACCAGGTGGTGGCGCTGTCGTCGACCCAGCTCGGTTCGCTGAGCACGGCGCAAGTGAACGCGCTGGGCACCAGCGCCATCGCCGCCATCGAAACCGGCGACATCGGTGCGCTGAAGACCGGCGTCATCAGTTCGCTGAAATCGGCCCAGGTCGCTGCGCTGACCACCGACCAGGTGGTGGCGTTGAGCACCGCCCAGGTCGCCGCGCTGAGCACCGCCAACCTCGCCGCCGGCCTGACCACCGACCAGGTTGTCGCGCTGAGCTCGACGCAGGTAGGCGTGCTGAGCACCGGCCAGGTGGCCGCCCTGGCGACCGCCGCGGTCGCCGCGCTGGGCACCGAGGACATGGCCGCGCTGAAGACCTCGGTCATCGCCTCGCTGCAGACCGCGCAGCTCGCCGCGCTGACGACCGACCAGATCGTCGCGCTGTCGAGCCAGCAGATGCAGGCCTTGACGACCGGCCAGATCAAGGCGCTGTCGACCAACCAGCTGGTGGCCATCGAGACGGCCGACCTGGTGGGCCTGAAGACCTCGTCGATCGCCGCGCTGAGCACCGCGCAGCTGCATAGCCTGACGACCGACCAGATCCACTCGATGACGACCTCGCAAGTGTGCGCCATCACCAGCGCCCAAGTGCCTGGCCTGACCACCGACCAGATCGCGGCACTGCCTTCGCCACTGGGTACGCCGATCGTGCTGGACCTGAACGGCAACGGCATCAACACCCTGGGCCTGGCGGCCGGCGTGAACTTCGACCTGCTGGCTAACGGCAGCAAAGTCAACACCGGCTGGGTGGGCGGTGGCGACGGCCTGCTGGCCCTGGATCGCAACGGCGACGGCGTGATCAACGACGGTAGCGAGCTGTTCGGTTCCGGCACCACGCTGGCCAACGGCCAGAAAGCCACCAACGGCTACACCGCGTTGGGCGAGCTCGACACCAACGCCGACGGCGTGGTCGACGCCAAGGACAGCGCCTTCGGCAATCTGCGGGTCTGGGTCGACGGCAATGCCGACGGCGTCAGCCAGGCGGACGAGCTGAAATCGCTGGCCGACCTGGGCATCACCAAGCTGAACCTGGATGCGAAACAGAACGCGTCGCTCAACAATGGCAACATTGTGGGCATCACGTCGACCTTCGAAACCAGCGACGGCGCCAGCCACGCAGCGGCGGACGTCTGGTTCCAGATGAGCAGCACGGCGGCGACCAGCCTGAGCGCCTCGGTCAGCGACCTGTCGGCGGCGATGTCGAGCTTCGACGCGGCGGCGACGACGGTGACCACCACCGCCAAGCTGGAAGTGCCGAACAGCGTCAACACGGCAGTGGCCGCGATGGCGGACGCGATCAGCAATTACGACAACAAGCTGACCGCGACCAGCAACGCCGCCGCCACCGACGATGCGCTGCGACTGAAAGCGCTGCAAGGCGGCAACCACAGCGGCTTCCTGGCTGCCAAGTAACCAGCTTCCGATAAGGAAGTAAGGACGGCAAGACCTGCGGGTCTTGCCGTTTTTTTTTGAGCCGGCGAACAGGGCGGTAAACCGGTCGGTATTTCAGCAACACAAAACCCTCCGCCAGGCACTGCACTAGGTTAGAATCCGAAGGCTGGCTCGATAGTGCGCCAATGCAAGTTTTAACCTTGATCAGGCTTATGCACGATAAATTTCCCCATACCGCGATACAGTGTTTGACGGCCATCGCGCAGCATCACGGTTTGCAAATCAATCCGGAACGTCTGATCGACGACTACGCGCTGCGCGCGGAAGAGCCGGGCAACGGCGCGCTGCTGCGCATCGCCTCCGACATCGGCCTCAAGGCCAAGGCCGACCGCCTGACCTGGTCGCGCCTGATGGCCCAGGGCGGCGTGTTCCCGCTGATGGCGCGCCTGAACGACGGCAATATGGTGATCGTGGTCGGCGTCAAGCCGGGCGACGACACCGCCGGCGCCGAGGACACCGTCGCCGTGCTCAACCCGGCCAGCGCCAACGCCACCGTGGTGATGGTGGCGCGCAGCGAGTTCGAGCGGCGCTGGGGCGGCGAAGTGCTGTTCATCAAACGCCAGCACAAGCTGTCCGACCCCAACCAGCCGTTCGGCCTGCGCTGGTTCATCCCCGAGATACTCAAGCAGAAGGCCGCGTTCCGCGACATCTTCATCGCCGCCATCGCCATGCAGCTGCTGGCGCTGGCCTCGCCGGTGTTCTTCCAGCTGGTGATCGACAAGGTGCTCACCCACCAGAGCGTGACCACCTTGCAGGTGCTGGGCGTGGGCATCGTCGCCGCGCTGGTGTTCGACGCCACCTTCGGCTTCCTGCGCCAGACGCTGACCCTGGCCGCCTCCAACAAGATCGACATGCGGCTCACGCGCCGCGTGTTCGGCCACCTGCTGTCGCTGCCGATCGACTTCTTCGAGACCACCAGCGCCGGCGTGGTCACGCGCCACATGCAGCAGCTGGAAAAGATCCGCAACTTCCTCACCGGCCGCCTGTTCTTCACCGGCCTGGACCTGATCGCGCTGGTGGTGTTCGTGCCCATCCTGTTCAGCTATTCGTTCAAGCTGGCGATGATCGTGCTGCTGTTCGCCGGCCTGATCGCCTGCGTGGTGATGGCCATGGTGCCGACCTTCCAGCGCCGCCTCAACGCGCTGTACGCGGCCGAGGGCCAGCGCCAGGGCATGCTGGTGGAGACCATCCACGGCATGCGCACCGTCAAGGCGCTGGCGATCGAACCGTCGCAGCGCCGCATCTGGGACCAGCGCTCGGCCGAGGCGATCACCATGCACTTCCGGGTCGGCCAGATCTCGATCGCCGGCAACGCCGTCACCGACTTCCTCGGCAAGCTGCTGCCGGTGACGCTGATCGTGGTGGGCGCCGCCGACGTGTTCGACAGCACGCTGTCGGTGGGCGCGCTGATCGCCTTCCAGATGCTGTCGGGCCGGGTCACGCAACCCTTGATTTCCATCGTCGGCCTGGTCAATGAATACCAGGAAACCGCGCTGTCGGTGCGCATGCTGGGCGAGGTGATGAACCGCGCGCCGGAAGGGCGCGCCGGCGCCAACGGCCTGCGTCCCATCCTGCAGGGCGAGATCCGCTTCGACGACGTCACCTTCCGCTATCCGGGCGCGCAGGCGATGGCGCTGGACAAGGCCCGCTTCACCATCGAGCCGGGCACCGTGGTCGGCATCGTCGGCCGCTCCGGCTCCGGCAAGACCACCTTGACCAAGCTGATCCAGGGCCTGTATCCGGTGCAGGAAGGCATCGTGCGCTTCGACGGCATCGACGCCCGCGAGATCGAGCTGTCGCACCTGCGGCGCCAGATCGGCGTGGTGTTGCAGGAGAACTTCCTGTTCCGCGGCACGGTGCGCGAAAACCTGTCCGTCACCAAGCCGGACGCCACCTTCGAGGAACTGGTGGAAGCGGCCGCCGCCGCCGGCGCCGACGAGTTCATCGAGCGCCTGCCGATGGGTTACGACACCATCCTGGAGGAGAACGCCTCCAACCTGTCCGGCGGCCAGAAGCAGCGGCTGTCGATCGCCCGCACCCTGGTGGCCAAGCCGCGCATCCTGATCCTCGATGAAGCGGCCTCGGCGCTGGACCCGGAGTCGGAAGCCATCTTCATCAACAACCTGTCGAAGATCGCGGTCGGCCGCACGGTGGTGATGATCTCGCACCGCCTGTCGACCCTGGTCAACGCCGACAAGATCATGGTCATGCAACAGGGCCGGCTGGTGGACGCCGGCCGCCACGAAGAACTGCTCACCAGTAGCGACACTTACCAGCACTTATGGAACCAGCAAACAAGTCACCTCTAAGCCTCAAGCGCCGCCGCAAGGACGAGACCGAAATCGAGTTCCTGCCCGATGCGGACGCCATCGAGCGCGGCCCGCTGCCGAAGTTCGTGCGCCTCACGCTGCACGTACTGATCGGCGCGTTCGCCTTCTTCATCCTGTGGGCCAGCTTCTCGCCGGTGGAGAAGATCGTGGTCGCCCACGGCCGCCTGGTCAATCCGTTGCCCAACATCGTGGTGCAGCCGCTCGACACCTCCATCATCCAGAGCATCGAGGTGCGGGTCGGCCAGGTGGTGAAAAAAGGCCAGGTGCTGGCCCGTCTGGACCCGACCTTCACCGCCGCCGACGAGCAGCAGCTGCGCGTGCGGCTCGACAGCCTGGACACCCAGACCGCCGGCCTGCGCGCCGAGCTGGCCGGCCAGCCGGGCGCCGTCACCAACGGCAAATCGAACGCCGACACGCTGCTGCAGGCGCAGCTGTCGAACGAGCGCAAGGGCAATTTCGAGGCGCAGAAGACCAAGATGGACCAGAACATCGCGCGCCTCAAGGCCGGCCTGGAGACCAACAAGCACGACCAGGTGATCCTGGCCCAGCGCGTCAAATCGCTGCGCGAAGTGGAAGCCATGCAGGAACAGCTGATGGCCGAGCAGTTCGGCGCCAAGATGCACCTGCTGGAAGCGCGCGACCGCCGCCTCGAAGTCGAGCGCGACATGGACCTGCAGCGCAACAAGGCGGTCGAGATGGCCAGCGAGCTGGCGTCGGCCCAGGCCGAGCGCGCCGCCTTCGACAAGAGCTGGCGGCAGAAGACCATGGAAGACCTGCTGAGCGCCTCGCGCGACCGCGACGGCATCAACGAGCAGCTGGCCAAGGCCGACAAGCGCCACAGGGCGATCAACATGGTGGCGCCGGCCGACGGCGTGGTGCTGGAGATCGGCAAGCTGTCGGTCGGCTCCATCGTGCGCGAGGCCGAGCCCCTGTTCACGCTGGTGCCGCTGGGCGCCGAGCTGGAGGCGGAAGTGCAGATCGATTCGCTCGACATCGGCTACATCAAGCCGGGCGCGCTGGTGCACCTGAAGGTCGACGCCTTCTCGTTCCAGCAGCACGGCATGTTGGACGGCAAGGTGCGCACCATCAGCCAGGACGCCTTCAAGCGCGAACAGAGCGACAAGAACGGCGGCGGGCTGGACGCCTACTACCTGAGCCGGATTCCCTACACGGGCAAGCTGAAGAAGATGACCCCGGGTTCCCAGCTGCTGCCGGGCATGACCTTATCGGCCGAGATCGTGGTCGGCCACCGCACCGTGATGTCCTACCTGCTGTACCCGCTGACCCGGGCGCTGGACGAATCGATCCGCGAACCGTAACGAATTTCGCCGGCGCCTGCGCCGGCTGGCCGGTCAGGAAGCGGCGTTGTGGAACAGCGCCAGTCCGGTGGCCAGGTCGGTTGTGGGCTGCCAGCCGGGCAAGGCCTGGTAGGTGCTCCATGGAACCATCACTTCGCGCTCGCGGTAGGGGCGGCCGCCCCAGGCGATCGCCAGCGGCTTGCCGCTGACCTGCGCATACAGCGCGGCGAGTTCGCGCAACGGCAGTGCGTTGCCGCTGGAGACGCCATACTCTTCCATGGCGTTTTGCTGGCGGCCGTCGGCCAGCCGTTCATACGCGGTGATGAAGGCCTGCACCGCATCGTCGATGTAGACCAGGTCCATCAGCTGCTCGCCCGGCGACATGCCCAGCGAGCTGCCTTCCAGCGCCACCCTCTTGAGCAAATTCAGCACCTTGGGCCGCGGATCGCCGGCGCCGTAGGTGTCGAACAATTTCAGCGTCACCACCCGCAAGCCGTGCACTTCGACGTAGTAGCGCAGCAGCGCGCTGAAGGCCTGCTTGGTGGCGGCGTACAGGCAGACCGGGTTGTACGCCTCGTCCTCGTAGTGCTCCCACGAGGTGCCGGTGTTGACCAGGTGGCGCACGCCGCAGGCGGCCATCGCTTCGGCCAGCTGGGTCGAGAACAGCAGGTTGGACTGGATCAGGCGCGTCACATCTTCCGGCTTGTGCGTGGCCAGGAACAGCGAGGCCAGATGGAACACGGCTTCCGGCGCGGCGGCGCGCATGATGTCGATCAGTTGCAGCGTGTCGCCGTTGTGGCGGTGCAGATGCAGCCGTTCGCCCTCCGGCGGCAAGCCGGCGCTCGACGAGCCTTCGCGCAGCAGCAGGTGCACCTCCCAGCCGTCGGCCAGCAGGCGGCGCGTCAGCGCGGCGCCGACAAAGCCGCTGGCGCCGGTCAGCAGGGCGCGGCGCGCGCTCATGGCTGGCCGCCGTCAAACACGAACGGCGTGTCGAAATCGGCCAGCGCGCCGAACTGGCGGTCGCGCGCCGACATGATCGGCTCCTTGACCGGCCAGTCGATGCCGGCCTTGTCCCACGCCAGCCCGGCATCGTGGTCCGGGGCGTAGGTGGCGGTGACCTTGTAGACCATCATCGCCGGTTCCTTCGGCGTGCAGAAGCCGTGGGCCAGGCCGCGCGGCAGGTATAGCATGTGGCCGTTGGCGGCGCTCAGTTCCAGCATCAGGTTGTGGCCGTAGGTGGGCGAGCCGCGCCGCAAGTCCAGCGCCGCGTCCATCACCGAGCCCTGCACGCAATACACCAGCTTGGCGTGGTCGTGCGGCGGGGTCTGGAAGTGCAGGCCGCGCACCACGTTGCGATGCGAGGCCGAGTAGTATTCCTCGGCATAGTCGGTGGCCAGGCCGTGCTCGCGGAAGATGTCTTCGTGGAAGACCTTGACGAAGCTGCCGCGTTCGTCGCGTCGGATGTCTGGGATGATCAGGAAGCAACCGGCGATGTCGGTGGGGACAATTTTCATGGGGTTGTTCAGTGTCAGGGACGTGGAAGTTTGGCGTCGAGCAGCACCAGCGGGCGCGAGATCACCTGGTCGGCGCCCCACGCGAGGATGTGCTTGGCCAGCAGGAAGGCTTGCAGCCGCTCGCAGCAGAACGCCATGCTGCGCGCCAGATAGCCTTCGCGCTCGATGTGGTGATGGCGATAGTAGCGCGACATCACCAGTTCCAGCGCGTGCACGATCTCGACGAACCAGCTCACCGGGATGTAGGCCACGGTCGGCGCCGGGATGAAGGTATTGCCGCTCAGGAAATTGGCGGCCTCGAGATCGGTGATGACGCCGCAATCGATGGCGTCGCCGAAGAAGGTCAGCAAATCGCGCAGCACGCAGCTGGACTGGTATTGCTGCATGATGGAGCCGGCGAACGTCACCGCGATCGGCACGATCGGCGTCTTGCCGTCGGCGTAGAAGTGTTCGGGCCGGACCTGGGCCAGCACGTCCGGATGGGCATGGTAGTTGAAGCCCGCCAGCGTGCCGACCGGGTCGGTCAGCGCGAAACGGCGATAGTGGCAGAAACCGACAAAGCCCTCGGCCTTGCTGGCGATCAGCATGCGGCGGATTTCAAACAGCGCCAGGTACTCGCCAAGGTAGCGGTTGCGCAGCGCCTGCTCGGGCGTCAGCAGCTTGCTCATCGCCAGGCCGGACTCCGGCACGTAGTCGCCGGAGCCCAGCATGGTCATGAAGTTGGGCATCTTCCAGTCGAAAGGCGCGTGGGCAATGCAATAGTAGAGCGGTGTATCGTTCATCACGCGGGCATGGCTTTGATCAGGTAGTGGGAAGGCTGGGCGTCGTCGATCAGCACGTCCAGCGGCACGCCGGTTTGCGCGGCGCGCAGCTGCAGCGCATCGGCCACGGCCGGCGGCAAGGGCGCAGGATTGAGCATGACGCCGTTGACGACGCGGAAGCCGTGTTGCTCGAACAGGGCCAGGATGCCGTCTATGCCCAGGTGCTGGCGCGGCTGCGCGGCCGGCGCATTCCAGTAGCGGGCGTTGGCGATGCGGGCGACGATGCAGGCGTCGCACTGGATCACCTTGCGCACCTGCGCCAGCACCTTGCCGGGCTCCTGCAATTGCTCCAGCGTGCCGTCGAAGATCCAGCCATCGGCCCATTCCAGATGTTTGTAGAAGGTGTCGCCGGCGTGCTCCAGGTCGACCTGGTGTACGCGGTCGGCGTACTCGCGCGCCTGCTGGGCCTGCGCGGCGTCGGCGTCCGCCACCAGCCATGAGCTGGCCGGATAATTGGCGCGGTACTTGCGCGCCAAGGCGCCGTCGGTGGCGCCTGCCTGCACCAGCAGGCGGGCGTTCTGCGGCAGCGTCGACAGGTAGGGCCCGAGATAGGCGTGGTGGGAGGGTTCCGGCAAACTCATGGCGGCCTTTAGAAGTTCACGCCAAAGAAGGCTTCGAGCTTGTCGACCGCAAAGTCCAGCATCTCGCGCGTCAGACCGGGGAACACACCGATCCAGAAGGTGTCGTTCATCACGCGGTCGGTGTTGGTCAGTTCGCCCGAGACGCGGTAGTTGCGGCCGATCATGTAGGGCTGGCGCGTCAGGTTGCCGGCGAACAGCAGGCGGGTGCCGATCTTGTGCTGGTCCAGGTAGGTCAGCAGGTCGACGCGCGAGACGTTCGCCTCCGGCTTCAGGGTCATCGGGAAGCCGAACCACGACGGATCGGAATGCTCGGTCGCCTCCGGCAGGATCAGGAACTCGGCGCACGACTGCAGCCGCTCCTTCAGGTAGGCGAAGTTGTCCTTGCGGGCCTGGATGAAGCCGGGCGCGCGGTCGATCTGGGCCAGGCCGCAGGCGGCCTGCATGTCGGTGATCTTGAGGTTGTAGCCCAGGTGGCTGTAGGTGTACTTGTGGTCGT
>NZ_JAHTGR010000045.1:0-10716 GCF_019166075.1 Duganella violaceipulchra | reverse complement strand
AGCAGTCCGGTCGACCAGCCGTCCGAGATGATGTGGTGCTGGGTGATCAGCAGGATGTATTCCTGCTCGCCCAGCCGCAGCAGTTGGCCGCGGATCAACGGACCTTGGGCCAGGTCGAACGCTTGGCTGGCTTCGTCCGTGCCGATGCGACTGACGGCGAACGCTTGTTCATGCCCGGGCAAGTGGCGCAGGTCGTGTGTTACCAGGTGGAAGCCGCAATCGGCCGCTGCGATCCTTTGTTCGGCTGCGCCTGCGCTTTGCACGAACGTGGTGCGCAGGACTTCGTGACGCGCGACGATGCGGTCCAGGGTCGCTTGCAGCGCCGCACAGTCGAGCTGGCCTTGCAGGCTTAGTGCGGCCGGCATGTGGTAGGCCGCGCCGGCGGCATGGTCGAGTTGATCGAGGAACCAGAGCCGTTGCTGGGCCCACGAGAGCGGCAAGGCTTGGTTGCGCGCGGTGCGTTCGATCCGGCTTAAGCTCGCTTGCCGCGCTTGGCTGACGACGCTGGCCAGGCCTGCCAGCGTCGGTTGCGCAAACAGGTCGCGCAGGGCGACTTCGATATTCAGCACTTGCCGCAGGCGCGACACCAGTTGCACTGCCATCAGCGAGTGTCCACCCATCTCGAAGAAGTGGTCGTGCCGCCCGATTCGCGCCAACCCCAGCAAGTCTTGCCAGATCTGCGCGAGCGCCTCTTCAATCGCTCCTTGCGGCGCCTCGTAGGCACGGCTGACGACGGCGCTCTTGTCCGGCGCCGGCAGCGCCTTGCGGTCGAGTTTGCCGTTGGCGGTCAGCGGGAATGCGTCCAATGTCACGAACGCGCTGGGCACCATGTACTCGGCCAGGCTGGCCGATAGCTGCTCACGCAAGTTGGTTGCCGACAAGGCCCCTTCTTCCGCCCCTGCTTGCGCGATCACGTACGCCACCAGCCGCTTGTCGCCCGGCTGGTCTTCGCGTGCGATCACAATCGCTGCGCGCACGCCTTCGCAGGCCGCCAGCCTGGCTTCGATTTCGCCCAGCTCAATTCGGAAGCCGCGGATCTTGACCTGGAAGTCACTGCGCCCAATGTATTCGATATTGCCGTCCGCCAGCCAGCGCGCTAGATCACCCGTTTTGTACATGCGTGCCTGTGGCAACGCACTGAACGGATCGGCCACAAAGCGCTCAGCCGTCAGGTCAGGGCGGTTCAGATAGCCGCGCGCGACGCCGGCTCCGCCGACATGAATTTCGCCGGGTACGCCAACCGGGACCAGTTGGCCACTTCCATCCAGAATGTATATTTGCGTGTTCGCGAGCGGCCGGCCAATCGGAGCAATACGGTGATGTTGGCTAATATTGCAATAGGCGCTACAGTAAATGGTCGCTTCGGTAGGACCGTAGGCATTCATGATCTTCAATCCTGGCACGAGCGCCTCGATACGCGCGAGTGCGTCTTCGTACAACGGTTCTACGCCGACCAATAAATGTCTCAGTTGCATCGCCGCAATGGCATAATCGGGAACATGGGCTAGATCACGTATGCAGAAAGGCGGAAGATAGCCGTGCGTAATTCCGCGAGCATTGAGCCAATCCATCAGCGCTCCAGTGGTCGCGCGCACAGACTCCGGGACAATATGCACGACGCCGCCAAGTGATAGCGGGACAAACAGCTCAAATACCGACACGTCGAACCCGAAGCTGGTCCACATCGATGCGGCGACAGGCTTATTGATTTTTTCGAAATACCGCGAACGCCAGTCCTCGATCAAATTGACGACACTGCGATGCGGTACCATCACACCCTTAGGTTGCCCCGTTGAGCCAGACGTATAGATCACGTAGGCCAAATGGTGTGGCGCCAAGCCGCGTGTAGCCAGATCCGGATTGTGCCCCGGCTGCGCGCCGCCCTCGGCGTCAGGCTCCAGCATCAACACCGGCACGTGACCCGCTGGCAGCGTGGCTTGCAATCCAGCCTCCGTCAGCAGCGCCACCGGCGCACTGTCTTGCAACATGTACACCAGACGCTCCTGGGGATAGCTCGGGTCGAGCGGCACATACGCGCCTCCAGCCTTCAAAATCCCCAGCAGGCCGACAATCATCTCAACACTGCGTTCGACACAGATCGCCACCCGGTCGTCGGGTTTCACGCCCAACCCGATCAGGGTGTGCGCCAGTCGGTTGGCGCGCGCATTCAATTCGCCATAGCTGACGCTGGTCTCTTCGTACACCACCGCGATCGCTTCCGGATTGGCTGCTGCCTGCGCTTCGAACAGTTGATGGATCAGTTGGTCCTGCGGGTAGTGCGCTTGCGTCGCGTTAAAGCCGACCAGCAGCTGCTGCCGTTCGCTGTCCGGTAAAATGGGGAGCAGGTGCGCCGCTTGCTGCGGGGTGTGCATCAAGGCTTGCACCAGACCCTCTATTGCAGTGTGCAGGTAGCCGACGACGCGCGCCGAATCCACGCCGTCGCATTGCGCAGTCAGCGCAAAGCCTTGTCCCAGGTCGTCGACGGAGACCGTCAACGGATAATTCGTGCGTTCTTCGCCCGACAGTATCCGCATCCCTTCCCAGACCAAGTCGGTACTCCCGTCCCTGCTAAGGTTATCTATCGCGACATGGCTGTGGCGGTAATTGAGCAGGGCGGTAAAGAGCGGCAACGGCACCTTGATCCCGCTGCAGCGCTGGACCAGCGCCAGCGGAGCTTGTTCGTGTTCCAGTAGTTCGCTCAGGCGCCGGTAGGTGGTGCCGACCAGATCCCGCACATTGGTGCCACCCAGGCTGACCCGCACCGGCAAGGTGTTGATGAACATGCCCAGCACTTGGTCGGCGCCTTCCGATCCTTGCAGGCGGCCAGACAGCACCGTGCCGAATACGACGTCGTCACGCCCGCTGCATTGCCCCAGTACCTGCGCCCATGCCACATGGAACAAGACCGCCGGCGTGACGCCTTCTTGCCGCGCACTGGTGCGGATGCGCTCGGCCAAGTCTGCGCTCAGGCTGATACTGGCTTCTTCTACCTGCCTGCCATCGCCTTGGATGTTGAGCAAACCAAACGGGACCGTCGGTTCGTCGATGTCGCCCAACTGTTCCCGGAAATGCGCTTCGTGCGCCGCTGCTGGAATGGCCAGCGTCTGCGCAATGAAGTTACGGTAGGGCAGCGCTTTGGCCAGGCGTTCTGTTTGCCCTGACAGTAGCAGTTGGATCTCCGCGATAATATGCTCGAGTGTCACGTGATCGCTCACCACGTGATGGTTGAGCAGCGCAAGGTAGCAGGTGGCGCTGTGCGGATCGGCGGCCACATAGGCGGCCATCAAGGGGGCCCGCTGCAAGTCCAGCCGCAGGTGGCGTGGATCGGTTTGCACCTGTATCTGCGGGAGCGCGTCGCTTGCCGCATCCAGCGTGAGTTCAATGATCGGCAACGGGGCGTGGCGATACACCACTTGCACCGGCTGCGCCAGTCCCTGCCAGTGGGCGGCGCTGCGCAAGATGTCGTGTCGGTCGATCACCCTCTGCAAGGCATTCAGGAAACCATCCAAACGATTGCGGCTATCAAAGGCGATGAGCGATCGCAATAGGTAAGCGTCGCCCTCCCTTTCCAGCAGGTGATGGAACAGGATGCCTTCTTGCAACGGCGACAAGGGGTAGATATCCTGAACATTGGCGGCGCCTTGCGGCACGCTGCCAACTATCCGGTCTATCTCGTCCTGGGTCAGCGTCAGCAAAGGCAGCATGTCTGGCGTGATCGCCGTACAATCGGCGCTGATCAGGTTGGACGGCGTGACAAAGCCGGGGGTGACGTGGGCATCGGCGATGCTGGCGGCCAGTGCGGCCAGGGTCGGCGCGGTAAATACGCTGCGCACTTCGACGCTCCAACCTTGCTGGCGCAGGCGTTCAATCAGGGTGACGACCATCAGCGAGTGTCCGCCCATCTCGAAGAAGTGGTCGTGGCGCCCGATTCGCGCCAACCCCAGCAAGTCTTGCCAGATCTGCGCGAGCGCCTCTTCAATCGCTCCTTGCGGCGCCTCGTAGGCACGGCTGACGACGGCGCTCTTGTCCGGCGCCGGCAGCGCCTTGCGGTCGAGTTTGCCGTTGGCGGTCAGCGGGAATGCGTCCAATGTCACGAACGCGCTGGGCACCATGTACTCGGCCAGGCTGGCCGATAGCTGCTCACGCAAGTTGGTTGCCGACAAGGCCCCTTCTTCCGCCCCTGCTTGCGCGATCACGTACGCCACCAGCCGCTTGTCGCCCGGCTGGTCTTCGCGTGCGATCACAATCGCTGCGCGCACGCCTTCGCAGGCCGCCAGCCTGGCTTCGATCTCGCCCAGCTCAATCCGGAAACCACGGATCTTGACCTGGAAGTCGTTCCTTCCTACATACTCGATGTTGCCATCGGCTAACCAGCGCCCCAGGTCGCCGCTCTTGTATAGCCGCGCTTCCGCCTGCGCACTGAACGGATCCGGCAGGAAGCGCTCCGCAGTCAACTCCGGCCGATTCAGATAGCCGCGCGCTACACCCGCCCCGCCGATGTAGATCTCGCCGGTTACTCCCACCGGCACCGCTTGCAGGTGGGCGTCGAGGATGTAGAGTTCGGTGTTGGCGATTGGACGGCCTATGGGAACCGTGCGCGTGCTTTCGCTGATGCTGCCGGCTGCAATCAAGAATGTGGTGGCGAAGGTGGTGGTTTCTGTCGGGCCATAGCAATGCACTAAATGTCGTGGCGGGTTATGTTGCAAGACTCGCGCAATGGTTCTTGCATCAGCTTGTTCGCCACCAAAAAGCAAATATTCCAATGTCGGGTATACCGTCGCCAGCGCATCGGCATACTGATTGAACAGACCGATCGTTAAGTGCAAAATAGTAACTGTTCCTCTCACGAGCACTTGCGCGAATACGACAGGATCCAGCAGCACTGCTTGAGAAATGATGAGTAGCCGCGCGCCATTGAGCAAGCCACTCCAAATTTCCCAGGTGGAGGCATCGAATGCCGGATTAGCGCAATGCGCCAAGCAATCCTTCGCGGTGATATGTACATAGGGATTATTGATGACCAATCGCAGCACGCTGCGATGTGCCACCATCACCCCCTTGGGCACTCCAGTCGAGCCCGAGGTATAGATCACATACGCCAGGTGTCGCGCCGTCAAGCCCAGCAGTGCCGGGTCGGGGTTGTGCGATGCTTGCCCAGCAATGGCTGCGCCGTCTTCCTCTGCGTCGAGCAGCAGCACCGGCATGACCCGATTTGCTTGAGCCGGATTCGGCAGCCGATCTTGCAAGCCCGTCTGCGTCAGCAGCGCCACCGGCGCACTGTCTTCCAACATGTATGCCAGACGCTCCTGGGGATAGCTCGGGTCGAGCGGCACATACGCGCCGCCAGCCTTCAAAATCCCCAGCAAGCCGACTATCATGTCAACACTGCGTTCCACGCAGATCGCTACCCTGTCGTCGGGCTGCACGCCCAGGCCGATCAGGGTATGCGCCAGTCGGTTGGCGCGCGCATTCAATTCGCCATAGCTGACGCTGGTCTCTTCGTACACCACCGCGATCGCTTCCGGATTGGCTGCTGCCTGCGCTTCGAACAGTTGATGGATCAGTTGGTCCTGCGGGTAGTGCGCTTGCGTCGCGTTAAAGCCGATCAGCAGCTGCTGCCGTTCGCTGTCGCTTAGCAGCGGCAGTTGACTGATCCGTTGGCTTGCATCGCCGGCCATGGCGGCGAGCAGGATCTGCAAATGACCCGCCAGCCGTTCTATCGTGGCGGCGTCGAACAGGTCGCTGGCATATTCCAGGCCGCCGCTGAGCCGACCGTCGACTTCGCTCAGCGACAAGGTGAGGTCGAAGTGGGCCGTGCGGTGTTCCTGTTCGACTCCGCTCAGGGTCAACCCGGGCAGCGCCAGCTCACCCGTGCGCGGGGTGTTGTTCAACGCCAGCATGACCTGGAACAGCGGGCTGTGGCTCATGCTGCGCGGCGGCTGCAGTGCTTCTACCACCTGTTCAAACGGCACGTCCTGGTGCGCGTAGGCGCCCAGGGTGCTGTCCTTGACTTGCGCCAGCAGGGCGGCCACGCTCGGGTCGTCTGCCAGTTGCACCCGCAGCGCCAGGGTGTTGACAAAGAAGCCGATCAAGGCTTCAATCTCGCTGCGCTGGCGGTTGGCAACCGGGGTGCCGATCACGATGTCTGACTGCCCGCTCAGCCGCGCCAGCAGGATCGACCAGCCGGCCAGCAGGGTCATGAACAGGGTGCTGCCATGGCGCTGGCTGAATGCCTTCAAATCACGCGTCAGCTCGGCTGACAGCTCGACTTGGACGCTGCCGCCGGCATAGCTTTGCACGGCCGGGCGGGCCCGGTCGGTGGGCAGCTCCAGCAGCGCCGGGGCGCCTTGCAGGTGGTGGTGCCAGAAATCGATTTGCTCTTTCAGCACTTCGCCTTGCAGCCACTGCCGTTGCCACGCAGCATAGTCGGCATACTGGAGCGCCAACGCCGGCAACGGGTCGGGCTGCCCTTGGCTGAAGGCGGTATACAGGGCCGTTACTTCCTGCACCAGCAGTCCGGTCGACCAGCCGTCCGAGATGATGTGGTGCTGGGTGATCAGCAGGATGTGTTCCTGCTCGCCCAGCCGCAGCAGTTGGCCGCGGATCAACGGACCTTGGGCCAGGTCGAACGCTTGGCGGGCTTCGTCTGCGCCGATGCGACTGACGGCGAACGCTTGTTCATGCCCGGGCAAGTGGCGCAGGTCGTGTGTGACCAGGTGGAAGCCGCAATCAGCCGCTGCGATCCTTTGTTCGGCTGCGCCTGCGCTTTGCACGAACGTGGTGCGCAGGACTTCGTGACGCGCGACGATGCGGTCCAGGGTCGCTTGCAGCGCCGCACAGTCGAGCTGGCCTTTCAGTCTTAGTGCGGCCGGCATGTGGTAGGCCGCGCCGGCAGCATGGTCGAGTTGGTCGAAGAACCAGAGCCGTTGCTGGGCCCACGAGAGCGGCAAGGCTTGGTTGCGCGCGGTGCGTTCGATCCGGCTTAAGCTCGCTTGCCGCGCTTGGCTGACGACGCTGGCCAGGCCTGCCAGCGTCGGTTGCGCAAACAGGTCGCGCAGGGCAACTTCGACATCCAGCACTTGCCGCAGGCGCGACACCAGTTGCACTGCCATCAGCGAGTGTCCGCCCATCTCGAAGAAGTGGTCGTGGCGCCCGATTTGCGCCAACCCCAGCAAGTCTTGCCAGATCTGCGCGAGCGCCTCTTCAATCTCTCCTTGCGGCGCCTCGTAGGCACGGCTGACGACGGCGCTCTTGTCCGGCGCCGGCAGCGCCTTGCGGTCGAGTTTGCCGTTGGCGGTCAGCGGGAATGCGTCCAATGTCACGAACGCGCTGGGCACCATGTACTCGGGCAAGCTGGCCGATAGCTGCTCACGCAAGGTCGCTGCCGACAAGGCCCCTTCTTCTGCCCCTGCTTGCGCGATCACGTACGCCACCAGCCGCTTGTCGCCCGGCTGGTCTTCGCGTGCGATCACAATCGCTTCGCGCACGCCTTCGCAGGCCGCCAGCCTGGCTTCGATTTCGCCCAGCTCAATCCGGAAACCGCGGATCTTGACCTGGAAGTCGTTCCTTCCTACATACTCGATGTTGCCATCGGCTAACCAGCGGCCCAGGTCGCCGCTCTTGTATAGCCGCGCTTCCGCCCGCGCACTGAACGGATCCGGCAGGAAGCGCTCCGCAGTCAACTCCGGCCGATTCAGGTAGCCGCGCGCTACACCCGCCCCGCCGATGTAGATCTCGCCGGTTACTCCCACCGGCACCGGTTGCAGGTGGGCGTCGAGGATGTAGAGTTGAGCGTTGGCGATTGGACGGCCTATGGGGACATGGGTAGGCCAATGACGAGACGTGTTCGTTAGCGTAAATGCAGAGACGGCGTGCGTTTCAGTGGGCCCGTAATGATTGTGCAATTTCCGTTCAGGCCCTTGCGCAATGAATTGTCTAATCATTGCGCTGATCCGTAATTGTTCTCCTGCCGTGATAACGTTTTTGAGTGACGGCAATGCTGCATTCAAGGAGACGGCTGTTTCAGCTATGTTTTGTAAAGCAATGAAGGGTAGGAATATTCTTTGAATGGCTTGATCGTGAAGAAATGTGATCAATGCAATCGGGTCACTGCGCACTTCCTCGCCCACTAGAACGAGGCATGCGCCCGAACATAAAGTGGAGAATACTTCCTGAAATGCAACATCGAAGCCAAACGCAGCGAATTGCAAGGTCTTTTCTGGAATGGATAAATCGGTATTCGGTTGAAAATGCCAATGAATCAAATTCAATAGGGCCAATTGGGGCATTGCCACCCCCTTGGGCACTCCAGTCGAGCCCGAGGTATAGATCACATACGCCAGGTGCCGCGCCGTCAAGCCCAGCTGCGCCGGGTCGGGGTTGTGCGATGCTTGCTCAGCAATGGCTGCGCCGTCTTCCTCTCCGTCGAGCAGCAGCACCGGTATGACCCGATTTGCTTGAGCCGGATTCGGCAGGTGATCTTGCAAGCCCGTCTGCGTCAGCAGCGCCACCGGCGTACTGTCTTGTAACATGTATGCCAGACGCTCCTGGGGATAGCTCGGGTCGAGCGGCACATACGCGCCTCCAGCCTTCAAAATCCCCAGCAAGCCAACTATCATCTCAACACTGCGTTCGACACAGATCGCCACCCGGTCGTCGGGTTTCACGCCCAACCCGATCAGGGTGTGCGCCAGTCGGTTGGCGCGCGCATTCAATTCGCCATAGCTGACGCTGGTCTCTTCGTACACCAGCGCGATCGCTTCCGGATTGGCTGCTGCTTGCGCTTCGAACAGTTGCTGGATCAGTTGGTCCTGCGGGTAGTCCGCTTGCGTCGCGTTAAAGCCGACCAGCAGCTGCTGCCGTTCGCTGTCGCTTAGCAGCGGCAGTTGACTGATCCGTTGGTTTGCATCGCCGGCCATGGCGGCGAGCAGGATCTGCAAATGACCCGCCAGCCGTTCTATCGTGGCGGCGTCGAACAGGTCGCTGGCATATTCCAGGCCGCCGCTGAGCCGACCGTCGACTTCGCTCAGCGACAAGGTGAGGTCGAAGTGGGCCGTGCGGTGTTCCTGTTCGACTCCGCTCAGGGTCAACCCGGGCAGCGCCAGCTCACCCGTGCGCGGGGTGTTGTTCAACGCCAGCATGACCTGGAACAGCGGGCTGTGGCTCATGCTGCGCGGCGGTTGCAGTGCTTCTACCACCTGTTCGAACGGCACGTCCTGGTGCGCGTAGGCGCCCAGGGTGCTGTCCTTGACTTGCGCCAGCAGGGCGGCCACGCTCGGGTCGTCTGCCAGTTGCACCCGCAGCGCCAGGGTGTTGGCAAAGAAGCCGATCAAGGTTTCAATCTCGCTGCGCTGGCGGTTGGCAACCGGGGTGCCGATCACGATGCCTGACTGCCCGCTCAGCCGCGCCAGCAGGATCGACCAGCCGGCCAGCAGGGTCATGAACAGGGTGCTGCCATGGCGCTGGCTGAGTGCCTTCAAATCACGCGTCAGCTCGGCTGACAGCTCGACTTGGACACTGCCGCCGGCATAGCTTTGCACCGCCGGGCGAGCCCGGTCGGTAGGCATCTCCAGCAGCGCCGGGGCGCCTTGCAGGTGTTGCTTCCAGAAATCGACTTGCTGTTCCAGCACTTCGCCTTGCAGCCACTGCCGTTGCCACGCAGCATAGTCGGCATACTGGATCGCCAACGCCGGCAACGGGTCGGGCTGCCCTTGGCTGAAGGCGGTATACAGGGCCGTTACTTCCTGCACCAGCAGTCCGGTCGACCAGCCGTCCGAGATGATGTGGTGCTGGGTGATCAGCAGGATGTGTTCCTGCTCGCCCAGCCGCAGCAGTTGGCCGCGGATCAACGGACCTTGGGCCAGGTCGAACGCTTGGCTGGCTTCGTCCGCGCCGATGCGACTGACGGCGAACGCTTGTTCATGCCCGGGCAGGTGGCTCAGGTCGTGTGTTACCAGGCAGAAGCCGCAATCGGCCGCTGCGATCCTTTGTTCGACTGCGCCTTCGCTTTGCACGAACGTGGTACGCAGGACTTCGTGACGCGCGACGATGCGATCCAGGGTGGCTTGCAGCGCCGCAAAGTCGAGCTGGCCTTTCAGTCTTAGTGCGGCCGCCATATGGTAGGCCGCGCCGGCGGCATGGTCGAGTTGATCGAGGAACCAGAGCCGTTGCTGGGCCCACGAGAGCGGCAAGACTTGGTTGCGCGTGGTGCGTTCGATCCGGCTTAAACTCGCTTGCTTGCCTTGTATTGCATTTTTTGGGTGCTTCAACTGTTTTAAAAGAGCGATGAGTTTCAATTTTTCAAGAGCATCATTTTTCTTATTCATTTGCATCGCTTTCAGAAATTAAGGCAAGTAGTTCGTTTTCAGTTAAAAGGCTCAATTTCTGTTCCAGGCGTTCCCTGTCCTCATTCGAATATTGAGCTACTTGTAACGTCATAATAAGATCGGAAATATCCGTTAATGAAGTATGTTCAAATAAACTTCTAAGCGAAACATCAACATCAAATTTTTCCCTTATGCGATTGTGCATTTGCACCGCCATCAGCGAGTGTCCGCCCATCTCGAAGAAGTAGTCGTGCCGCCCGATTCGCGCCAACCCCAGCAAGTCTTGCCAGATCTGCGCGAGCGCTTCTTCAATCTCTCCTTGCGGCGCCTCGTAGGCACGGCTGACGACGGCGCTCTTGTCCGGCGCCGGCAGCGCCTTGCGGTCGAGTTT
>NZ_JAHTGR010000044.1:0-11899 GCF_019166075.1 Duganella violaceipulchra | reverse complement strand
CTGACATTCGGACACGAGCTCGACCGTAGCAGGTCGCTACGGTCGAGCTCGTGTCCGAATGTCAGACTTGACCCCGGGTTAGTAGCTGTAGCCCAGGCCGACCAGCAGCAGGTCGGCGTCGCGGTGGTAGTCGGTGACGACGCGGTTCAGCGACAGCGTGCCGACTACCCGTTTGCTGAAGTGGTAGCGGCTTGCCATCGACACCAGCCCCGCTTTGTGTGAGCGCGTGCCTGGCACGTCGTGCACTTCCAACGCCAGATACGGTCCCACACCCATCCCCAACTCCACTTCGCGGTTCAATGAGCGGATCAGCCACAGTTGCGTCGCCACGCCGGTGCGGTGCGTGCCGGCCGAGGTGCCTTCGCTGAGCCCGGTCACGGTCCAGTCCACATAGCGTCCGATGGCGCGGCGGTACTCGATGCTGGTGGCCTTGGAACGCTCCGACTCCAAACTGTTGACGATGCTTTGCCCGGCCAGCACCGTCACCGTGTCGTCGGTCGAGGTGCCGCCGTCCAGGTGCAGCTTGTCGCCGCGCACGCTGTCGAAGCGGTAGCCGACACCCACCAGCAGCGACGTGGTCGGATCCTTGGCGCCGGTCGGGATGACGCGGTTCAGCTGCACCTGCGTGTACCAGCGGTTGGGGTGGTGCCAGGTGGCCTGCACGCTGTAGATGGGCGCCCAGCCGTGGTCGTTGACGTAGGCCTCGCCGCTGCCGCCCGCCGGACGGGAGGTGTCGAAGTAGAAGTACTGGCCCACCCCCACGCCCCACGACATGCCCTGCTCGCTGATGGGCGAACGCAGCCACAGCTGGCCGGACACGCCGTCGCGGTGGTGGTTGGTCGGATGGCCTTCGTTCAGGTAGCCCAGGCTCAGCGCCAGGTAGTCGCCAACCGGCTGGGCGTAGTTGACGCCGACCGCGAACGAGTTCTGGTGGCTGCCGCTGACGCGCAGGGCGCCGCCTTGCATCGACAGGTCCTGGCTGTGGGCGGCGCCCGCCAGCAGGGCGGCGAGCAGGAGGGGGAGAAGTTTGCACATAGGTGGTTTCGGTTTCTGTCAGGAATACTGCAGAGGTTACCGGAAACCCGGGAAGTGCCGCGCCATGTTGCTGGAGCGGCAATAATCACGGCTGGATTTGAACCTTGGTGATGTAGTACTCGGTCTCGCCGAAGCACTGGCTGGGCACGCCCTTGTGCTGGGCGTAGCTCAGCACCACGCGCTTGCCGGTGGCCGCCATCAGCTGCTGGGCGACGGCGTCGTCGCGCACGCTGAATTCGAATTTCTCGGGGATGGCGCCCGGCATCGAGGTCAGCAGGATTTCGCCTTCCCAGGTCTTGCAGACCCAGCCCCGGCTGGAGAATTTCTGCAGGTAGCCGGCCCGTTCGCCGTCCGAGTAGGACATGTGCAGCATGATCCAGGTGTAGGCCATGAAGATCAGCAGGGCGGCGACCAGCAGGCCGACGAGGTAGAGCGTTACGCGTTTGGAAGTGGTCATGGATCGCTAGTGTTGGGTGCAATGTTTTTAATCTTATCACGCGGCCAGCCGGCGTTTGTGGCGTATCGACGACCACAGCGCCACCGCGATGAAGGCCACCCCGGACAAACCGGTGAACCATTCCGGGATGTGGTATTTGACGCTGGCCAGCATGATCAGCGCCAGGATGCCGATGGCGTAGTGGGCGCCGTGTTCCAGGTAGACGTACTCGTCCAACGTGCCCTTGTGCACCAGGAACACCGTCAGCGAGCGCACGAACATCGCGCCGATGGCCAGCCCCAGCATGATGATGACGACGTCGCTGGTGATGGCGAAGGCGCCGATCACGCCGTCAAAGCTGAACGAGGCGTCCAGCACTTCCAGGTAGAGGAAGCCGCCGAAGCTGCCGCGCGCCACCGTCGCCACCACCGCGCCGACGCCGGCTTCGGTGAGGTCGTCGTCGTCCTCCGGCGGGTCTTCCTCCAGCAGCGTGCTGATCCAGCCGACCGCCAGATACACCGCCACGCCGACCACGCCAGCCGTCAGCACCGTGTACTTTTCCTCCGCCGGCACCAGGCCGACGCAGGCGAACACAGCGCCCAGCGTCATCAGCACGGCCAAGGTCTCAGTGCCGTGCTGGCCCATTTTCTTCTCCATCCAGCCCAGCCAGTGCAGCTCTTTTTCCTCGTCGAACAGGAAGTTCAGGAACACCAGCAGCAGGAAGGCGCCGCCGAAGGCCGCCACCTGGGCGTGGGCGCCGGTCAGGTGGCGGGCGTATTCGGCCGGGTTGGCGGTGGCCATGCGCCAAACGTCCATCAGGCCCAGGCCGGTGGCCAGCGCGACGATCAGCAGCGGGAACAGCAGCCGCATGCCGAACACCGCCACCACGATGCCGACCGTCAGGAACAGCTTTTGCCAGAACGCGTCCCAGTGCCGCAGCACCGAGGCGTTGACCACCGCGTTGTCGAAGGACAGCGACACTTCCATCACGCCCAGCACGGCGGCCACCCACACCGCCTGCAGCAGGCCGGTGGCGCCGCCGTGGGCATAGCCCCACCAGCCGGCCAGCGCCATCAGGACGAAGGTGACGGCAAAAGAGAATCTGAAGTGTTGCATCGTTATATTTATTGAAAGGGAATAATGGCCTGAATTTTATATTACTTGCTTCCGTCGCTGTGGGGCCATCTGCGATAATTGCGGCACAAAAATGCAAAGGAACCACCGATGGACATCGCATACCTCGTCACTCCGCTGATTACCTGGATCACGGTCGGGCCGATCAAGTTTCTGATTAATAGCGCCAAGGCGCGCAAATGGGCGTTCAAGCTGGTCGGCAACGGCGGTTTTCCCAGCAATCACAGCGCCGTGGTGTCCAGCATGGCGACCCTGATCGCGCTGCGCGAGGGCATCGGCCATCCGGCGTTCGGCGTGGCGGTCACGCTGTGCTTCATCGTCATCATCGACGCCAACAGCCTGCGCCAGCACGTCGGCAAGCAGGCGGCGGCGATCAACCGGCTGGCCAAGGAGGACGGCGGCCACACCTGGCTGCGCGAGCGCATGGGCCACACGCTGGTGGAAATCGGCGGCGGCCTGTGCACCGGCATCGCCATCGCCCACGCCATCCACGTCATCTTCGGCCGTGGCTAAGCCGGCGGTTTGCCGGTGCGCCAGGACGGCGCGCCGGTTCTCCTGTTCTTTTGGCCGCTCCCGGCTATCCTGAGATTTCACCGTTTATCCCAGCATTTGGCAATTCAGCCACGATTTTTGCCGTCCAGTCGCACGTTGATTGACCGATACCGGACAGTCGGAGATACTCTGCGCCCTGTAGTCTGGCTAAAATTTTAATAAGTAGTCGAGCACCCACGTGCCACTTTCTCGGAGAACTGTATGTTGCGCAAAACCCTTCTAGCTCTCGCCGTCGCTTCAGTCCTGGTTGCCTGCGGCAAGTCCTCCAAGGAGCCTGAAAAGGCAGGCGCCAGCGCCTCGGCCACCGCGTCCAAGGACGGCAAGGACGGCAAGGGGGGCAAGGACGCCACCCCGGCCGTGCTGTCGCTGGCCCCGGAAGACATGCTGACCATCGAAACCAACACGCTGGCGTCGGGGCCGGTGATCACCGGTTCGGTCCAGCCTGAGCGCAAGGCCGACCTGCGCGCCGAAGTGAGCGCCGTGGTGTTGCAAGTAATGAAAGAAAACGGCGAAACCGTCAAGAAGGGCGACATCCTGGTGCGTCTGGACGAGACCTCGATCCGCGACGCCCTGAACTCGGCCGACGAAGCCACCCGCGCCGCCCAGCAAACGCTGGAGCAGGCCACCCGCATGTTCGAGCGCCAGAAAACGCTGCGTTCGTCCGGCATGGTGTCGACCCAGGCACTGGAGGATGCCGAGATCCGCCGCAACAACGCCCAGAGCGAGTTGGCCGGCGCCAAGTCGCGCTCGGTGGCCGCCCACCAGCAACTGACCCGCACCCTGGTGCGCGCGCCGTTCGACGGCATCGTCAGCGAGCGCAAGGTGTCCAACGGCGACACCGCCGCCATCGGCAAGGAATTGATCAAGGTGATCGATCCGTCCAGCATGCGCTTCGAGGGCCTGGTGTCGGCCGACAAGATCGGCGAGGTCAAGGTCGGCCAGCAGGTCAGCTTCCGCATCAACGGCTACCAGAGCCGCGACTTCAGCGGCCGCGTCAAGCGGGTCGATCCGTCGGCCAACGCGGTCACGCGCCAGGTCGAGGTGCTGGTCGAATTCGCCGGCAAGGATATGCCGGGCGTGGCCGGCCTGTACGCCGAAGGCCGGGTCGAATCGAACGTCGCCAACGCCTTGATGATCCCCGATTCGGCGCTGGTGACCAGCGGCGACCATACCTACACCTGGCGCGTCAACGGCAAGGCGCTGGGCAAGGTGGCGCTGAACATGGGCGTGCGCGATCCGCGCACCGGCCAGTGGGAAGTGCGCAGCGGCCTGGCCGCCGGCGACCGCGTGCTGCGCGTGCCGAACTCCGGCTACAAGGATGGCCAGGGCGTCGAGCTGACCGCGCCGAAGGTGGCGGCGGCCGGCAACGGCGCGGCCCAGGCGTCGGCCGCGCCGGCTTCGAGCACCGCAGCGAAAGGGAACTGATCCATGTTCTTATCCGATTTCAGTATCAAACGGCCGATCGCGACCATCGTCCTGATCGTCGCCATGATGTGCCTGGGCTTGCTGGCACTGAAGAAGCTGCGCGTCAACCAGAACCCGGACGTCGAGGTGCCGTTCATCATCGTCAGCGTGCCGTATCCGGGCGCCTCGCCCGACACGGTCGAGCGCGAAGTCGTCAACCGCCTGGAGAAGCCGCTGCAGGCGATCTCCGGCGTGACCAAGCTCGAGAGCTCGGCCAACGAGGGGTCGGCGCAGATCTTCATCGAGTTCAGCTTCAAGAAGAACTTGATCGAGGCGTCCGACGAGATCCGCAACGCGATCGCCTCGGTGCGCTACAAGCTGCCGCTGGAGATGCGCGAACCCATCCTGCAGCGCATCGATCCGGCCTCGGACCCGGTGATGCAGATTTCGCTGTCGTCGACCAGCCAGAGCCACGCCGAAATTTCGCGCCTGGCCGAGGACATGCTGTCGGACCGCTTCCGCGCGGTGGACGGCGTGTCGCAGGTGCAGGTCAACGGTTCGCTCAAGCGCGAACTGTCGGTGCTGCTGCACGCGGAAAAGCTGCGGGAATATAACGTCTCGGTCAGCGAGGTGGTCAACGCGCTGCACAACCAGAACACCAACGCGCCGGTGGGCAAGGTGCGCGGCGTGCTCGACGAGAAGAGCATCCGCCTGGTGGGGCGCATCATCACCCCGCGCGAGTTCGAGAGCGTGGTGGTCAAGCGCCGCGGCGACGAGGTGGTGCGCCTGGCGCAACTGGCCACCATCGAGGACGGCTTCGCCGAAGTCAACGGCCTGAGCATCCGCAGCGGCAAGCCCAACGTCGGCATCGCCATCTCCCGTTCGCGCGACGCCAGCACGGTGTCGGTGGCGGCCAAGCTGCGCGAGGAAATCAAGGCGGTCAACGCCACGCTGCCGGCCGGCACCAAGCTGGAAATCACCCGCGACGGCGGCGACGATTCGCAGCGCAGCCTCAACAACGTGATCGAATCGCTGGTGCTGGGCGCGGTGCTGACCATCTTCGTGGTGTACGCCTTCCTGAACTCGTGGCGCTCGACGCTGATCACGGCGCTCAGCCTGCCCACCTCGGTGGTGGCGGCCTTCATCGCGGTGTGGCTGTGCGGCTTCACGCTGAACTTCATGACCCTGCTGGGTCTGTCGCTGGCGATCGGCGTGCTGATCGACGACGCCATCGTGGTGCGGGAAAACATCGTGCGCCACATGCAGATGGGCTCGGACCGCCGCACGGCGGCGCTGAACGGCACGGCCGAGATCGGCATGGCCGTGGCCGCGACCACCTTCTCGATCATCGCCGTGTTCATTCCGGTGGCCTTCATGCCGGGCATTTCCGGCGAATGGTTCCGTCCGTTCGCGCTGACCGTGACCTGCTCGGTGCTGGTCAGCCTGGGCATTTCGTTCACGCTCGATCCGATGCTGTCGGCCTACTGGGGCGACCCGGTCGACCACCACACGGCGCCGAAAAAAGGCCTGGGCAAGCTGCTGCAGAAGTTCAACGACTGGTTCGACCACCAGTCCGACCGCTACGGCCGCGTGATCGCCTGGGCGCTGCACCATCGTCGCTGGATGGCGGCGATCGCCTTCGGCACCTTCGTCGGCGCCATCGTGCTGCATGTCAAGTGGGGCGGTTCGAGCTTCCTGCCGGCGGCCGACCGCAGCACCATCGCCATCGACGTGCGCATGCCGCCGTCGGGCAGTGTGGAGATCGCGCGCCGTAAGATGGAGGCCATCGCGACCATTGCCCGCGCCGTTCCTGAAACCAAGGACACCAACTCCAACATCGGCGCCGGCGGCGGCCGTATCTACATCGATATCGGCAAGCGCCAGTTCCGCAAGCGCACCGCCTTCCAGATCGGCGCCGAGTTGCGCGAAAAGATGGCCCATATCGCCGGCGCCGAGATTTCGGTGATCGACGACCTGAATAATTCGGGTAAGCCGGTGCAGATCGAATTCACCGGTCCGGATTCGCGCCGCCTGATGGAAATCACCAACGCCTACATGGACAAGCTGCGCCAGGTTCCGGGCGCGGTCGATGTCGGCCTGTCGCAGCAGGACCCGAAGAACGAGTTGCAGATCGAACTCAATCGCGGCCTGGCCAACTCGATGGGCATCTCCGTCAACGACGCGGCGCAATCGCTGCGGGTGGCGTTTGCCGGCGTCGAAGTGGGCGACTGGGTCGACCCGACCGGTGAATCGCGCGACGTCGCGGTGCGCCTGGCGCCGGAAGACCGCGTCAGTGCGGAAAACATCGAGCGCCTGCCGATCTCGGTGACCGGCACCAACCAGATGGTGCCGCTGGACCAGATCGCCACGATCACGATGGGCAAGGGCCCGTCCACCATCGAGCACAAGAACGGCAAGCGCACCGTGACCGTGTCGGCCAACGTGCAGGGCCGTTCGCCGGGCGAGGTGAACGCCGACGCCATGAAGCTGGCCAACGCCATCGACTACCCGCCAGGCTACGGCCTGGACCAGGGCGGCGACGGCAAGCATCAGAGCGAGCTGTTCACGGAAATGGGGATCGCGCTGGTCATGGGTATCGGCTTGATGTACCTGATCCTGGTGATGCAGTTCGGTTCGTTCACGGCGCCGGTGGCGGTGATGCTGTCGCTGCCGCTGTCGCTGATCGGCGTGGTGCTGGCGCTGCTGGTCACTGGCAGCACCTTGAACCTGATGAGCTTTATCGGCGTCATCATGCTGATGGGCCTGGTCGCCAAGAACGCCATCCTGCTGCTGGACGCGGCGCGCAAGCGCGAGGAAGAGGGCTACGGCCGCGAGGATGCGCTGATGCATGCGGGCCGCATGCGCCTGCGTCCCATCCTGATGACCACCTTCGCGCTGATCGCCGGCATGTTCCCGGTCGCGCTGGGTCTGGGCGAGGGCGGCGAGTTCTACCGTCCGCTGGCGATCGCCATCATCGGCGGCACCATCACCTCGACCATCCTGACCTTGCTGGTGGTGCCGACCTTCTACGACAGCATCGAGATCGCCAAGGACCGCGCCATCGCCAAGTTCCACCGCCGCGCCGTGCGCTGGACGGCTGGTCCGGCCCTGGTCATGACCCTGATCGAGGGCGTGCTGACGCTGATCTTCGTGCGCTTGGTGTTCCGCATGGTGATGTGGGTGGTCTTCAAGGTAACCGGCAAGGGCGGCCGCAGCCTGCCCCCTGCCGGCGCGCTGGACCCGCACTAAGTCCTTGTTTTATCGATACTAAAAAAAGGACCTCCGGGTCCTTTTTTTACTTCTGGTATGCAGAGCATCTGCTCGGTTTCAAGGTTTTAATTAGTGCGCGCACTCTAACGACTTGCCTTTTGTTTCGTTTTATAAATGTAGTATGCTGCTGGCCTCCTGCACCGGTTTTGGCGCAAGAATCCAGAAAAACCTGGCGCAGTGCCGCCACTTATAAAAGCGAGACCACCATGCAACACAAATACCTCCCCCTGATCATTGCCGCCGCGCTCAGCGCCATGTCCGCCGGCGCCAACGCGTCCGGCTACCGTTTCGGCTCGCAGAGCGTGTCGGCCCAGGGTACGGCTGACTCCAACGCCGCCGAAGCCAACGATGCGACCACCATCTTCTACAACCCGGCCGGCATGTCCCGCCTGGATGGCATGCAGATCAGCGCCGGCGCCACCATGGTGGTTCCGCACTCGACCTTTACCGACAGCGGCTCGACCCGTTTCACGCACACCCCGACCGGCGGCACCGCCGCCAGCGACTACGTGCCTAGCCAGGTCACCGCGCCATCGTTCTACCTGAGCAAAAAGCTGAACGACAAGTGGACGGTCGGCATGGGCATGTTCGTGCCATACGGTACCAAGATCACCTACGGCAACACCTGGACCGGCCGCTACGCGCTGTCCGACGTCAAGCTGGAATCGGTCACCCTGAACCCGTCGGCGTCGTTCAAGCTGAACGAACAGCACGCCTTCGGCTTCGGCATCGATGCGGAATTCATGAAAGCCAACCTGGGTCAGGCAGTCGATGTGCCGGGTTCGGTCATGGCGCTGGCGGGCACGCCGAATGCGGCTGCGCTGGCCAAGCAGATCGCTCAGCTGGGCGGCAACCCTGCGCTGCTGGGTACGGCCAAGGACGCCCACGGCGCCAACGACGGCAAGGACTGGGGCTGGGGCTTCAACCTGGGCTATCTGTACACCCTGGACCAGAACACCCGCTTCGGCCTGACCTACCGCTCGTCGATCTCGCACCAGCTGCGCGGCAGCACCGTGTGGGACTTCTCGAAAGTGACCACCGATCCTATCGTCAACGGCGTGCTGCAAGCGGCGTCGCACAAGGCCAACTCGGCCGCGCTGGTCGCGCTGCGTACGCCTGAGACGCTGTCGGCCAACGTGTTCCACCAGTTCGACGCCAAATGGGCCGGCATGGCGGACGTGACCTTCGTGCGCCACAACCGTCTGGGCGACCTGGACATCCAGTTCCCAGGCACGGCCGAAGGCGCCGAAGTGATCCGCCAGCAGTGGAAAAACACCGTGCGCGTTTCGTTGGGCGGCAACTACGTCTACAACGACAACCTGACCCTGCGCGCCGGCCTGGCCTACGATGAGTCGCCGGTCAAGAACGCCGAGCTGACCCACCCAGCGCTGCCGGACAGCGACCGCATGCAGTACTCCTTCGGCGCCAACTGGAAGCTGAACGCCCGCTCGTCGATCGACCTGGCCTACAGCTTCCTGGACTTCAAGGATGCGCAGATCAACTACACCAACGCCTGCAACCCGCTGGCGACCGCCTGCACGGGTAACGGCGAAACCACCCGCGGCACGTTCAAGACCCATCTGTCGCTGATCGGCCTCGCCTACAACTACAAGTTCTAAGCCAGGACGTTGTAGCGAAAAGGACCTTCGGGTCCTTTTTTTACGCCTATTGGCTGGTGGTGGGCGGTGGTGCGCTGCTTTGCTGCGCCGGCGGCGGCGTGGTGGCTGGTGGCGTCGTGGCGGGTGCGGCCGGTTCGGGCGTATTCACGCTGGGCGTGGGCGGCTGGTCCGCCGGCCGCTTGTTGCAGCCGCCCAGCAAGGCGACCGACATGGCCGCGCCCAGTAAAAGTCGGGAGGTAAGGGGGAGGGAAGTCATTTTTTTGCTCCTTTCAACACAGGGAACAAATTAGACCGCACCGCCTGCCGGCGGTTCCCTCGATGTGCGAGCAGCTCGGCAGTTCAGGCGGCCTTGCGGTCGCTGTCGACGGGCAGCTCGGCGTCGCCGTTGAAGACGGCCAGGTCGGTCTCGCCCAGCACCCGGCTGGTGACGGTGCCGGCGGCGATCGAGCCGCTGACGTTGAGCGCGGTGCGGCCCATGTCGATCAGCGGTTCGATCGAGATCAGCAGGCCGGCCAGCGCCACCGGCAGGTTCATCGACGACAGCACGATCAGCGCGGCGAAAGTGGCGCCGCCGCCGACCCCGGCCACGCCCACCGAACCGATGGTGATGATGGCCAGCAGCGGCGCGATGAAGGCCAGCGTGAACGGATCGATGCCGACGGTGGGCGCGATCATCACCGCCAGCATGGCCGGGTAGATGCCGGCGCAGCCGTTCTGGCCGATGGTGGCGCCGAACGAGGCGGCGAAGTTGGCGATGCCTTCCGAGGTGCCCAGGCGCAGCGTCTGCGTCTGCACGCTCATCGGGATGGCGCCGGCGCTGCTGCGCGAGGTGAAGGCGAAGGTCAGCACCGGCAGGATTTTCCTGACGTAGCGCGCCGGGTTGAGGCCGGCGCCGGCGACGAGCGCCAGGTGCACGCAGAACATCAGGATCAGCGCGCTGTACGAGGCCAGCACGAAGTCGATCAGGTGCAGGATGTCGGTGTAGCTGGAGGTCGACACCACCTGCGCCATCAGCGCGAACACGCCGTAGGGCGTCAGGCGCAGCACCAGCGTGACGATGCGCATGACGATGGCGTGCGCGACCTGGATGAAGCGTTCGAACGCGGCGAACACGTCCGGTTTCTTGTCGTGGATGCCGGTGGCGGCGATGCCGATGAACACCGAGAAGATCACCACCGCGATGGTCGAGGTCTTGCGGCCGCCGGTCATGTCGAGGAAGGGATTGGCCGGGATGAAGCTCAGCAGCATGCTCGGCAGAGAGATCGCCTGCGCCGTCTCGACCTTGCCTTGCAGGTAGACGCCGCGCGCGACGTCGGCGGCGGAGGCGGTCAGGCCGACCGCGCTCAGCTGGAACAGCTTGGCCATCAGGATGCCGAGGCCGGCCGCGATGAGCGTGGTCAGCATCAGCAGGACTATGGTCAGCGCGCTGATCTTGCCCAGCGAGTTGATGCCCTTAAGCTTGATGATGGCGGAAATAATGGACACCATAATCAGCGGCATGACGATCATTTGCAGCAGCTTGACGTAGCCGGAGCCGACGATGTCGAGGTAGTCGCCGGTGGTCTTCAGTTCGGCAGCGCTGGCGCCGTACAGCGCCTGCAGCGCCGCGCCCAGCAGCACGCCCAGCCCCATGCCGGTGAACACGCGCACCGAAAAGGACGCATGCCGGCGCTGCTGCGCATACAGCGCGCCGAGCAAGGCCAGCGCCGCCAGCAGGTTGAGAATTACGTTGATCGTCATGGATGGCCCTTTGCTGCCCGATGGAAGCGGTTATTTTATATGCGAATGCCGATCAGTACGCCAGCGCCATCCGCTAAAAGACGAATATTTGGCGATATCCTTATGCAGTTTTCATTCCAGGTCCGGGGCCGGCCAACCTGAAGCGGCCGTTTCGCTTATATAATCGCAACACACACAATTCATGGAAGTGCTGCGATGAAATCCTTGTTGGCCCTGATGTTAGTCTCGAGTGCGGCCATGGCCGATGATGGCGCCATGCTGCGGTGCCGCCAGCTGGCTGACGGACCTGCCCGCTTGACATGCTACGACGCCATTCCGCTGGGCGCGCCGGTGGCCCCGGCGGCGGCGGTCACGGCGCCGCAGGCCAAGGTGGAGCAGGAGCGCAGCTTTGGCGCGGAAACCCAGTCGACGACCATCATCAAGCTCGATTCGATCGAAAGCAGCATCGTCGGCAACTTCGACGGCTGGGTGCCCAAGCAGCGCATCCGCCTGGCCAACGGCCAGGTGTGGATGATCAACGACGACACCCAGGAAGACCTGAGCCTGGTCAATCCCAAGGTCAAGGTCGAGCGCGGCCTGATGGGCGCGATCTACATGGACATCGACGGCGCCCGCACCGCCCCGCGCGTCAAGCGCATCAAATAAACCACGGGGGTCAAGTCTGACATTCGGACACGGCCTCTGCCGTAGCGGCCGCTACGGCAGAGGC
>NZ_JAHTGR010000043.1:0-12810 GCF_019166075.1 Duganella violaceipulchra | reverse complement strand
CAGATGACGAAGTCATTGATGCCGTGGGCGGAGTAGCTCTTCAGGATGTGCCACAGGATAGGCTTGCCGCCGACTTCGACCATCGGCTTCGGTTTGACAGTGGTTTCCTCGCTCAGCCTGGTGCCCAAGCCGCCTGCCAATATGACTGCTTTCATGCTGTCTCCGGATAGTGAAAGAATGGTACGCAGACTGCATTATCAGGCACTGCCGTTGCATTTTAAACGAAAAGCACGGTGCAATTGGCCTCTTAGATGGGCTTTTTGGCACCGCAAAGCAACAGGGAACTAGCGCGGAATGGCTTTGATGACGTAGGCGGCGGCCTGGGCGTCTTCCAGCGCCAGGGCCGGATCGGCGCCGACGCTGGCGGCCAGCTGGCGCAGGGCGGCGGTGAGCAGGGGATTTTCCATGCGTTCGTGGATCACCGGCGCGCCCTGGACGATCTGGTAGCCGGCCTTCTGGAACAGCTCGAAGATCGTGCCGCGCGTGAACCAGCGCAGGTGCGCTCGGTCGAGGATGCCGTTGTCCTCGTAGCGGAAGTCGCCCAGGCACAGCTTGGCCTGCACGCTCCAGTGCTGCAGGTTGGGGATCACCGCCACGACGCAGCTGTCGGCCTTCATGACCTTGCGGATGCGGGCCAGCAGGGTTTCCGGATGGACCAGGCGTTCCAGCGCCTTGTCCAGTATCCAGCAATCGACGCCGGCCTGGTCGCGGAAGAAGTCGTCGCCCAGGTGGTCGACGTCGCGCTGCAGCACCAGGTCGCAGGCGCCCTTGTTTTCGCTGGGTGTCTCGGTGTGCAGCTCGACCGCCGTGTACAGGCAGGCGGGCGCCGCTTCCTTGACGTCGCGCGCCAGGAAGCCGTCGCCGGCGCCGATCTCCAGCACCCGCGCCGGCGCCGCCGGCATCAGCGATTTGATCAGCTGGCGCACGCCGGCCGCCTGCTGGCTGGCGCGCTGCCAGTCTTCCAGGTGGTAGCCGCCGGTGCGCTTGACCGTGCCCTGCCAGTCGTGGCGCAGGTAGTTGCGGGCGCCGGGCTGGGTGTTCAGGAAATCTTCCTTCAGCCACGGCAAGTTCTGCACCAGCTGGTCCTGGCCGGCGCGGTGCAGCGCCACCATCGGTTCGGTCATCGGGGCGCCGTGCTTGGTCGGCATCGGCCAGGCCCGCAGCACCTCGATATTGACCAGCATGCAGGCCGGATGCAGGTAGCGCACCGCGCCCTGCTCGTAGTCGACGTCGTAGCCGCCCTCGTTGACGTGGTTGACGTAGCCGACGCCGTACATGCCCGGCTTGAGCTCGGCCGCCATGGCCTCCAGGAAGCCCGGATGCAGCACGAAGATGTCCGAGTCCAGCACCAGCACCGGCCCCTGCAGCTCCAGGTTCTGGAACGCCCAGGCCATGCCGGGACCGTGGTGGATGTTGTAGTCGAAGTGGATGAAGCGCACGTTCTCGTAGCGCGCGCAGACCGCTTCGATGGCGCGGTAGTGCTGCTCGCCCGAACCGTCGATGATGGTGACGGGGTTGCTGTAATGCGCCCGGAACGAACTGAGTAAATCCTCGATCAATTCTGCGGAATTGTAGGAAACGGAAATGACGGGGATGTGCTTGACGTCCATGGGCTGCATTATCTGGTGGTTCTGGGGATTAACCGCGGTCGTAGACGGCTTGTTCGGCCGGCTCCAGCGGGAACGACGGCGTGCCTTTCATGCGCGCGTGCGGCTTCGGCACCGCGCGTTTTTCGAAGAACACCATGCTGTCGTAGTAGTGGACGGCGAAGCAGGAACGGGTGAATTCGTTGGGCTGCAGGGCCGGATCGGGCGAGTGCCACGCGGTCAGCTGGTCCAGCAGCGACTTGGTGTATTCGATGAAGGTGCCCGGCTGGCGGTAGCCGCCGCCGAAGAAGCCCGGCCAGTAGCTGGTGTGGGTGTCTTCGCACAGGTAGACGCCGCCGTCCTTCAGGTGGAACCACAGTTCCTGGAAGGTGGTGATCTGCTGCGTCATGGTGTGGCCGCCGTCGTCGATGATGATGTCGAACTGCGGATGGTTGGCGACGATGCCGCGCAGCGAGTTGCGGTCTTCCTGGTCGCCGACGATGATCTCGATGCGCTCCTCGGCCAGTTCGGCGCAGCGCGGGTTGATGTCGACGCCGGTGATCTTGGCGCCCTCGCCGAAGTAGTGCTTCCACATCTGCAGCGAACCGCCGTGCAGCACGCCGAATTCCAGCATCGTCATGTCCTTGCCGCGGAACTGGTGGAAGTGGCGCTCGTAGATCTCGAAGTAATGCATCCACTTGTGGATCATGCGGTGGTCATGATTTTCAAAGAAATCGATCAGGGTGCTGCCGTCGTTCTGCGTCATGTAACTCTCCTCTGTTGGGATTCGGTTGGCCGGCGGCTCAACCCTTGGTTAGCAGTATAGTGGTGGCCTGCTGCATCAGGGCGCTGATTTTTTCGATCGGATAGCTCGGCTCGACCTGTTCCCACACCGACGACAGGAACCAGATGCAATTGACCAGCTTGTTGGTCAGCATCTCGCGCACCTGCGTGCGGTTGCGCATGAACTTGCCATGCTGGTGGGCGTCGCACAGCAGTTGCAGCCATTCGATATTGGCCTGGATGCGGATCTTCTCGTTGCGCTGGTCCTGGCCGCCGTGCAGGCGGAAGTAGCTCAGCGGTTCCGGCAGGTAGGCGCAGTCGCTGTTGGCCAGCACCGCCAGCCAGGTGGCGACGTCGGACAGCGTGGTGTACTGGCGGCCCAGGAACATGCCGAAATGGTCGGGCAGCTGGCTGCGGCGGAACAGCACGGTGGTCGGTTCGCCCATCAGGTTCTGGCCGTTGCTCAGGATCATGTCGCCGAGCGAGCTGCCGCCCACCGCCGTGGCGATCTCGAACATGCGCTCGGTGCCGTGGATCGGCGCCAGGTAGCGGCCTTCGGCGTCGATCAGCTGGCGGAACGAGGTCACCAGGCCGATGTTGGGCTGGCCCAGCATGCAGGCCATCATGCGCTCGATCTTTTCCGGATGGAACAGATCGTCGTCCATCAGGTAGTTGACGTACTCGGCGCTGGAGTTGCGGTAGCAGTTGAGGAAATTGTCCAGCGGCGCCAGGCCCGGCGAGCGCAGGTAGCGGATGTTGGCGTAGCGCGCCATGTAGGGGGCGAAGCGCTCGCGGGTGAGCTCGTCGGTGCTGTTGTCGCTGATGACGATTTCCAGGTTGCCCCAGGTCTGCGCCAGGATGCTCTGCAGCGCCAGTTCGGCGTAGTCGGGCCGGTTGTGGGTCGGCATCAGGATCGCCACCTTGGGCAGGCGCGTGTCGACCTGCGGCGGACGGGCGCCCGCGAACTGCGGCGCCTGCAGGCCGGCGTTGCCCTTCAGTGCGATCTGGGCGTAGCGTTCCTCCAGGTCGCGCACGAAGCGCTCGCTGTCGAACAGCGGGCAGCTCAGGCGCTGCTCGTGCAGCTGGCTCTTCAGCGCTTCCACCTGCGGGCGGTCGTGCGCCAGCGCCACCGCCAGGTCTTCGTATTCCTGCTGGGTGGTGGTGATCAGCTGCGGCATGTCGACCGCGTGCAGCAGGCTGCCGGCCATGCGCGACGAGAAGGTGCGGCCGGCGCAGGTCAGCACCGGCAGGCCGGCCCACAGCGCGTCGCTGGCGGTGGTGCCGCCGTTGAACGGCGCGGTGTCGAGGAACAGGTCGGCCACCTGGTAGCGCGCCAGGTAGTCGGCCGGCATCACGCGGCCGGCGAACACCAGGCGCTCGGCCGCCACCCCGGCCAGCTCGGCCTGGCGGGTCAGGTTGGTGCGCACCTCGGGGCTGTCGGCCACCATCCACAGCAGGCTGTTGTCGGTGCGCTTGAGGATGTTCATCCAGCTGTCGAACACCTCGGGGTTGAACTTGAAGTTGTTGTTGAAGGCGCAGAACACGAACGCGTCTTCCGGCAGCTGGTTGGCGGCGCGCGTGGGCTTGGCGCCGATCACCCGCTGGCGGTCGTTGATCTGGAAGGTGCGCGGCATGTGCAGCGGCTTCTCGGTGAAGAACGGCTCCAGCTCGGGCGGCAGCACGAACGGGTCGGCGATCACGTAGTCGATGAAGGGCATGCCGGTCGGGCCGGGCAGGCCGAGCCAGGTGATTTGCACCGGCGCCGGGCGGTAGGCCAGGATGTTGGGGCGCGCGCCCAGGGTCAGGCCGTGCAGGTCGACCAGGATGTCGATCTCGTGCGAGCGGATCAGGCGCGCCGCCTCCTCGTCGCTCATGCCGCCGATGCGGATGTGCTGGTCCATGCCGGCGATCACGCGGGCGCGGATCGGCGAGCCGTCCTCGTGGCTCCAGCAGAAGCCGAACACCTCGACCTTGCTGCGGTCGTGCAGGCCGTACAGCTCGGCCGTCAGGATCGACACCGCGTGCGAGCAGAAGTCCGACGACAGGTAGCCGATGCGCAGGCGGTCGTGGCCGTAGCCCTGCGGCCCGGTCAGCGGCTTGACCTCGGCGTTGACCTTTTCCTCGACATAGCGGCGCGAGGCGGCCAGCTGCTGGGCCGGATCGCCCGAGGCGCTGAGCATGGCCAGCGCCGAGGTGCCGGTCATCAGCTCCTCGACCGGGATGCCGCAGACGCTGGTGTTGTACACCGGCCATTTGCACTGCTTCTGGCGCAGATGCACCCAGTGCGAGATGACGTTCTTCTGTTTCGGGTCGAGCAGCAGGCTGCGGGTGAGCGCGTCCTCGGCGGCCGGGAAATCCTTTTGCAGCTCCAGCAGGCGGCCCAGGTTGTTGAGCGCCTGGATCACGTGCGGCTGGTCGGCCGGCAGTTGCGGATTGCTGTACTCGAGCAGCGCGCGCCAGCTGGCCAGCGCCTCGGCCGGACGGCGCTGGCGTTCCAGCAGGGTGCCCAGGTTCAGGTGGCCTTCGTTGAAGCGCGGATTCTGCGCCAGCGCCATGCGGTAGGCCGCCTCGGCCTCGGACAGCTCGCCATTGTCGCTGAGCATGACGGCCAGGTTGAACTGCACCGCGTAGGCCAGCGGCGACGGCGTGTGCGCCAGCCAGGCGCGGTACAGCTGGATGCCCAGCGGGCGCTCGCCGGCATCGACCAGGTTCTGGCCGGTCTGGAACAGTTCGATGATGGGCAGGCTGCCCTTGTTGGCCAGCGCCAGGGCGGCGCGGCCGGCGTCGACGACGGTTTTCTTAGTTTGCATGGGTTTGGATGGTTTGTGGCGCGGCGAACCAGCGGTAGGCTTTCTCGACCGTCTGTTCCAGTGGACAGGTTTCGCTGACGCCTAGGCGGCGCACGGTGAAGCTGATGTCCGGGTACAGGTCGTCGTCCTGCTGCTGGCGGTTCGGCGCGGTGTTGAGCACCACGCGCGGCTTGGGCGAGACCTGCTCGCCGATCAGGCGCACCAGTTCATTGTGGGTGACCGGGGTGGCGCTGCCGAGGTTGTAGACCTCGCCGTCCACGCCCTTGGCCAGCGCGGCCAGCGTCCACCAGGCGGCGTCGGCGCCGTACAGGTAGCTGCGGCGCGCGCTGCCGTCGCCGTGGATGCGGATCTCGCTGCCGGTCAGCACGTCGCGCAGGAAGCTGTTGATGGCCCACGGGCGGTCCAGCTCCTGGTAGGCGCCGGTCAGGGTGAACGGACGCACGGTCGACACCGGCATCCGGTACTGGCTGCGGAAGATCGCCGCCGTCATCTCGGCCGCGCGCTTGGCGTCGGCGTAGACGGTGTGCAGCAGGCCGGCCGGCAGCGGGAAGGCGTCGGCCTCCTTCAGCGGGCCGGGACGCTGCGGCGGGCCGGCCACCAGGCAGGAGCTGACGTTGACGAAGCGGCGCAGGCCGTCGAGCTGCGAGGCCGCCTCCAGCGCGTTGGCGATGCCCGACACGGTGGTCTGGAACACCCGCAGCGGATCGGAGGCGTGCACCCGGTTGTTGGGGATGCCGGCCGCGTGGATCACGTAGTTGGTGTTCTTGGCGAACTCGAACGAGGAGCGCACGTCCTGCGAGCGCAGCCGGATGTCCAGCCGCGTGGCCAGGTGCGGATATTTCTGCTGCCATTCGGCGATGTTGCGCGCGTACAGGTCGAGCGTGATGCCCAGGTTGTACTGGTCGTTCATCGCGGCCACCAGTTCGGCGATCCAGGTGCCGAGGAAGCCGGTGCCGCCGGTGACGGCGATGTGCTGGCGCGCCAGCGCGGCGCGCACGTCGGCCTGGGTGGCGCAGGCGGCCAGCGCGTCCTGGCGCGCTTCGGTGTAGCGTGGGTCGGCCATGGTTTAACCTTTCAGTGCTGCTGCGTTTTTCTCGGCCAGGTCGCGCGCGACCTCGATGATCAGGCTTTCCTGCCCGGCCACCGCGTTGCGCTTGCCGAGGCCGAAGAAGATGTCGCGCGGATCGACCTGGTAGTCCTCGGCGGCGCGCGCCACCGGCTTGGCGAAGCCGGAGAACACGCCGGCCAGGCCGGAGACGATGGACAGCGGCGAGATCGACGGCGCCACCGGATTGAATTCCTTCTCGGCGATGTCGGCCGCGTCGAGGATCTTGTACAGGTCGATGCCGGTCTCGAAGCCGAGCCGCTCGAACACCGCCACCAGCACCTCGAGCTGGGTGTTGCCGGCCCCGGCGCCGAAGCCGCGGATGGTGCCGTCGATGATGCTGGCGCCGGCGTTGACCGCGGTCACCGAGTTGATCACCGCCATGCCCAGGTTGTTATGGCCGTGGAAGCCGACCGGGATGTTCAGGCCGCCCACCAGGGTGTCGATGCGCTCGCGCACGTCGTCCGGGAAGTAGGCGCCGGCCGAGTCCATGATGACGATCGCCTCGGCGCCGTAGGATTCCATCTTCTTGGCCTCCTCCAGCAGCGTGGCCGGGGTCGCCATGTGGCTCATCATCAGCACGCCCCAGGCTTCCTTGCCGGCCGCGCGCACGTAGTGGATGTGGCGGTCGGTGATGTCGGCCTCGGTGCAGTGCGAGGCGACGCGGAACACGTCCACCCCCAGCTCGATGGCGCGCGCCAGGTCCTTCTTGATGGTGCAGAAGCCGGGGATCACGTGGATGCCCAGCCGCGATTTTTTCAAGTGCTGGCGCGACACGGTCAGGATCTCGTCGTCGCTCAGGCGGCATTCGCCGACCAGCATCGAGGAGGCGCCCAGGCCGTTGCCGTGGCCGACTTCGACGATCGGCACCCGCGCCGCCTCGGCCGCCTTGCAGTAGGCGATGAAGGCTTCGCGGCTCAGTTGATGGCGCACGGCGTGGTTGCCGTCGCGCAGGGTCGGGTCGCTGATCAGGATTTTCTTAGCCATGCTTGCGCTCCTCTTTGTGCTTGTCTTGCTTGCTGTGCCGGGCTTCCGCGATCATTTCCGCCATGGCGATGGCGGCGCAGTTGATGATGTCCAGGTTGCCCGCGTATTGCGGCAGGTAGTCGCCGGCGCCGACCACCTTGATGGTGGTGACCACGCGGCCGCCCTCGACGGTCGGCGGCACCACCAGGCCGTAGCCCGGCACGTAGGACTTGAGCTTGGCCACCATGGCCTCGACCGAGGCGCGGATCGCCGGCAGGTCGGGGTTGGCGATCTTGGCATAGATGGTGGTCTGCATGTCGATCGGCGGATTGGCCGGGTTCAGGATCAGGATCGCCTTGGCGCGGCGCGCGCCGGAGAAGCGCTGCAGCGCCTCCTCGGTGGTCTCGATGTATTCGTCGAGGTTGGCGCGGGTGGCCGGGCCGGCGCTGCGCGAGGCGATGCTGGAGGCCACCTCGACGTACTCGATGTCCGGGTGCACCGCGCCGATGGCGGCGGCGATCGGGATCGACGACTGGCCGCCGCAGGTGATCATGTTGATGTTGCGGGTGCCGGTGTCGAGGCAGGCCTGGGCGTTGATGGCCGGGATGCAGAACTCGCCCAGCTTGGCCGGGGTCATGTCGATCACGGTCTTGCCCAGCTTGTCGAGCGCGGCCCAGTGGCCGATGTGGGCCTGGGCCGAGGTGGCGTCGAACACCAGGTCGCAGATCGACGGATCGGCGATGATGGCCTCGATGCCGCGGTCCGAGATCGGCACGCCCAGCTGGCTGGCGCGCTTCATGCCGGCCGAGTTGAAGTTGCGGCCGGCGAACAGGGTGCAGGACAGGTGCTTGGAGCGCATCACCTTGATCATCAGGTCGGTGCCGATATTGCCCGAGCCGATGATGGCGATGCGAAGTTTGAGGGGCTGGGTCATTGCTGGTCTCCTGAGGTGTGCTCCGGCTCGGGGCGCGGCCGGCCCAGGATGGCGGCCGCTTCGGTCAGTACGGTGTCGAGCGAGGAAGAGGCTGGCCGGTAGCCGAGCTCGGCCGCCTTGTGGTTGCGCGAATAATAGTGCGGCTTGGCGCCGGTGGCGTTGACGGCCGGCGCCGGGCCGGCCGCGGCCGCAGCAACGCGGTAGCGCAGGCCGAAGTGGCGCTGCATCGCCTGCAGCAGCTCGGCCTTGGCGATCGGGGCGCGGCTGTAGCAGTCCAGCGCGAGGTTCTGCGGCGGCGCCTGCAGCACGCATTCGACCAGGCGGTGGAAGTCGGACGGATGCAGGAAGTCGCGCACCATGGCGTCCGCCGAGGTCTGCAGCTCGCTGCCGTCCTGGATGGCGCGCACGATGTCGGTGATGAAAAAGCGCGCGCCCAGGTCCTGGGTGCGGCTGAAGATATTGAACACTCGCAGGTCGACGATGGCGTGCTGCGCCAGCGCGCGGTGGCGGCACTCGGCGTGCAGCTTGGCGGCCGAATAGTATTCCTGCGGCGTCAGCGCGTTGATCGCGATCGAGGCGCGGGTGTGCTGGTCGGCCGGCTCGAGGAAGGTGCTGCCGTAGGCCGCGCCGCTCGACAGGAAGATGTAGCGCCGCTGCGGATGCTGGCGCAGGCCGCGCAGCACCAGCTCGTCGTATTCGAGCGTGATGCCGAAGATGTCGCCGCCCATGGCCGCCGCGCGCGACGGATCGCCGACGCCGACGAAGTTGATCACGGCCTCATGCTCGAGCTGGCCGTAGTCGGCGTAGGGCAGGGCCGGATAGCGCCCGGCCAGGCCGGCCTGTTCCAGCCACTGTTCTACCCGGGCCGGATCGCGCGCGTACAGCAACAGCTGGTGGCGTCCCTCGGCCGCCATCGACCGCACCAGGTCGCCGGCGATCTGGCTGGTGGCGCCGAGGATGGCGATGCGCATGGCGGGCGGGCGCGTCATGAGGCCAGCGCGTTCTGCATTTCGCGCGCCAGCACCTCATCGGGCAGGTTGGGCACCATGTCGTGCATCGGCGTCGACACCATGCGCCCGTCCGGCAGGCGCTTGGAAGCCACCGCCGGCAGGATGCGCTGGTCGCGCATGCCGACGATCTCGCAGAACACCGGGCCGTCCATGGCCAGCACGGCGGCGATGGTGCTCTCGAGGTCCTGCTCGCGCTCGCAGCGCACGAACGGCAGCTGGTAGCTGTCGGCCAGCGAGCGCATGGACGGGATGAACACGCCGCTGGTGGCGTCGGCGCCGACCAGCAGGCCGCCGAAGAATTCGCGCTGGGTGTTGCGCATCGAGACATAGCCGTCGTTGTTGATCACGAACAGCTTGACGTTGCGGCCGTACATGCGCATCGTCGCCAGATCGTGCACATTGCTCATCAGCGAGCCGTCGCCGGTCACGCACACCACCGGGCGCGGCGGCTCGACGAAGGCGGCGCCGTTGGCGGCCGGCAGCGCATAGCCCATCGCGCCCAGCGAACCGGACGAGAAGAAGCGCTGGCCGTCCTTCAGGCGCAGCGCCTGGCCCATGACGTAGAACGACGAGCCGGCGTCCGACACCACGCAGGCGTCGGCCGGCAGCGCCTGCGACAGCGCCTCGGCGAAGTGGTAGAAGTTCATGCCGTCGTCGGCGCGCTGGTGCGGCTCCAGGCGCACCGCGTAGCGCTGCTTCCACGACTGGCAGCAGGCGCGCCAGCCGGCGCCGGGGTGCGGCGCGGCCAGCGGCAGCAGCGCGGCGCAGAACTCGGCCACGCCGGCGGCGATCTTCAGGTTGACGCCGATCTGCTCGCGCGCCAGCACCGCCGGGTCGAGGTCGACCTGGACCTTGACCGCGTCCGGCGCGAACAGCTTGTTTTCCCAGCCGGTGGTCTGGCCGTGCAGGCTGGCGCCGACGCTGATGATCAGGTCGGCCGTCTGCACCGCCAGGTTGCCGGGGCGGTCGCCTTTCGGGCCGGAGTGGCCGACGAACAGCGGGTGGTCGTAGAACAGCGCGTCCTTGCCCAGCTGGGTGGTGATGACGGGGATCTGCAGCTGCTCGGCCAGCTGGCGGAAGGCGGCGCCGGCATTGGCGGCGCGCACGCCGGCGCCGGCCAGCAGCAGCGGGCGGCGGGCCTGGGCCAGCATGGCGTGCAGCTGCGCCAGCGCGTCGGCGTCGACCGCCGCCGGCGCGGCGTCCGGGGTGTAGCCGGCCAGCGTGTCGGGATCGACCAGCGCGCCCTGGACGTCGAGCGGGATGTCGAGCAGCACCGGGCCGGGACGGCCGCTGGCGGCCAGGTGCAGCGCCAGCTCCAGGTGGTAGCGCACGCTCTGCGGGTCGGTCAGCATGTGGCAGTACTTGGTCACCGGCTGCATGATGGGCACGATGTCGACCTCGAAGGTGCCGAACTGGCGCAGGCCGGGGATGCCGGACAGCGCGATGGTCTGGGTGCTCTTGCTCTGGCCGGTGATGAACAGGGTGGGGGCGCTGTCCTGCCAGGCGCCGACCACGCCGGTCAGGATGTTGGTGGCGCCGGGGCCGGCGGTGGCGAAGCAGACGCCGACTTCGCCGCGCAGGCGGGCGTAGCCGTCGGCGGCCATGGCCGACGCCTGTTCGTGGTGGGCGCACACATAGCGCATGCCTTCGCAACGGCCAACGGCATCGACCAGGTGCATCATGCCGCCGCCATTGAGCATGAAGACGGTGTCGACGCCGGCTTCGCGCAGGCGGCGGACGATATAGTCGGCGACGCGGATTTTCATGGGACGTTCTCTTTCAGTTATGCGGGTTGGGCCAGGCGGAAGGCGTCCACCGCCCCCGCCATGGCCTGGCGGATCAGGAAGGTGTCGACGCCGTAGACCAGGAAGTTGGCGCCCAGCGCCAGCGCGGCGGCGATCTCGGCCGGGCTGCGCACCATGACGCCGGCGGCCTTGCCGGCGGCGCGGATGGTGCGCACCGAGTCGGCCACGATCTCGGTCAGGCGCGGGTCGGCGGTGTTGCCGCCGCAGCCCAGCGCCACCGACAGGTCGTACACGCCGACGTAGACCACGTCCAGGTCGGGCAGGGCGCAGATCGCGTCGAGTTCATCGAGCGAGGCGGCGTTCTCGACGATCACGCAGGACAGGCCGAAGCTGTTGGCCAGCTTGCCGCCGGTGTTGCTGGACGGGTTGGCGTAGCCGCCGGCGCGGGTGAAGGGGTTGTAGCCGCGCGTGCCGTCTGGTGCGAACTTGCCCATGCGGACGGCGGCGTCGGCCTGCGCCACGCCCGCCACCTGCGGCACCACGATGCCGTGCGCGCCCTGGTCCAGCGCCCATTGCACGGCCGAGGCGTCCATGCCCGGCACGCGCACCACCGGCGCCGCGCCGCCGCCTTCGCAGGCGCGCACGCAGCGTTCCAGCGCGGACACGTCGTAGATGCCGTGCTCCATGTCCAGGATCACGAAATCGAGTCCGGACAAGGCCAGGATTTCAACCACGGTGGCCGAGGAGATGATGGACCAGATGCCCATCACCGGCTGGCCGGCGGCCAGCTTGGCCTTGATCGGGTTGCGCTGTTCCATGGTGTCAGAAGCCTACGCCGAAGAATTCTTCCAGCTTGGTGACGGCGTAGTCCAGCATCTCGCGGGTCAGGCCCGGGAACACGCCGATCCAGAAGGTGTCGTTCATCACGCGGTCGGTGTTGGTCAGCTCGCCGGAGATGCGGTAGTTGCGGCCGATCATGTAGGGCTGGCGCGTCAGGTTGCCGGCGAACAGCAGGCGGGTGCCGATCTTGTGCTGGTCCAGGTAGGTCAGCAGGTCCACGCGCGAGACGTTCGCCTCCGGCTTCAGGGTCATCGGGAAGCCGAACCACGACGGGTCGGAATGCTCGGTCGCCTCCGGCAGGATCAGGAACTCGGCGCACGACTGCAGCCGCTCTTTCAAATACGCGAAGTTGTCCTTGCGGGCCTGGATGAAGCCGGGCGCGCGGTCGATCTGGGCCAGGCCGCAGGCGGCCTGCATGTCGGTGATCTTGAGGTTGTAGCCCAGGTGGCTGTAGGTGTACTTGTGGTCGTAGCCCATCGGCAGCGTGCCCAGGCACTGGCAGAAGCGCTTGCCGCAGGTGTTGTCCTTGCCGGGCGCGCAGTAGCAGTCGCGGCCCCAGTCGCGGAACGACTCGGCGATCATCTTCAGTTCCGGATTGTTGGTGAACACCGCGCCGCCTTCGCCCATGGTGATGTGGTGCGCGGGATAGAACGACATGGTGCCGATGTCGCCGAAGGTGCCGACCATCTTGCCGTGGTAGGTCGAGCCGAGGGCGTCGCAGCAGTCCTCGATCAGCCACAGATTGTGTTTCTTGCAGAGCGCCGTGATGACGTCCAGGTTGTACGGGTTGCCCAGCGTGTGGGCCAGCATGATGGCCTTGGTCTTGGGCGAGATCGCCGCTTCCAGCTTGGTCACATCGATGTTGTAGGTGCCCAGCTCGACGTCGACGAACACCGGGATGGCACCGAACTGGATGATCGGGTTGACGGTGGTGGGGAAGCCGGCGGCCACGCCGATCACCTCGTCGCCCTGCTGGATCGCGCGCGCGCCCAGCTTGGGCGAGGTCAGCGTGTTGAACGCGACCAGGTTGG
>NZ_JAHTGR010000042.1:0-15352 GCF_019166075.1 Duganella violaceipulchra | reverse complement strand
CCTCCAGGCCGACCTTGCCCTTGAACTCCGCCGTGTGCACCCGCCGTTTTTTTCCTTCACTCATTTGCTGTCATCCTTTCACGGACCACAGCTTAAACCATCGTCTCAGATTCGGGATCCACTATAGTATGCCAATGAGCTTGGGGCGGAAGACTGCGCTGCTAGCGAGAGCACTCGAAATCGGCGCCATCATTATAGAAGATGACTATGACAGCGAATTCCGCTACGAAGGGAGGCCGCAGGACTCATTGCAGAGCATCGATACCCATGGCTTGGTAGTGTTCCTGAGCTCACTTTCGAAGGTCATGTTGCCTGAGTTGCGTATCGGATACGTTGTAGTTCCTGAGTCGATATTGCCGGCACTGTGTATTGCGAAGCACCTCTCGGATTGGCATACCGCCAGCATGACTCAGCATGCGTTGGCAAAGTTTATTGATGACGGACATCTGGCAAAGCATATACGCCGTGGCCACTCTATTTATACTAGCCGAAGAGAAGCCATTTTGCGCGGCTTCGCAACCCACCTTGCTCCATGGTTTGAAGTAGTTCCGTCAACGGCCGGATTCCACATGGCTGCATTTGCGCGCAAACATGTGGACATTGATCTGCTCCTACGTCTCGGCCGTCGCGCGGGCGTCGGCCTTTATTCCCTCGAGGGATTCTATTTTGAGGCACAACCGCGTCAAGGGCTATTTTTAGGTTTTGGCTCGATCGATACGCTGGATATCGACACTGCCATATCGCGAGTGCGAGGCATCTTGCTTCAAATGGACGGCGCGGAAGTGTTAGAAGTGTCGGAATAGAACTAGGCCAAATGATCCGTTGCACTGCGCAGCGATAAGCGCTACTACTCGCTTGCGTTCCTGGGGTGCCGTGTCAGGTGTTGAGCCGTTGCTTAATGCATCATCATTTACCAGGACTGGACTATGCGGCTTAGCCTCGTGCCCTCTGAGTGCACGAAGATAGCTATCCTGCATTCGCTTCGTGGACTACGAGATTTTCGCCGAATTGGTACTCCGATCGGGCAATGCTGCCCGCTACAATTACCACACACTAACCCACTGAAGGAGATCATCATGAATGCACGTGCTAACTTTTATACCGCTTCCCCAGATGCAATGAAGGCAATGATGGCACTGGAAACGGCCGTTGGGAAATTGGGCCTGGAACAGCCGTTGCTGGAACTGGTGAAACTGCGCGCGTCCCAAATAAACGGCTGCGCATTCTGCGTTGACACCCACACCACCGACGCTCGCAAAGCCGGCGAAACTGAGCGTCGCCTGCATGGAGTATCTGTGTGGCGTGAGACCCCATTCTTCACCTCGCGCGAGCGAGCAGCACTGGCTTGGACCGAGGCCTTGACCCAAGTTTCGACCACGCACGCTCCAGATGCTGACTACGAGCTGGTGAAGGCTAATTTTTCGGACAAGGAACAAGTCGACCTGACCTTGGCTATCGTCACTATCAACGCGTGGAACCGTTTCGGCGTTGGTTTCCGTAAAATGCCAGCGGCCTAAGCGAGGCACGAAATGAAAACGACTGGAATCTATCGTTTGGCTGCAGCGCTCATGGTAAGCGTCGGTCTAGTGGGGACTGTTCAGGCGCACGACGTCCCGCGAGATGGTAAGGAGGTGCGCGCAATCCTGCAAACCAAGCAGCTACCGGACGTGGCTCACACGAAGGGGCTGATGCTTACGGTGACTTACGCGCCGGGTCAAAAGTCGATTCCACATCTTCACCCAGGATCGGTGTTTGCCTACGTGGTGGCAGGCGAAGTGACTTCCAAGCTCGACGACGGTGCCGAGATCACTTACAAAGTTGGCGATTCCTGGTACGAGTCCCCGGGTATGCGTCATGTAGTATCGCGCAACGCTAGCGACACCAATCCGGCTAAGCTGTTGGTGGTATTGCTGCTTCCAGATGGTGCCCAGGTATCCGAGCCAATACCTAAGTGAATATTCTCATCAGTGCTCCCCGTTCTCGTAGGTCGCCGCCACCCAGTATCGTAGGATGCCACCATGCGTTCTCGTAGACCGCAGCCGGCGCCTAAAGCATTAGGACACGGGCCGGCTGTGCGGAAATTGGAGCAGCTCAGCCGGCAATGGCTCGTTACTTCTTCGGTTTGGTTGACCTGTTCTATTTCTTAACGTTGACGAACGTTGCTACCACATAGTCTCACCAGTAAGCTAGATCCGATAGAGCTACACGCCGACATCGAAGACCACTTGATACTCGCGCGACTTTGGCTGCGACCGGTAGATTCGCTGCCAGATTGTTACCACCATATTCACTGGGGGCTATATAAGCGTGCGGCGCATCCATCCTTTATTTTCTCAAATCCCCGTTGGCCAGGTTAAATTCTCCCACCTTTGGCCGGGTCAAACTCCCCCAGGCAGGACTGTCCGGATTGTAGTCCATGGTCCTGCCGTCGGCCTCGTCAGTTCTGCTTGACGTCGGCAGACGTCAAGCGCGTGAGTCGTGAGGCTGCCTCCTTTAGCCGATAGCTTTTCCCCTCGAACTCCAGGATGTGGGCTCGGTGCATCAGCCGGTCCAGGATGGTGGTCGCCATGGTGTTGTCGCCGAGGTATTTGCCCCAGTCCTGCACGACCCTGTTGGAGGTCACCACGATGCTGCGCTTGAGCTTATAGCGCTGGTGCACCAGCGTCTGCAGCAGCTCACCGGCCTTGTCGTTGATGCGGCGCGCAAGAAACAGATAGTCCAGCACAAGCAGATCGGCGTCGACCAAGGTCCGTAGTCGCTGCCGCTACTCGGCGTCGCCACCGAGCGCGTAGTCGGTGAAGGTAACGTTCGCTGCCGGGCATACGCGTCAGCGCTCCTTCACCGTAGTCGACCTGGGCCTCCTCGCCGGACCCGAACTCCAGCCGGTCGAACTTCTCCGGCTCGCGCTGTACCAGCCGGCCGGCGAAGCGCTTGACGCTGTTGTAGCGGCCGGTGAAGCCGAACTGGTCGACCAGGTCCTGGTAGATCGACGTGTAGTTGCGGCGCAGGCGTAGTTGGGCCTCGATGAAGGCGCGGTGCGGTTCGCACAGCGATTGCGGTCCGCTGTCGATTGCCGGTGGCCGGGGTGGGGGAATTTGGCTCCGGTCCGGTCTGGTCCAGTGTCAGGCGGATCGTTTTACGGTCTACCCCGGTGAGCCGCACTATCTCGCGCTGGCTGGTGCCGGTCGCCAGCAGCGTGGCGACTGTGGTTCGCTTGTTTGGTTTCAAGACGTTCACCCTCCGTGCCCCCTTCGATAGTCGAAGGGGTAAAGTTACGTCCTGCCAGCGGGATTGCTCTCCTTTGGCCCGCAGCCTTATGGCAGCGCTAGGCGGTCAGGAGGTGGGGGATTTTGCCCGGCCAACGGGGCTCAAATGTTGGAGCCTCCTTCAAACCTGGGGCGATTCATACCGTAATAAGGGGGGGCGAGTAGGCCCGACTCTCGCCCTTGCTCCGTTCATCGGCTAATACCCAATAACGCCTCTCAGGAACAGCCGCAGGCCCCGCTGGGCTTGAGCATCGGCATGGAGTGACTGCATCTGATAACCGTTGTTCGACAGCCCTGTAATGCAGTTGAGAAAGTGGACGCACAATTCCTCTGGTGTGAGGAATGGATCGAACAGGATTTTGGCCTCGGGCAGCCTGAACAGGAGAATGAGCTGTGTTGCCAGTTGACATGGTCCAGCATCACGCCAGGCTGTACGGGCTGGTTCGTCTCCCTCCTTCATAATCACCGCGTGCAGGCGCATTAATCGTTTGTCCTGTATCCGGCTTACCAGGTGCCCGGCCATCAGTTCCAATTGCGAAACAAGGTTCTCAGTAAAGGGCACTGCGAGCAGTTGCTGGCGATGGCGATAATGCTCTTCCTCTATCAACGACGCGAGCAGGCCGGCCTTGCCGCCGAACTTCACGTAGATGGTGCGTACGGCAACGTGGGCGGCGCCGGCGATTGCCGCCAGCGACGAGCCGGCATAACCACGCTCGGTGAAGAGGTCGAGCGCGGTGGCCAGCAAGAGGTCCCGACGCGCAGCCAGAGTGGTGCGCGTCGGGCGGCCATGGATGATGGGCCGGGTCATCTCAATGCGCTGCTGATGCCGCGTCCGACACCTGGCCATGCATCGGTTTGGTCAGCCAGATCAGCGGGATGATCGCAATGAAGATCACGCCCGAAATCCAGAACACGTCATTCAGCCCCAGCATGGCGGCCTGGGCCACCACGCTCTGCTCGAAGCGGGCATAGGCCTGCTGCGGATTCAGGTGCAGCACAGTCTGCAATTGCTGCAGGCTGTCGGTGAAGGCCGGGTTGTTGACGTGGGCCTGGTCGATCAGCCGCGAGTGGTGCACGATGGAGCGGTCACTCCACGCCGTGCTGGCGATGGCGGTGGCCGCAGCGCCGAAGAACACGCGGGCAAAGTTAGACAAGCCCGCTGCCGCCGGGATTTTTTCCGGCGGCAAGCCAGACAGGATGATGGCGGTCAACGGCACGAAGAAGAGCGCGGTAGGGATTCCTTGCAGCAGCGTCGGCATCACCAGCGAGAACAGGTCGACGTCGAGGAAGTAGTTCGAGCGCAGGAAGAACACACCGGCAAAGCCAACGAAGGCCAGGGTGCCCAGCACGCGGGCGTCTGAACGCGGCATCAGCTTGGCCATAACCGGCGCTAGCAGCACCGCGAAGATCCCTAGCGGCGCGGTTGCCATGCCGGCGTCCACCGAACGATAGCCGAGATATTGCTGCATCCACTGTGGCAGCAGCACCAGGTTGGCAAAGAACACGCCGTAGGCGACGGAAATTGCCACCGTGCCGCCGAGGAAGTTGCGGCCCTTGAACAGCCGCAGATCGATGATCGGATGGGCTTCTGTCAGCTCCCAGATGACGAAGAAGATGAAGCTCAGCACGGCAAACACGGCCAGACCCACAATGACGGGAGATTGAAACCAGTCCAGATCCTTGCCCTTGTCCAGCATGATTTGCAGGCTGGCGACCCAGGCGATCAGCGACAGCAGTCCGACCGCATCAAACGGCAGCTTGCGGGCTGGGGTGTCGCGGTCCTTGTAGATGGCCCAAGTGACGGCAGCGGCAAACAGGCCGACCGGGATGTTGATGTAGAAAATCCACGCCCACGAATAGCTATCGGTAATCCACCCCCCCAGCGCCGGGCCGGCGATGGGGCCGACCGTGGCGGTCATCGCCCACAGCGACAGCGCCAGGCCGCTCTTGGCCTTGGGGTAGGAGCTGAGCAGGATCGCCTGGGACAAGGGGATCAGTGGCCCGGCCACCGCGCCTTGCAGGATGCGCGCCGCCAGCAGGATCGGCAGGGTCGGCGCCAGGCCGCACAGCCAGGAAGACAAGACGAACAGCAGGATGGCGATCACGAACAGCTTGATCTGGCCCATGCGCTGCGTCAGCCAGCCGGTCAGCGGGATAGACACGGCGTTGGCGGCGGCAAACAGCGTGATGACCCACGTTCCTTCGTCCACCGATACGCCGAGGTTGCCGGAAATGGTCGGGATAGCCACATTGGCGATCGACGAGTCCAGCACGTTCATGAAGGTGGCCAGCGCCACCGCGATGGTGGCCAGCACCAGCTTGCCTCCCGTCAGCGCTGGAGGCGGGGTGGGTGGCGACGCTGCGGGCGCTGTCGGTGTTTTCGGAGTGTCCATGATGGCTCCTTAGTTGGCGACCTGGTTGCGGGCGATGATGCCGGCAATTTCCGCATCGGCTTCCTTGCCGTAGTGATCGAACACCGAAGTCTGGAAGGTACTGTTGACTGCTGCGAGCAACTGCGAACCCTGACGGCCATGGGTATCCACTTCGACCGCCATCGACAGGCCGAGGCGCAGCGGATGGTCTTTCAGCTCTTTCGGATCGAGCGCAACCCGCACCGGCAGGCGCTGCACCACCTTAATCCAGTTGCCGGTGGCGTTTTGCGCCGGCAGCACGGCGAACGCGCTGCCGGTACCTGCCGAGAAACCAATCACCTTGCCATGGTACGTGACATCCTTGCCATATAAATCTGCATGAAGGGCGACCGGCTGGCCGATATGCACGGCTTTCATCTGGCTTTCCTTGAAGTTGGCATCCACCCACACCCCGTCCAGCGGCACGATGGCCATCAACGGTGAACCGGCAGCCACGCGCTGGCCAAGCTGTACCGAACGCTTGGCGACATAGCCGGTGACCGGCGCCGGCACATTGGCGCGCGCATAGGCCAGGTAGTCGGCACGGACGCGGGCGGCGGCGGCCAGCACATTCGGGTGTTCGCTGATCTGTTGCTGGGCGGTCTGGGTGCGGTTGGAGGCCAATTGTTGCTCGGCAGTGGCCAGCGCCGCCTTGCGTTCCTTGACGGCGTCACGGGCGTGGCCCAGGTCCTCGGCCGACACGGCACCGGCCTGGTCGGCTGTGAGGCGGCGCTTGAGGTCGTCTTCGGCACGCGCCAGCTCAGCTTGGCGTTGGGCGATCTGCGCCTTAAAGACGCTGTTGTTGACGTAAAGGGTGCTGACCTGCTGCACCGCCTGCGCCAACGCGGCTTCCGAGCGCTGCAGTTCGATGCGGGTATCGGCGCCATCCAGCTTCACCACGCTGTCGCCGCTGCGCACGATCTGGGTGTCATCGGCGTTGATGCCGGTGACGGTGCCGCTGATCTGGGCGTTCAGCTGCACCAGGTTGCCGTTGACGTAGGCGTCGTCGGTTTCCTCGAAATACTGTGCCACGCTGAAGTAGTACGCGCCCCAGGCTGCGGCTGCCAGAACAGTGACGCCGCCAAGAGCGACGAGCGCTGCTTTACGTTTGCCGTTGCCGGCTGGTTTTGTTTGGTCGTTCATGATGTCACCTGGAGAGATTAGTTAATCAATGGTTGTTGCGATGGTTGCGGGTTGCCGAAGCCACCGCCCAGCGCGGCGGCAAGGCCGATCTGCTGGTCGCGGCGCGCCATGCGCAGGTTGGCCAGCGTCTGCTGAGTGGCGATGACGGTGACGCGGGCTTGCAGCAAGTTCTGTTGCGTATTCAGGCCGGCCTTGTATTGGCTGGCGGCAAGCTGCCAATTGCGTTGTGCGGCGTCACTGGCCGCCTGGGCGTCGAGCAACTGGGCGTCGGTGCTGCGGACGCGGGCAATTTGCGTGGCAACGTCCGACAGCGCGCCGACCAAGGTCTGGTTGTAAGCGGCAACGGCCTGGTCAAAATCGGCGTAACGGCCTTTGAGCTGGGCGCGCAGGGCGCCGCTGTCGAAGATCGGCAGATGCAGGGCCGGGCCGGCCGAGATGGTGCGGCTGGAGGCATCCAGGAAGCGGCCAAAGCCAAACGCGTCAAGGCCGATGGCGGCGCCGAGGTTGATGTCGGGGTAGAACTCGGCCTTGGCTACCTTGATGTCCTGCGTAGTGGCGTCCACCCGCCAACGGGCAACGGTAATATCCGGACGGCGCGCTACCAGGTCGGCCGGCAGGTTATCCGGCAGGCGGTCCCGAGGCGCGGCGTCTTCAGCCAGCTGTGGCCGGGTGATTTGCAGGCCACGGTCGGGACCAGCGCCCAGCAGGGCGCCAAGCTGATAGCGCACGTCCAGGATCTGGCCGTCGAGCGCTGCCAGCGAGGCCTGGCTGCCGGCCAGCACGCGGTTGGCATTTTGCGGTTCCACCTCGGTGTCGAGGCCGGAGCGGGCCCGGGCGATGCTCAACTGGCGCAGTTGCTGGCGCTGGGCGATGTCATCGCCGGCCAGGTCGCGCTGCCAGTACAGGCGGGCCAGTTCATTGTAGGCACGCGCGATTGCCGTGCTGAGCGTCAGCTTGACCTTTTCCTTTTCTGCTTCCGCCAGCATCAGGCGCGACACGGCGGCACTCTCGGCGGCCTTGTGCTTGCCCCACACATCCAGCTCGTAGGACGCGCTCAGGACCGCCTTGTTCTCGGTCTGCCAGGAACTGGCCACCGGCGGGGGCACCAGCGCATTCGAGGTGTATTGCTGGCGCGTGATACTGGCGTCCAGGTTGACCTTGGGACCGGAAGCGGCACGTGTGCCGTCGCTGACGGCCGCCGCAGCGGCAACGCGGGCGCGGGCTTGCTCCAGTGTCGGATTGTTCTTCAGCGCCTCGGCGATTAACGCCGGCAATTGCGCGTCGCCATAGTGGCTGGCCCAGTCGGCCGCCGGCCAGTTGCCGTGTTCGTCTGGCAGCGCCTGCGCCGATTGGTAGGTGCCTGGACTGGCGATGTGGTGATCGCTGCCAATGCCCTTGAAGCTGGCGCAGCCCGGCAGGATGGCCGCGACCACGATCGACAGCAGAAGTACTTTGGGTTTTATCTGAGTTTTCATAATCTGACTTGTCAGTTACTTGGTTAAAAAAAACGGGCCGGACTACTTCCGTGGCACGCGATCTCAGGCGCTGATGAACTTGGCCAGCAGGCGTTGGAATTCGCGGAATTCCGCAGCAGTGAAATCTTTCAGGCGCGCGTTGATGACATCCGGCGCCCGTTGCGCGATTTGTTCCACCAGGTGCTTGCCATGGCGTGTCAGCTGCAGGTTGATGCTGCGGCGGTCATCCACACTACGCACGCGCAGAAGCACATCCTGCTTCTCCAGCTTGTCCAGCATGCGGGTCATCAGGCCGCTGTCGATATCGAGCATCTTGCTCAGTTCGAACGGCGTGCCGGCCAGCTCACGTCCCAGCGCCATAATGATGCCCAGCTGCTGGGAAGTGATCTCGATGTCCCGTAACGATGCATCTATTTCCGCCAGCAGCACGTTGCGCGCCCGTGACAGCGACAGCCCGATGCTGGTGGTTGGATCATAGTTTTCTGCGGTGTAGTACTTCATGGTGTCCTCCGTATGCTTTCAATATATTTGATAAGTCAGATATTGTCAAGGCAGATTTTGACTAATTTCGGTACCGATATGAGCAAAAAATTTCTTCAATTGGCGACGCGTTGGGGATGCATAATAGCCCCATAATTTCTTTCCCTGCATACCGCTCCCTTTCTCTATCCGGCTCAGACGATGAGGCTCTTTTTTCGGGTGATGACAGCCCGCTGGAGAAAAAGCAGCACGTCCCGACGGGACAATGGATGCGGTCGACCAGTTTGTGGTCCACGGGCGCCAGCCCGATCCTGTCTGCGCTTAAAGGGACGAAGAGGTCAAGTGGCGTTATTAGTAATCAGTCACCCCGCTGCCTGGCAGCGGGGAGGCCTGCCGGCCTTTCTTCCTACTATGAACGTCTCATCTTCCTCTTACTGTGCGGACGAATAAATAGATGATGAACGCAGTAACCGCAATCATCAATGGCAGGGAAAGCGCGCGCGCGGCAACGTTGCCTGCCAAGGCTAATTTCAAACATACGTTGAGCGCTGAAGTCATCCCAAAGGTATATGTCCAATACGAGTGGGTGAATCGCTGCATCTTTAACCACGATATGAGCCGAAATCCCTGCATCAATTGGAAGAGGCCATAACCTAGCAGCATCATGACCCAAGGTCCGGCGATCTGCGGATTGACAAGCAACACCGAAGCAGCGCAAACGACTGCTGGCGCCGCCTGGATTCCCACTAGGGAACGACGCGAAGGTGGCAGACTTGGTCGATGCCAGATGCTGCTTTTTATCACTGGTTCCAAAGTCAGCCAAGAGAAGACTCCCGCCCCAAGGAAGAGCCAAGCTAAGTCTGCTTGATCGAGCGCACCAAGTGCCGCAGCACTCGTGAAGTTTCCCGCGACGTCTGGTAGGTAGAGCGCCGGCGATACGTCGTTTATATCGCGCGTGCCTTGCCACAGCTTGGATGTGTGCCAAAGCGAAAAGCCAACATGCCAAGATATGCCGGCGGCGGCTACGACACAAGCGCCGGCAAATGAATATCTAACCAGTCCGGGCACCAGGGCCAAAGTGGAGATGCCAATTAACGCCGCCTGACTGCCTTGAGACGGATCGTGGAACTCTTTTGCTATCAAATTGGGATCGCGCAAAAATTGAACCAAGTATGTGAGGATCAAACCACCCCAGACCACTAGGGTCAGCAGCAGTTCGGCTTCCGCTACCCCCTGAGGAATACCCCACAATATGGAACCGCTAAGCAAGGCATAGCCGAGGCCGGAAAGACCCAGTACCATGCTAAACAGACTAACCGGTATTGGATTGCCTGCCGAGGCGATCAGCACAGGCGTTACAGATTGTGATTGAGCTCGATCCATCATGGTCGCGAACAGTGTAAGCCGCTCCTAGGAACTGGTGCGTGGTTTCTAATAAGTCCATTGTAGAATTCCGACGCCCCGGATGGGGTATCCAATCCGGGAAAAAATTGGGTGCTCAATTCGCTGGACCGGCATCCTCAGGGACAGGATCTGCGCGAACATCAGAGGGAAGCGCTAAATAAGCCGCATCCCAAAGAGCGACTCCATCCAAGAAGTCCGATTGCGGCATTGGTTTTCCTATGAGATAACCCTGCGCATAGCGGCACTCCAGGCGACGCAATAATCGCCAATCTGCTGCAGTTTCCACACCCTCAGCGACCGACCGAAGACGTAGCTCCCTCGCCAGCGCAAGGCTCGATGCCAGAACCAGTACTTGGGCATTGTCCTTGCAGGCAGCAGTCACGAAGGATCTATCCATCTTCAACTCCGAGAATGGGATGCGGATCAGCTGCTGCATGCTCGAATACCCGGTACCATAATCGTCGATTGACAGTCCGTAGCCTTTCATCCGCAGTCGCGCAAGGTTCTCCAGGCTATGAGGCAGATCCGACATCGCAGCAGATTCGGTCACTTCAAAAACGATGTAGCTTGGCGCGATATCGTTTCCCTCCAAAATACTGCTCAAGCGAGCTGCGTATCCTGGGTTGGAGAGCGAAGACAGGGAAAGATTGATCGAAATTTCGTATCGTTTTCCTTCCGAATCCCATTTCCGCCAGGCGAAGGCAGTCTTTGCCACAATCTGTTCGGTCAGTTGGTCGATGAGACCATGATGCTCCATCAATGGTATGAATGAATCTGGAGGAATCAATCCGCGCACTGGGTGACGCCAGCGGGCCAGAGCCTCGGCGCTGCTGATCGCACCTGTCAACAAGTCGGCCTTCGGCTGAAAATATGGTACAAACTGGTCGAGCGCCAAAGCCTCAAGAAGTTCGTTCATTGTTGGCTCTGGAGATGTGCTTCGTGACGCGTGCGCTGGTTGGCGGTGACGCTGGGTAAATCGATTCAGCAGATCCCCCAGTGCGGCGGGAGTTGCTGGCTTTTCTATTGCACCGAGTAGATTGATTCCGTAAGCCTTGACCATCGTCTCGACAGACGAGATCAGCGCTCGATCAAGCGCGCTGAGCAAAATAATCGAAACCTGAATATTTGCTTCGGCCAAGTGGCGGACCAATTCCATGCCATCCATACCAGGCATGTTGAGGTCGATGATGCAAATATCAAAGGGCAGTGGCGCCTGCTGAAAAGCGCCTAACGCGGCGAGACCGTCCGAGACATCTGTGATGTTCAAAGCTCCCAAAGTACACAACATACGGCGCAGTGCGCGGCGTTGAAAGTCATGGTCTTCAACAAGCAAAAAGTTTAGGTTATCGATGTTCATGTTGCTGGGCTTACGTTCTTAAGGCAAGCCGTTCCTTGTTTTAAATAATTGTCAAACGCGTCCAGTTCGGCCTGGAAGCGGCGATATGCTTCCCGCGTAGAAATGCCGAGGGCATCGACGTGACCGCTATCGTTGGACAGGGCTAGACGTTCACGACCACACGACTCAATTGAGCGGCAGGCAGCCGCCAAGCCTGACGCGCCGACCATTTTGCTGGCCCCGCAGATTCTGTGCGCAATCTCCATGAAGGCATGCAGCTCTCCCGTCTGATACGCTGCTTCCAGAGCCTTCGCATCAATGTCACACGATTCTTTGAAGTCGGACAGAAGCGCCGCTCGTTCGGCCAAGTCATCGCCGACGATCTGAGCCAGGTGAGTCTCGTCGATGACACGATCTCTGAAGGCCAGCAGTTGTTCGCTGCTTTTGGACATATTAGTCTCAGGGGGGGGCAGAGGTAGATAGCGCTCCAACAAAGAACTCAGCGAAGCGAGGGTGGTGGGCTTCGATAGATAGTCGTCCATTCCAGCCACCAGAGCGCGCGTGGCATCGCTAGCGAAGGCGTTTGCGGTGAACGCAATTATGGGCAGTCGCGAAATTCCACGCCGCCATTCGTCATCCCGAATAGTTCGTGCCAGCGTATAACCGTCCATTTCAGGCATCTGGCAATCACTTATCAACAGCGAGTACCGTCTTGTGGCTAGCTTTTCCAAGGCATCGACGCCGTTGATGGCGCTCTCGGCCGCGTAGCCAAGGGAGGCTAACTGGCGCACCAGTACATTGCGATTCGTGGCATGGTCATCGACTACCAAAACTAAAGTGCCGCTGCTGGCTGCAGTCGTGACTGGCGGAGCCGCGCGATGCCGTACCTGAGGATCGTTGATAGACGGTGCATTTCTTAGTTGGGCTCTGCAGTTATTGACCTCAACTTCGCGAAGGGTAGGGAGGCTAAGTTCTAGACTCATTGTGGTACCAAGGCCAAGCACGCTTTCCATTGCAATGGTGCCGCCCATACTCTCCGCTAAGCCCAGACAAATTGCCAGACCGAGACCTGTTCCGCCAAAGCGGCGCGTGGTGTCGCCATCAGCTTGTACAAAAGGCCGGAAAAGTCGCGCCTGGCTCGCCGCTGAAATGCCGATTCCGGTGTCCCGGACAGAGAACCGCAAAACCTGTGCACCAGGCTCTGTACGAATGACATCCAGTGATAGTTCGATGCTGCCGGCCAGCGTAAATTTGACAGCGTTGCTGACAAAGTTGTGCAGGATTTGACGCAAACGTAGTGGGTCAGTGCAGAACCGTTGCGCCGTAGACGGGTCTACCCGGGAGCGCAGTTCGATGCCTTTTTTCGAGGCCAATGGCGCATAGGTTGCCACCACCTTTTCGATAATGTTTTCACGAATGGCGGTTCGTTCGTGACGCAGCTCCAATCGACCCGCCTCTATCTTGGAGAAGTCAAGGATGTCGTCAAGGAGGCGAAGTAGCTCGCGTCCAGATTGCTCCGCCATTGCCACTGTCTCGTGCTGGCTCTCGGTAAGCTCAGTCAAGCCTAAAAGTTCAAGGGAACCCAGCACGCCGTTCATGGGCGTGCGGATCTCATGGCTCATCGTCGCCAGAAAGATGCTCTTGGCCCGGTTAGCCTCGTCAGCCCGATTCTTTGCATTCTGAAGGGCGCGCTCTGTTTCTGCTGCCAGCTGCTGCAGGCGCCGCTGCTCAGTAACATCTCGCAGCACAGCAGTGAATTTTTTCTCCCCGTCCTCCAGCATCTGCCCGAGCGTCAAATCCAGCGGCACAAGCGAGCCGTCCCTGCGTAGTCCGTTCACGCTGCGGCGATGATTCATCACACGGGATTGGCCGGTCCTTAGGTAAGAAGAAATGTATGCATCATGGCGGTTGCTATCTGGCTGGGGCATCAGCATGGACACATTATGACCAAGAAGCTCTTCCAGCCGATAGCCAAACAGCTCTTGTGCGCCACGATTTGCATACTCAATGATGCCGCGCGAGTCGATGGTCACAATGGCATCTGAAACCGAATCGATCATCAGCGCCAAGCGCCGCAGGCCATGCACGTTTTCGGTCGCATGATTCAGAGCAGAGATCATAGGGGCCTCAGCTAGTTAGATTGGGCTGTGCTCAGATGTTCGCGACAGATGCCTCGATGGCTGGGTAGAACTCGCGGTCTTCCTTTTTCATGCGCTCGTATAGCGTCTTCAGCACGTGGTTGGCCTCGTTGCGGAAGACTTCAGGCTGCTCGATAAGCAGGCGAGGCGTATTCCACTTCGTTGCGAAGGCTAGGTAGGCACCCGAGATGCCGTCCATCTCATCACGGTAGCGCTTGCTCATGCGCGCAAGGCTGTTGTTGCCGCTGGCTTCCAGGGCCGGATATAGGACGTTGTCCTCGACCGCCAGGTGCAGCTTGATGACGCCGCTCATCGCGATGATGCGCTGCGAGATGTCGGAGGCGTGGTCGGCGATGCCGGTTTTAACCAGAGTGCGCAGTGCTGCGATCGCGCCCAAAATATCCAAATGCTGATGTTTAAACTTATCGATGTTCATGATACTTCCTTTCAAGACTGCTTCATTTGTGAAGTAAGTCTACTGCAAGCGCCTTAAACAAGCAAGTAATATGCATGTTTAAGGCGGAAATTTCTTCTATCGATTACAGCGGATTTTGCTATCGGCCGAATCCAGGGCGCCCCAAAGTTCGGTGCCGGAGCCGGCATTAAACCGGCACAGCGAGGATGCTGTGAGTTCGAGCGCGCCAGGCTGGACTAGCGTAAATCGTATCTTGAGTTCCGACGGCGGGAGAGTTCCATGAGACGGAGCTCGATCCAGGCTGGAAGGTCCGCTGAGCGATGATTCCGAGCGACGCTACTTAGGGACCAAGCCACGCCTCGTTAAACAAGCGTGCTGCCGAAATAGCCATATTGCAGTGAGCTCGAGATTCGCTGCGCGGTGATTTGAAAATCCTTGGCAATTTCGGGCCTAAACAAGCGACTACTTGTGGCTTCGAATAATGAGAGCCATCGCACGAAATGGTCTTTGTTGATACCAGTGAGCAGCATGTGCTTCCCATATACGTTCCCCTGGAAGCTTTTACTGCCAAGCATAACCGTCGACCAGAAGTCCACCATGCGGTCCAAATGTGGTCCCCAGTTCGATCCGATCGCGGCATTGAAAATGGGGAATAGATCTGGGTCTGCACGAACGTCATTATAGAACTCATGTACGAGAGCCGTTATCGAGGCGGTGTTCAGTTCCTGGTATGTCATTTGATTCTGCAGTATTTAAAGTAGGTGAAAGTGCCGGTGCGATTTGGACGAACCAAGCGATTGAAATCAAAATAGCGCCAACCACAAGCCCTAGGCCAGTGATGTCCTGATCTTCGAGTAAGTAAGCGTTACAAAGCCGTTGCGGCATGCTTTGATACTGCATTCCAGCTATGGCCATCATCGCGCCAAAATTTCCAAGGAAGAAAAGCTGTACTACCCAAGGACATCGCTTAATCGAACCGGGAAGAATTAGCCCCAGCAAAACAAGCGAGCCGAACTTGGCTGCCTCAGACACTGGCGAAGTTAGGCTCAGTTCGAGCGCGCGAGGAATCATCCAATATGCGCTCACAAAAAGCAGGGAGGTAAGACCAGCGATGCCGTACTCGTCAAATCGAGCTGCAGAAAGTCCCGCCGGAAGCACGGAGCGTGTCAATGAATTTGAAACACCTTGTTGAATTGGTGAGAGTCTAAATCTCGGCTTTTTTTGGCAGCGTTTTTCTCCATTATCGGCGGGTTGATCCATGCAGCTGTCGGCAGTTTCTGTGGT
>NZ_JAHTGR010000041.1:0-15696 GCF_019166075.1 Duganella violaceipulchra | reverse complement strand
TCATCCGCACCACTTCCAGCTTCAGGCTGGGCTCGAATGTCTTACGTTTTCTTGTTGTCATGCTTTAACTCCTCAGATGGTGGATTTTCCACCTATTGAGGTGTCCGGGCAAATTAGACCACAGCAGCCTATCTCGCTCGGAGTCAGGACGCGAGTTCTGCTCTCCTCCGTTGCGATAAACCTAGCTACAAGTGCGGCGGCGGGATTAGTAGTAGCAAGCTGTCGAGCAATAGCAAAGTCGTACATTCGCTTCAGTACGTTGCGCGAAAACAGCGCCATCTTCGGAGCACCACGAGCCTTGATGTGATCACACACCGCCATAACGTCGCCCGGCGTGAGCTCAGCCAATGGAGTACGTCCAACTTTAGGAAAGATATCCTTCCTCAACGCTCGCTCCACGTTTCGAGAATAGCTATCGGATTTGTCGTGCATTTGCTCTCGCATCCACTCCTCCGCAAATGCCTGGACCGTGTTGAGCTTCTCGGCCTTGGATGCCGCAACGGCCTTCTTTGGCGACTCGCCACGCGCTACTAGCGCCGCCCATTCATCCCTCTGCTTGCGAGCATCCGCAAGGCCAATTTCGGGATAGCTGCCGATGGTCAGCGCCGGAAGTCGCATACCGTGAAGCTGATATCGGTAGCGCCAAACTTTTGAACCACTTGGCATCACTTCCAAGAGAAGGCCGCCGGTGTCGCTCACCCGGTAGCGGGCGAGCTTAGGTCGCAAAGCTTTAATCTTCGTATCGGTCAGTGGGGTTGCTTGACGGGGCATTGCTCTCCTTTAGGTACACAGGTGACTCATTGTACCTCAACCGTGTGCCAATGCGTGTACCTAAAAAAGCAGGAATTGTGCGGAAATCGTTGGAACCCTTAGGTGCCTATTACTAGCACTATCATAGGGAGAGAGGCCATGTTTTGGTACCCACCGGAACGCATCGGAACGGTTTCTATTTTCCGATGCAGAAACGCGAGAAGATCACACCCAGCAGATCATCCGACGAAAACGCGCCGGTGATGCTCGACAGCTGCACCTGCGCCAGCCGCAGCTCCTCGGCGAACAGGTCCAGCGACTGGTCGTTCTGCGCCGCGTGCTCGCCGGCCCGTTCCAGATGGGCGCCGGCGTTCTTCAGCGCGATCAGATGGCGTTCGCGCGCCAGGTACAGCGATTCGCCGGTCTGCTGCCAGCCGGCGATGCGCAACAGCTCGGCACGCAGCAGGTCGATGCCGATGTGCTCGTGCGCCGACAGGTACACATGCGTGGCGTCGTCCATCGGATCGACGCCCGGCTTGTGGCCCGACAGATCGATCTTGTTCCAGATGCGCAGCACCGGCACGCCGGGCGGGAAGGCGGCGACGATGCCCTCGTCCGCGCGCGACGGGCCGTGGTCGGCGTCCAGCAGGTGCAGGATCACGTCGGCCTTGCCGACCTCGCCCCAGGTGCGCTCGATGCCGATGCGCTCGACCAGGTCGACGCCCTCGTCGATCGCGCGGATGCCGGCGGTGTCGATGATGTTTAGAGGTATACCTTCAATCTGGATGGTCTCGGTGACTTTGTCGCGCGTGGTGCCGGCGATCGGCGTGACGATGGCCACGTCCGTGCCCGCCAGCGCGTTCAGCAGCGACGACTTGCCGACGTTGGGCTGGCCGACCAGCACCACGTTCAAGCCCTCGCGCAGCAGCGCGCCTTGCGACGCCTGCTTGAACACCAGCTCCAGCGCGCTGACGATGCCGGCCAGCTGGCCGCGCGCGTCGGACTTTTCCAGGAAGTCGATTTCCTCTTCCGGGAAGTCGAGCGTGGCTTCGACCAGCATGCGCAGGCCGGTCACGCCGTCCACCAGCGCGTTGACCGTCTTCGAGAACGCGCCCGACAGCGATTGCGACGCCGACTTGGCCGCCGCCTCGGTGGAGGCGTCGATCAGGTCGGCCACGGCCTCGGCCTGCGCCAGGTCGAGCTTGTCGTTGAGGTAGGCGCGCCGGGTGAACTCGCCCGGCTCGGCCAGCCGCAGGCCCATCTCCGCGCCCGCTTCAAGCACGCGCGCCAGCAGCAGCTGCAGCACGATGGGGCCGCCGTGGCCCTGCAGTTCCAGCACGTCTTCCCCGGTGTAGGAATGCGGCCCCTTGAACCAGATGGCGATGCCCTGGTCGATCAGCGCGCCGTCGGCCTGCCTGAACGGGATGTAGGTGGCGTGGCGCGGCTTCAGGGCGGTGGCGCCGAACAGCGCGGCGATCAGCGCTTGCAGGTTCTTGCCGGAGGCGCGTACCACGCCGATGCCGCCGCGCCCTGGTGCGGTGGCGATGGCGGCGATGGGGGAAGAGTCGATATTCATGGGGGAATTGTAAAGTAAAAAAAAGCCCGCGATGAACACGGGCTTTTCTGTGGCTGGCTGGCGATCAGGAGTTGGCGGCCGTTGCCGGCGCAAACTTCTTGGAGATGACGTACTGCTGAGCGATCGACAGCACGTTGTTCACCACCCAGTACAGCACCAGGCCGGACGGGAAGAAGAAGAACATGACCGAGAACGCCAGCGGCATGAACAGCATCATCTTCGCTTGCATCGGATCGGCAGGCGCGGGATTCAGCTTGGTGGTGATGTACATCGAGATCGCGTACAGCACCGGCAGGATGTACCAAGGGTCTGGTGCGGCCAGGTTGGTGATCCAGCCGATCCACGGCGCGCCGCGAATCTCCACCGACGCCTGCAGCACCCAGTACAGGGCGATGAAGACCGGCATCTGCACCAGGATAGGCAGGCAGCTGCCCATCGGGTTGATCTTCTCGGTCTTGTACAGCTCCATGGTGGCCTGGTTCATCTTGGCCGGATCGCCTTTGTAGCGCTCGCGGATCGCCTGCATCTTCGGCGTGACCAGCTTGACCTTGGCCATGCTGCGGTAACCGGCGGCCGACAGCGGGAAGAACGCCAGCTTGATCAGGATGGTGAAGGCGATGATGGTCCAGCCCCAGTTGCCCAGCACCTGGTGGATGTGATCCATGACCCAGAAGATAGGCTTGGCGATGATGGTCAGCCAGCCATAGTCCTTGACCAGTTCCAGGCCGGGGGAGACCTGTTCCAGCAGCTTCGCTTGCTGCGGGCCGGAGTACAGCTTGGCCTCGTTGCTCACGGTGGCGCCCGGCGCCAGCGTGCCCAGTTGCTGGATGGTGCCGATCGCGTACTGGTTGGTCGTCACTTTCTTGGTGAAGATGGTGCGCGCCTGCTTGTCCTGCGGCACGAAGGCGGAGACGAAGAAGTGCTGCGAGATCGCGAACCAGCCGTTGTCGGCCTTGGTCGGGTGATCCTGCACGGCGTCCTTGCCGGTCTTGGCTGCTTCGGCCGCTTCTTTTTCCAGCGATTCGAACTTCAGCTTCTTGTAGTGGTCTTCGGCGGTGTACAGCGTCGGGCCGGTGTAGCTGCTGTTGAAGTAGGAGTCGCCGGCTGGCTTGTTGCCGTCGTGGACCAGTTGCAGGTACAGCTCAGGCTTGACCGGGGCGGCGCCGACGTTGGCCACGTCGTGGCGCACGTCGATGGTGTAGTCGCCGCGCTTGAAAGTATAGGTCTTGGTCAGCTTGACGCCGCCCGATTCCGCTTCCAGCACCAGTTGCACCTGGTTGGCGTCGCCCAGCATGCGCGGGCCAGGCTTGGCGACAAAACCGGTCTGGTGGTTCGGCAGGCCGGCGGCGCCGATCAGGCCGGTTTGCGCCAGATAGGTCTTGCCGGTGCCGGCGTCGACGTCGAACAGCACCTGGTTCTTGCTGGTGTCCACGCCGTCCTTGAACTTCAGCAGTTCCAGGCGCTTGATGGTGCCGCCCAGGGTGTCGACATCGACACGGAACAGATCGGTGGTGACGGTGATGCGCTCACTCTTGAACGGCTCGGCCGCCGCGGGCGCGCCCGGCAGTGCGGAAGCGCCTGCCGCCGCGGTGGCGGCCGGCAGATCGGATTTCTTCGCTTCCGGGGCCTTGGCGGTCTGCGCCGGGGCGGGAGCAAACATGGAAGGCTTGCCTGTCGAGACCATCCAGTTGTTCCAAAGAACTACCAGCGACAGGGCAAACACGATCCACAGGATGGTACGTTTATTGATATCCATTAGGCTATTTGTCAGGAGTGGTTGCAACCGCGAGCGGTCGTAGAAGAGGAATGCGTTTTGCCGTCAGCGGGCGGCACAGGATCGTGTCCACCATAATTCCAGGGATTGCAGCGGCACACGCGCTTGACCGCCAGCAGGCTGCCCTTGGCGGCGCCGTGCACCTGCAACGCTTCCAGCGCATAGTTCGAGCAGCTCGGATAAAACCGGCAGCGTGGCGTCATCATCGGGCTGATGGCCAGCTGGTAGAAACGCAGCAGGAAGCGGAGCAGTTTTTTCATGATGCCACAGGTGGAGGCGGCGGCGTCGAAGGCAAGGCCGGTTTCGGCAGCTTGGCCACCTTGGCCTGCGCGAACAGACGCGCCAGTTCCACCCGCAAAGCCGCTTTCAGCTTGGCGGTGGTGGCCGGCCCGTCCTTGCTGTTGACCGGCTTGGCCAGGCGCACCAGGCAGTCGATCGCCGGCAGGCCGGTCTGGCGGAACAGTTCGCGGGTCACGCGTTTGATCGTGTTGCGCGTGACGGCGCGCGGCGCAAATCGCTTGGCCACAACGACGCCCAGCCGCGCATGCGGCAATTCATTCAGACGGGTGTAGAGCACGAAGTGCGCGCTTTTTTGGGTAGGGCGCAAACGAAAAACGGATGAAAATTCATCCGTTTTAACGATACGCCGAACGCGCGCGAAGTCGTGTGAACCTTCGCCTGTCGAGCCGCTTGAAATACAGCTTTCCACGCGATCAGCTAACAAGCGATGGCTTATACAGCCAGACGCTTGCGGCCTTTGGCGCGACGTGCGTTAAGCACTTGGCGGCCGCCACGGGTAGCCATACGTGCGCGGAAGCCGTGGGTACGCTTACGGCGTACAACGGAAGGTTGGTAAGTACGTTTCATGTTGGTCTCGCTAAAAGCAGAAAAAAATGCAAAATCGGGTTGTGGCCCCGTCAGTTTTTGGTGCCAATGACACTTCGCGCACCCATGCCAACGCTACCGGCACAAGCTGGGTCCATCTCATCGCCCGCTAAATCCACGCTTACTCCATATTGACGTTCATGTGAATAAACTAGGAATACGGGCGGGGAACCCTGAATTATCAGCATTTCGATCCCGCTTGTCAACAACTGATGGTCTCGGGCCGCCATCCGGGGGCCGGCCAAAGTACGAAAATAAGCGTCGTGCCTGTGGATAACTTGGGCCGGCGAGAGTAGAATAGCGCGTTACGTGTGGCGAACCCAGGTTGGCCGACACCCTTATCAGCAGTAAAGAATAGATAAAGATTCATGGAAAATTTCTGGCAGACCTGCTCCGCCCAGCTGGAGCTGGAGCTGACGCCGCAACAATTCAGCGCGTGGATAAAACCGCTCATCCCCCTCGACTACGAGGCGGGCAAGTTGCGTGTGGCCGCGCCCAACCGGTTCAAGCTGGACTGGGTCAAGACCCAGTTCGCCAGCCGCATCACGGCCCTGGCCTGCCAGTATTGGGAAGCGCAGACCGAGGTGCAGTTCGTGCTCGATCCGCGCTTGGCGATGCCGAAAAAGGCCGCGACCGTGGCGCCCGTACCCGACCACAACGGTGGCGTCCCGAGCGGCAACGCGCGCATGGCCGATCCGGTGCCGTCGGTGCCGGAGCTGCCCGCTTCGGCCGCGCCGCGCCGCGAACAGAGCCGCATCAACACCGACCTGACCTTCGACAGCTTCGTCACCGGTAAGGCCAACCAGCTGGCGCGCGCCGCCGCGATCCAGGTGGCCAACAACCCGGGCGTGTCGTACAACCCGCTGTTCTTCTACGGCGGCGTCGGCCTCGGTAAGACCCACTTGATCCACGCGATCGGCAACCAGGTGATGGCCGACCAGCCGGGCGCCAAGATCCGCTACATCCACGCCGAGCAGTACGTGCGCGACGTGGTGACGGCCTACCAGCGCAAGGGTTTCGACGACTTCAAGCACTACTATCATTCGCTCGACATGCTGCTGATCGATGATATTCAATTCTTCGGCGGCAAGAGCCGCACGCAGGAAGAGTTCTTCTATGCGTTCGAAGCGCTGATCGCTGCCAAGAAGCAGATCATCATCACCTCGGATACCTATCCGAAGGAAATCACCGGCATGGACGACCGCCTGATCTCGCGCTTCGATTCCGGCCTGACGGTGGCGATCGAGCCGCCGGAGCTGGAAATGCGGGTGGCGATTCTTTTGAAAAAAGCCAAGCAGGAAGGGGTCACGTTCTCGGACGACGTCGCCTTCTTCGTGGCCAAGCACCTGCGCTCGAACGTGCGCGAGCTCGAAGGCGCGCTGCGCAAGATCCTGGCGTACTCGCGCTTCCACGGCAAGGACATCACGATCGACATCGTCAAGGAAGCGCTGAAGGATTTGCTGTCGGTGCAGAACCGCCAGATCTCGGTGGAAAACATCCAGAAGACGGTGGCGGACTTCTTCAACATCAAGGTGGCCGACATGTACTCCAAGCGTCGCCCGGCCAACATCGCGCGGCCGCGCCAGATCGCGATGTACCTGGCCAAGGAGCTGACGCAGAAGAGCTTGCCGGAGATCGGCGAACTGTTCGGTGGCCGCGACCACACCACCGTGCTGCACGCGGTGCGCAAGATCGCGCTGGACCGCACCAAGAACCCGGAATGCAACCACGAGCTGCACGTGCTGGAGCAAACGCTGAAGGGCTAGTGACAACCCGTCATTCCCGCGCAGGCGGGAATCCATAGGACGTCGACCAGGACGCTCAGCATGGATTCCCGCTTTCGCGGGAATGACACAGTAGCGGTCGGCTTGGTTTGGCCTTATGATCTAGGCAAAAATGCACGTCTGCTCACAACGCAACATTGTTATAAAAATATCGTTTAATCTTTACTATTGAGGATAACTATGCAATTGGTCAAAACCACCCGAGATACCCTTCTCCGGCCACTGCAGATCGTGAGCGGTATTGTCGAGCGTCGGCACACTATGCCGATTCTGGCCAATATCCTCATCCGCAAAGAGGGCGAGAGCGTATCCTTCCTGTCGACCGACACCGAAGTCCAGATCACCACCAACGCCGAGATCGGTTCCGGCAGCGAAGTGGCCGGCACCACCGTGGCCGCGCGCAAGCTGCTCGACATCCTGCGCGCGCTGCCTGAATCGGGCGACGTGACGATGACCCTGGTGAACAAGCGCCTGACGGTACAGACCGGCAAATCGCGCTTCGCGCTGCAAACGCTGGCCGCCGAGGAATTCCCGACCGTGCAGCAGGCCGAGACCTACAGCGCCTCCGTCACCTTGCCGCAGAAAACGCTGAAGCACCTGTTCAACATGGTGCACTTCTCGATGGCCCAGCAGGACATCCGCTACTACCTGAACGGCCTGCTGCTGGTCCTGGACGGCAAGAACGTGATCGCCGTGGCCACCGACGGCCACCGCCTGGCGTTCTGCCAGGTCGAGACCGAGCAATCGTTCGAGCGCCAGGAAGTGATCATCCCGCGCAAGACCATCATCGAACTGCAGCGCCTGCTCGAAGAGAACGACGAGACCGTGCAGCTGGACATCGCCGCCAACCAGGTCAAGCTGACCTTCGCCGACATCGAGCTGATCTCCAAGCTGGTCGAGGGCAAGTTCCCCGACTACACGCGGGTGATCCCGAAGGGCTACAAGAACGAATTCACGATCGGCCGCGATGAGCTGCTGCGTTCGCTGCAACGCGCCGCCATCATGACCAGCGACAAGTTCAAGGGCGTGCGCTGCATCATCACGCCGGGCAGCATGAAGATCAGCTCGACCAACGCGGACCAGGAAGAGGCCGTGGAAGAAATGGAAATCGACTACGGCGGCGACAGCGTCGACATCGGCTTCAACGTGACCTATCTGCTGGACGTGTTGAACAACCTGAAGTGCGACCAGGTCAACGTCGCGCTGGGCGATTCGAACTCGTCCGCGCTGATCTCGATCCCGGACAATGCCGACTTCAAGTACGTCGTCATGCCGATGCGCATATAACAAAACGTAGCAGTAGCAACGTCATTCCCGCGCAGGCGGGAATCCATGCTGAACGATATAGGATACTCAGCATGGGTCCCCGCTTCCGCGAGGACGACGCAGTCCCCAGCAATTCGTCACATTGAGAAAGCAGCACATGTCCGCCATCCCAGAAGAGAATCCAGTACCAGTACCGGTCAACACCGAAGAATACGGCGCCTCATCGATCCAGATCCTTGAAGGTCTGGAAGCAGTCCGCAAACGACCGGGCATGTACATCGGCGACACCTCGGACGGCACCGGCCTGCACCACCTGGTGTTCGAAGTGCTGGACAACTCGATCGACGAATCGCTGGCCGGCCACTGCACGGAAATCCACGTCACCATCCACTCGGACAACTCGATCTCGATCACCGACAACGGCCGCGGCGTGCCGACCGGCCTGAAGATGGACGACAAGCACGATCCGAAGCGCTCCGCCGCCGAGATCGTCATGACCGAGCTGCACGCCGGCGGCAAGTTCGACCAGAACTCGTACAAGGTGTCGGGCGGCCTGCACGGCGTGGGCGTATCGTGCGTGAACGCGCTGTCCAAGCTGCTCAAGCTGACCATCCGCCGCGACGGCAAGGTGCACTACATGGAGTTCGTCCGCGGCGTGCCGCAGAACCGCGAACTGGCGGAGAAGGACGGCTTCGCCGTCTCGCCGATCAAGGTCATCGGCGAGACCGACAAGCGCGGCACCGACGTGCACTTCTGGGCCGACGAGGAAATCTTCAACCACGTCGAATTCCACTACGAGATCCTGGCCAAGCGTATCCGCGAACTGTCGTTCCTGAATAACGGCGTCAACATCAAGCTGACCGACCAGCGCAACGGCAAGGAAGAGATCTTCGCGTTCGAGGGCGGCACCCGCGGCTTCGTCGAGTACATCAACAAAGCCAAGACCGTGCTGCACCCGACCGTGTTCCAGGCCACCGGCGAACGCATGTCGGACCAGGGCACCAACATCTCGGTGGACGTGTCGATGCAGTGGAACGACGCCTACAACGAACAGGTGCTGTGCTTCACCAACAACATCCCGCAGCGCGACGGCGGCACCCACCTGACCGGCCTGCGCGCCGCGATGACCCGCGTCATCAACAAGTACATCGACGAGCAGGAATTCGCCAAGAAGGCCAAGGTGGAAATCTCCGGCGACGACATGCGCGAAGGCCTGACCTGCGTGCTGTCGGTCAAGGTGCCCGAGCCGAAGTTCTCGTCGCAGACCAAGGACAAGCTGGTGTCGTCCGAAGTGCGCGGCCCGGTCGAAGAGATCGTCGCCAAGACGCTGTCGGACTACCTGCAGGAAAAACCGAACGACGCCAAGATCATCTGCGGCAAGATCGTCGAAGCGGCGCGCGCGCGCGAAGCGGCCCGCAAGGCCCGCGACCTGACTCGCCGCAAAGGCATCATGGACGGCCTGGGCCTGTCGGCCAAGCTGGCCGACTGCCAGGAAAAAGACCCGGCGCTGTGCGAACTGTACATCGTCGAGGGTGACTCCGCAGGCGGCTCCGCCAAGCAGGGCCGCGACCGCAAGTTCCAGGCCATTTTGCCGCTGCGCGGCAAGGTGCTGAACGTGGAGAAGGCGCGCTTCGAGAAGATGCTGTCGTCGGAACAGATCACCACGCTGATCGCCACGCTGGGCACCTCGATCGGCCCGGACGAATTCAACGTCGAGAAGCTGCGCTACCACCGCATCATCATCATGACCGATGCGGACGTCGACGGCGCCCACATCCGCACGCTGCTGCTGACGCTGTTCTATCGCCAGATGCCGCAGCTGGTCGAGCGCGGCCACATCTACATCGCGCAACCGCCGCTGTACAAGGTCAAGGCCGGCCGCGACGAGCGCTACCTGAAGGATGACGCGGAAGAAGCGAGCTACATGATGAACGTGGCGCTGAACACCGCCGTGCTGGTGCCGCGCGAAGGCGCCGATCCTATCGTCGGCGAACCGCTGGGCGAGCTGGTGCGTCAGTTCAACCTGGCCAACGTCATCATGATGCGTTTGACGCGCGTGATCGACCGCGCGGCGCTGACCGCCATCATGACCGGCGTGACCTTGGATCTGAGCACGCAGGAGCTGGCCGATGCATCGGCCCGCGCGCTGGTGACGGAGATCAACGATATCGCGGTCAAAGTGACGGTGATTTCGGATGAGCTGTCCGAGAAGCACGCGCTGCGCATCGAGCGTATGCATCACGGTAACATCAAGGTCAGCTCGATCGATGCGGACTTCGTGCAGGGCGCGGACTACAACGTGCTGGCCAGCGCGGCAGCCACGTTCAAGGGCCTGATCGGCGAAGGCGCGTACGTGCGCCGCGGCGAAGGCGAGCGCACCAAGGAATCGGCCGTGGTCGACTTCCACCAGGCGATGCAGTGGCTGCGTGATGAGGCGGAACGTGTGGTGTCCAAGCAGCGCTACAAAGGTCTGGGTGAGATGAATCCGGATCAGTTGTGGGAGACTACGATGGATCCAACCGTTCGTCGCTTGCTGAAGGTGCAGATCGAGGATGCGATTGCTGCGGATCAGATCTTCACTACGTTGATGGGTGATGACGTTGAACCACGTCGGGCGTTCATCGAGAACAATGCACTGCGTGCTGGCAATATCGACGTTTAAGCTTGGAGCAGAGCGATTTAGCCCCCGGCTCTTAGATTTTGTGCACTGCGCAAAATAGGCTTCCGCGGAAGCCTATTTTTTATCGTGCCCAAACAAACTCGGATCAAATACCCTAATTTGGCACCACGGTTTTGATTGGTCTACCTTTTAACTAAAAAACCGTCTCACGCTTTCTTTTGATAAACTTGGGTAAATAGAAAAGTTTACGTCTGACCATATGCCAAAAAGTCAAAAGACCATTGTTATCAAGCACATCTTCGATCAGCTGTATGACCCGGCGACACGAACGCTAATTCGAAGCATGGTAACAGCAACAGATCTACAGGATGCGAAGCGCTACTGCAACGAGTTTCTTGGTGCGACGATAAAGTTGGATAGCAATCCCTTCAACTTTATGAAGGACATCGTCAGAGGGAAAGCTGCCGCAAAAATTTGGCCTGATCGAGTGCGCCAGCTCGGATTCGTGGGCGAACAACGGACTGGTGGAGGGCAAATTTTTGAGTTTGTCCCTGTTGTACAGGGGACTTCGGAAAGCTTCGAGATAGATTTTCGTCCGACGGACGACACCCCTAGTTACCAGGTGCAGAGCCTTAGCTTGCCACTTGCGTCAAAAGCACTCGGAAGAACTGACGAATCTTGGCTTCTACAAGTTGCAGTAAATCTTCGTATCATCGAAACCCATTTTGCAGTTGGCGAAAACCGGCAAATCGAAGCCCTCGAGCTAAATCATCTGCAGATGGACATAAAGCTTAGAAAGGTCCAGATCGATGCCTTATATTACGTTAGACATACGCCTAACTTGACAGCGCCGAGCGGCGCGGCACTGATAACAGTAGAAGCCAAGCAGGGGAATCAGCGCATACTAACTGAGCAAATTGCTCGGCAGGTAAAAGCTGCTTTCGAATCGACCTCTAACGATCTAATTATTCCGACCGCCATAGCGGCGATCCGTGGCAAGGGCATGTATGTCGTCGAATTCAAGGCAGTTCACCGTTCAGATATAGCAACCTTTGAGGCTCCGGTATTCCATCGCGATGCCATGCTAGTCTTACGCCCAGCAGTTCAAGGAATTTAGGCCTCTAGCTCTGTGAAAAGTTCGAGCGTTGCAGATTCACCAGAATCGGGCGCTTTCAGTTCATTAGCCTTCCTCGCTCTCTGGGCAATCACATTACGTGCAACTGAGAAATAGGCGGCGGCTTGCCCCATGTTCAGGCTCAATAACATGGGATCTCCTACGGCCATGGTTCTTCTAGGTTTAGTAGGTGTGACGGCCAGAGCTCGTATAATCGAGCTCGCTACCGCTCTGCCAAGTAATGGTGGAACGCTATTGCCTATTTGTCTAAATCCGTGCCATTTAGTTGTATGCAACCGGAACCAATCAGGATAGGAATGTAAACGCGCCGCTTCGCGGACAGTCAAAACCCTAGGATACACTGGGTGAATCGGCCTCGGCGAAGTATGCGCCCCGCGCGCACTATCGGTACCAGCCCGAAGAGTATTACAAAGGCCATCCGGATCCAATCGTAAGAAGCGACTAATTGGCTCTGTCTTACCCGGCATCGTCTGACGGAATCGGATCTTCGATTTCTCGGTATGCTCAGTAACCAAACTACACGTCAACAACTCGGGATCAAACTCACGTTTATAACTGAAATCGGTGGCATCGGAAAGCATCCCGCGCAGTCGCAATGCATATTCCGAATCAGTCTGCCACGTCAGCTTTACGGAATCTGATTTGATCAATTCCTCATAATTATCTGCGTCCGGCAAGTCTGCAATCGCGTCCCGAACTGTGACGCGGACATCCAATGGCTCAGCATATTCTGGAATCCGTTGATCACTCCGCGCCGCCATCAAAAACAAACGCTCACGGGACTGCGGCACGCCATACTTCGATGCGTTCAGAACTTTGTAAGGTAACAGAACGTGATAACCGGCATCCCGAAGTGCATCGACAAGCTCAGTCAAAAATTGAGCGTGTTTGCCGAGTGTCAAACCTTTTACGTTTTCGAAAACGCAATATTTCGGCTGCAACTCTCTTACTAAACGAACATAATGAAACACGAGCTGATTACGATTATCATCGAGCGCTCGTTTGCCAATCATCGAGAAGCCCTGGCAAGGAGCACCGCCAAAAACGACGTCAATCTCTCGACCAACGTCAAGACCTGCGAGCGAGCGAATTTCGTCACCTGTCAAATCGACAACACTGGCACAGATTGTCTTCGCATGAGGAAAGTTGTACTCGTGCGTAGCGCAATGAATCGGGTCGATCTCAATCGCGGCAACGATGTCAAAGCCAGCCTGCTCGAAGCCTAATGACAGTCCTCCCGCCCCAGCAAAAAGATCGATTCCTATAGGACGTGCCATATTGCTCTCCACTCCGAAAAACTAATTTGTAAACCAACGCATTCTAGCTTGTCACTGACGGAAAGTCGATCGTTTTTCGGCCTCGATTAGATATTTCTATCGAGGAAATTGCAACGTTGCCAAAATATAATGCTGTGTTTTTATACAGTATACATGCTGTGGCATATAAGTGGAAGATGCTGAGTGCAGAGTTTTGATCCATGTCAACGCTACAATCACATACGCAACAGGGTAGGGCTGGTTTCACTTAGGAAAGTATTCGAGTGAGGCGGGCAGCAAGCGTTTCCTTGTCCGACAGTTCGCATTGCCACAGAATTTCGACCTTCCAGTCAGCTTGTGCCAGCGCATCAGCGACACGTTTGTCGCGTAGACGATTCGCCTCCAATTTCGGTCCCCAATATTCAATCCGAGATTTTGGTGGTTGACCTTTTCGACAACCATGAGCATGCCAGAAACAGCCATGAACAAAAAAAACAAGGCGTCGACTTGCAAAAACGATGTCTGGAGAACCAGGCAAGTCCTTGCGGTGCAGACGAAATCTATAGCCCAGCCGATGAAGAAGGGAGCGGACCTCCATCTCTGGGCCAGTGTCCTTATTGCCCACTTTCTGCATTAGACGACTTCGTCTAATGGGATCTAGACGATCAATCATAATTTACCTGAACAATCTGACTGTAAGTGTCAGCGGAACCCATATCCGACGCGCGGCTTACAAATCGATGATCTTGCGCAGCAACCCAGGCGACACGCGCCATTGCTCACCATCACACAGTAGCGAACATGACTTCGTGTTGATGCGCGTGACGGTGCCGATGCGTTCGCGTAGGTGCTTGTCGCTGAAGCTGACCGTGTCGCCGAGCTTGAACGCGGCCACGTCGACGGGGCGCTGCGGCATGGGAGGCGCCTGCTCTGCGCGTTGGGCCGGGTCGGCAACGATGGCGGCGTAGGGCAGCTTCCATTGCGTATGCGTGGCGGAGTCTTGAACGGTGGCGCTGGTCGCTTGTAGTTGCAGCACGCGGCCGGGCGCGAGGGTGCCACGGCGGTGGTCGAAATACATCACCTGCGCCCCCAGGTGCAGATGGCGGCGCACGTCGAGGATGCGGCGCGGGTCGGCGAGCATTTGATTGAGGGCCAGGCTCAATTCATACAAGTCGAGGCTGGGGGCGTTACGCAGGGCGTCAAGAAGGCGGGAGTCCATGCCGCCATTTTAACGTGTCACGCCCATTGGTAGGTCGGCAGCGGCAGCAACTGGACGACCCTGTTGATCGGATGCGACGGCAGTCGGGCCAGCACGCTTACCCGACGCATGGTTCGCGTCTGCAGACAATCAGATTGACGAGATTAGTTTTGCGCCACAGGTGGCCTTGTCGCCATTGTAAGCAACCGCTCGCCCATCGTGGTGACGCTCGCTGCCGGCGGTTTGAATGGGGAAGGTCCCCTTACACTGCGGGCATGTAGTCAAATCCCCTTCCACCGCTACAGCTTTCCCTAATACTTTGAAGGTTGGCTGAGCAGAGACGACCGTGCCGCCGTGTGTAGTCTTGTCTCCCAATCGAATTACACCACGACCCTCACTGTTCTTCATGGCTATGGCCTTTCAACCAGTGTAAGGAGTTGCGGAACCGCGAAACAAACGGCGATAGCGCCAATGCCCAGTTGGCTCCACAAGTTTCTTGCGGAAACCGGCAAGTGAGTCATGGACAAAGCTATCAAAGAATGTTGCCAGTGCGGGGGAGATTTTGGCTTGCGCGGCAACACGAGCACGCAAGTCCAGGGCTTCCGGCTCAAGAGCGGGCAAAGCGACTTGGGTGCCGTCGCGGTCATAAGGCCTCTTCTTCCACTTAGCTGTTTTGGAATAGTTGAACATTTGCATTTGCTCATCGAGCCAGCAAAGCTGCTGGTTCCCTGCCAATAAGTAACTTCGGTCCTCCGGATTGGCTCTCATGGCCTGGCCTGTTTTTTCGTAAACCGACCTTGCCTGCCAACGCCACACGAGATAAGGAAGCATCCAATCGCTCAGCGATTTCGGCACCTCGGTTGAGATGTCGATGAATTGGTTGAACGCAGTTAACAATTCTTTGTGTACGGTAAAGTCCGGCTCAGAATCAGGTCCAAGCCGTTCCTTTGACAATGGGACATTGGCCGCAACAGCACAGTCATACATATGATTCAGCGGAATCTGCGAGAGTTTAAGCGAATCAGCGGTAGACACTCCCAGTTCGCCTGGCTTATAACCGCCGCCAACATCGCTGTGAGAACCGGGGTAAATATATTCAACACAATTGGCGGGCCGATCATGATTAACCAAGACTGTGTCCAACGGAAAATTTTTCCGTAATTCATGCATCGCGATAAAATGAACGCAGTTTTCAATGCTCGGTAGAATCCGTAGAACGTCTGGTGTTGCCCAGTTGGAATGCCCGCCGGTGGTATGTAATTGGTCATTTTTTATCCCCTCCCAAATACCAACCGAAGCAACGGTATCCATCAAGCCTAAAAAACGGGCTCTATGCCGTTTTCAGTGGAAATTGACATCAGGCGAAGTGGCGCGTAACGCCATGTTCGCGCGGCACGGCGGCGAGCAGCGGATTGGACGGCAGGTGTTTGAGCTTGGCCATGCGTAAGTAAG
>NZ_JAHTGR010000040.1:0-20857 GCF_019166075.1 Duganella violaceipulchra | reverse complement strand
TGCGCGCGCAGCTGGGCCGGACGCTGTCGGAATTCATGGTGCCCGGCGCCTTCGTGGTGCTGGATGAGCTGCCGCTGACGCCGAACGGCAAGCTCGATCGCAAGGCGCTGCCGGCGCCGGACGGCGATGCCTACGCCGCGCGCGGCTACCAGGCGCCGCAGGGCGAGACCGAAACAACGCTGGCGGCGATCTGGGCCGAGCTGCTGAAACTGGAACGGGTCGGCCGCCACGACAACTTCTTCGAACTGGGCGGCCACTCGCTGCTGGCGGTGGCGCTGATCGAGCGCATGCGCCGGGCCGGCGTGCAGACCGACGTGCGTGCGCTGTTCGGCACGCCGACCATCGCGGCGCTGGCCGCCGGCGGCGGTGCGGGCGACGTGGTGGTGCCGGCCAACGGCATCGTCGACGGCTGCGCGGCGATCACGCCGGACATGCTGCCGCTGGTGCAACTGAGCCAGCGGGAGATCGACGGCATCGTCGCGACGGTGCCTGGCGGCGCCGCCAATATCCAGGACATCTATCCGCTGGCGCCGCTGCAGGAAGGGATTTTGTTCCACCATATGATGCAGGGCGAGGGCGACGCCTACATCATGCCGACGCTGATCGAGTTCGACACCCGGGTGCGGCTGGATGGCTTCCTCGGTAGTTTGCAGACCGTGATCGACCGCCACGACATCCTGCGCACCGCGGTGCTGTGGGAAGGCCTGGCCGAACCGGTGCAGGTGGTGCTGCGCTCGGCGCGCATGCTGGTCGAGGAGGTCGAACTGGCGCCGGCCGACGGCGAAATCGCCGCGCAGCTGGGCGGCCGTTACGACCCGCACCACTACCGCATCGACGTGCGCCAGGCGCCGCTGCTGCGCGCCTTCCTGTGCGAGGACCGCGCCAACGGCCGCTGGCTGTTGCAACTGCTGACGCATCACCTGGCGATCGACCATACCACGCTGGAAATCCTGGTCGAGGAAATCCGCACCATCCAGCTGGGCCGCGAGGCCGATCTGCCACGGGCGCTGCCGTTCCGTAACTTCATCGCCCAGGCGCGCCTGGGGGTGAGCCGCGCCGAGCATGAGGCTTTCTTCACGCAGATGCTGTCCGATATCGACGAGCCGACCGCGCCTTACGGCCTGCTGGACGTGCGCGGCGACGGCTCGCAAATTGGCGAGGCACGCCAGCAGCTTCCTGCTGTGCTTGCGCGCCGTCTGCGCGCACAGGCGCGCGCGCAGGGGGTGAGTCCGGCCAGCCTGATGCACCTGGCCTGGGCGCAGGTGCTGGCGCGCCTGTCGGGACGCCAGGACGTGGTGTTCGGTACGGTGCTGCTCGGGCGCATGCAGGCTGGCGCGGGCGCCGACCGGGTGCTGGGCATGTTCATCAACACGCTGCCGGTGCGCATCAGCATCGACGCCATGGACGTCGCCCAAGGCGTGCGCCGCGCGCACACGCTGCTGACCCAGCTGCTGCGGCACGAGCACGCGTCGCTGGCCCTGGCGCAGCGCTGCAGCGGCATCGCCGCGCAGACGCCGTTGTTCTCGTCGCTGATGAATTATCGTCACAGCGCGTCGGCCGCCCCGGGGGCGCAGCAGCACTCCGGCGGCGACTGGGAGGGCGTGGACATCGTCGGCGGCGAAGAGCGCACCAACTATCCGCTGACCTTGTCGGTGGATGACCTGGGCGAGGACTTCTTGCTGACGGCGCAGGTCGACCAGTCGGTGTCGGCCGAACGCATCTGCGACTACCTGCAGACGGCGCTGGAAGGCATCGTCGCGGCGCTGGAAACGGCGCCGCAGACGGCGCTGGCGGAGATCGGCGTGCTGTCGGCGGCGGAACGCCGCCAGGTGCTGGTTGAATGGAACGCGACGGCGGCGGACTACGAGCAGGATGTTTGCCTGCACGAGCTGTTCGAACGCCAGGCCGAGCGCACCCCGCACGCGGTGGCGCTGGTGCATGAGCAGCGCCAGGTCAGCTACGCCGAGCTCAATGCGCAGGCCAACCGGCTGGCGCACCACCTGCTGGCGCTGGGCGTGGCGCCGGACGTGCGCGTGGCGATCTGCGCCGAGCGCGGCGTCGAGATGCTGGTGGCGATGCTGGCGACCCTGAAAGCGGGCGGCTGCTATGTGCCGCTGGACCCGGCCTATCCGCGCGAGCGGCTGGCCTATATGCTGGCCGACAGCGCGCCGCTGGTGGCGCTGAGCGTGGGCGCCGGCCGGGCCGCGCTGGACGATATCGGCGGCGAGGTGGCGCGCATCGACCTGCGCGAACAGGCTGCGTTGTGGAGCGGACAGGCGTCCGCCAATCCGCAGCGGCACGGACTGACCCCGGCCCACCTGGCCTATGTGATCTACACCTCCGGCTCGACCGGCGCGCCGAAGGGCGTGATGATCGAGCAGCGCAACGCGGTCAATTTCGTGCATTGGGCGCGCGACGAGTTCGACGCCGATACGCTGGCGCGCACGCTGGCGTCAACCTCGCTCAACTTCGACCTGGCGATGTACGAATGCTTCGTCCCGCTGAGCATGGGGCTGACCGTCACCATCGTCGCCAACGCGCTGTCCCTGCTGACGCAGGCGGTGGAGGTGAGCCTGATTAACACGGTGCCGTCGGCGATCGACGCGCTGGTGGGGGCCGGCGCGGTGCCGGCCTGCGTGGGCGCGGTCAACCTGGCCGGCGAGGCGCTCAAGCGCTCGCTGGTCGAGAAGATCTTCGCCGGCACCGGCGTGGCGACGGTGCGCAATCTGTATGGTCCTTCGGAGACGACCACGTATTCGACCTGGGTGACGATGACGCGCGAGCAGGGCTTCATCGCCCACATCGGCCGTCCGGTGGCCAACACCCAGGTCTACATCCTGGACGCGCGGCGCCAGCCGGTGCCGGCCGGCGTGGCCGGTGAGCTGTACATCGGCGGGGCCGGCGTGGCGCGCGGCTACCTGAACCTGCCGCAGATGACCGAGCAACGCTTCCTGCCCGATCCGTTCGCCGGCGTGGCCGGCGCCCGCATGTACAAGACGGGCGACCTGGGACGCCATCTGGCCGATGGCAACATCGAATACCTGGGGCGCAACGACTTCCAGGTCAAGATACGCGGCTTCCGCATCGAGCTCGGTGAGATTGAAACGAAACTGTCGGCCTGCGCCGGCGTGCGCGAGGCGGTGGTGCTGGCGCGCGAGGACCAGCCGGGCGACAAGCGGCTGGTGGCCTATCTGCTGGCGCGCGACGGTGCGCAGCTCGACGTGGCGGCACTGCGCGCCGAATTGGCGCGCACGCTGTCGGAGTTCATGCTGCCTGGCGCATACGTGGTGCTGGACGCTTTCCCGCTGACGCCGAACGGCAAGCTCGATCGCAAGGCGCTGCCGGCGCCGGACGGCGATGCCTACGCCGCGCGCGGCTACGAGGCGCCGCAGGGCCAGGTCGAGGAGACGCTGGCGGCGATCTGGGCCGAATTGCTGCAACTGGAACGGGTCGGCCGCCACGACAACTTCTTCGAACTGGGTGGGCATTCATTGCTGGCGACCCGGCTGGTGGCGCGGCTGGGGGCGTTGTTCGGCCGCCAGGTGCCGCTGCGGCTGATATTCGACGCGCCGACGCTGGCCGCGCAGGCCGAGGCCGCAGGCGGGCTGGCGTCCGCGCTGCCGGCCATTGCGCCGGTGCCGGAGCAGGACCATTATCCGCTGTCGCACGCGCAGCGCCGGCTCTGGCTGATGAGCCAGATCGTCAACGCCGAGGCGGCGTATAACGTCGGCATGGCGGTCCGCCTGCGCGGAGCGCTGGACCGGGAAAAGATGGCGCAGGCGCTGAGCGACATGATCGCGCGCCACGCGCCGCTGCGTTCGACGTTCATCACCGTGGACGGGGTGCCGATGCAGTGGCCGGGCGAAGCGCTGCCGGTCGAGCTGCCGCTCACCCACAGCGATATCGGCAGCGGCGACCCGCTGGGCGATGCGCGCGAGGCGTTGCGGCACTTTACCAATCAGGCGTTCAACCTGGAGACCGGTCCGCTGCTGCGCGCGCGCCTGCTGCGCCTGGGCGACGACGACCATGTGCTGGCCCTGGTGGTGCATCACATCGTGGCCGATGGTTGGTCGCTGGAGGTCATCGTCGGCGAATTGTCGGCCAGCTATGACGCGCTGTGCCAGCACGGCCAGGCGCGCGAGCTGGCGCCGCCACTGTCGGTGCAGTACGCCGACTACGCGCTGTGGGAGAAACAGATGCTGGACTCCGGCGCCTTGACGGCGCAGCGCGATTACTGGCTGGAGCGCCTGGGGTCCCATCTGGCGATCCTGCAGTTGCCGACCGACCGCGCGCGGCCGCTGGTCCACAGTTTCGCCGGCGCCCGGCATGTGACGCCGATCGATGCGCGCCTCGGCGCGGCGGCGCAGGCATTGGCGGCGCGCCACGGCCTGACGCCGTACATGCTGCTGCTGGCGGTGTACCAGGTGCTGCTGTACCGTCTCAGCGGACAGACCGACATCCTGGTCGGCACACCGCTGGCCGGGCGGCATCATCCGCAGGTGGGGGAGATGATCGGCCTGTTCGTCAACACGCTGGTGATGCGGGTTGACCTGTCGGACGATCCGAGTTTCCTGGCGCTGATGGCAAGGGTGCGCGGCGATACGCTGGACGCCTACACCAACCAGGACTATCCGTTCGACCTGCTGGTGGAGGAGTTGTCGGCGCGCCGCGACCTGAGCCGCCAGTCGATATTCGACACCACCTTCACGCTGCACAATGTGGCGGCGGCGTCGCCGGCGCGGCGCGACATCGCCGGCCTGGTGGTCGAGCCGTTTGAACTCGACGACAGCGCCGCCAAGTTCGACCTGAGCGCCACGGTGACGCTGGATGGCGACGCCATGTCGCTGGCACTGCAGTACAGCAGCGAGTTGTTCGACCCGGCCACCATCGCCCGCTTCGGCAGCTATTACGTCAAGCTGCTGGAAGAGGTGGTGGCTGCGCCGCAGACGCCGGTATCGCGTCTGCGCCTGCTGGGCGACGCGGAGCGGCGCCAGCTGCTGGCGCTGAGCGCCGGCGCCGACGTCGACACGGCCGGCGCCGTGGTCGACGACCTGGCGGCGCGCTTCGCCCGCCAGGCGGCCGCCAGCGCTGCGGCCAGCGCCGTGCGCTACGAGGGGCAGTCGCTCAGCTATGCCGAGCTGGACGCGCGCGCCAACCGCCTGGCCAATTATCTGGCCGGCAAGGGGGTGGGCGCCGAATCGCCGGTGGTGCTGTGCCTGGAGCGTTCGCTCGACATGATCGTCGCCATCCTGGCCGTGCTCAAGGCGGGCGGCTGCTACGTGCCGATGGAGCCGGGCGCGCCCGACGAACGGCTGGCCTACGTGCTGGCTGACTGTGGCGCGCGCCACGCGATCGGCCATGGCGCCCACAGCGCCAGGCTGGCGGCGCTGCTGGACGGCGCGGTGTGCCTGGACGCCGAGGCCGCGGCCATCGAGGCCTGCGCCGCGACGGCGCCGTCGCCGGGCGTCGATCCGCAGCGCAGCGCCTATGTGATCTATACCTCGGGCTCGACCGGACAGCCGAAGGGGGTGCAGCTGACGCATGCCAACGTGCTGCGGCTGTTCTCGGCCTGCGCGCGCCATTTCGACTTCGACCATGACCAGGTGTGGACCATGTTCCACTCCTACGCCTTCGATTTCTCGGTGTGGGAAATCTTCGGCGCGCTGCTGCACGGCGGCCGCCTGGTGGTGGTGCCGCAGGCGGTCACGCGTTCGCCGCAGGCGTTCACGCAGCTGCTGGCGGCCGAACAGGTGACGATGCTGAGCCAGACGCCGTCGGCCTTCCTGCGCCTGCTCGAAGGCGTGGCCGCCGGGCTCGACGGCGCTTGGGCCGCGACGCTGCGTTATGTGGTGTTCGGCGGCGAGGCGCTCGAGTACGGCAGCCTGCGGCCGTGGTTCCGGAACGGCCTCAACCCCGGCACGGCGTTGATCAATATGTACGGCATCACCGAGACCACGGTCCACGTGACGTGGAAGGAGGTCAGCGCGGCCGAGGTGGAGGCGGGCGGCGCCAGCGATGTCGGACGGCCGCTGGCGGACCTGTATTGCTATATCCTCGACGCCCACCGGGAGCCGGTGCCGGCCGGCGTGACCGGCGAGCTGTATGTCGGCGGCGCCGGGCTGGCGCGCGGCTACCTGAACCGCCCCGAGCTCAACGCCGAACGCTTCCTGGCCAACCCCTTCGTCGGGCAGCCGTCGGCGCGCCTGTACCGCTCCGGCGATCTGGCGCGCTGGAGCGCCACGGGCGGCATCGACTACCTGGGCCGGATCGATCACCAGGTCAAGATCCACGGCTACCGCATCGAGCTGGGCGAGATCGAGGCGGCGCTGGGACGGCATGCCGGCGTCAGCGCCTGCGTGGTGCTGGCGGTCAAGGACGTGCGCCAGCTGCAGGACAAGCTGGTGGCCTACTACAGCGCCGCGGACAGTCTGACGGCCAGCGCGCTGCGCGCCTTCCTGGGCCAGACGCTGCCCGAGTACATGCTGCCATCGGCCTTCGTGCACATCGCCGAGATGCCGTTGACCATCAACGGCAAGATAGACCGGAGCAAGCTGAAGAGCGACCTGACGTTGCGGCCGGCGCTCGATGTGGTCTACCGCGCGCCGCAGACGTCGATGCAGATCCGCCTGGCCAATATCTGGGGCGAGGTGCTGGGGGTGAGCCAGGTCGGCCTGCACGACAACTTCTTCGACCTGGGCGGCGACTCCTTCAGCGCCTACCGGCTGATGGCGCGCATCCTCGACGATCTGGGGCGCGACCTGCCGCTGGAGGCGATCTTCAAGATGCAGACCATCGCCGAACTGGAGCTGGCCCTGCTCGACGAGGAGGGCAGCGTGGCGGTCAACTCGCTGGTGATGCTGACGCCGGGCGCGCCGGGGGTGCGGCCGTTCTTCTGCATCCACCCGGCCGGCGGCGACGTGCTCGGCTTCCAGCCGCTGGCCCGCACGCTGGGGCCGCGGCGGCCGTTCTACGGCCTGCAATCGCCGGGACGCTTCCTCGGCGAGAGCAGCTTCTACAGCCTGGAGGAGATGGCCACCGGCTACCTGCACGACATCCTGTCGGTGCAGCCGCAGGGGCCGTACCTGCTGGGCGGCCATTCGATGGGCGGCAAGGTGGCCTACGAGATTTGCCGCCAGATGGAGGCGCTGGGCCACGAGGTGGCGGTGCTGGCGATCTTCGATTCGAACATCATCGAGCGGGCCAGCCCGATGGTCGATTCGCTGATGCTGTTGAGCGACATCTTCCAGCTCAACATCACGCGCGAGGGGCTGTTGGCGCACCAGGAACGCCACATGATCGACCATGTGCTGAAGGTGGCCAAGAAGAAGTTCGCCCGGATGCTGGAGATCGCCTATGAGCTCGACGTGCTGCCGCGCGGTTTCCGCACCAAGGACGCCGAGGCCTTCCTGAGCCGCATCGCCACCAATATCCACCTGTCGTCGGCCTATGTGGCGCAGCCGATCAACACGCCGATCAGCTTGTTCCTGGCCAGCGAGATGACGGAAAACGGTGACTTCATCGACCAGGAATCGTGGCGCAAGGTGGCCTTGTCGGGACTGACGGTGATTGAGTGTCCGGGCAACCACGTCAGCCTGGTCAACTACCCGCACGTGGCCACGCTGGCGCCGGTCCTGGCCGGCATCATTGAGCAGGCCGAACTGCGCATCGACGCGGCGCAGGCCGGCGAAGGGGAGGCGGTCAACGCGGAGTGAGTGGCGCGGCGGCGGCGGGCGGGCGCCCGCGCCGCCGTCGGGCAGGCCAGGCCGGCCGCAGTCGATCGACTGCGGCCGGTTTTTTTTCAGGTCGGGAAAGGGCGGGCCGGGGTGGCCCGCGCGGGCGGGTCAGGCGGTCGCGGCGAGCGCGGCCGCCTGCGGCGCGGGCAGCCCGAACGGGCGCCGCTGCAGCGGATAGGCGGGCAGCTCGACGATGGTCGCCGCCTGCCCACGGTACAGCGCCGGCCAGTCGAGGTCCACGCCCAGCTGCCACAGCGTGCCGAGGTCGGACAACAGCCGGCGCCGCGCCGGCTGGGCGGCGTCCGGCGCGTGCGTCTGCGCCGGTTCGCCGCGCAAGGGCAGGCAGTCGGCGCCGCCGTCCAGGTGCAGGTACAGATGGCCGTCCGGCGCGCCGGCGGCGTCCGGCGGCGCCAGGCGCTCGCGCAACAGCGCCAACGCCGGCGACGCGTCCGGCGTCGCCGCCCAGACGATGGCGAGCCGGGCGGCGCTGAAGCCGAGCTGCGACCAGCGCTGCGCGAGCGCCGCCTGCTCGCCCTGCCAGGCGGCCAGTTCGAGCGCGTCGGCCAGCGCCAGTGCGCCGGCCAGGCAGGCGGCGAGCCAGGCGCCGGCGCCGTCGGCCAGCAGCAGCGCCGGCCGCACGCCGAGCTCGGACCACAGCGCGGCCGTCGCATAGTCGGCCGCGAAGCGGGCCGCGCGCCGCCAGGCCGGCTGGCCGTGGTCGTGGTGGAAGGCCAGGGCCAGCGCCGGCAGCGCCGGATGCAGGGCGCCGAAGGCGGCGTCGCAGGCGTCGAACGCGGCGCGGTAGACGGGGTGGTCGCGGTACAGCGCGCCGTCCAGCGGCAGCGCGCGCGCGCTGCCGTCGTGGCAGGCCCAGGCCAGCGGCGGCGCCTTGCCCGGCGCCGGCGCCGGCGCGGCGCCGGCCAGCAGGCCGGCGGCGTCGGCGCCGCTGTCGAGCAGCACGCTCCAGCGCCGCCCGAAGCGCTGGCGGCCGGCGCTCATGGTGTAGCACAGGTTGCCGAGGTCGGTGGCCGGGTGGCGCAGCAGATGGGCGTGCAGGCCGGCGCGCAACTGCGCCAGCTCGTCGTCGTTGCGCGCAGACAGGCACAGCAGGTGCGGCGCCGCGGCGCGCGCCGCCGCCGCCGCCGGCGCCTCGCGCAGCACGGCGTGGGCGTTGGTGCCGCCAAAGCCGAACGCGCTGACGCCGGCGTGGCGCGGCCCGGCGCCGGCCGGCCACGGCGTCAGCGCCCGCACCGGATAGAAGGGGCTGGCGTCGAAGCGCAGGCGGGCATGGCTGCTCTGGAAGTGCAGCGTGGCGGGCAGTTGCCGGTGGCGCAGCGCCAGCGCCACCTTGAGCAGGCCGGCCACGCCGGCGGCCGCCAGCAGGTGGCCGATGCCGGTCTTGACCGAGCCGATGGCGCATTGGCCGGCGCCGGCGCCGGCCTCGGCGCCGAAGACCCGGGTCAGCGCGCGCAGTTCGATCTGGTCGCCCAGCGGCGTGCCGGTGCCGTGCGCCTCGACGTAGCTGACCCGGGCCGGACTGACGCCGGCGCGGGCGTAGGCCCGGCGCAGCACCTGCTCCTGTCCTTCCGGGGCCGGCGCCATGATGCCGATCGACTTGCCGTCGTTGTTGATGGCGCTGGCGGCGATGACGGCGTCGATGCGGTCGCCGTCGGCGAGGGCGCGTTCGAGCCGCTTGAGCACCACCACGCCGCCGCCTTCGCCCGGCACCATGCCGTTGGCGGCGCTGTCGAAGGTGCGGCAGACGCCGTCGGGCGACAGCGCGCCGGCCTGGGCGAACATTTCGTGGGCGTGGGCGGTGTGCATCAGGTTGACGCCGCCGGCGATGGCCAGCGTGCAGTTATCCTGCAACAGGTCGTTGCAGGCGTAGTGCAGGGCCACCAGCGACGACGAGCAGGCGCTGTCGAAGGTCAGCGCCGGGCCGGTGGTGTCGAGCGTATGGGCGATGCGCGCCGCCACCATATTGAGCAGGTTGGCCGGCATCAAACGGGTGTGCTGGGCGCCGCTGAAGTCCTGGCGGCGGCGGCGCACCGCGATCTCCTCCAGGTAGCTGTTGTGGCTGACGCCCAGGTAGATGCCGACCTCGCGCCGGGCGTCGAGGCGGGCGCCGTTGCAACCGGCGTTGTCCATCGCCTCGTATGCCAGCTCCAGCATCAGGCGTTGCTGCGGGTCCATGATGCAGGCCTCGTCCTCGGCGATGCCGAAGAAGTCGGCGGCGAACAGCTCGGCGTCGGCCAGCGCCGCCATGTGGAAGCTGCCGCGCGGGCTGGTCCAGCGCGCCGCCGGCACCGGCGCCGTGAAGCTGGCGCCGGCGCACAGATTGTCCCAGAACTGCGCCAGCGTGGCGGCGCCGGGGAAGCGGCCGGCCATGCCGATGATGGCGATGTCGCCGGCGCGCGCGGCCGGCGCCGGCGCCGGCGCTGGGATGGGGCCGGCCGGCGCCGGCGCGTCGGCCCGCGCCAGATATTCGGCCACCTCGCGGATGCTGCGGCATTGCAGCAGCAGCGCGTAGCCGTACTCGCGGCCGCTGTGCTGCTCGACCCTGGCCAGCATTTCGATCGCCTGTACCGAGGTGCCGCCCAGCGCGGTGAAGGCGGCGTCCAGCGGCAGCGTGGCCGCCTCGCGCCGCAGCACGGCGGCCCAGATCGCGCGGACCGCGCTCTGGCCGGCGTCGGCCGGCGCCGCCTCCGGCGCGGCGGCCGGGGCGTGCTGGTGGAATTGCGCCAGCAGCGCGTCGAACTCGCCGTCGCGCACCTGTTCGGCCAGTTTGTAGCGCTGCAGCTTGCCGCTGGTGGTGCGCGGGATGCGGCGCGCCGGCAGCGCGGCGTCGACCGGGAACGACAGATAATCCTGGGCGCTCTGGCGCAGCTGGTGCAAGCGCGGCCAGTCGGTCTGCTTGCCGCGCAAGGTGGCGAACAGCAGCACCCGTTCGCGGCCGCTGGCGGCGTCGCTCAGGCCGCAGGCGACGACGGCGCCGTCCTTGAGGCCGTGGCGTTCGGCCAGGTGGCGCTCCAGGTCGGCCGTCATGACGGTGCGGCCGTTGACGAAGATGACGTCCTTGCGGCGTCCGGTGATCACCAGGCGGCCGTCGCACAGGCAGCCCAGGTCGCCGGTGCGCAGCCAGCCGTCGGCCGAGAACAGCCGCTCGGCGTCGACCCCGCCGACATAGCCGCTGGTGACGTTGACGCCGCGGATCTGCACCTCGCCCAGGCGCATCGGCGCCAGCACGGCGCCGTCGTCGCCGACGATGCGCAGCTGCACCGACGGCAGCGCGGCGCCGCAGTCGACGTATTCGAGCGCGTCGTCGGCCTCGCCGGCGGGCTGGGCCACGCCCTGCGCGACCAGCCGCTCGCGCGCGAAGCGATGCAGCAGCGGCGGCGCGGCGCTGACGGCGATGGTCACGGCCAGACAGGCCTCGGCCATGCCGTAGGCGGGGCACATGGCCGCCGAACGGAAGCCATGCGGCGCCAGGCGCGTGCTGAAAGCGCGCACCACCTGCGGCGAGATCGGTTCGGCGCCATTGAACAGCAGCCGCAGGCTGGACAGGTCGATGGCGCCGGCCGCGGCGGTGTCGAGCTTGTCGAGCACGTGCTGCAGGCCGAAGTTGGGGCTGCCGGTCACGCTGGCGCGGTGGGCGCCGATCTTGCGCAGCCAGGCCAGCGGGTCGGCGATGAAGTGGGCCGGCTGCATCTTGACCTGGGTCATGCCCACGTGCAGCGGCACCAGGTGGAAGCAGATCAGGCCCATGTCGTGGAACAGCGGCATCCAGCTGAGCATGCGCTCGCCGGGCTGCAGCGCCGCCGCCTCGGCGATCTCGCGCACGTTGCACAGCAGGTTGCGGTGGCTCAGGCGCACGCCCTTGGGGACGCCGGTCGAACCGGAGGAGAACTGCAGGAAGGCCAGGTCGTCCGGCTCGCCCTGGTGGGGACGGGCCAGCGCCGCCAGGCCCTGGCCGGGCGCGTCGGCCAGCCAGGCCACGCCGTGCGCGGCCGGCGTCAGCCCGTGCGCCGCGTAGTGGGCGACCTGGTCGGCGTCAAGCACGATCAGCGGCGCCTGCAGCACCCGGCACACACTGTTGAGTTTTTGCGCCGCTTCGGAATCGCGCACCCAGGCGCCGACCTTGGGCAAGATCACCGGCACCATGCCGCCGAGCAGCGCGCCCCAGAACAACTCGAGCTGGCGCCGCTCGCAGGCGACCTGCAGCAGCACGGTGCGGCCCGGCGCCAGCCCGTGCTCCTGCAGAAAGGCCAGGGTGCGCAGCGCGTCGTGGTAGAGCGCGGCATAGCTGTGGGTCTGCTCGCTCTCGTCGCGGCGGATGTGGATGACGGCCTCGCTGGGCGCGTCGGAGGCGGCACGCCTCAGAAGGTCGACTAGTGTACGCAACATGTTCTCTGGTGGATGGACAGGGAGCGCCGGCCGGCGGGAGGCGGCAGGATGTGGCGCCCGGCCCGTCATTGTCGGCGCGCGGCGGCGCAAGCGGAACGGCCTGGATTTCTTGCGTCCGGCGGCGTTTCATGCTTATAGGCGGTGCCGTCCGGCGCGGGGTTTTTTTAAAAAAAAAGCGGCAATTATGCGTTAAAAATCCGGATATGCCTAGAAATTCCAGCGCTTTCACTTCAGTGGCCGCGTGCCTATGATGTCGCTGTCACGTGCCGGCCGCTGCGTCGCCGGCCACGCCCGGATGCGAGGCGCCGCCGACCCTCCCCACCTCTCTTTGCAGGCCATGCCGAGATGCATATTCAAATAGAACTGACCACCATTTGCAACTACGGTTGCTTTTACTGCGCCGGACGCGACATGGAGCAGCGGGATATCGATATGGCGCTGTTCGACCAGATCCTGCACCAGCGCCTGCCGCCGGGGCGGCACCGGGTGTCGCTGCAGGGCGAGGGCGAGCCGACCATGCATCCCAAGTTCTGGGAGATGGTCCAGGCCGTCGCCGCGCTCGGGCACACGCCGTACACCATCACCAACGGCAGCCGCATGAAGCCGGACAAGGTGGCGCAGTATTTTCCGCGCATCGGCATCTCGATCGACACCATCGATCCCGACGAGGCCGAACGCATCAAGCGCCACAACGTGGCCAAGGTGCTGCGCAACCTGGAGGCGCTGCTGGAGATCTACGAGCCCTGGCGGGTGGTGGTGCACACGGTCGACTACGGCCAGCCGCTCGACGCGCTGCGCGAGTACCTGGCGCGGCTGAAGATCAACAAGCACGTCGTCCAGGGGCTGCAGGTCAAGGACGACTACGCCAAGCGCTATCCGGGCCAGCTGCCGGTGACGTTCCACAAGCTGAAATACAACTGTGCCTACATCGACCAGCCGGTGATGCGCTTTTTCAACATCGACGGCGTGGAAATGCCGTGCTGCTACATCAAGGACGCCAGCAAGTTCACCTCGATCGAAGACATCCGCGACTCGCTGCAGCGCAAAGTGGTGCCCAGCGCCTGCGTCGGCTGTAACGAGCTGCACGAGAACGAGACCAGCCGCTCCGGCGTGTTTCAAATTATGTGAGAAGGAAGTGACATGAGTGTAAGCAATGAAGTGATGAGCCGATTCTGCCAGGATATCGGCCTCAAGCTCGATTTCGACGCCGTCGATCCGGCCGCGACGCTGCAGGAGCTGGGCGTCGATTCGATGTCGCTGGTGCAGCTGATGTACACGCTGGAGGATGAGTACGGCGTGACGATAGGCACCCAGGAAATGCTTGAGATTAACACCGTGGGCGCGCTCAGCGCCATGCTGCGCCAGAAGATGGCGGCTGACACGTCCGCCCCGTCGACGCTGGCGGCGGCCAGCTGAAGATGGATGGTGCGCCCCGCATCGCGCTGCTGACCTGGGGTTCGCACGGCGACGTCGTGCCCTTTGTCGCGCTGGGCCAGGCGTTGCGCGATGCCGGTTACGATGTGCTGCTGGCGGCCCAGCCGATGCATGCCGGTTTCGTGCGCGGCCACGGCCTCGCCTTCGAGCCGGTCGGCAGCGACCTGGCCAGCGCCCGCTACCAGCAGTTGATGGACACGCTGGTGGACGAGCCCAATCCGCGCAAGCAGATGCAGATGCTGCTGCGCGACACGCTGCTGCCCGACCTGGAGCGCCAGTACCGCGACAGCCTGCGGGTGGTGGCCGGCGCGCGGCTGGTGGTGGCGCACTGGATGCAGCTGGCGGCGCTGATGGCGGCCGAGAAGGCCGGGGTGGCGCGCGTCACCGTCACCCTCAACCCGGCCGGCGTCGCCTGCCTGGAGCGGCCCGGCGGCGCCGGCCTTGGCCGCAACATTGGTCGCGAACTTGCCGACCATCTGTGGGGGGACGCGATTGCGCGCTTCCGCGCCGGCGCGGGCCTGCCGGCGATCGATTCCGTGGCGGCCTACCAGTACGCCGGCGTGCTGAGCCTGGTGGCGGTCAGCCGCCACCTGCTGCCGGCGCCGCTGGCCGGCCATCAGGTGACCGGCTTCTGGCCGCTGCGCGAGGAGCGCGGCTGGACGCCGCCAGACGGGCTGCGCGATTTCCTGGACGCCGGGGAAGCGCCGTTGGTGATAAGCTTCGGCAGCATGGGCGGGCGGGCAGACGAGACGCGCGCGCTGCTGCTGGAGGCGATACGGCTGAGCGGACGGCGGGCGGTGGTGCAGGGCGGCTGGGCGCGCTGGAATTTCGGCGCCGGCACGCCGTCGCTGTACCACCTCGATTATGCGCCGCACGGTTATCTGTTCGCCCGGGCCGCCTGCGTGGTCCACCATGGCGGCGCCGGCACCACGGCCGCGGCGCTGCGCGCCGGCGTGCCGTCGGTGGTGGTGTGGCATTTGCTGGACCAGCCTTATTGGGGTAACGTGCTGGCGCAGGCGCGGCTGGGGCCGCGTCCGCTGCAACGGCTGGGCCTGACCGCCGGCGCGCTGGCCGACGCCATCGGCCAGGCGCTGGCCGACGACGCTTACCGGGCGCGTTGCGCGGCGATGGCCGCGCTGCTGGCCGGCGAGGACGGCGTGGCGCAGGCGTTGCCGGCGATCGAGGCGTGCGTGCGCGCGCAGCGGCCGCCGCGGCACGGCGCCGGGATGGCCGCCTGAGCGGCCTGCATCACCTTTCACAGGAGAACACATGAAGCACCGGATTATTTCAAGCGCGCTGCTGATGGCGGCGCTGGGCCTGGCCCGGGTCGCGCCGGCCGCCCAACAGGCCGGCGCGCCCGCCGCCGAGGCGGCCAAGCCGGTGGCGACGCTGGGCGAGGTCGACGTCAGCGCGCTGCGCGAGGTGGACGAAAAGCCCTACGACAAGATTTACAAGGGCATGGAACTGTTCGAGCGCTACCACGCGCAGGCGCCGGCGGCGGCGCTGCGTTTCCGGCTGTATCCGCGCGTGGCCCCGCTCGACACGGCGGGGCTGGTCGTCAAGCTCAGCGGCGACAAGATCGAGCAGACGCTGCCGCTCGACGCGCAGCTCGGCTTCAGCCTGCCGCGCGACGCCGCAGCGGCCGCCGAAGGCGCCTTTGTCAGCACCAACCGGCCGGCCAAGAGCTTTGCCTGGCGGGCCGACATCCGCAGCCCCGGAGTGCCGGCCAACGCGCGCCGGCTCGGCGATCTGCGGCTCGAATGCAAGGTCGACCTGATGGCGGCCGACCTGGCGGCCGGCATCAAGACCCCGGCGTTCCACCTGCTGCTGGCCGCCGGCGTCGACCCCTGCACCAACCGCGGGGTCAGCATGCTGTATTTCGGCGAGCGGCCGGTGTTCGGCGTGGCGCTGGTGGCGGGCAAGCGGCGCCAGGAGTTGCCGGCGTTCGCGCTGTTCGGCAGCAAGAGTCCCGAGTTCGTCGCCAATATGCTGGACTGGAAATTGCTGCGCGACCGGCTCTATTACATTCCGCTGTGGGACGAGAGCTGGTCCGACGACACGCTGGTCGAACTGAGCTATGTCGACGACGTGTTGAGCGCGCCGGCCACCGCCGCCCATGGCCAACCCAAGGAGTAGCCTGACGATGAAGATGGTAGCGATAGTACTGATGGGCGTGCTGGCCGCCGGCCTGGGCGGTTGCGCCACGAGCGGCGCCGGCGGCGTCAGGGACCTGACCCAGGAACAGGCGGCGCGGGTGCTGGTGGTCGGCAAGACCAGCAAGGCCGAGGTGCGCGCCGCGCTGGGCGAGGGCGAGGTGACGCCGTTCGCCAGCGGCGCCGAGGTCTGGGTCTACAGCTATGAGGAGGGCGCCGCCCGATTCGCCTCCTTCATACCGCTGGTCGGCCGGCTGGCCAACAATGGCAGGACGATCAAGGAGTTGAAGATCATCTTCGGCGCCGACGGCGTCGTGCGGAAGTACCAGTTGCAGGATATCGCGCTGCAAATCGGCGCGCAGTAGCACCCGGGCGGACGCCGGGCACTTTCCACGGGTGGGGTCTCATGAAATTACTGTCTTATATCTATCGTCACGCCGGCCGGTTGCTGCTGCTGGCCACGCTCAGCAGCATCGTCAGCGGCATCAGCGGCGCCGCCCTGGTCGGCGTCATCGGCAAGGGGCTGGCCGGCGACGGCGCGGCGCTGCTGCCGCTGGCCGGCGCCTTCTTCGCGCTGTGCGTGCTGAACGTGGCGAGCAAGTCGTATGCGGAAGTGGCGCTGCTGCGCACCACGCAGACGGCGATCTTCCACATGCGCACCGAGATCAGCCGCAAGCTGCTGGCGACGCCGCTGCGCAAGCTGCAGGAGCTCGGCAAGCCGGGGCTGCTGACCATCCTGACCAAGGACATCGACATCGTCATCGGCGCGTTCCAGCTGTTGCCGGCCGCGTTCGGCAACCTGATCGTCATCGCCGCCTGCCTGGCCTACATGGCCTGGCTGTCGTGGCAGCTGTTCCTGATCTATGTGGTGTGCCTGGCGGTGTGCGTGGCCGGCTTCACGCTGGCCGAGCGCCGGCCGATGGCGCGGCTGGTGCTGGTGCGCCAGCACATCGACCAGCTGTATGCGTATTTCCGCGACCTCATCGAGGGCAGCAAGGAGCTGCAGCTCAACGCCCGGCGCGGCGCGCGGTTTGTCGACGATGTCATCGCGCCATCGGCCGGGCGCTTTCGCCACGCCTACAGCGCGGCCATGATCGGCTACACCACCGTCAACAACGTCGGCATGATCCTGTTTTACCTGATCATCGGCGTGCTGCTGTTCCTGGTGCCGCTCTGGCTGCCGCAGCGCGCCGAGGTGCTGGCCACCACCACGCTGATCCTGATGTACCTGATCAAGCCGATTGCCGACATGACCGCGATGGTGCCGGCGCTGCGCCAGGCCGGCATATCGATGGACAAGGTGGAGCAGCTGAACGGCGCGCTGGACGCGCCGGCGCCGGCCGCCGGCGCGCCGGCGTTCGCGCGCCAGGCGCCGCTGCGCCTGCAACTGCGGCAGGTGTGCCACCGCTATCCGGGACTGAGCGAGGACCACCAGTTCATGCTCGGGCCGCTGGACCTGACGATCGCCCAGGGCGAATGCGTGTTCATCATCGGCGGCAACGGCAGCGGCAAGACCACGCTGGCCATGCTGCTGCTGGGTTTGTACCTGCCGGAGGGCGGCCAGGTCGTGTTGAACGGCGAGGCCGTCACGGCCGACAATATCGACCAGTACCGCCAGCACTTCTCCGCCGTGTTCGCCGACTTCCATCTGTTCGAACATCTGCTGGGCGAGCCGGGCGCCGCGCTGGAGGCGCGCGCCAACGAGTTCATCGCCAAGTTCGGCCTGGCGCACAAGGTCCGCATCGAGGACGGCAGGTTTTCCACGCGCGATCTGTCGACCGGCCAGCGCAAGCGGCTGGCGCTGGTCTCGGCCTACCTGGAGGACCGCCCGGTCTATCTGTTTGACGAGTGGGCGGCCGACCAGGACCCGGCGTTCAAGCGGGTGTTCTACACCGAGCTGTTGCCGGAGCTGAAGGCGCGCGGCAAGACCGTGCTGGTGATCAGCCACGACGACGGCTATTTCGACTGCGCCGACCGCATCATCAAGCTGGCCGACGGCCAGCTGCAGGTGGTTTCCGGCGCCCATCCCGCGGCGCCTGCCGGCGCGCTGCACCTAGCATGAGGAACGATATGAACAATCCGTGGCTGATACGCCGGCCGGCCCCCGGGCGCAGCCTGCGCCTGTACTGTTTCGCCTATGCCGGCGGCGGACCGGCGGTGTACGCGCCGTGGCAGGCCGCGCTCGATCCGGCGATCGAGGTGTGCGCGATCCAGCTGCCGGGGCGCGGCGCGCGCTTCGGCGAAACGCCGTGGCGCGACATGGCGCTGCTGGTGGCGACCATCGCCGAGGCGATCGAGCGCGACAGTCCGCTGCCGTTCGCGTTCTTCGGCCATAGCCTGGGCGCGCTGCTGGCGTTCGAGGTGGCCGGCTACCGCCAGCGCCGCGGCTGGGCCGCGCCGGTGCACCTGTTCGCCTCCGGCTGCAACGCGCCGCAGCGGCGCAGCCCGTCGCTGGACTTGCACCTGATGGAGGACGCCGAGTTGATCGAGTCGCTGCGCGAGTACAACGGTTCGCCGCCCGAGGTGCTGGCCAACCGCGAGCTGATGACGCTGCTCCTGCCCATGGTGCGCGCCGACTTCCTGCTGGCCGAGACCTATGCCTACCAGGCGCGCGAACCGCTGGACCTGCCGCTCTCGGTGCTGGCCGGCCGCCACGACGAGCACACCACCGCCGCGCAGCTGGAAGGCTGGCAGCTGGAGTCGCGCCAGCCGTGCCGCATCGAATGGTACGAGGGCGACCATTTCTTCCTGAACCAGTGCCGCGAGCAAGTGATCGAGTTTGTCGGAGCGCAACTGGGCCTGCTGACGGCCAGTTGCCGCGCCTAGCGCGCCGCAATTGAGCATGAAAGCGGAAAGTCCGCAAATAATTTGCGCCGTTGGTGTTGCGCATCGTCTGTAAGACAATGGCGCGCCGGGCGCACCGGCTATTTTCCCCACCGCCAGAAGGAACGTTTTTATGTGTGGCATTGCAGGCACTCTTGATTTGAACCACCAGCGCGCGACCACCGAGGGCATGCTGGTCCATATGGCCAACCAGCTGATCCACCGCGGACCGGACGATGCCGGCTACTGTCTGAAAAATGAAGTGGGCCTGGCATTCCGGCGCCTGTCCATCATCGACTTGAAGCATGGCAATCAGCCGTTCTTCAGCGACGACGGCCGCATCGTTTCGATCTGCAACGGCGAGATCTACAACTACCGCGAATTGCGCCACGAGCTGCAGCAAAAGGGCTATCGCTTCAAGACCGAATGCGACGTCGAGGTGCTGATCCCGCTGTACCAGGAATATGGCCTGGAGTTCATGAAAAAGCTGAACGGCCAGTTCGGCTTCGCCATCTTCGACGATGCGCAAAAGCAGTTGCTGCTGGTGCGCGACCACGTCGGCATCTGCCCGCTGTTCTATACGGTGGCGGCCGGCAGCCTGGTGTTCGGTTCCGAGATCAAGGCGGTGATCGCCCATCCGGCGGTCAAGCGCGCGGTCAATCTGCGCGGCCTGGACCAGGTGCTGAGCTTCCCCGGCAGCGTCAGCCCGACCACCATGTTCGAGAATATTTCCGCGCTGCGCCCCGGCCACTATCTGCTCGTCAAGACCAACGGCGCGCTGCAGGAAAAGGAGTACTGGGACCTCAATTTCGGCACCACCACGCCCGACCATGGCGACGACGGCCAGTATCTGGACGAGTTCGACGAGATCCTGCGGCGCGCGGTCAAGGACCGCCTGAACGCCGACGTGCCGGTCGGCTACTACCTCAGCGGCGGACTCGATTCCTCGCTGATCGGCAGCGTGGCGCAAGCGGTGGCGCCCGATCCGCTGCGCCATTCGTTCTCGATCGCCTTCGACGACGCCGAGCACGACGAGCGCTCCTTCCAGCGCGCCTACACCCAGCACATCCCGTCCACCCACCACGAGATCCAGTTCGACTGGAAGCAGGTGGCCGAACGCCTGCGGTCGGCGGTGTATTATTCGGAGGCGCCGCTCAAGGAATCGTACAATACCTGTTCGCTGGCGCTGTCCGAGCTGGTGCGGGACAGTGGCGTCAAGGTGGTGCTGACCGGCGAGGGCGCCGACGAATTGTTCGCCGGCTATGTCGGCTACCGCTTCGACGCCATGCGCGCCGGCCAGGTCGACGGCGTGCGCGAACTGGACGAAATGCTGGAGGACGAGGAGCGCAACACCTTGTGGGGCAACAAGAGCTTCTTCTACGAGAAGAACTACCTGGCGCTGAAGGCGGTCAAGCTCGACCTGTACAGCCCCGCGGTCGGTGCGCGCTTCGGCCAGTTCAACGCGGTGCGCAGCGACCTGTTGCAGCGCGCCAAGATGAAGGGGCGCCACCCGATCCACCAGCGCTCGTATGTGGACTTCAAGCTGCGCCTGTCGGACCATTTGCTGGCGGACCACGGCGACCGGGTGTCGTACGCCAACTCGATCGAGGCGCGCTATCCCTTCCTCGACATCCGCATGGTGGAATTCGCCGCACGCCTGCCGCCGCGCCTCAAGCTCAACGGCCTGGTGGAAAAATACATCGTCAAGGAGGTGGCCAGGCGCTATCTGCCGGCGTCGATCTTCCAGCGCGAGAAGTTCCACTTCGTCGCCCCCGGCAGTCCGGCCCTGCTGGCGCAAAACATCGACTGGGTCAACGAGCTGCTGTCGCCGGAAGTGATCGCCAAGCAGGGGTATTTCAACCCGGAGACGGTGGAGCGCCTCAGGAAAGTCTATGCGCGTCCGGGATTCAAGTTGAACCTGCCGTTTGACAGCGACTTGCTGATGACGGTGCTGACCTTCGGCATCTTCCTGCAAACCTTCGGGATGCCGGATCATTGAGGCGGATCGTCGCCCCACCAGAGAGCTGGAGCACAGATGCGTGAAGCGGCGGTGAAGCGCGGCGTGCGGCGCCTGGCGCCGCTGGCCTGGGTGTTGCTGGTCCATATGCTGCTGTGGTGGCTGGTGAAGGGGGCCGGCGTATGGCGCGCGGTCCCGGCCGCACACAGCGAGGTCGCGGTCCGGCTGCTGGCGGCGTCCGCGCCGGCCGGCGGCGCGGACGCCGCGCCGCCGGCCGCGGCGTCGAGCTGGGCCGATCGCTACTTCCAGGACGCCACCATGAAGGCCGACAAGTTCGTGCCTGAAGGTATCGA
>NZ_JAHTGR010000003.1:0-574320 GCF_019166075.1 Duganella violaceipulchra | reverse complement strand
CGATGGCGTTGCTGCTCAGCGCGGCAACCTGGGCCGAAGCCAGGCTGCTCAGCTGGGCCGAGGTCAGCGCGACGACCTGGTTGGTGGTCAGCGCGGCGATGCCGGCGGTGCTCAGCGCGGCCAGCGAAGCGGTGGCCAGGTTGTTGACCTGGACGGTGGTCAGCGCGGCGACCTGGGCCGAGCTCAGCGCGGCGACAGCGGCCGTCTTGATGGCAGACAGGTCGGCCGTTTCCAGCGCGGCGATGGCATCGGTCGACAGCGCGGCCACTTGCGCGGTGCTCAGCGCGGCGGCGGCGGCGGTGCTCAGGGCGACCACATCATTGGTGCTCAGCGCCTTGACCTGCGCGACGCTCAGCGCGGCAATGGCGTTGGTCGACAGGGCGGCGAAATCGGCGGTTTCCAGTGCGGCGACGGCCTTGGTGCTCAGCGCGGCCGCTTGCGCGGTGCTCAGCGAGCTTGCCTGGGCGGTGGTCAGCGCGACCACTTGGTCGGTGCTCAGGCCGGCGATGGCGGCGGTGCCCAACGCACTGATCTGGTTGGTCGACAGCGCGGCCACTTGCGCCGTGGCCAGGCCCGCCAGCTGCGACGTACGCAGGGCGGCAATATCATTGGTGCTCAGGCCGGCGAGGTCGGCGGTCTCGAGCGCGCCGACGGCTTTGCTCGACAGCGCGGCCACTTGCGAGGTGCTCAGGGCGGCGATTTCGTTCGACGTCAGGGCGACAGCCTGGTCGCTGCTCAGCGCGGCGATGCCGGCGGTGCTCAGCGCCGCTACGGCGGCGGTGCCCATCGTATTGACTTGCGCCGTGGTCAGCGCAACCACTTGGGCGCTGTCCAGCACGGCGATGGAGGCGGTCTTGATCGCGGCCAGGTCGGCCGTTTCCAGCGCCGCGATGGCGTTGGTGCTCAGCGCGGCGACCTGGGTCGAGCTCAGTTGCCCGGCCTGGTTGCTGGTCAGGGCGACCACTTGGCTGGTCGTCAGCGCTTTGACCTGGCCGGCCGTGAGGCCGCCGACCGCGGCCGTGGCCAGCGCGGCGACGTCGTTGGTGGTCATCGCGGCGATGGCCGCCGTTTGCAGCACGCCGACCTGACTCGAGGTCAGCGCGTTGGCTTGCTGGGTCGTCAGGAAGGCGATCTGGGTGGAGGTCAGGCCCCCTGCCACCTGAGCTGTAGTGAAGGCCGGGATCTGCATAGTCGTGAATGCGGCCAACTGATCTGAATTGAACGCCGCAATATCGGCAGTTGCCAGTGTGATGATCTGGGCCGTGCTGAAACTGGCAATCTGCTCAGTGGTAAAACTGGTCGCGAAACTCATGCTAATTCTCCTGGAGGTACTTCTCTATCTGCTCAGAAAGCAACTCGAGCGATCAGCTTGTGTCTGACGCTCGAGCCCTAGTGGATTTGTTACTTTTTTAACAAAATTTTTTAGATGCTGCCGGAAAAAAACTGCTCCGTACTGCATATAACGACTGAATTTGGACTTTCATTAAGTAAACTTTTCTTTTGGCCACAAAGTTTCGGGCCGCTCCCGCCGGAACCGGACCAACAGACCTTCCGATGGCAATCCAAGGGTCGATTATATCCGAGTAAATTTCCCAAAAGAATTTATTTCCACCGCTGTCGCTCTCCCGCAACCTGCTGAAGAGGAATGTTTATTTATTAAAAAAGTTACCGCTGAAATAATTCCACGTGGAAAATATAATGTCTTTATTGTCAACCACGTGCGAAAAATATATCCATGCGGACATATTGCCCTTGCCGTATGACAAGCAGATGACCGAACAGCGGGGTGAAGCGGCGCCAATTTGACCTATCCGGTGCATAATCCGGATGCCGCCTGCACAGCCAAGGCGGGAAAGCAGCCGGTTCCCCCCCCCACTTACGGAGACTTCCAAAATGAAACTGTTGCCTAAAAACCTAGCCCTTGGCTTGCTTTGCCTGGGCAGCGCCCTGGCCTTGGCCGACGGGCCGGCCAGCGCCGCCGGCCAGGCGCCGCTGGCCGCCGCCGCCGTGGCCGACGCCACCCGCCCGGACGCCGACAAGGCGCGCGACGCCGACCGCAAGCCGGCCGACATGCTGGCCTTCGCCAAGATCCAGCCGGGCCAGGTGGTGGTCGACTATTTCGCCGGCCGCGGCTACTTCACCCGCCTGTTCAGCACGGCGGTCGGCCCGCAGGGTGCGGTGTACGCGGTCGCGCCGCAGGTGTGGCTGGACCGTCTGAAGGGCAAGCCGCTGCCGCCGCCGGTGTCGGCCGAGCCGGGCCGCGGCAACGTGCATGAAGTGGTCGGCGCCGCCTCGCTCAACGTGCCGGCCAAGGCCGACGTGGTGTGGACCTCGCAGAATTACCACGACATCCGCATCTGGAACGGCGCCGCCGGCACGGCCGAGCTGAACAAGGCGGTGTACGCCGCGCTCAAGCCGGGCGGCTACTACATCGTGCTGGACCACGCGGCCCAGCCGGGGCTCGACGAGGCCGGCATGGCCAAGCTGCACCGCATCGACGAGGCGCTGGTCAAGCAGGAGGTGCTGGCGGCCGGCTTCGTGCTCGACGCCGAATCGCAGGCGCTGCGCAATCCCAAGGACGACCGCAGCGCCCAGGTGTTCGAGACCGGCATCCGCGCCCACACCGACCAGTTCATCCTGCGCTTCCGCAAGCCCTGACCGGCAACGGCTGCCGCGCGCTCAGGCCTGGGGCGCGCGGCAGCGCCAGGCCAGCACGGCGGCGGTGGCCGCCAGCAGCGCCAGCGCCACCAGATTGACCACCACCACGCCGCCGGCGAAGCGCATCACCAGGCCGACGCTGACGCCGGCCTTGACCGCGAACTGCCAGCCGCCGGCGAACGGATAGACGCTCACCAGTTGCAGCGCGTAATACAGCGCCCCGCCCCACAGGCCGGCCTTCCAGCGCTTGAGCGACAGCACGGCCGACAGGAAGCCCAGCATGGCCGCGCCGTACAGCAGCGGCAGCGCCTCGGCCGACTGCGGCTCGCCCAGCAGGCCCAGGCTCACGCCCAGCGCCAGCGCGCTATTGAGCAGCAGCACCCGCGCCACCCACTTCTCGAATTCCTGCATCATCTGTGGTCCATCCGGTGATCGGGGTTCAGCCAAAACGCGCCTGGTAGTCGCTGGGCGCCACGCCCAGCTGGGCGGCAAACGCGCGCCGCAGATTGTACTCGCTGCCGAAACCGCTCTGGCTGGCGGCGCGCTTGACGCTCATGCCGGGCCGCTCCAGCAGGCCGCAGGCCGCCTCCATGCGCAGCCGCAGCAGCAACTGCGCCGGCGAGATCGCCGCCTCCTGCTGCAGCCGGCGGTGCAGCGTGCGCACCGACAGCGCGAACGCCGCCGCCATCTGCTCGACGTCGATCTGGCGCTGCAGGCGCGGGCGCAACCAGTCGGTCAGCTGGCCGTGCAAGCCTTGCGGATCGGCCTGCGCCAGCAGCTCGGAGCTGAACTGGCGCTGGCCGCCGGGGCGCTTGAAGAACACCACCAGCCGCTTGGCCGTATCGAGCGCGGCGCCGCGGCCCTGGTCTTCCTCGACCAGGCTCAGCGCCAGATCCATGCCCGCCGCGATGCCGGCCGACGTGTAGCAAGGGCCGTCCTTGACGTAGATCGCGTCGTCCAGCACCAGCACCTGCGGGTACTGCGCCCGCAGCTGGGCGGCGTCCATCCAGTGCGTGACGGCGCTGCGGCCATCGAGCAGGCCGGCCTGCGCCAGCACGAAGGCGCCGCTGCAGACCGAGCAACAGCGCCGCACCGCGCCGGCGGCGCGCTGCACCCAGCGCACCGTGGCAGGCGCCAGCGCCGCGCTGTCGCCCCGTTCGAGGCCGCGGCCGCCGGCCACGATCAGCGTCGATCCGGCCAGGCCGCGCGCGGAGCGGGGCAGCGGCGCGGTCATCACGCCGACGCCGGCGCTGGACGCCACCAAGCCGCCGCCGGGCGCGATCATGCGGATGCGGTAGGGTTCGGGCAGGCCGGCGTCGCGCGCCTCGTCGTTCGCGCTGGAGAACACTTGCGCCGGGCCGGTGGCGTCCAGCAGCACGAAGCCGGGATACACGAGCAGCCAGATGTCGATGGGTTTCATGTGGCAGATATTCAACCATGAATGTCATTTGTGTCAACCGCCACCGGGGCATGATGGACGCTTCTACTCACGGGAGCCACCATGACACGCACCATCGGCATCTATGTATTCGACGACGTTGAAGTGCTCGACTTCGCCGGACCGTACGAAGTATTCACCTGCGCCACGCGGATGGCCGCCAAGCTGGCGCCGGGCGCGCAAGCGCCGTTCCGCGTGCGCACCATCGGCCAGCGCAGCGCCATGTTGCGCGCGCGCGCCGGCCTGAGCGTGTTCCCCGAGGCGGACTTCGGCAACGCCGGCCAGATCGACGTATTGATCGTGCCGGGCGGCGTGGTCGACGCCGAGCGGGACAAGCAGGAAGTGATACGCTGGATCGCCGCCACCGCGCCCGCCTGCGAGCTGGTGGCGTCGGTGTGCACCGGCGCCTTCCTGCTGGCGCAGGCCGGGCTGCTCGACGGCCAGCAAGTGACCACCCACTGGGAAGACCTCGCCGAGCTGCGCGCCGCCTTCCCGCGCCTGACGGTGGCGGGCGAGCGGCGCTGGATCGACAATGGCCGCATCGTCACCAGCGGCGGCATCTCGGCCGGCATGGACATGTCGCTGCACCTGGTGGCGCGGCTAGCCGGCCACGAACTGGCCGCGCGCACCGCGCTACAAATGGAATACGACTGGAACGAAGCCTGAACGGGGGTCAAGTCTGACATTCGGACACGAGCTCTACCGTAACCCCCGGTTACGGTAGAGCTCGTGTCCGAATGTCAGACTTGACCCCAAGCTTACAATTTTTTCAGCTGCTCTTTCGCGTAGCCGGCGTTGGCGTGGTTGGGCGCCAGCTCCAGGAAGCTGGTGTAGGCCTGCTTGGCCTTGTCGCCGTCGCCCAGGTGCAGGCGGGCGTCGCCCAGGTTCAGGTAGGCGATGGCGCGCGAGGTGTCGATCTGCAGGGTGTTCTCGAACCAGCGCGCCGCCTCCGCGTACTTCTCCTGCTTGTAGTAGACGAAGCCCAGGTTGTTGGCCGCCAGCCCGAAATCGGGTCGGTACTTCAAGGCCTCGGTGAACGCCGCCTCCGCCTGCGCGTACTGCTTCTCCTTGTACAGCTGCAGGCCGCGGTCGTTGGCGCGCTGCGCCAGCTGGCGGCTCGACGCGTCCACCGGCTTGGGCGCGGCGATCTTCTGCTCCTCGCCCTGCAGGTTCTTGACCAGCACCGTGTCGCCGTCGGCCTTGAGGTCGCGGCCCTTGTCGAGCTTGCTGTTGAGCGCGATCGCGTCCGGCGACAGCTGCGCCGACTGCGCGCTGAGGAACTCCGCCTCCACCGGCAGCTGGAACACGAACTCGCCGCCCTCCGATCCCGGCAGGCTGCCGAAGGCCGGCGTCTGCTGCGACACGCTGGCCACCGCCGGCGCCACATAGGCCGCCAGCTCGGTGGCGGTGATCAGGCCGTCGCCGTTGAGGTCGGCCTTGCCGTTGAGCGCCTGCAGCAGGGTCCAGGTGAACACCGAGTGGCCGTTCGGGCCGCCGTCGGCCACCATCTGGTCGGCGCCGCCGGCGGTCAGCATCTGCCGCCCCAGGCGGCGCGCGTTGTCGCGCAGGAAGGCGCTGTTGCCGCCGCCGCGCGTCAGGCCCAGGCCGCTGTAGCAGGCGTCCATGACGAACAGCACGTGCTTGGCGTTCAGGCTTTCGGCGATGTTCTGCAGGTCCGTCATCGGGATGGCGTCGAAGCTGACCTGCTGCGGGTCCGAATCGACCGGGATGATGTAGCCCAGGTTGCGCCCGGAACTGAGCTGGCGCGTGGCGCCGTGGCCGGCGAAGAACACGAAGATGCGGTCGTCCTTCTTCAACTGGGCGTCGGCCAGCTTGTCGTGGAACAGCGCCAGGATGTTGTTGCGCGTGGCCTCGCCGTTGGCCAGCGTGAACACTCGCTCGCCGGCGAAGCCGAAGCGGTTGACCAGCGTGTCGCGGATCGCTCTGGCGTCCTGCACCGCGTACTGCAGCTTGGGCCATTTCTGGTAGTCGTTGATGCCGATCACCACCGCATAGCTGTTGGCGTAGCCGGTGCTGACGGCGATCTTCTCCGGCTCCGGCTTGCCGCCCTTGGCCACCTTGAATTCATGGCCGTCCCAGGCCGCGAAGCTGTAGCCGTCGGCGATCAATTTATCCAGCACCATCGGCAGCGCCTTGACGCTGCGCTCGTGGATATCGTGGAACAGGACGATGCCGCGCTGCTCCTTGCTCAGGGTGGTCAGCACGCGGTTGGCGATCGAGCTCGGCACCGGATCGGCCCAGTCCAGCGAATCGATATTCCACATCACCGAGCGCAGGCCCAGCTTGGACAGGATGGCCAGGCCCTCGGCGTTGTGGGCGCCGTAGGGGAAGCGGAACAGGTCCGAGCGGCGCGCGTCGGTGGCCTTGAGCAGCAGGTCGGCGTTGGCGATCTCGCCATACAGCTGCTCGCCCTTTTCCTTCGACAGCAGCGCGTGGCTGAAGCTGTGGTTGCCCACGGTGTGGCCGGCGTCGATCAGGCGCCGGCTCTCGGCGGCGTTGCTGTTCAGGGTTTGCTTGCCCTGCGCATCGAGCTTGCCCAGGTTCTGGCCGACCTGGAAGAACACGCCCGGCACGTTGTACTGCTTGAGGATGGCCGCCACTTCCTCGGTGTAGCTCTTGTGCGGGCCGTCGTCGAAGGTCAGCACCACGGTCTTGGGCGGCAGCGCGTTGCCGAAGATTTCCCTGGCCTGCACCTCCTGCTCGGCCGACTTGGGCGGCTCCGGATACGGCACGATGACGCCGTAGTCCTTCATGATCTGCTCGCGCGCGTACAGCTTGCGCAGGTGGCTCACATAGTCGTCCCAGCGCTCGCGCCTGGGCGTGATGGCGCGCGTGTCGAAGCGCGAGAAGATGTCGTTGATCTCCTTGTCGTACTGCTTCTCGATATCCTCCAGCGCCGCCATGTCTTCGCTGACGCGCTTGTGCAGCTTGATCGCGGGCAGGGTCTGGTCGGCGGCGGCCAGCTTTTGCAGCGCCAGCAGCACTTCGCGGAAGGCCAGGCGGTCGGCGTCGAACAGGTCGCTGGCCGATTCGATATACGACAGCAGCGCATCGTCGGCGGCGTCGCGCAGCGACGGCGGCAGCGCCTGGGTCTGCGCCAGCATGGCCTGCACCTTGGCCAGCCGCTCCAGGTTCTCGTGGAACAGCGACTGCCCGACTTGGCCGGCGGCCTTGCGGTCCGATTCGGACAGGGTCTTCTCGTCGGCCAGCAGCACGATGATCTTGCGGTAGGCCGCCAGCATGTCGCGCAGTTCCGGCATCAGCTGCGGCGTGGCGCCGGCGAGCGCCGGGGCGGCGGCGGGCGCGGCGGCCGGCCGCTTGCCGCGCAGCGCCACGTAGGCGCCCGCGCCGGCGACGGCCACCACCACGGCCGCGATGCCCAACTGCTTGATGTATTTCATGTGCGAAGTCTATAAAAAGCGAATCCCGCATTCTATGACACATTTGCCAATTTTACATCGGGGTCAAGTCTGACATTCGGACACGGCCTCGGCGCTTGCCTGGCGCTACGGCCGAGCTCCTGTCCGAATGTCAGACTTCACCCCGGGGTAGCCGTCGGTCAGCGTGTGCAGGAAGGCCACCACGTCGGCGATTTCCTGGTCGTTCAGCGCGGGCCGGCCACCGGGCCGGCCGCCGAACGGCGCCTCCAGGTTGACGTTGGCGTCCAGCCCGGCCGGCTGGTCGTCAAATTTATGGACGCTGCCGTCGGCCTTGCGCGGATACCATTTCTGCGGCGCCGTGTCGCGCTGCACGTAGAAGCGCAGCACCTGCTCCAGGCTGTCGAAGCGGCCGTTGTGGAAGTAGACCCGGCGCAGCGCGACGTTGCGCAGCGACGGCGTGCGGAAACGGCCGCAGTAGTCGCGCTGCCCGCTCAGGTCGGTGCGCTCCGGGCCGCACAGGCCGAGGTCGAAATAGTTCGGGTCGGCGTTCACCGCCAGCTTGCCGTTGCGCGGCACGCCCAGATTGATCAGGCCGTAGTCGGTGAACTGCGGGAAGGCCCCGCCCTGCGCGATTTTGCTGATGTGGCAGGACGCGCAATTGCCCTTGGCCGCGTCGTTGAACAGCGCCAGGCCGCGCGCTTCCCGCGGCGTCAGCCTGGCCTGCTTGCGCAGGTAGGCGTCGTACTTGCTGGTGTAGGGATAGAAATCGGCCGGGCTCTGCTGGAACACTTCCAGCGCCATCAGCGCGCCACGCATGGCAGCGTCCGGATGGTCGAAGATGTCGTCGCCGAAGGCTTGCCGGAACCGCGGCGCCAGCGGGCCGGCGCGCAGCCTGGCCACCACCGCCGCGTCGTCCCGGTTGCCCATCTCGCGCGGCGACAGCAGCGGTCCGCGCGCCTGCTCGTGCGCCGAGCGCGCGCGGCCGTCCCAGTCGTAGCCGCCGGTCGGGCCGGCGTCGACGCTGTCGTCGCCGTCGTCGTCGTGATAGTGCTCGCTGAACGGCGGCACCGTCTGCAGGTACTTCAGCGACGGCGCGGCGCGCGTGCCGGGCGTGGCGCCGTCGCCGCCGCCCAGTTGCACCGCCAGCCGATTGGCCGGGCCGTAGGCGTTGCCGGGGTTGTGGCAGCTGGCGCAGCTCTGGCGCCCGGACGCCGACAGGCTCGGCTCGCTGAACATGGCGCGCCCCAGCGCCGTCAGCACCGCCACGCTGGGCTGGTGCGGCAGCGGCGCGTAGGCGGCAGGGGCGCTGGCGGCGGCGGCGGTGGCGGCGGCGGGTAGGGTCGGCGATTTCTGGCAGGCGAGCAGCAGCGCGGCGGCGAGGGCAACATAAATCCTTTTCATGCCGCAAGCCTAGCAGCGTGACATGACACCGACATGACAGATAGGAAAGGATACAAAGCGAAACATGAAATTTCATCACCCTGAAATATTTCAAACCTAGCATGAAGCGCTTTGATACCCACCCTACAAGGCAAGAAGATGAAACTGAACCCGATGCGCCCGCTGCCCCTGATGCTGATGTCGATCGGCCTGGGCGCCGGCCTGATCGCCTGCGGCAGCTCTTCCGACAATGTGCCCACGCTCAAGGGCCAGGTGGTCGGCAGCTACTATGAAAACGCCGTGGTCTGCCTGGAAAGCGCCACCGTCAAGCTGAGCTGCGACAACGGCTCGTCGACCGTGCGCACCGGCGCCGACGGCAGCTACACCATCACCGGCACCGACAAGGGCGCGCTGCTGGTCACGGTCGGCACCGACGCCATCCGCCACGACGCCGTCGGCGACGCCGGCGTCAAGGTCAGCCAGAAACTGCTGCTGCGCGCGCCGAACGGCCACACCGGCGTGGTCAGCGCCATCACCACCGAACTGGTCACGCTGATGGACGCCAACGGCGGCGACTTCGCCGCCGCCAGCGCCAGGCTGGCCGCCAAGCTGGGCGTGGCCGAAGCCAATCTGCTCGCCGACCTCAACAAGGTGAGCGGCGACGACCAGGCCAGGTTGAAGGCCGAGAACGCCAGCGTGACCGACGTCATCGCCGCCGCCAGCGCGGCAGCCGCGCCGGCCGACGTCGCCGCCGCGCTCAGCGCCGGCCTGGCGCTCAACAACATCAAGAACATCGTCGTCATCTACGCGGAAAACCGCGGCTTCGACAATATGTACGGCCTGTTCCCCGGCGCCAACGGCGTGCCGGGCGTGAACCCGAGCTCGACCAGCGCCTACGTGCCGCAGAAGGACGTCGACAACAGCACCCTGCCGACGCTGCCGCCGACCTGGGGCGGCATGACGGCCGCCGGCCAGAGCGTGGTGATCACGCAGGCGCAGACGGTGGGCATGGCCAACAAGCCGTTCCAGATCGACGACGTCAACAGCCCGCTGTACCTGAACCAGTCCGTCATCACGCGCGACCTGGTGCACCGCTTCTACAACAACCAGATGCAGATCAACGGCGGCGCCAACGACAAGTTCGCGGCCTATTCCGACGCCGGCGGCCTGAGCATGGGCTACTACGACGGCAGCAAGATGAAGCTGTGGGACATCGCCAAGCAGTACGCGCTGGCCGACAACCTGTACATCGGCGCCTTCGGCGGTTCCTTCCTGACCCACCAGTACCTGATCTGCGCCTGCGCGCCGCAATATCCGAACGCCGACACCTCGGTGGCCAAGGGGTCGATCGCCAAGATCGACGTCGACGCCAAGGGCAACTTCGTGCGCCTGACGCCGTCGGCCAGCGCGCCGGCCAGCGCGCTCAACGGCGCGCCGGCCTACGCCAACGACGGCGCCCTCACGCCGGCCGACGCCAGCGGCATGTTCTACGCGGTCAACACCATGCAGCCGCCGTACCAGCCGAGCAGCAACAGTTTCGCGGCCGACGACGGCACCCATCTGTACGCCGACGCCGGCAAGGCCAACACCTTGCCGCCGCAGACGCAGAAGAACATCGGCGATCTGCTGAGCGGCAAGAACATCGACTGGGCCTGGTACGCCGGCGCCTGGAAGGACACCACCGCCGCCACCACCGGCGCGGCCCGCGGCGCGATCACCAATCCGCCCAACTTCCAGTTCCACCACCAGCCGTTCAACTACTACGCCAACATGGACCCGGTGAAGAACCCGGCCTATCGCGCGGCCCACCTGAAGGACTACGACAGCCAGTTCGTGGCCGACGTCGCCAACGGCAGCTTGCCGCCGGTGGCCTTCTACAAGCCGCAGGGCAACCTGAACCAGCACCCCGGCTACGCCAGCGTGGCCGACGGCGACGCCCACATCGCCGACGTCATCGCCAAGCTGAAAAAGAGCCCGCAGTGGAAGAACATGCTGGTCATCGTCACCTACGACGAGAACGGCGGCTTCTACGACCACGCCAGCCCGCCCAAGGGCGACAAGTGGGGTCCGGGCACGCGCGTGCCGGCCATCATCGTCTCGCCATACGTGAAGAAGGGCGTGGACCACACCCAGTATGACTCGGCCTCGATCCTGCGCGCCATCACCCGCCGCTTCAACCTGCCGCTGCTCGATGGCCTGAGCACCCGCGACAAGGCGCTGGCCGCCAACGGCGCCAAGCCGATGGGCGACTTCAGCTCCGCGCTGGCGCTGACGCCGCAAGAGTAGGCGCCGTTGTCAGCAGCGTCGCCTGCCGCGACCACGATATCGCCATCGAGCACAAGACCGTCTCTATTCGTCGGCGCGGCAGGCGGCGGCGAGCTTCCATGCGCGGTCGCCGGGAAAGCGCAGCCAGACCGCCCGCCATGCATTGCGTGTGCCGCAGCCGCTGGCGTTGGCCAGCCGCGATGGGGTGGTCGGCGCGCCGTCGCAGAGGATGACTTCGCCCTCCACTTTGGCGTAGCTGCTCTTGCCGCCGAAGCTGGCACGCAGTTCGGTGCCGTTTGGCAGGAACAGCTGCTTCCATTGATAGCCTTTGCTGGCGTCAGGCAAGGCCTTGGGCGTGGTGTCGCGTTCAAGCGTGGCCGATGCGGCTGGCGCCCCGGCCGCCATCCATTCGCGGATGAGCCGGCACACCAAGGCTTCGGTCTTCGGGCCGAACCAGCCTTCGTCCGTGCGGTCTATCAGCCGGTGAAGCACGTCGGTCGGGATGTGGAAGGGGATAGGGAGGGACATGTTTTTCTCCGGCTCTAAAAGCTCTAATCAGTCTAATTCAATAGAGTTCGCTCTAATTTTTCTAATCTCGGCGCCAAAAACTCTAAAACAAAGCGCGGCGGACTCTAATTTCTCTATTTTTTCTAATCCGCGCCTATTTTTTAGACCGTTTCTAGCGAATTAGTTCAATCTCTATCGAATTAGAGCTTTTAGAGTTTTTAGAGCCCCGAAAAAAAACCTCACCCTGTATAGCGATGGCATGAGTGCGCGGAGTCGGCTGCGGAGCTCTCCAAGTATCAGGCCGTTGTCGACTGCCCGCGCCGATACGCCAGCCGGTACAACAGCGGCAGCACCAGCAAGGTCAGCGCGGTGGACGACAGGATGCCGCCGATGACCACCGTCGCCAGCGGGCGCTGGACTTCGGCGCCGGTGCCGGTGGCGATCGCCATCGGGATGAAGCCCAGCGACGCCACCAGGGCCGTCATCAGCACGGGGCGCAAGCGGCCCAGCGAACCTTCGCGGATCGCCTGCTCCAGCGTGCGCCCTTCCTCGCGCAGGCTGCGGATGAAGGAGATCAGCACCAGCCCATTGAGCACCGCCACGCCGGACAGCGCGATGAAGCCCACCGCCGCCGATATCGATAGCGGTATGCCGCGCAGGGCCAGCGCCGCGATGCCGCCGGTCAGCGCGAACGGTATGCCACTGAACACCAGCAGCCCGTCCTTCAGATTGCCGAACATCGCGAACAGCAGCACGATCACCAGCAGCAGTGCCACCGGCACCACGATCTGCAAGCGCCGCGACGCCGATTGCAGCTGCTCGAACTGTCCACCCCAGCTGGTCCAGTAGCCGGCCGGGATCTGCACCTGTTGCAGACGCTCTTCCGCCTCCGCGACAAACGAACCGATATCGCGCCCGCGCACATTGGCGCTGATGACCACCCGCCGCTTGCCGTCCTCGCGGCTGATCTGGTTCGGCCCCGGCGCGATGGCGAAGGTCGCCACCTCGCCCAGCGGAATGAAGTTGGCCGCGCCGCTGCCACCGGCGCGCGGCAGCGGCACCGGCAGGCGCCGCATCACATCCAGGTCGCTGCGCAACGCATCCGGCAGCCGCACCACGATATCGAAGCGGCGGTCGCCCTCGAACATCGTGCCCGCCTGCTTGCCGCCGATGGCGGTGGCGATGGTCTCCTGCACGTCGCCCACATTCAGGCCGTAGCGCGCGGTCTTGCCACGGTCGATTTCCACCGTCAGCACCGGCAGGCCGCTGGTCTGCTCGATCTTGACCTCGGTCGCGCCGTCCACCTTGCCCAGCGTGGCGGCGATGCGCGCGGCGGTCTCGCCCAGCACCGCCATGTCGTCGCCGAACAGCTTGACCGCGACATCGCTGCGCACGCCCGATATCAGCTCGTTGAAGCGCAGCTGGATAGGCTGCGAGAACTCGAAGGCGTTGCCCGGCAGGCGCTCGGCCGCCTGCTGGATCGCCGCCACCAGCTCCGCGTGCGACTTCCGCGGCGCCGGCCACTGCGACTCCGGCTTGAGCATGATGTAGCCGTCCGAGACGTTGGGCGGCATCGGATCGGAGGCGATTTCCGCCGTGCCGGTGCGCGCGAAGATGCGTTCGATCTCGGGGAACTGCCGCTTGAGCGCCAGCTCCACCTGCTGCTGCATCGCCACCGACTGCGTCAGGCTGGTGCCGGGGATGCGCAGCGCCTGGATCGCGATGTCGCCCTCGTTCAGGCTGGGCACGAACTCGCTGCCCATGCGCGTGGCCAGCAGCACCGACAGCGCCACCGCGATGCCGGCGAACGTCAGCACCACCGGCGTGTTGACCAGCACGCGCGCCAGCAGCGCCGCGTACCAGCCGGTGATGCGGCGCTGCTCCTGCTCGACCACGCTGTCGCCGATGAACAGCGCCACGGCGGCGGGGATGAAGGTGATCGACAACAGCATCGCGCCCACCAGCGCCATCACCACCGTCAGCGCCATCGGATGGAACATGCGCCCTTCCACGCCGGTCAGCGCGAAGATCGGCAGGTAGACCACCATGATGATCAGCTGTCCGAACAGCAGCGGCCTGCGGGCCTCGCGCGCGGCGGCAAACACTTCCGCGTGGCGCTCCGCGCGCGTGAGCACGCGGCCGTGGCGCGCCTGCGCGTGCGCCAGGCGCCGCACGCAGTTCTCGACGATGACCACCGCGCCGTCGACGATGATGCCGAAGTCCAGCGCGCCGAGGCTGAGCAGGTTGGCGCTGACCTGGTAGCTCACCATGCCGGTAAAGGTGAACAGCATCGCCAGCGGGATCACCAGCGCCGTGATCACGGCCGCGCGGATATTCCCGAGGAACAGGAACAGCACCACGATCACCAGCACCGCGCCTTCCAGCAAATTCTTCTTCACGGTGTTGATCGCCTTGTCCACCAGCGTGGTGCGGTCGTACACGGTGACCGCCCGCACGCCGGCCGGCAGGCTGCGGTTGATGTCGGCCATCTTGCGGTCGACCGCCTGCGACACCGCGCGGCTATTCTGCCCGATCAGCATGAAGACGGTGCCCAGCACCACCTCGCGGCCGTTCTCGGTGGCGGCGCCGGTGCGCAGCTCACGGCCGACATCGACCTGCGCGACGTCGCGCACCCGCACCGGCACGCCGTCGACGTTGCTGAGGATGATGTTGCGGATGTCGTCGAGCGAGCGCACCTGCCCCGGCGCGCGCACCAGCAGCTGCTCGCCGCGCTGCTCGATGTAGCCGGCGCTGGCGTTGCCGTTGTTGCGGTCCAGCGCCGTCACCACGTCCTGCAGGGTCAGGCCGTAGGAGGCCAGCCGCTGCGGATCGGGCGCCACCTGGTATTGCTTGGCGTAGCCGCCGATGGAATTGATCTCCGTCACACCGGGCACGTTGCGCAGCTGCGGCTTGATGATCCAGTCCTGGATCTCGCGCAGGTCGGTCGGCGTGTAGGGCGTGCCGTCGGCCTTCTTCGCGCCCGGTTTGGTCTCCACCGTCCACAGGTAGATTTCGCCCAGGCCCGTCGATACCGGGCCCATGGCCGGCGTGACGCCGGCCGGCAGCTGCGCGCGCGCCTCCTGTATGCGCTCGCTGACCATCTGCCGCGCAAAGAAGATGTCGGTGCCGTCCTTGAAGATGACGGTGATCTGCGACAGCCCGTAGCGCGACAGGGAACGTGTCTGCTCAAGTTTCGGCAGGCCGGACATCAGGGTCTCGATCGGGAAGGTCACGCGCTGCTCGGTCTCCAGCGGCGAGTAGCCGGGCGCGGAGGTGTTGATCTGCACCTGCACGTTGGTGATGTCGGGCACGGCGTCGATCGGCAGCTGCTGGTAGTTGTAGACGCCGAGTGCGGCCATGCCGGCCACCGCCAGCAGGACCAGCCAGCGCTGCGCGATGGCGAATTGGATGATGCGTTCAAACATGGTGTCTCCCGTATCAGTGCGCGTGCTCGGCGCTGTCTTTGCCCAGCTCCGCCTTGAGCACGAAGCTGCCCACCGCCGCGTACCGCGCGCCGGCCGACAGGCCCTGGAGGATCTCGGTCAGCTTGCCGTCGCTGCGGCCGGGCACCACCGGCTGCGCGCGGAAGCCGCCCGCCACCTTGACGAACACCACCGGCTTGTCTTCCACCGTCTGGATCGCGTCCGCCACCACGGTGACGGCGGCATCCGAGGCCAGTCCCGACGGCACGTCGACGCTGACGAACAGGCCGGGGCGCCAGGCGCGGTCGGGATTGGCCAGCGCCACGCGGGCCTTGGCGGTGCGGGTCTGCTCGCCCAGCAGCGAGCCGACGTAGGTGATCTTGCCGCTGGCCTGGGCGTCGAAGGCGGAGGCCTTGACCACCACCGTCTCGCCCACGCGCACCAGCGCCAGGTCCTTGGGCGGCACGGCGATTTCCGCCCACACGCCGGACAAATCGGAAATCGTGAACACGGCGGCATCCTCCTTGACCGCCTCGCCCAGCGCCAGATGCTTCTCCATCACCACGCCGTCGAACGGCGCCCGCAGTTCCAGCCGGTTCAGGTCCGCGCCCGCCGTCGTTCCCACCGCTGCGCCGGCGCCGATGGCATTGAGTTTCTGGCGCGCGTTGCGCACCGCGATCTCGGCTTCGCTCAGCGCCTGCTGCGCTTGCAGGTAGTCCTGCTCGGCGGAGATCTTGTCCTGCCACAGGCGGCGTTCGCGTTCGAAGGTGGTACCGGCCAGCGCCAGCCGCCGCTGCGCCGACAGCAGCTCGCTGCGCTGTTCGGACAGGCCGCTGCTGGCGATCACCGCCAGCACCTGTCCCTGTTTGACGTTCTGCCCCAGCTCCGCGCGCACGCTGGTGACCACGCCGGCCAGCTTGGGCACGACGTGCGCGGTGCGGTCCTCGTTGAAGCGGATCTCGCCCGGCAGCGTGATGGCGACGCTGATCCGGGCCGGCGCCGCCACGGCCAGCGTCACGCCGGCGGCCTTGGCCTGGGTGTCGTCGAGCGCGATCTTTTCCGGCTCCACTTCGTGCTGTTCGCCGCGTTCCGGCCCCGCCTGAGCGGCCACGGCCACCGGCGAAGCGCCGCGCCTGGGCATCAGCATCAGGGCGGCCAACAACAGTCCGATGAACGCCATGACGGCGATGGTGATTTTCTGCGTTTTATTCATGTTCTTCTCCGAGGATGCGGCCGATGACGGCCAGCGCGCGGTGCGCGTCCGCCAGGGCGTTCAGATATTGGTTTTGTGCCTGTAGCAAGGTGCGCTGCGCGTCGAGCACGTCGAGGAAGCCGAACTTGCCGTATTCGAAGCCGGTGCTGGCGGCGTCGTAGGCGCTTTGCGCGCCGGGCAGGATGTCGCCGCGCAGGGCTTGCGCCTGCTGGCGGGCGACGTCGAATTCCTCGCGCGCCTGCGCCAGCTCGGCCTTCAGCCGCAGCGCGGTGGCGGCCAGCTCGTCGCGCGCCTTGTCGACGCGACGCGCCGACTCCAGCACGCTGCCCTGGTTGCGGTCGAACAGCGGCAGCGGCAGCGAGATGCCGAACACCGCCTGCGTGCGCCCCAGCTCCTGCGAGCGCTTGCCGCCGACGTTGAGCGTCAGGTCCGGCGTGCGCTTGCCGAGCTCGACCTGCGCCAGGGCCTGGCGCCGCGCCAGCTCCGAGCGGGCCAGCGCCAGCGCCGGCGCCCGTTGCAGGCGGCCGCGCATGGCCCCGGCCGGGGCCAGTTCCGGCAGTTGCGACAGCGTCGCGATGGCGCCGTCGACCCGCTCGAAGCGTGGCGCCGGGTTGCCCCACAGCGTGGCCAGCCGCTGGCGCGCGCCGGCCAGCAGGCCGCGGGCGCGGATCAGGTCCAGCTGCACCGACGACGCGGCCACGCGGGCGCGGGTCTGCTCCACCGGCGACACCTTGCCCGCCACCACGCGGCGCGCGGTGGCGCCGGCCGCGCGCTGCGCCAGCTCGGCCGCCTGCTGCGCCAGGCGCACATGCTCCTGCGCGGCCAGCACGGCGAACCAGCCGTCGATCACGGCGGCGCGGATCTCGGCCCGGCGCAGCGCCAGTTCGGCGGCGGCGCTGTCGCGGCCACGCTCGGCCGCCTGCACGCGGGCGGCGCGCTTGCCGCCCAGCTCCAGCGGCTGGCTCAGTTGAAAGGTGGTTTCGCGCGTGTCCCTGCGGGTGTCGAGGCGCTCGACCGACAGCGTGGGATTGGGCAGCAGGCCGGCCTGCCGCACGGCGCCTTCCACCGCGCCCAGTTCATGGCGGGCGGCGGCCAGTTCCCCATTGGCGCCGCCGGCCAGCGTGAGCGCGGCCTGCAGCGTGAGCGGCGCGGACGGCTCGATTTCGGCCTGCGCATAGGCAGGCCATGCCGCTACGACGAGCGGCAACAGATACTTGTGCATCGAATTCTCCAGACGATAGGAAAAAGAATTCGACGAGACTTTCGCGTCAAAAAAAAGGGGGGCGAGGGCCTCGTCGCGCTAGGCGACGAGCAGCCAATTGGGCCGCGCGGGCCCGTCGGAGATGTGGGACAGATAGAGTGCCGGCAGAGGCGGCGCGTGGCCGCCCACGGTGGCGACCAGCGCCGGCGCGGCGCCGACCGGCACCGAGGCCTGCACCGCGTGCTGGCATACCTTGCAGTCGCTGTGGACCTTGACCGGCTTGTTTTTGTCGGCGCCGTCGTCGGACTGCGCCTGGTGTTGATGGCCATGGTGGCCGAAATGCGTGACCTTGGCCGGCTCGTGCTGGCAATAGACGGCAGCCATCGACCAGGCGTACTGGAGGGGCAGGATGGTCAGCAGCAGGATGAGCAGAAACTTTTTCACGCCGCCATTGTAGCTTGAATTTACAATAAGGCTTCCAGGTCATCGAATAGGCGCAGCGCATGAATCCAGACGAGCAGCCAGCGACATCGCAAGGCGATTTCTTCAACACGCTCAACGACAAGGTCGACGCCCACGGCGCGCTGGTCGACCGCTTCCACGTCGACCTGCAAACCCTGTCCAGGCAGATCGCCGGCTGCGACAAGCTGGTGCGCATGGCGCATATCAGCCTCAACCAGATCGACGCCCGCATCGCCGAGGCGGTGCGGATCGAAACCCAGGCCGCCGTCCAGCTCGAGGCCACCGGGCGCGAGGCGGCGCGCGCCGCCACCGAGGCGGCCGACGCCGCCGTGGCCGGGCTGATCGGCCAGATGCAGGCCGCCAGCCGCGAAGCGGCGCAGGTCTGCGGCGCGCTGCACCGGGCGCGCGGCCAGACCGGCCTGTGGCTGGCCGCCTACATGGCCGGCACCCTGGCGCTGTGCCTGCTGACCGGCTGGCTCGCCTACCGGCTGCACCCGGACACGCCGCTGCCGCCGGAGGTGGCCGCCCTGGCCGAGCTGGGCAAGAAGCACGCGGCGCTGCTCGACAAGGCCGGCGACAAGGAGCTCAAGCTGATCAAGGAAATCCAGGCGCGCCGCGCCAAGCCGAAATAAACCGCCTCAGTTGCCGGCCAGCCCGTATTTGCGCTGGATGCGCGCCAGGGTGCCGTCGGCGCGCAGCGCCTCGTGGGCGGCGCGCCATTTGCGCGCCTCGTCCTCGCTGAAGTCGAGCGAGCCGCCCAGCCAGACGTCGCCGCTGCGGACGATGGCGCTGAAGTCGAAGTCGGCCTCGCGGTTGCCGTCGGCGTTGGCGGCATAGCGGTGGATGTCCTCGCCGCCGTAGGTGGCGTCGGCCACGCCCTTGCCGACCATGCGCATGCATTCCCTGACGCTGGCGCACTCGGCGACCGTGCTGAAGTTCATCTCCTGCAGGGTGCGCTTGTGCGGCGAGCCGCGCAGCACCACCACCGGCCGCCGCGCCAGTCCCGCCAGGTCGCGCAGGTCGACGCTGCCGTGGCGCGCCACAAACACGAAGTGCTGCTGGCGCAGCCGCACCAGCCAGCGGTAGTGCGGCTCGCGCTCGGGCGTGCGGGTCAGCGGCAGCACCGCCGTGCGCGGCAGCACGCCGGTCAGCGCCAGCGCCCGCTGCCACGGGTAGAACTCCACCGTGGCCGGCGCGCCCAGCCGGCGCGCCAGCTCCTGGGCCACCTCCACCATCGAACCGGGACTGTCGCCGCCGGCCGCGATCGCATACGGCGGCAGGTCGGCCGCCACCAGCCGCACCGGCCCGGGCGGCGCGGCGCGCGCCGGCGCCAGCGCGCCCAGCAGCACACCCAGCAGTACGACGCGCAACATGGCGCCCGCCCCGGCCCGCATCATGACGCGCTCCCGTCGCCGTAAGGCAGGCGCAGCGACACCCGCGTGCCGCGCTGGAGCGTGCTGGCCAGCATGACCTGGCCGCGCATCAGACTGACGACCATGCTGTGCACGCTGGCCAGGCCGAGCCCGGCGCCGGTCAGGCCCAGCTGGGTGGTGTAGAACGGTTCGAACACCTGCGCCAGGTGCTCGGGGGCGATGCCGACGCCATCGTCGCTCCAGTCGATGACGATGGCGTCGGCGGCGGCGCGCGCCTCGACCACGATGGCGCCGCCGGCGCGGCGGCCGAAGGCGTGCAGCAGGCAGTTGTCCAGCAGATGTTGGAATACCTGCTGGCAGGCGCCGGGATAGCCGTGCAGCCACAGCTGGTCCGGCAGCTTCAGGGTCAGCGTGACGGCGCGCGCCTGCAGGCCGTGGGCCCAGGCGTCGGCGCAAAAGCGCAGCCGCTCGGCCAGGTCGAAACGGCTGGCCGGCTCCTGGGTCGGCTGGCCGGACAAGCCCTTGAAGCGCTCGACCAGGCGGCTGATCTGCGCCAGCGCGCGGTCGACCAGCGCGCCGCCGTGGGTGACGCTGTCGAGCAGGCCGGCCACCTCGCTGCGGCGCAGCGCGCCGGCGTCCAGCCCGCGCCGCAAGTGCTCGGCCTGGGCCGTGATGGCGCTGGCCGCCACCCGCGCGTTGCCCAGCGGCGTGTTGAGCTCGTGCGCCATGCCGACCACCATGCGCGACATGCCCAGCTGTTTTTCCTGCTGCATCAGCGCGCGCATCGCGTGCGCCAGCTCGTCCGTGCGCTCGCGCACCTGCTGTTCCAGCCGGTCGTGCGCGCTTTGCAGCGCCGCCTCGGCCTGCTGGCGCACCGCCACCTCGCGCCGCAGCGTCTCGAGCGCCTCGCCCAGCTCCTGGTTGCGCTGCACCAGCGAGTTCTCCAGCACCGTGCCGTGCTGCGCCAGCAGGGCGTTCTGGTGCAGCAGCTGCGGCCGCTCCATCACCGCGCTCAGGGTCTCGCCCAGCGAGGTCGCCAGCGCGCGCTTGTGGCGCCGCTCCAGCCCCACCTGGGCGATGGTGGCCCGCAGCGCCGCGTCCAGCCGCCCCCAGCGGCGGCCGTAGCGGCGGATCGCGCACAGCGTGATCTCGCGCAGGCGCGTGCCCTGCGGGGTCTCGTCGTCCAGGCCGGCGTCGTAGGCCAGCAGCGCCGGCCAGGCGCGCTCGCGCGCGCCGTCGGCGCAGTCGGCCAGCAGGACGCACAGGCGCAGCCACGGGCTCCAGTAGCCGTCGCGGCCGAACTTGGCGCACAGCTGGGCCATGTAGTCGCGGCTGGCGCCGGCCTGCTCGCAGCTGGCGCTGACCACGGCCAGGTTGAGCAGCGCCAGGCATTCCTGCGCGTCCAGGCCGAACTCGCGGGTGCGGCGCAGCACCAGCTCGCGCCGCGCCAGGCAGTCGCGCCACAGCGGCGCGGCGGCGGCGTCGTCGGGCTGCTCCAGCGCCAGGTAGTAGGCGCCCGAGGCCGCGCTGTCGAGCAGCATGACGTGGATGGCCGGCGTCAGCTCGCCCGGCTCGGCCAGCATGGCGGCGCAAAATTGCAGCAGTTCCACATGCATCTCGGCGCCCAGCATCACGCGGCAGCGGCTGGCGCGCATCTGCGTGGCCAGGCGCGGCAGCGCGCAGCGCGCGTACAGCTCGGCCGCCCTGGCCAGGCTGTCGAGCGCCGCGTGGTGCAGGCGCAGGCGCACCTGCACCCAGTGCAGCGCCCGCAGCGCGGCGGCCTGGGCCAGCGGATGTTGTTCGGTTTGCGCCTGCAGCTGCAGATTCCTGGCCGGCAGCAGCAGCGTGTCGGCGTCGACGGCGGCGTCGGCGGCCCGCGCCAGCAGCTCGAACGCGGCCAGCTCCAGCGCCTGCGAGCCGTTCAGGCGGCTGGCGGCCAGTTGTCGCAGGGTGGGGGCGTGGTCCGGCATCTCTTGCGCCATCAGGCAGGCGCGCAGCGCGTGCAGCAGCGGCTCCGCCTCGGCCGCTGTGCTGGCGGTCGCGGCATAGGATGGTGTTTCAGATGCGGACATGGCACTGCCCCCGTAACGAACTCACGTGTCGGTCCAGTATTACACGAAGTCGCTTTCAGCTGAACCGCCGCGCGGCCGGCTGTTGTATAAACGTGGATGAAATGGTATTTGCATATTATTAATACAATTAACTTGTTGACGCCGCCCGCCGGCCTGATCGCCGTTTCGCTTATCATAGGCCGACATGGCGACGGCAAAAGGCGGGATGCGGTGAAACTAACCCTGGTGGTATTGGATGGCGTGCAGGCGCTGGACGTGGCCGGTCCGCTGGACGTGTTTGCCGAGGCGAACAACTTGCTGCCCAAGGAGCGGCACTATGCCATCACGCTGGTCGGCGGCCGTCCGGACAGCGTGGTCTGCTCCAGCGGCATCGAGTTCAAGGTCCACAGCGACTACCTGAACCACCACGCCGACAGCGACATGCTGCTGGTGGCCGGCGGCCCGCGCTTCCCGGAATACCGGCCGGAGCCGGCCCTGGTCGACTGGCTGCGGCGGCGCGCGCGCGGCGCCCGCCGCTATGGCGCGGTGTGCAACGGCGTGTTCCTGCTGGGCCACGCCGGCCTGCTGGCCGGCCGCGAAGTCACCACCCACTGGGACCACGCGCAGCGGCTGTCCGACCAGTTCCCCGGCGCCCAGGTGCGGCCCGACAAGATCTTCGTACGCGACGGCAACCTGTTCACCTGCGGCGGCGTGGCCGCCGGCATCGATCTGTGCCTGGCGCTGATCGCCGAGGACTGGGGCCACGAACTGGCGATGAAGGTGGCCAAGCGCCTGATCGTCTACATCCGCCGCGACGGCGGCCAGTCGCAGTACAGCCCCTACCTGGCGGTCGGCCCGGACGAGGACTCGCTGGTGGCCAGGGTGCTCAAGCATGTGACCGACCACATCGGCGACGCCCTGACCATCGAGGAGATCGCCGACGCGGTGGGCGTCTCGCGCCGCACCTTTTCGCGCGCCTTCGCCAAGCATGCGCGGGTGACGCCGTCGGTGTTCGTCGACCAGGTGCGCATCGACTTCGCCCGCAAGCTGCTGGAGGAGACCGACGTGCCGCTGAAGACGGTGGCCTTCCGCTGCGGCTTCAGCAGCGCCACCCAGATGCGCATGATCTTCGCGCGCCAGCTGGCCACCACGCCCAAGCGGTACCGCGAGCGCTTCCGCGCGGACGACCACGGACGGGCCGCTTAGGCGATTTGGGGACATCCGGCACGCCTTTGGGGTCAGCCCGTCCCCGGGCGGGCGGCGCCGGGGCAGAATGGCTTCACGCAAAAAACCCCACGGGAGTCATGATGGAAACCGCACAATTACGCCCCGCCGCCGCGCGGGCCACGCCCTCGCTACGCTACCTGCCGGTCAGCCTGTTCGGCTCGGTCATGAGCGTGGCCGGCCTGGCGCTGGCCTGGCGCCTGGCCAGCAAGACCTATGGCGCCGACCTCGCGGTGTCGAACGCGATCGGCGTCGCCGCGCTGGCGCTGTTCGTGGTGCTGGCGCTGTCCTACCTGGGCAAGCTGCTCAGGCATCCCGAGCTGGTGCGCCACGAATTCTCGCACCCGGTGCTCGGCAGCTTCTTCGGCACCGTCGGCATCAGCGTGCTGCTGCTGTCGAGCGTGATCGGCGGCTACAGCGCCGCCGCCCAGCTGGTGGTGTGGAGCGTCGGCACGGTCGTCACGCTGGCGCTGAGCGCGCTGATGATTTCCCGTCTGCTCAACGGCAACGCCGCGCCCACCAGCGTGGTGCCGGCCTGGCTGATCGCCGGCGTCGGCAGCCTCGACATCGTGGTCACGGGCGGCGCGCTGACGGCGGACTGGACGCACGAGGTGAACCTGCTGGCGGCCGCCATCGGCGGCGTCAGCGCGCTGGTGTTCTTCGTGCTGATCTTCTCGCGGCTGGTGCACCAGGAGCCGCTGGCCGCGACCATGCGGCCGTCCAAGATGATCCTGATGGCGCCGTTCGCGGTCGGCTTCATCGCCTACGTCAACTTGGTGCACCGGGTCGACATGTTTGCCGCGCTGCTGTTTTATTTCGCGCTGTTCCTGTTCGGGATCATCGGCTATCGCCTGGCCGTGAAGCCGGCGCCGTTCTCGCCGGCGTGGTGGGCGATCGGCTTCCCGATGGCGGCGCTGTCCAACGCCGCGCTGACCTACGCCAACGCGGTGGGCGGCGTCGTGCTGCACGGGGTCGCCGCGCTGCTGCTGTTGCTGCTGACAGCCGCGGTGCTGGTGCTGGCCGCGCGCACGCTGTGGGGCCTGGCCGCCGGCCGCCTGCTGACGGCCTAGGAGCGCCTATGCACCTGCCAAAGAAACTGGGCCAGAACCTGGTCGACTACGACGATTTTTACGCCATGCTCACCGATTCCCACCAGGGCCTGGACGACAACCAGAGCAAAATGCTGAACGATCAGCTGGTCCTGCTGCTGTCCAGCCACATCGGCGAGCTGGCGGTGTTGCGCCAGGCGTTCGCGCTGGCGCGGGTCACGGTCGAGTCCTTGAGCGATTGACTGGCGCGGCGCCTATTTCAGCCGGGTCAGATAAGCCTTGAACACGGCGGCCCAGCTGCGGCCGCCGTCGCGCGAATAGGAAATTTCATAGCGGTGCGCATCGGCGCTGATGTCCGACCAGACCCCGCGCGCGAGCAGCGTCCGCCCGCCGCGTTTCACCGTGGCGTAGAATTCGCCGCGGCCGTCCTTGAACTCGCCGATTTCAGGCCCGTTCACCTCGGCGTCCTCGCGGTCGATGTAGGACTGGCTCCATTGGCCCGATTTCTGGTTGTAGAGGAACAGCGTGGCGCCCTTCCAGTTGCCTTCGGGTCCGTGGACATCGAGTTCCTCGATCCAGCCGCTGCCGCCCCACAAGGGCGTCGCCGTCTTGGTGCCGTCGGAGGTTTCGGTCTTGTCGCCACCATCGAACGGGTTGAGCACGCGGGTAATGTGGGTATGCCAGGCGCCGCGGGCGAAATCGAAATCATGGGCGCCGTCGCGCCTGGCTTGCGCCTGCGCCGGCGCGGCCAGCACGGCCAGCACGCCGGTCAGCGCCCACACCCGTCCCAGTTGCATCAGTTGCGTCGGTTTCATGCTGGTCTCCGCGTCGTTTAGATGGCCCACTATAGAAGCGGCGCATGGCGGCGGGAAGTGCCACTTGATCAAAAAATGACTGGGCCAATTGCTCAGGCGAGCTTGAGCAAGGCGCGTCGCAACAAGGCCATCCCGCGGCGTATCTCGGGCAGGTCGACCGCGCCATAGCCAAACACCAGGCCGGCCCGCGCGGGTGAGCCGCAATAATATCGGTCCAGGGTATGCAGCTTGACGTGGTCCGCCAGCAGCGCCTGCGTCACCCGTTCGAGATCGAGCGGAACGCGGGCATGGACGGCGACGTGCATGCCGTAAAACGAGGGGATGGGGTCGAACCACGCTGCGAAGTCTTCACGCAATAGATCGAGCAACAGGCGTCGCCGCTTTTTATAGACCTCGCGCAGCTTGCGCACATGGTGGGCCAGGTGTCCTTCGACGATGAAGCCGGCGACGGCCAGCTGAAGCGGCGTCGAGCAATGCCAGTCGAGACAGTTCTTCGCCGCCGTCAGGGTCGGCATGGCCCAGTCCGGCGCGACGATGAAACCCAGCCGCAGCGCCGGCAGCATGCACTTCGAAAACGTGCCGACATAGAACACGGTATCGGCCGCATCGGCGCTACGCAGTGCCGCCATCGGACTGCCGCCGTAACGGAATTCGCCGTCGTAGTCGTCTTCGATGATGACGGCGCCGCGCTGGCGGGCCCACGTCAGCAGCGCGGCGCGGCGGCGCATCGACATGGCCGCGCCCAGCGGAAACTGGTGGGACGGGGTCACGCAGATCACGGTCGCGTCGGCGGCGATGTCGTCCACCCGCAGCCCTTCCTCGTCGACGCCGACCGGAACCAGCCTGGCGCCCGCCGCGGCGAACGCGGCGCGCAGCGGCGGATAGCCGGGATCTTCGATGGCGACCACGGTGTGGTTCGGGATCACCAGCGTCCTGGCCAGCAGGTCGAACGCCTGCTGCGCCCCGGAGGTGACGAGCACGCTGTCAGGCCCGCTGACCACGGCGCGGGTGCGGCCGATATGGCCGACGATGGCCTCGCGCAGCCGGTAGTTTCCCTGGTTGCCCTGGGCGCTTTTCAGCACGGCCGGCTTTCTCTCGAGCCCGCGCAATTGCCGGGCGCTGATGCGGCGGAACACCTCGTGCGGAAACAGCCGGGTGTCCACCAGCGCCGGCCGGAAGTCGACCAGCCCGGCGTCGGCCGGCGCGCCCGAGGCGGACGGCGGGTCCCGCCAAAACCCCATCGCGTGCTGGACGCCAGGGCTCAACCAGACCGGATTGAGGCGCGGATCGGGCGCGCCGGCCGGGGTTTTCTTCTCCCTGGGCTGGAGCGCGGCGCCGCGCTCGGCGACAAAGGTGCCGGCGCCGCGCCGCGCCACGACCAGGCCTTGGTGCAGCAGCTGGTCATAGACATCGAGCACGGTGTTGCGCGACACGCGGAAGATGGCGCGCGCCCCGCGCGTCGGCGGCAATTGGGCGCCGGCCACCAGGCGGCCGTCCAGAATGGCGGCCTCGAGCTGTCGATACAGCGTTTTCGATGTCGCGCCGACGCCAGCCGTCTCAAGGTCGAGCAGGATTTCAAACAAGGGATCCATTGCGTCGTCGCACCGGGAATAGGAAAATCACCAGGCTATTATCGCGGTATTTTTTATGCGCAGTGGCCCTTTTGCAGGGGCCACCAATCCGGTACATTGATGGCATACCCACAGCGCGCGCACCAGGGCGCAACGCGACCATGAAACTAGCCGTTGAAATTCGAACGCTGGGCCACGCCGATGCTGCCGCGCTGCGTGGCATGCTCGCGATGTTCGGCAAGGCATTTGGCGAGGTCGCGACCTATACCGCGCGCCAGCCCGACGATGCCTACCTGGAGCACCTGCTTTCCAGCGACACCTTCATCGCCATCGCCGCCAAGGCCGGTTGCAACATCATCGGCGGGCTCGCAGCGTATGTCTTGCCCAAGTTCGAGCAGGACCGGGCGGAGCTCTACATCTACGACCTGGCGGTTGCCCAAGAGCATAGGCGGCAGGGTGTCGCCACCGCCATGATCATGGAACTGAAGACACTGGCCGCAGCGCGCGGCATCGACGTGATGTTTGTTCAAGCGGACCTGCAAGACCAGGCCGCGATCGCGCTCTACACAAAATTGGGCGTGCGCGAGGATGTGCTGCACTTCGACATAGCGACTGCGCAAAAAATGATCCCGTGATGGTCTGCCGCCCGGCGCTAGCGAAAGCGCGTGAGCATGTTGGCGAGGCTGCCGTCCTTCAGCGCCTGGCCGATGGCCTGGTCGATTTCCTCCAGCGCCACATGGCCTTTGCGCGAGACGGCGCAGCGCGTGGCGAAGGACATGACGGAGATCGGCGGATAGATCGCCAGCGGCTGCTGGCGGATGCGCTGGTAGTAGTCCAGCACCACCCTGGTGATCAGGATGTGCCGCACCCGGCCGCGCATCAGCTTCTCCATATTGCTTTCCATATTGGGCGCATTGTCGCGCACAAAATCCTTGCCCAACAGCGCGTCCATTTCGGGATGGAAATAACCAAGGATGGTGCCGACCGGCTTGCCGCGCAGCTCCGTGATCGCCTGGACCGGCGGACCGCGCGTATCGGTCACCAACACTTCCTCCGTGGTGAAGACGATACGGCTCCACAGATAGTCACCCGCCAGCCATTCCGGCATGTAGGCGCACAGGATGTCGGCCTCGCCGCCCTGCAACGCATGCTCGAGGCGCTTGCGGGGCAGCATCAAAAAGCGCACCTGGCGCCCCATGTGACGCGCCAGGATCTGGCCGATTTCCTTGTGCACGCCATCGACCAGGCGGCCGTTTTCCACCAGCGCCATCGGCATATTGGCCGTGCTGTCGACCATGACGACCAGTTCCGCCGTCCGTGCGGGCAAGGCCGCGCCCAGCAGGCAGGCCATCAATAGGAGGTGTGCGCGCATCGTCTAGCCAATTGAATTCGTTGAGACTCTATGGTTCACCTCATTCTACAGACATTTCCTCGCGATAAACCTAGCCGAACACGATCAGGCGGCCCGACGTGGCGCCGGCGCGAAACGCGCCAGGCGTGACGCCGACGATCTTTTTGAAGAAACGCGCCATATGGCTCTGGTCGTAAAAGCCACAGGCAAACGCGGCGTCGGCGATGCTCATGCCGCTGCGCAGAAACTGCTGCGCGCGCGATGCGGCGCTGCAACTGGTAGCTGTGCGGCGAGATGCCGACCTCCTGGCGAAAAACCCGGATCAGATACAGGGGGTCCATGTCGACCAGCGTGCCCAGCTCGGTGAGCGTGATGTCCTGGTCGAAGTCGAGATCCAGCCGCTGCTTGACGCGGCGCACCGCCTCGCGTTCCGAGGCGTCCTTTTCCGCAACCGGCAAGCCGTAGCGGCCGAACACCCTGGCCAGCAGCTCGATCAGGATGGTCTCGCGCTCCAGCGACAGGCCGGAGCGCTGTATCATCCGGTGCCGGGACAGGATCTCCCTGGCCAGCTCGGGGTCCTGGCGCAGCGGCTGGCGAAACAGGTGCAGGTAGCCGGACGGCACCTGACCGTGCAGGACCTTGTCGTTCAACCACGCCGGATCGACATAGATCATCTGGTAGCTATAGGCGACTACGCCAAGTCATCCTGGTCCTTGCGGGCCTGGCTGGTGCTGCAGGCCGCCGGCCTGGAATTCGAAACGGTACAAGTGGCATTGGAAGAAGCCGCGACCAGGGCCGGCATCCTGCGCTACAGCCCCTCCGGGAAAGTGCCGGCCCTGAGCAAGGACGGCATCGTCATCAACGATAGTCTGGCGATCGCGGAAGCGATCGCCGAAGCCTGTCCTCAGGCCCGCTTATGGCCGGCCGACGCGCGGGTGCGCGCGCTGGCCCGCGCCGCCGAGATGCATGCCGGATTCACCCATCTGCGCACGCAAATGTCCTTCGGCCTCCCTCTTGGCGACCATCCGGGCGTGCTGTCGCCGGACACCGAAGGGGAAATCCAGCGGGTGTTCCAGATCTGGCGCGGCTTGCAACAGGCGGCCGGCGGCGGCCCTTTCCTGTGCGGCGAGTTCGGCATCGTCGACGCCATGTATGTGCCGGTGGTGTTCCGTTTCCGCCGCTACGGCGTGGCCATCCCCGACGATTTGCAGGCATACGTCGCGGCCATCCTGGACCATCCCCACGTCAAGCGATGGCAGGCGCTGGCGGCACAGGCTCAGACCTAAGCTCCTGCAGCGGGAGCAAAAGGCCGGATCGCCTTCACATGGCGATCCGCGACGGCTTTGAAGTCCTCCGATATACGAGGATCGTCGGCCACGTCCTGCCAAAATTGAAGCGCCATGTCATAACACTTCGATAGATGCCTCAACTCCACTCGGCCCATGTAGGCTGGCAGCCACTCCCGCTCAATAATCTCACCGTGAGCATTGGGACGATACAGCATGGGAAGCATGTCATAGGCATCCAGCAATCGGTGCTTGTGTTCAAATGTCCACGAGACCGCGATATTTCCATGATGCTTGTCTGTGTTGCCGATGAACGAACCGAACAGGTCGAGTATCTCAACGGTCATAATGTCTTTCCCAGACAACTCTCCGAGGCGGCCAAGCTCACGGGCGACAGCTGTCCAGTTCTGCAAATGCTCACATATGAGCAAGTCTCCCCAGCGTCGCCCAGAGGGAGTACCAACTTGCGGAGAGAATTTGACTATGACGTGTTCAACCGACACGCCCTCATCTTCGCGACGGATCACGGCGGTGAACTTAGGCTGCTCGCCACCTGCGGACGAGCCCGGAGACTCGCCTCGCATGGCGTCTTCCGCCATCCCAGGGTAGCGCCCAACACGCTCCCCAGCGGGCATGACTTGTCTCTCCAACGCGGCGAACGACTCGATATACCTGGCACAGGACTCATTACCGAGAATGAGGTCTCCTGCAGCAGGTTCACTGCGCCGGGAAATGTATTTCAATATCTGCTCATCCGTCCAGTGCGAGATGTTGTCTGGCAAATCCAGATCCCGGTTTCTTCCCGGCTCCATGCGCCCCAAAAACCCTTGAGGACGGAGATCGCGGGTGAAAAATGGCATGCCCTTAAATACGGCATAGCCGGTCCCCTCCAAGGGTTTTTGCCGGCCCCTGCTGGAGAAAATGTCGCAACTTTTCAATGTTTTGGGTTTTAGCCACTATGTTTTCGACATTCGATGAATAGAAAAATTAGTTTGTTTTTCATAGGGGCTAATCCATTTTTGAATACTAAAATGAATAGTATTGTGAATGGAATAATCGTATCACATACGTGGCATGGCACACCGAGGCCGGCAAGAAAAAAGCCCTATAGATCAATGATCTATAGGGCTCAGTTTGCAAATGAGGGACGACTGGGTCTTAGAACGGGATGTCGTCATCCATGTCCGAGAAGTTTGGCGCTGGGCGTGGCGCCGGGCGCGGTGCTGGTGCCGGTGGCGCCATCTGCGGACGCGGCGCCGGTGCCTGGCGCTGCTGCTGTGGCGGGGCTTCGTAGCCGCCGCCGTCGTCCATGCCGCCGCCATCACCCATGCCTTGACGGCCACCCAGCATTTGCATCTGCTCGGCGATGATGTCGGTCGCGTATTTCTCGACGCCGTCTTTGTCGGTGTACTTGCGGGTCTGCAGGCGACCTTCGACGTAGACCGACGAACCTTTTTTCAGATACTGGCCAACGATTTCAGCCAGGCGGCCGAAGAACGAGATGCGGTGCCACTCGGTGAGCTCTTTCTGCTCGCCGGTGTTGCGGTCCTTCGATTTGTACGATGTCGCCACGGCAATGTTGGCGATCGCGTCACCGCTAGGCATGTAGCGAATTTCCGGATCGCGACCCAGATTGCCGACGATGATGACTTTGTTGACTGATGCCATGTATGAAACTCCTGAGTAACGACGGCCGTCCCCTCGGGACGGGCTATGTATGGAAAATCTAAACAACGATTATAGACGATGCCGCCGGCCACCTACCGAATTTCCGTGCAGACCAACTTGTAACGCCGCAAGAAAATACTGGTATTATATACAGTGTCGAGCCACCGGAACGCGATCCAGCGCAAGGTCGGCGCAAGTAATCAAACCCGGCTATAGTAACGGGTTGACCCGAAAGGCAAAAAATCCATGGAACAGATCCGCATTCGCGGCGCACGCACGCACAACCTCAAAAACATCAACCTCGACCTGCCACGCAACAAGCTCATCGTGATTACCGGCCTGTCCGGCTCCGGTAAGTCCTCGCTGGCTTTCGATACGCTGTACGCCGAGGGCCAGCGCCGCTATGTGGAATCGCTGTCGGCCTATGCCCGCCAGTTCCTGCAACTGATGGAAAAGCCGGACGTCGACCTGATCGAAGGCCTGTCGCCGGCCATCTCGATCGAGCAGAAAGCCACCTCGCACAATCCGCGTTCGACGGTCGGCACCGTGACCGAGATCCACGACTACCTGCGCCTGTTGTACGCGCGCGTCGGCACGCCCTACTGCATCAACCACCCGGACCACGCCTTGGCCGCGCAGACTGTCTCGCAGATGGTCGACGCCGTGCTGGCCATGCCGGAAGCGACCAAGCTGATGATCCTGGCGCCGGTGGTGGCCAACCGCAAGGGCGAGCATTCCGACCTGTTCGAGCAGATGCAGGCCCAGGGCTTCGTGCGCTTCCGCGTGCAGAGCGGCACCCACGACGCCAAGATCTACGAAGTGGACGACCTGCCCAAGCTGAAGAAGACCGAGAAGCACACCATCGACGTGGTGATCGACCGCGTCAAGGTCAGCGCCGACATCAAGCAGCGCCTGGCCGAAAGCTTCGAGACCGCGCTGCGCCTGGCCGACGGCCGCGCCATCGCGCTGGAAATGGATAGCGGCACGGAGCACGTCTACTCGAGCAAGTTCGCCTGCAACGAGTGCGGCTATTCGCTGCAGGAGCTGGAGCCGCGCCTGTTCTCGTTCAACAACCCGATGGGCGCCTGCCCGGAATGCGACGGCCTCGGCCACATCGAGTTCTTCGATCCCAAGCGCATCGTCGCCTTCCCGAATTTGTCGCTGGCCTCCGGCGCCGTCAAGGGTTGGGACCGCCGCAACCAGTTCTACTTCCAGATGCTGTCCAACCTGGCGGCCTACTACGAGTTCGACCTCGACCTGCCATACGAGCAGCTGCCCAAGACCGCGCAGGAAGTGATCCTGCACGGCTCGGGCAAGACCCACATCCCGTTCACCTACGTCAATGAGCGCGGCCGCACCGTCATCAAGGAACACGCGTTTGAAGGCGTGGTCACCAACCTGTCGCGCCGCTACCGCGAGACCGATTCGATGGCGGTCAAGGAAGAACTGGCCAAGCTCATCAACGAGAAGCAGTGCCCGTCCTGCCACGGCGCGCGCCTGCGGGTGGAAGCGCGCTTCGTCAAGGTCGGCACCGGCAAGCAGGAAAAGGCCATCTACGAGATCGCCGAGAAGCCTTTGCGCGACACGCTGTCTTTCTTCGAGCAGCTGAAACTGAAGGGCGCGAAAAAAGAGATCGCCGACCGCGTGGTCAAGGAGATCATCTCGCGCCTGAAGTTCCTCAACAACGTCGGCCTCGACTACCTGTCGCTGGACCGCAGCGCCGACACCTTGTCCGGCGGCGAAGCGCAGCGCATCCGCCTGGCCTCGCAGATCGGCTCCGGCCTGACCGGCGTGATGTACGTGCTCGATGAACCGTCGATCGGCCTGCACCAGCGCGACAACGACCGCCTGATCGAAACGCTCAAGCACCTGCGCGACATCGGCAACAGCGTGCTGGTGGTGGAGCATGACGAGGACGCGATCCGCACCGCCGACTACATCGTCGACATGGGCAAGGGCGCCGGCGTGCACGGCGGCGACATCATCGCCCAGGGCACGCTGGCCGACATCCTGAAGAACAAGAATTCGCTGACGGCCCAGTACCTGAAAGGCACGCTGAAGATCGCCGTGCCGGCCAAGCGCCACGTGGCCGACCCGGACAAGCAGCTGGTGATCACCGGCGCCACCGGCAACAACCTGAAGAAGGTCAACCTGCACCTGCCGGTCGGCCTGATGACCTGCGTGACCGGCGTGTCCGGCTCCGGCAAGTCCTCGCTGATCAACGACACCTTGTATCCGGCGCTGTCGCGCCACCTGTACGGCTCGCAGACCGAACCATCGCCGCACGATTCGATCAGCGGCCTGGAACACTTCGACAAGGTGATCTCGGTCGACCAGGCGCCGATCGGCCGCACGCCGCGCTCGAACCCGGCCACCTACACCGGCCTGTTCACGCCGATCCGCGACCTGTTCGCGACCGTGCCGACCGCCAAGGAGCGCGGCTACAGCGCCGGGCGCTTCTCGTTCAACGTCAAGGGCGGCCGCTGCGAAGCCTGCCAGGGCGATGGCGTGATCAAGGTCGAGATGCACTTCCTGCCGGACGTGTACGTGCCGTGCGACGTCTGCCACGGCAAGCGCTACAACCGCGAAACGCTGGAAGTGCAGTACAAGGGCAAGAACATCACCGAGATCCTCGACCTGACGGTGGAGGACGCGCACGAGTTCTTCAAGCCGGTGCCGCTGATCGCGCGCAAGCTGCATACGCTGCTGGACGTGGGCCTGGGCTACATCAAGCTGGGCCAGAGCGCCACCACCTTGTCGGGCGGCGAGGCGCAGCGCGTCAAGCTGTCGCTGGAGCTGTCCAAGCGCGACACCGGCCGCACCTTGTACATCCTGGACGAGCCGACCACCGGCCTGCACTTCCACGATATCGATTTGCTGCTGAAGGTGATCCATCGCCTGCGCGACCAGGGCAACACGCTGGTCATCATCGAGCACAATCTGGATGTGATCAAGACGGCCGACTGGATCGTGGATCTGGGACCGGAAGGCGGCGCGGGCGGCGGCAAGATCATCGCCGCCGGCACGCCGGAAGACGTGGCGGCCAATCCTGCCAGCGTGACCGGCAAGTATCTGGGACCGCTGCTGAAATAAATGTGGCACGCCGCTTGCAGTACGCTGCAAGCGGCGGTTGGAACTTTACTGCGCGGTGACGCGAGTCTGCTTCAACTTCTCCGCGACGACCCAGTCCTTGATGTGCGATTCCAGCACATCCATCGGCAACGCGCCCGCGCCCAGCACCTGGTCGTGGAAGTTGCGGATGTCGAAGCCGGTGCCCAGTTCCTTGCGTGCGTAGTCGCGCAGCTCAAGAATCTTCAGCTGGCCGATCTTGTAGCCCAGCGCCTGGCCCGGCCACACGATGTAGCGGTCGGTCTCGCTCTGCACTTCCACTTCCTCGATGCCCGAATGGTCGTGGAAGAAGTTCACCACCTGCTGGCGGTTCCACTTCTTGTAGTGCAGGCCGGTGTCCACCACCAGGCGGATCGCGCGCAGCATTTCATCCTGCAGGTGGCCGTAGTAGCTGTACGGGTCCTGGTAGAAGCCCAGCTCCTCGCCCAGCCGCTCCGAGTACAGCGCCCAGCCCTCGGCATAGGCGGTGTAGTTGCCCTGCTGGCGGAAGGTCGGCAAGCCTTCGATCTCCTGCGCGATGGTCAACTGCATGTGGTGACCCGGCACGCCTTCATGCAGCGCCGTGGTTTCGATGTCGATGGTCGAGCGGTGCTCGAAATCGCCGGTGTTGACCATCACGCGGCCGGCGCGCTTGCCGTCCGGCGAACCCGGCATGTAGGCCGCGGCCGACGCGCCCTTCTCGCGGAACTCCTCGACCGGCTTGATTTCCACCTTACCCTTGGGCAGCACGCCGAACTGCTGCGACAGCTGGGTGTACATCTGGTCCGTATATTTCTGGTACAGGTCGATGATTTCCTGGCGCGATTTCGGATGCAGCTCCGGCTTGGCGGCCACCGCCTTGTTGAAGCTCTTCAGGTCCTGGTAGCCCAGCTTTTGCGCCGTCGCCAGCATCTGCGCCTCGATGCGCTTGACTTCGGACAGGCCCAGTTGATGGATCGCTTCCGGCGACATCTCGGTGGTGGTCGAGGACTTGGCCTTGTAGGTGTAGCGCGCCGCGCCGTCCGGCAGCGACCACATGCCCACGTCCATGCGGCCGTATGGCGCATACTTGGTCTTGGTGTACACGGCCAGCTTCTTGTAGGCCGGGATCACGTCCTTCTGCACCGCCGCCAGTACTTCCTTGCTCAGGCGCGCCTTGTCGGCGTCCGAGAACTCTTTCGGGAATTTTTTCAGCGGCTCGGCGAACGGCGAATCGGCCGGCCTGATGGCCGCCACGTCCTCGCACTGCTTGACGATTTTCGGTATCAGGAATTTCGGCGGCATCAGCTTGTCGTGCACGCCTTTTTCCATCTGCACGCGGGTGTCGTCGAACAGCTTGGGCAGCGTGTGCAGGCGGACGATGTAGTCCTCGTAGTCCTTGACGGTCTCGAACGGCAGCGCCGACACCAGCTGCGGCGCATCGATGTGGATGCCGGAGTTTTGCGCCAGCGGCATCTCCCATTCCTTGAAGCGCCCGCCTTCGACGCTCTGGCGCAGCTGGCGCACCATCAGGTCGCGGTTCAGCTGTTCCTGCAGCGGGAAACCGGAAGTGTCCACCGCGTCGAAGCGCTTGAGGAAGTCGGCCGTGACTTTCAGATCGGCCTCGATGCCGGCCTGCGAGAAGTCGGACCACTTGTCGTTGTAGCGCTTGTCGCCCAGCAGCGACGCCCACTCAGGGTTGGCGCGCATCGTGTAGTCCCACTGTTCCTTGATCAGGGAGTTGAGCGCCTCGCGGCGGCCGGCCAGGTCGGGTGCCGGGGTATCGGCATGGGCCACGCCCAGGATCAGGGAAAACAACAGGGCGCTGGCGACGCCGATACGGGTAGTTGCAGTTGTCATGTCTAGAGGCCTATCAGGAAAAATTGTTGAGCATGCACTGTAGGCCCGCGCCCGCCCCGGCGCGCGTGAATTGCGCTGGAATGTTGAAACATGGGCATGAAATGCATATTCCCGCGATGGGCGTCATCCGTGTCGCAGCAAGTCCCTGGCGGCGCGAAACACCCGGCTGGGGTTGTCCGCCATCAGCGTTTCGACGGTGTTGAAGCCCCAGGCCACGGCGCCGAAAGCGACGCCGGCTTCGGCCGAGACCCTGGCGTCGCGCAGCTCGTCGCCGATCAGCATCGTGTGCTCGCGCGCGACGCCGGTGGCGGCCAGCACCTTGCGCACTTTCGGCAGCTTGCCGAACAGCGAGGCACCGCACTCGAAGTGGCTGAACAGCGCCGCCAGCTCCGGGCCCAGCACGTTGACCACGTTGCTGCGCGAGTTGGAACTGACCACGGTCAGGATCACGCCCTGCGCCTTCAGCGCGCGCAGCACGTCGGCCATGCCGTCGAACAGGCGGATCTCGGCCACGCTGCGCCCCATGGCCGAGCGCATGAAGGTGGCGATGGCCGGCACCTTCCACAGAGGGATCTGGTGCAGCGCCATGATCTGGCGGGCGTCGAGCTGGCGCAGCGCCTGCGTACGGCTGCGGTCCATGCGCTGGAAACCGTATTTGTCGGCGGCCTGGTCGAACGCGTCGACGAACACCGGCAAGGTGTCGGCCAGGGTGCCGTCGAAATCGAAGATGATCAGTTTGCGGTTCAAGCGTTCCTTAGAAAAGTACGAAGTCCTCGTTGCAGCTCGGTAGCGAGCGCAGCACGCACCACAGCGGGCTGCGGTAGGCAAAGTATAGTCCGACGGGGATTAACATCAACAAGGCGGCCATCACATTCTCCTTTTTCGCACATGTGTGCGAAATTAGTTTCAAGAAAACCGCAGACGCGCTGCGGCCGGGTTTATTCCAGGTCGTTGAAGCTTTTGTAGGTCGAGATCAGGCGGCTGAAGGCGCGCTGCATATGGCGCCTGGCCTGCTCGTCGCGCAGGAAACGGGTGTCGTGCATCAGCCCCACGATCAGGCTGTAGATTTCGTAGACCAGCTGGCCGGCGTCGGTGTCGGGCCGCAGGTGGCCCAGCTCCATCGCCTGCAGGATGGTCTTGCGCAGCGCGGCGCGCCAGGCCAGCACGCCTTGCTGCAGGCGGTCGCGCAGCGGGCCGTGCTGGTCGTCGAACTCGAACGCGCCGGCGCTGTACAGGCAGGCGTTGTTCAGGCCCTCGTTACAGGCGCGCTGCGACCAGGTGTTGACCAGCGCGATCAGGCGCGGCAAGCCCCTGGGCTGTTGCAGCGCCGGCAGAAACACCTCCTGCGCGAAGCGGCGGTCGTATTCGTCGAGCACGGCGGCCTGCAAGGTCTCCAGCGAGCCGACGCGGGAAAACACGCCGCTCTTGCTGATGCCGGTGCGCTTGGCCAGCTCGCCCAGCGACAGCTTGCCGATGCCCTCGGCCGCCGCCATGTCCAGCGCGGCGTCGATGATGGTGGCGAAGGTCGCTTCGCTTTTTGCGGTCAGGGTGTCCATGGCTCTAACTTTAGCACACCTGTGCGAAACTGCAAGCATAATCCGGGGTCAGGTCCCCGGAAAAAAAACGGCGCGCATGGGATCACCCACGCGCGCCGCTTTCGGTCTCCTCCAGGCCGGCTTATCGTGCCAGGCGCTTCTCCAACTCAGCCTTGACGGCCGTCAGTTCGGTCGGCAGATGGTAGGCCAGCTTGGCGAACAGTTCATCGTGCAGTTTCAGTTCTTCGCGCCAGGCGTCCTTGTCGATCGAGGTGATCGTTTCGAACTCTTCCGGCGAGAACGGGATGCCGTCCCACTTCAGGTCGCCGAAGCGCGGGGTGGTGCCGAAGATGTTCTCGATACCGCCGGCCGTGCCTTCGATGCGTTCCAGCATCCACTTCAGCACGCGCATATTGTCGCCGAAGCCAGGCCAGACGAAATGACCCTGGTCGTCGGTGCGGAACCAGTTGACGCAGTAGATCTTCGGCAGCGCGGCGGCGTTGAGCTGGCCCAGCTTCTCGCCCATGTTCAGCCAGTGCTGGAAATAGTCGCTCATGTTGTAGCCCATGAACGGCAGCATCGCGAACGGGTCGCGGCGCACGACGCCCATCTGGCCGGCGGCGGCGGCGGTGGTTTCCGAGCCCATGGTCGCGGCCATGTAGACGCCTTCGACCCAGTTGCGCGCTTCGGTCACCAGCGGCACGGTGGTCGAGCGGCGGCCGCCGAAGATGAAGGCCGAGATCGGCACACCGGCGGGATCGTCCCAGGCCGGATCGATCACCGGATTCTGGGTCGCGGTCACGGTGAAGCGGGCGTTCGGGTGGGCGGCCTTGGTGCCGGAGGCCGGCGTCCAGTCCTTGCCCTGCCAGTCGATCAGGTGCGACGGCGCTTCCTTGGTCAGGCCTTCCCACCAGATGTCGCCTTCGTCGGTCAGCGCGACGTTGGTGAAGATGGTGTCCGAACCCAGCGAGGCCATGCAGTTCGAGTTGGTGCGGGTGTTGGTGCCCGGCGCCACGCCGAAGTAGCCGGCTTCCGGATTGATCGCGTACAGGCGGCCGTCGGCGCCCGGCTTGATCCAGGCGATGTCGTCGCCGATGGTGGTCACTTTCCAGCCGTCGAAGGTCGCCGGCGGGATCAGCATGGCGAAGTTGGTCTTGCCGCAGGCCGAAGGGAAGGCCGCCGCGACGTAGTGCTTCTTGCCTTCCGGCGATTCGACGCCGAGGATCAGCATGTGTTCCGCCAGCCAGCCCTTGCCGTCGATCGCCGCGGCCTGGTGGCCCATGTTGGAGGCGATGCGCAGCGCGAAGCACTTCTTGCCCAGCAGCGCGTTGCCGCCGTAGCCGGAACCGTAGGACCAGATCTCGCGGGTCTCGGGGAAGTGCACGATGTATTTGGTGGCGTTGCAAGGCCAGGCGACGTCCTTCTGGCCGGCGGCCAGCGGCGCGCCGACGGTGTGCACGCACGGCACGAACTCGCCGTCGGCGCCCAGCACGTCGTACACGGCCTTGCCCATGCGGGTCATGATGCGCATATTGACCGCCACGTAGGGCGAATCCGACAGTTCCACGCCGATGTGGGCGATCGGCGAGCCCAGCGGGCCCATCGAGAACGGCACCACGTACATCGTGCGGCCGGCCATGCAGCCGTCGAACAGCGGGTTCAGGGTGGCGCGCATGTCCGACGGCGCCATCCAGTTGTTGGTCGGGCCGGCTTCTTCCTTGGTGTTGGAGCAGATGAAGGTGCGGTCTTCGACGCGGGCGACGTCGGTCGGGTCGGAGCAGGCCAGGTAGGAGTTAGGACGCAGTTCCTGGTTCAGCTTTTTCATGGTGCCGGCGGCAACCATTTCAGCGCACAGGCGGTCGTACTCTTCCTGGGAACCGTCGCACCAGTAGATGCGTTCCGGTTTGGTCAGGGCGGCGATTTCCGCTACCCAGTTGATCAACTTTTGCTGCTTGATGTAAGCTGGGACGTTGAGCAGTGCTGCAACGCCACCCATGACGGGTTGATTCATACTACCTCCAATGCTAATTAAAATTCTGCGTGCGGCAGGATCGTCGTCAGCTTTTGGCTTGCGCTCAGATGCCCATTCGAAATGGGTCGGCGGGGTCACGGCGGTCTTGCGCGGCCCGGATGCATGATCGACAGGCCTTATTTTTGAGGCGATTGTACACCCGTCAATAGCCGTTCCAGTCAAAAATGTAGGAGAATTAGTTGAGTAAAGTAGTAAGCTATTCAGGTTCTTTTGCAAGCCGTTATTTCCCTACGAAATTCCTCATAAAATCGGTCATCTCCCATGAAAATTGCGATTCTCGACGATTATCAGAATGCCACGGCGACGCTGGCCTGCATGGATTTATTGCACGAACATGATGTGAAAGTGTTCAATAACTCGGCCCGCGGACTGGGCCAGCTGGCGATCCGCCTGGCCCCGTTCGACGCCCTGGTGCTGATCCGCGAGCGCACCGCGCTCAACCGCGCTTTGCTGGCCAAGCTGCCCAATCTGAAGCTGATTTCCCAGACCGGCAAGCTGGCCGGCCACGTCGACGTCGACGCCGCGACCGAGCTGGGCATCGCGATCGCCGAGGGCGTCGGCTCGCCGACCGCGCCGGCCGAGCTGACCTGGGCGCTGATCATGGCGGCGGCGCGCAAGATCGTGCCCTACGCCTCCAACCTGAAGGACGGCCTGTGGCAGACGGCGTCGATCAACCCGCAGCTCAACGGGCTGGGCGTGGTGCTCAAGGGCCGCACCTTGGGCATCTGGGGTTACGGCAAGATCGGCCAGATCATCGCCGGCTACGGCCGCGCCTTCGGCATGAACGTGATGGTGTGGGGCAGCCAGTCCAGCCGCGACAAGGCGGTGGCCGACGGCCACGCGGCGGCGGCCTCGCGCGAGGCGCTGTTCGAGCAGGCCGATGTGCTGAGCCTGCACCTGCGGCTGCACCCGGACACGCGCGGCATCGTCACTTCCGACGACCTGGCGCGCATGAAGCCGAGCGCGCTGTTCGTCAACACCAGCCGCGCCGAGCTGGTGCAGCCCGAGGCGCTGGAGCAGGCGCTGGCCAGGGGCCGTCCCGGCTACGCCGCGCTGGACGTGTTCGAATCCGAGCCGCTGGCGGCCGACCACCCGCTGCTGCGCATGCCGACCGTGCTGGCCACGCCGCACCTGGGCTATGTGGAGCAGGACAGCTACGAGCTGTATTTCCGCCACGCGTTCCAGAACATCGTCGATTTCGCCGCCGGCAGCTGCGACAAGATCAACAATCCCGGTTACCAGGCCAACGCCCGCTAGCTAGTCGGTCTGCTCCGGGATTTCCGGCAGGCCGGTCAGGTTGATGCGGGGGGCGGGCATGGCGTGCACCTTGCTCCACAGGCCAGCCCAGCCGGGCGGCCAGGGGATGTCCGGCCCGGCGTACGGCGGCAAGGTCGCGCGCACCGGCACCACCGGCACCGGCGGCATGTCGAGCAGCGGGCCGCCGTCGGGGCGCTGCATGTCCAGGCTGTACATATAGCCCGGCAGCAGCGCGTCGCACACGCTGGCGAACCAGGCCGTGTGGTCCTCGTCGCGGCCCAGCGCCTGCGCCAGCCCCTGCGGGTCGAAGCGCGCCAGCGCGTGGACCAGCTCCTCGGTGCTGGCGCCCGGCGTGTCGCCCCAGCCCATCACCGGATTGACGTTGTAGTCGGCGCCCGAGCCATACCAGCCCTCGCGCCACGAGCGCTGCATCCAGTCGCGCCCGCCGGTGAACAAATGCCAGCGCCAATGCAGGCCGGACGGCTTGGGCCAGGAGTACAGGTAGAGCCGCTGATAGCCGGCCTCGTGCAGCGCGCGCACCAGCGCCATCAGGCGCGCGTGCGGCATGCGGTCGGGCGGGGCGCGGCGGAACAGGATGGCTTCGCCGTCGGCGAACTGCACCTCGTCGGTGGACAGGTTCAAGTCCAGCGTCCTCGCCTCGCTGCCGAAACGGGCCGAGATCCAGCCGGTCAGCAGATTGACCGACGTGATGACGCCGTAGCCGCGATGGCGATGGAAGATGACGGTTCCGGGGGCAAGCGCTTTCATGGTATCGAAACGAACAAAGAAACCAGTGTAGCCATAGTATGCCCAACTTTCCAGCCCGCCGACGGACTGTTTTCGGGTTCTGGGGCGCAGGCGGTTTGGGTTATGATGCAGATCATTTTAATCTGCCTGAGCTTTCATCATGACCCTGCGCATCCTCGCCACCGGCGGCACCTTCGACAAACATTACAACGAACTGAACGGCACCCTCGGCTTCGCCGACAGCCATGTGCCGGCGCTGCTGGCGCGCTGCCGCCTGACGGTGGACGTGGCGCTGGAACAGCTGCCGCTGATGGATTCGCTGGACATGGCGGACGCCGACCGCGAGCGCATCCTGGCCTCGTGCCGCGCCGCCAGCGAAAAGGCGATCGTCATCATCCACGGCACCGACACCATGCCGCAGACCGCCGCCGTGCTGGGGCCGGCCCAGCTGGGCCAGACCATCGTGCTGACCGGCGCCATGATCCCCTACTCGATCGCCAATTCCGACGCGATGTTCAACCTCGGCTTTGCCGCCGGCGTGGCGCAAACCTTGCCGCCGGGCGTGTATGTGGCCATGAATGGCAAGATTTTCGCGTGGGATAACGTGCAGAAAAACAAGGCGGCCGGGGTGTTCCAACCGCTGTAACCCCGCAAGCCTGGGGTCTGACCCCGGACGGGGTCAGACCCCTTGCGGCTCGGCCGCCGGGGTACGGAGTCACCTGCGTGGCAGCGCCAGCAAGTCCTTCGCCTCCGGCAAGAGAGTAGTCAAACGCAAGCCATCGGGCGCGGCCAGCATGCCGGCCGCCTCGTTCAACCCGCCCGGCATCGCCAGCGATGACGGCCCGGCAGCCACCTGCTGGCCGCCTTCGCTGAAGGCCGCCAGCGCCTCCACCATGCCGCCCACCCGGCTGCGCAATGAAGGCCCGCCCTGCGCCGTCAGGTGCGGCAGCCTGGCCGCCGCCAGCGCCGCCAGCTGCGCCGTGCTCAGGCCGGCCGTCTGCGCGGTGGCGAACGCCAGCGCCTGCGCCGTCGTCAGCGCGCCGATCTGCGTGGTCGACAGCACCGCCAGCTGCGCGCTGCTCAGCGCCCGCAGGTCGCGCGTTTCCAGCGCCGCCAAGTCGTCCGATCCCAGCGCAGCCAGCAGCGGCTTGCTCAGCGCCGCCATCTGGCTCGTCGTCAGCGCCACGATCTGATCGGTGGTCAGCACGTCGCCGCCGGCGATGTGCGCGGTCGGCAGCGCCGCGATCTGGCGCTGCGACCAGGCCGCGATCTGCCCGGTGCCGAACGCTTGCAACTGTTCCGGCAGCAGCTGGGCGATGGCGCTGGTGCCCAGGCCGCCGATCGCGGTGGTGCTCAGCGCGGCCAGACCCTCGTTGCCCAGGCCGCGCAACTGCGTGGCCGCCAGCGCCGCCACCTGCGCCGCGCTGAGCGCCCCCACCTGCGTGAGCGACCAGGCCGCCAACTGCGCCGTGTTCAAACCGGCGATCACCTGCGACGACAGCGCCGCCAACTGGCCGGTGCGGATCGCCGCCACTTCCTCCGCCGTCAAGGCCTGGTACTGGCGCGAGGTGAGCACGCCGAACTGCGTGACCGTCAAGCCGGCGAACTGCTCCAGGCTCAGGCCGGCCAGCGCAGCGGTGGTCAGCGCCGCCACCTGGCCGCCGGCCAGCGCGCCGATCTGGCGGCTGGTCAGCGCCGCCAGCGTGGCCGGCGCCAGGTTGGCGATCACCGAGGTGTTCAGCCGCGCCAGGTCGCTCAGCTGCAGATTGGCCACCACCTCGGCCGACAGCGCGGCGAACTGGGTGCTGCTGAGCATGGAGGCCTGGCCGCCCGTCAGCGCGTTGATCTGGTCGCTGCCCATCGCTTGCAACTGGTCGGTGCGCAGGCCCACGATGGCGCCCAGCTGCAGCGCGGCGATTTCCGCCGTCTGCATCCGCGCCATCACGTCGCTCGACAGGGCGGCGATGTGCTGGCTGCCCAGGCCGGACGCCTGGGCGGTGGTCAATCCCAGGATCTGTTCGCTGCCCAGCACCGCCAACTGCGCGGTGCGCAAGCCGAAGATGGCCGCCGCTCTCAGCGCCGCGAAGTCCTGCGACTCCAGCGCCGCCACCGCCTCCAGCGACAGCGCGGCGACCTGCGCGCCGCTCAGCGTGGCCGCCTGCGCCGTGCTCAGCGCGATGGCCTGCTCGACCGTCATGCCGGCCAGCGTGGCCGGCTTGAGCTGGGCGATCTGCGCCGTGCTGAGCAGGCCGATCTGGTGGTCCGCGCCGCCCAGCACCGCGAACTGCGCCGAGTTCAGCGCGCCGAACACCGTGGCCGGCAAGGCCGCCAGCGCGGCCGGCGACAGCGCCGCCAGATTGGTGGTCGACAGGCCGACCGCCGACGCCGGATTCAGTTTGGCGATCTGCGCCGTGCTCAGGGCCTGGAATTGTTCGGCGCTCAGGGCGTTCAGGCTGGCCGAGCTGAAGGCGGTCAGCTGGCGCGGCGTCAGCGCGGCGATGCGGTCCGGGCCCAGCAGCGCCAGCAGGCGCGTCGACAGGCCGGCGATCGCCGGCCCCGCCAGCGCGGCCAGGTCGGCGGTCTCGATCGCGGCGAAGGCGGCGCTATTGAGGGCGTTGACCTGGCTGCTGCTGAGCATGGCCACCTGCGCCGTGCTCAGCGCGGCCAGTTGCTCGCCGTTGAACGCGGCGAGCTGGCGCGTCTTGAGGCCGGCGATGGCGCTCGCCTTCAGGGCCGCCAGGTCGCCGCCGTCGAGCGCGGCGATGGCCTGGGTCGACAAGCTGCCCAGCTGGGTCGCGTTCAACGCGGCGGCCTGGGCGCTGGTCAGCTGCGCGGCCTGCTGCGCCGTCAGGCCGGACAGCGCGGCGCTGCCCAGCGCCGCCACCTGGGCGGTCGAGAACAGGCCGAAGTCGCCGTCGCCGCTGGCGCCCAGCGCGGCCAGCTGGGCCGAGCTCAGGCCCGCCATCACCGCCACCCGCAGCGCGGCCAGGCTGGCGCCATCGAGCGCCATGAGGTCGGCGCTCGACAGCACGCCGAACTGGTGCGCGGTCAGCGTGGCCAGCTGGGCGCTGCTCAGCGCGTGCAGCTGGGCCGCTTGCAGCGCATGGATTTGCGCCGTGCTGAGCGCGCCGATGACGGCCGCGCTGAGCGCGTGGATGCGCTCGGCATCGAGCGCCTGGATCTGGCCGCTGCCCAGCGCCGCCACCTGGCGGCTGTGCAGCGCGTGCAGCTGCTCCAGGCTCAGCGACATCAGTTGCGCCACGCTCAGCACGCCGATCTGGCGCGAGCCCAGCGCGGCGATATCGGCCGTTTCAATCGCCGCCAGTTCGGCCGCGCTCAACTGCTTCAACATCGCCGTGCCCAGCGCCGCGATCTGCAGCGTGGAAAACGCCGCCATCTGCTCCGCGCTGAACAGGTCCTCGCCCTCGTGGCGGCGCGCCGGCAGCGCGGCCACCTGGCCGGCCTTGAGCGCGGCGATCTGGGCGGTGCTCAGCGCATGCACCTGTCCCGCCTGCAGGTTGTCGATCAGCGCCACCGACAGCGCGTTGACCTGGCGCGTGCCCATGGCCGCCAGCGCCTCGGGCGACAGGCCGCCGAAGCCCTTGGCACTGAGCAAGCCGGCCTGCACCACCGTCAGCGCCGCCAGCTGCTCCGGCGTCAGCGCCGCCATGAAGGCGGTCGCTTGCGACGCCTGGTTCAGCGTGTAGCTGCGCAAGGCCGCGAAGTCCGCCGGCTGCAGGGCGCCGACGCTGGCCAGCGGCAGCGCCGCCAGCTGCGGCGCGGTCAGGGTGCTGGCCTGGGCCGTGGTCATCGCCGCGATGTATTCCACGCCCAGGTGGGCCATGTCGGCGGTGGTGAGCCGGCTGATCAGACGATTGCCGCCGGCGGCAAACTGCTCCGGGGTCAGGCTGCTGTCGAAGGTCATGGTGTTTCCTTTGTGATGAAGTGGTGGCGAGCGTGAGCTGGGGGAAACGGAAAGATTGAGGATTTGCTATGCTGCGCATGCAAAAAAAGCCCGCACAAGGCGGGCTCATCCTGAACAGCCAGGCAGGCTATTTGGGCAGCGCCAGCACACCGTGGCCGGCGGCCGTCTGCAAGGCTTTCAGGCGCAGCATGTCGCTGTCCACCTGTGCGCCCGCGACGGTGCGGCCGAGGTCGTGGAACTGTTGCAGCGCCCCGGCCAGGCGCGCCGCGTTGGCCGCCAGCACGCCGTCCGGCCGGCCGCCGTCGAAGTCCAGGCCGCCGCCCGGCGCCGTCTGCGCGCCGGCGCTGAACGCGGACAAGGCTTGCGCCATGCCGCTGACCTGGGCGCTCAGTCCCTGCTGGAACCAGACATCGGCGGCCGCGTGCTGCTGGCCGTCGACGGTGGTGTAGCTGGAGGTCAGGCCGATGAGGTTGCCATGATCGAAGGCCCCGCCCCGCTGCACATCCAGGTTCAGGCTGGTGATGCGCAGTGCCGCCAGCGTCTTCAGCTCGCCGGACTGGCTGACGCCGTCGGCATTGGCGTCGACCCACACGCGCAAGTCGCTGTAGCCGGCGTCGAGCGCGTCGACCACGCCGTCGTGGTTGGCGTCGAGTTCCGCCAGCGCCTGGTAGCCGTTGGCGGCGGTGCCGCCGGCGGCCAGCCGGGTGGACGAGCCGAACAACTCGCTGCCGTCGTCGATGCTGCCGTTGTGGTTGCGGTCCAGCGCCAGCAAGCCATCGCCCGCGCCCACCCAGCCGGTGGCCCGTTGCCGGCCGCTGGCGGCTAGGTCGAACTGCACGCCCGCCTCCAGCCCCAGCGTGGTGACGCCGTTGCCGTCCAGGTCCAGCACCAGTGGCGTGTTGAACGTCATGGACGCCAGCTGCTCCGCACTGAAGGCGTTTTGCTGGTCAACGCTCAGGGCGCTGTACTGGGCCAGCGACAGCGCGTGGGTCTGGGTCGTGGTCAGCACCGCCAGCTGCGCCGTCGCCAGCGCCGCCATCTGCGTGGTCGACAGCGCAGCGATCTGGCGCGTGGCCAGGCCGGCCATGTCGCGCGTTTCGATGGCGCCGAGGTTGGCCGCCGTCAGGTCGGCGATCACCGCCGTGTTCAACGCCCCCAGCTGGGCCGAGGACAGCGCCACCATCTGGGCGCCGGTGAACTGGCTGGCGGCCGACGCGTTGGGCAGCAGCGCGGCCACTTGCGCCAGGCTCAGCGCGCTGATCTGGTCGGTGCCCAGCGCCAGCAGCTGGTCGTCGTGCAGCGCGCGGATCGCGGCCGTACCCAGCGCCGCGATATCGGCCGTTTCAATGGTCGCCAGCGCCAGCGCCTGGAGCTGCGCCAGCGCCGCCGAACCGAGCGCGGCGAACTGCGCCGTGGTCAGCGCGTGCAACTGGGCCGTGATCATGCCCGACAGCAGGTTGCCGTCGCGCCCGGCGGCGTTCAGCACCAGCGGATTGATCGCGGCCACGTCTTGCGTGCCCAGCGCCGCCACCTGGCCGCCGCTCAGGGCGATCAGCTGGGTGCTGCCGAGCGCGCCGACCTGGGCGCTGCCCAGCGCCGCCAGCTGGGCGTTGGTCAGCGCCTGCATCTGCTGCGTCCGCAGGCCGGCGATGGCCGCCGTCCTCAGGGCCGCCACGTCCGCCGTCGCCATCGCCGCCAGCACCGTCGGCTGCAGCGCGCCCAGCTGGGCGCTGCCCAGCGCCGCCGCCTGGGCCGTGGTCAGCGCCGCGACCTGGGCCGTGCTCAGGCCCGGCAGGGCGGTGCTGCGCAAGGCGGCGATCTGCTCGGTGCCGAGCGCGGAGATCAGCTGCGCCGCGCTGCCCAGCGGATCGGCGCCCAGCACCGCCATCTGCGCCGACGACAGCCCGGCCAGCGCCGAGGTGCTCAGCGCGGCCAGGTTGTCGGTGCGGATGGCGGCCACGTCGTCGAGCGACAGGCGCGCCAGCTGCTGCGAGCTCAGCGCGCGGATCTGCGCCGAGCTCAGGCCGTAAATCTGTTGCGTGCCCAGCGCGTCGAGCTGGCTGCTGCGCAGCGACACCACCTGGGCCGACGTCAGGCCGGCCAGTTGCGCCGCGCTCAGGGCGCCGAAATTGGCGCCCGACAAGCCGCCCAGCGCCGCCGTGCTCAAGGCGCCGAGATCGGCGCTTTCCAGGCCCGACAAGGCGGCCGTGCTCAAGGCCGCCACCTGGGCGCTGTTCAGCACGCCGGCCTGGGCGGTGGTCAGCGCCGCCAGCTGCATGCTGCTCAGCGCCGCGGCCTGGGCCGTGCGCAGGCCGGCGACGGCGGCGGTGCGCAAGGCCGCGAGATCTTCCGTGGTCAAGCCCAGCAGCAGCGCCGACGGCAGCGCCGCCAGCTGCGCGCTGCTCAGCACCGCCGCCTGGCTGGTGCTCAAGGCCAGCACCTGCACCACCGTCAAGCCCTGCAAGGCGGCAGTACTGAAGGCCGCCACCTGCGCCGTGGTCAGCGCGCCGACGAAGGACGGCGAGCCGTTCGGCTCCACGCCCAGCGCCGCCATCTGCTCCGAGCGCAGGCCGGCGATCGCCACCGTGCTGAGGGCGCTCAGGTGGGCGGTGTCGAGCGCGACCATATTGGCGGTCGACAGGCCGGCCATCTGCAGCGTGCCCAGCGCGCCGGTTTGCGCCAGCGTCAGCCCGGCCACCTGGGCGCTGCCGAGGGCGGCGATCTGGTGGCTCTGCAGCGCCGTCACCTGGCGCGTGCTCAAGCTGTTGAGCTGGGTGAGCGACAGGTTGGCCAGCAGCGACACGTTCAGGCCGGCCACCGCCTGCTGGCTCAGGGCGGCCAGGTTGGTGGTGGACAGGCCGACCACCATCTGGCTGCTCAGGGCGCCGATCTGCGCGCTGCTGAGCACACCGAACTGCGCGGTCGTCAACGCGCCCAGCTGGACGCTGTTGAGCACCGCCAGCTGGGCGCTGCCCAGGCCGGCGATGGCGGCGGTTTTCAACGCGGCCAGGTCGGCCGATTCGAGCGCGGCGATCTGCCGGGTCGACAGCGCGGCCACCTGCTGGCTCAGCAAGGCCGCAGCCTGCGTCGTGCTCAGCGCGACGATCTGGCGCGTGTCCAGGCCGGCCAGCGCGGTGCTGCGCAAGGAAACGATCTGGGCCGTCGTCAAGGCGTCGATATGGCTGACGCCGGCGGTGTCGGTGCCCAGCGCGGCCATCTGCGCGGAACTGAGGGCGGCGATGGCGGCGGTCTTCAGCGCGGCCAGGTCGTCGGTCTGCAGCGCGGCGATCTGCGCCGAGCCGAGGGCGGCGACCTGGGCGCTGCCGAGGGCGGCCGCTTCGCCGGTGGTCAGGGCGACCAGCTGCGCGCTGCCCAGTCCCTGCAAGGCGCTGGTGCCGAGCGCGGCGATCTGCGCGCTGCCCAGCGAGGCGAACTGGGCGCTGGCGAGGCCGCCGCCGAGGGCGGCCAGTTGGGCCGAATTGAGCGCGGCGATCGCGGCCGTGCTCAGGCCCGGCAGCGCGCGGCTGTCGAGCGCGGCCAGGTCGATGGTGCTCAGGCCGGCGATCTGGCGCGAACCGAACGCGCCCAGCTGCGTCGAACTCAAGGCCAGGATCTGCTGGGTGCCGAGGGCGGCGATCTGGTCGCTGCTCAGCGCCATCAATTGCTGCGATTTCAACACCGCCAGCTGCGACGACCCCAGTTGCGCGACCACCCGCGTGGTCAGGGCGCTGATGGCGGCGGTGGTCAGCGCCGCCAGGTTGGCGGTCGACAAGCCGGCCAGCGTGGCGTTGGACAGCGCGCCCAGTTGCAGGCTGCTCAGGGCGGCCATCTGCTGGGTGGTCAGGGCGGCCAGCTGGGTGGCGCTGAGCGCCCGCATCTGGTCGGTCGACAGGCCGCTCAGCGCGGCCGCGCGCAAGGCCGCCACATCGGCCGCTTCCAGCGCGGCGATGTCGCTGGTGCCGAGCCCGGCCAGCTGGGCGCTGCTCAGCGCGGCCGCCTGGGCCGTGCTCAGGGCGACGATCTGGCGCGTGCTCAGGCCGCCGATGGTGCTGCTGCGCAGCGCGGCGATCTGCAAGGTCGACAGCAGGTCGATATGGCTGGCGCCGCCGGCGTCGTTGCCCAGCTGGGCCAGCTGGGCCGAGCTCAGCGCGGCCAGCGCGGCGACCTTCAGGCCGGCCACGGCGGCCGGGTCGAGCGCGTCGACGGCGGCCGTCGACAGCGCGGCGATCTGGTTGGAACCGAGGGCGCCCAGCTGCGCCGACGTCAGCGCGGCCAGTTGCGCGCTGGCCAGGCCGGCCAGCTGATCGGTGCCGAGGGCGCCGACCTGGCGCGTGCTCAGCGAAGCGACCTGGGCGCTGCTCAGGCGCAGCAGCGCGCTGGTCGGCAAGGCGGCGATCACCGCCGTGCTCAGCGCGCCGACATCGTTGGTCTCCAGGCCGGCGATGGCCGACGAGGACAGCGCCAGCACCTGGCTGCTGTTCAGCGCGGCGACCTGGGCGCTGGTGAGCGCCGCCACCTGGGCGCTGTTGAACGCCGCCACCTGCTGGGTGCTCAGGCCGGTCAAGGCCTGGGTCTTGAGCGCGGCCAGGTCCGCCGTTTCCAGCGCGGCGATGTCGTTGCTGGAGAAGGCGGCCAGCTGGCTGCTGCTCAGCACGGCGGCCTGCGCGGTGCTCAGCGCCGCCACCTGGCTGGTGCTCAGGCCGGCCAGGCCGGTGCTGCGCAGCGCGGCGACTTGCGCCGTGCCCAGGGTGCCGAACTGGCTGCCGGACGGGTCGTTGGCCAGCGCGGCCATCTGCTCGGCGCTCAGCGCGGCCAGCGCCGAGGTGCTCAAGGTGCGCAGCGCGATGGCGCCGAGGGCGGCCACGTCGGCGCTCGACAGGCCGGCGATGTTGCGCGAACTCAGGCCCAGGATCTGCGGCACGCCCAGGCTGGCGACCTGCGCCGTGTGCAGCGCCGCCAGCTGGGCGCTGGACAGCACGCCGAACTGCAGCGAGGACAGGCTGGACAATTGCAGCAGGCTCAGGTTGCCGACCGCGGACGGACTCAGCGCCGCGATATTGGCGGTGCTGAAGGCGGCCATATTGGCGCTGGCGAAGCCGGCGATGGTGTCGGACGACAGCGCCGACAGCTGCGACGCGTTCAGGGTCAGGAATTGCGCCATGGTCAGCGCGGCCAGCTGGCCGCTGGTCAGCGCGGCCACCTGGGCCGAGCTCAGTCCGGGAATGGCGGCGGTGCGCAGCGCGGCCAGGTCGAGCGGCTCCAGCGCGGCGATCGCCTGCGTGCTCAGCGCGCGCACCTGGCCGCTGCTCAAGGCGGCGACCTGGGTGGCCGTCAGCGCCACGCTGTCGGCGGTGCTCAGGCCGACCAGCGCGGCGCTGCGCAGCGCGGCGATCTGGGCGGTGTTCAAGCCCTGCACCTGGGCGCTGCCCAGCGCGCTGAGCTGGTCCGAATTGAGGCCGGCCATGGCGGCGGTGCGCAGGCCGGTCACGCTGGCGGCGTTCAGGGCGGCCACATCGGCCGTCGACAGGTTGGCCAGCTGCAGCGAACTGAGCGCTGCAAGTTGCGCCGACGTCAGGCTGCTCACCTGGGCGCTGTTGAGGGCGTTCAATTGCGTGCTCGACAGCGCGGCGATCTGGCGCGTGCCCAGGCCGGCGATTTGCGCTGTGTCCAGGCCGGCGAAGGCGGCGCTGCCCAGCACGGCGATGGCGCTGGTGTTCAGCGCGGCCAGGTCGCCCGCTTCCAGGCCGACCATGCCGGCGGAGCTCAGGGCGCCGAACTGCGAACTGCTCAGCGCGGCGATCTGGGCGGTGGTAAGCGCGCGCACTTGCGCGCTGCCGAGCGCGGCGATCTGCTGCGTGCTCAGCCCGGCGACCGCCGCGGTTTTCAATGCCGCCACCTGGGCCGTCAACAAGTCATGGACCGCCGACGTCGACAGGCTGCTCACCTGCTTGCTGCTCAGTGCGGCTACCTGGGCGCTGTTCATCACCACCCTGGTGTAGTTGGGGTCGAAGAGTACAGACAAGGCGGACGTGCTCAGAGCGGCGACCTGCGCCGTGGTAACCAAGTCGAAATCGCTTCCGAAAATAGTATAGCCAAAAAAGTTGAACTGAGCCGATGAGAGTGCCGCGAACGCGGCCGTGGTCAAGGCCTTGCCGGCCCCCAAATAAAACAGATCCGAAACATCGGCCGCTGTCAGGGCCGCGGCCTGGCTTGGGCTCAGCGCGGCCACCACGGCGGTGTTCATGCGCTCGAACTGGCTGGAATTCATCCCGGCGATCTGCGCGGTGGTAAGCGCGGCGACCTGCGGCATGCTCAAGGCGTTGATCTGTATCGAGCCCATCGTTCCCAGCAGGGTGGGGCTGAGCGCGGCAATGGTGGAGGGACTCAAGGCCCGCAACTCGGCGCTCGTCAGCCAATGCAAGGCATCGGTGGACAGTGCGTTCAACTGTTTGGTGCTCAGCGACGCGAACTGGGCCGTCGTCAACGAGATCGCCTGGTCGGTCGTCAATGCCGCCATCTGCAGCGTGCCCAGGCCCGCGAGGCTGGCGATTTTCACCGCGGCCAGGTCGGCCGTCTCCATCGCGGCCAGCTGCGCCGTCGACAGGCTGGCGATCTGGGCGCTGCTGAGCGCGGCCGCTTGCGCGGTGGACAGCGCCACCATCTGGTCGGTGGTCAGGCCGGCCAGCACCGAGGTCTTCAACGCGGCCAGTTGGGCCGTGCCCAACAGCGCCAGCTGACCGGCCGCGCCGGCGCCCAGCTGGGCGAACTGGTCGGACGTCAGCGCGCCGACGGCGGCCGAGCTCAGCGCCCTGATGCCGGCGCTGCCGATGGCGGCGATGTCGGCGGTCGACAGGCCGGCCACCTGGCGCGAGCCCAGCGCGCCGATCTGCGCCGAGCCGAGCGCACGGATCTGGTTGCTGCTCAGCGCCGCGATCTGCGTACTGCTCAGCGCGGCGATCTGACGCGTGGCGAGCGCGCTGATTTGCGCCGTGTTCAGCGCGGCCAGCAAGGCCGTGCCCAGTTGCGCCACGGCGGACGTATTCAGGGCCGCCAGGTCGGCGCCCGGCAGACTGGCCAGGGCGTTGCTCGACAGCGCGCCGATCTGGGCGCTGTTGAACGCGGCGAATGCGGCGCTGGAGAGCGCGCCCAGCTGGCTGCTGCTCAGCAACGCCAGCTGGCTGCTGGCCATGGCGGCGACGGCGGCGCTTTTCAGCGCGGCGACGTCGGCCGTTTCCAGCGCGCCGACGGCGTCGCTGGACAGGGCGTTCAGCTGCGTGCTGCCGAGCGCGGCCGCCTGCGCGGTGCCCAGCGCGACGGCCTGCTGCGTGCTCAAGGCGCGCACTTGCGCCGAGCCCAGCGAAGCGACCGCCTGCGTGCCCAGCGCGCCGATGCCGCGCGTGCCGATGGCCAGGATTTCATCGGCCGTCAAGGTCGCCAGCTGGCGCGTGCTCAGCGCGGCCAATTGGCCGGTGCCCATCAGGGCCACCTGGTCGGACGACAGGCTGGCGATATTGGCGGTGCCCAGGGCGGCCAGGTCGGCCGTCTCAAACGCGGCGATGGCCTGGGTGCTCAGGCTGGTGAAGGCCTTGGTGCCCAGCGCCGCCGCCTGGGCGGTGGTCAAGGCCGCGATCTGGGCGCTGCCCAGCGCGCCCATGAAGCCGGACGGCAAGGCGCCGACGGCGTTCAGCACGGTGGAATTGATGGCGGCCAGGTCTTGCGTGGTCAACACCGCGACATTGGCGGTGGCCAGGAAAGCCAGCTGGGCGCTGGTCATGACGGACAGGTGATCGGTGCGCAGGGCCGGCACCTGGAGCGAGCTCAACGCCGCAATATCCTCGCTGGTCCACGACCGCACATCCTGGATGGTCAGGTTGTTGGCGATCTGGGACGTGCTGAGTAAGGGGACGAAGGTGCTCATCACGAGTTCCTAATTTGATAACATCTTTCACTATAGCAGAAATCGCGCTAATTTCTACAGAGCAACGAAATTATTTTCCCGGTTTTTTATCAAAAATTACATGAAAAATGCCGCAAAATCAAAGACTTTGCGGCATTCTTACCCAACAGACATGAGTTTTGTTGCAGTGCGATTAAGCCTTGGCTTCGCCGCCCAGGGCCTCGACCACGTCGGCCATCAGCTTGGCCAGTTCGCCAGTCATCAACATGAAGTCGCCGTCGAAGCGTTCGTCGTCGTTCTTGGTGCTCGATTCCTTTTCGGCGATCACGTCCAGCGGCTTGATGCCCTTGATCGCCAGCGATTCGGTCAGCACGAAGGAGATCTTGCTGTCCCAGGTCATGGCCAGGCGGGTGCACTGCTTGCCGGCGGCGATGTGGCGGCGCACTTCGTCCGCTTCCAGCGTGTGGCGCACGTAGCGCACCGCCGCCTTGCTCTCGCCGGTGGCGCGCAGTTCGGTGTCCATGTCGACCGTGAAGCCGGCCGGCGCGTCGTCCGCCTGCAGCCATTCGGTCATCACGCCCACCGGCGAGCGCTGCACGCGCAGGCTTTCCAGCGGCAGCTTGTCGACCGCCTTGAGCAGCAGCTTGATCACTTCGTCGGCCTTGGCCGGGCTGGCGGCGTCGACCACCAGCCAGCCGTTGACCGGATCGATCCAGGTCCAGACGTTGCTGCGGATCGAGAAGGCGCGCGGCAACAGCTCGTCGGCCACGCGCTCTTTCAGTTCCTTCATCGCCTTCTTGCCCGGCCCGAAGCCCTGGGCTTCTTCCATCTCAGCGGCGCGCGCCTTGGCGACCTGGTTGATGACGGTGTTCGGCAGCAGTTTCTTCTCGGTGCCCAGCAGGATCAGCATCTGTTGGTTGACCACGTGCACCAGGCCGCCGTTCGGGCGCGGCGTGTCCCAGCCCTGGCGCAGCAGCTCATTGCTGCTGGCCGGGACGAAGGAGTGGGACGCCAGCGCCGCTTCCAGTTGTTCGGGGGTATAGGCCCAAGGGGCCGGCAGACGGTAAATCTGTAGATTCTTGAACCACATGTGTTGAGCCTTGTTTCAGTAATGCCAGGGGAGCGCCATTTTACACGGTGATGGCGGCGCCGGACCGATTGTGTTGCTGAGCTAGGCGAACAATTCGCCTTGCCGGGGCAAAGCCGTCTGCGCGCCCGAGCCGGGCGGCTCGAGCGTGCTGGCGCGCACGCCCAGCAGGCGCAGCCGGCGTTGCAGCGGCACCCGCTTCAGGCACTCGCGCGCCGCGTGCAGGATGCCGGTGGCGTCGGCCACCGGCTGCGGCAGGGTGACGTTGCGGCTGACGATCTGGAAATCGTCGAAGCGCAGCTTGATGCTGATGGTGCGGCTGACGTAGCCCTTACGTTTGAGGTCGTCCGCCAGCCGCGCGCACAGCTGGGTCAGGATGCCGGACAAGGTGTCGCGGTCCTGGCGCGCGTGCAGGTCGCGCTCGAAGGTGGTTTCACGGCTGATCGACTTGCTCTCGGTGCTGGTGGAAATCTCGCGGTGGTCGACGCCGTGCGCGGCCTCGGCCAGCCAGGCCGCGTAGTGGGCGCCGAAATGGTCTTGCAGCAGGCCGGCGTCGGCCGCCGCCAGCTGGCCGATGGTGGCTATGCCCAGCGCCGCCAGCTTCTCGGTGGCCTTGGGGCCGATGCCGTTGATCTTGCGCACGCCCAGCGGCCAGATGCGGGCCGGGATGTCCTCGTGGCCGAGGATGGTCAGGCCGTCGGGCTTTTCCAGGTCCGAGCAGATCTTCGACAGCAGCTTGTTGGGCGTCACGCCGATCGAGCACGACAGCCCGGTGGCGTCGCGCACGGCCTGCTTGATGCGCTGCGCCAGCGCGCGCGTCTCGCCTTCGACGTGGGTCAGGTCGATATAGATCTCATCGATGCCGCGGTCCTCGAAATCCGGCGCGATGGCGGCCACGGCGTTCTTGAACAGCCGCGAGCAATGGCGGTAGGCGTCGAAATTGACCGGCAACAGAATCGCGTCCGGCGCCAGCTTGGCCGCCTTCATCATGCCCATGGCCGAGCCGACCCCGAGCGCGCGCGCCTCGTAGGTGGCGGTGGTGATCACGCCGCGCCCCACGTAGTCGCGCAGGCGCGCGAAGGTGTGGCTGCCGTCGGCTTGCGCCACCGGCTGGGCGTCGCGGCCGCCGCCGATGACCACCGGCAGGCCGCGCAACTCGGGATAGCGCAACAGCTCGACGGACGCATAAAACGCGTCCATGTCGAGGTGGGCGATGCGGCGCTGGTCTTCAGCCATGGTGCGGGTAAAATTACTGTGAATACATACAGTATCCACGGAAATCATTGCCGCCGCAAGACCCCACCTTTTGGCCGGACCCGGTGTTACACTTTAGAAACTATCCGTTGCCCCTGGCCGACATGTCCCATCGCTTGCGCACCGTCTTGCTGTGTCTGCTGCTGTCCGCCGCGCCTGCGGCGCGGGCGGCGGACGGCGCTTGCGCGCCGGCGCGGGTCGGCCTGAGCGACCTCGGCTACACGTCCTACCGCGACGGCGCCGCCATCCGCGGCATCACGGCCGACGTGCTGGAGGCGGTGCGCCAGCGCAGCGGCTGCGCCTTCCAGCTGGAGTGGTATCCGCATGGCCGGCTGTATGCGCAATTCTTCAACGGCCAGCTGGACCTGACCGGCGCCTCGCTGCGCACCGCCGAGCGCGACCACTACGGCGTGTGGCTGCCCTACGCCTACACCCATTTCGAGCTGCTGCTGCTCAACAAGAACGCCGGCAAGTTCCACAGCCTGGAAGATTTCGTCGAGCACAGCACGGCGCGCCTGAACGTCACGCGCGGCATCTTCTATTCCGCCGCGACGATGGCGCAGATGGAACGGCTGCAAAAGCTGGGACGGCTGGAATACGTCAGCGACTACGGCGTGGTGTTCCGCAAGATCCTGGCCGGGCGCGCCGAGGGCACGCTGGCGCCGCCGGCCATCCACGTGCTGCACCAGCGCCGCTTCCACATGCTCGGCACGATGAGCGCCACGCCGTTCGCCGAATCGCCGCGCGCGCTGGTGGGCGTGTATGTGTCGAACCGGGTGGCGGCGCCGGTGCGGCGCCGCTATGTCGAGGCGCTGCGCGCCGTCGTCGGCGACGGCACCGTGCAGAAAATCTACGAGCGTTATCTGGGCGAAGAGATCACCCGCCAGATCTTCAGCGGCGGCGTGCGCGACATCCTCGACGCGCTGCCGGACAGCTAGCGGCGTTCACGTTCCCGGAGATCGCCGCACCACCACCAGCACCGCGCCGGCCACCAGGCTGGCGGCCAGCAGATAGATGCCGTTGGCGGTGCTGCCGGTGGCGTCCTTGATGGCGCCGACCAGGTAGGGACTGGCGAAGCCGGCCAGGTTGCCGACCGAGTTGATCAAGGCGATCCCGGCCGCCGCCGCCGCGCCGCCCAGCAGCGCGGTCGGCAAGCTCCAGAAGATCGGGAAGGTGGAGAGGATGCCGGCCGTGGCCACGCTCAGCGCGACCATGGCGACGACGGTGTTGTCGCTGTAGACGGTGGCCACCACCAGACCCAGCGCGCCGGCCACGGCGGCGGCCGCCGCGTGCCAGCGCCGTTCGCCGCTGCGGTCCGAATGGCGCGCGGCCAGCACCATCGCCAGCGCCGCCACCGAATACGGGATCGCCGTCAGCAGGCCGATATCGAACACGTCCTTGACGCCGCTGTTCTTGATCAACTGCGGCAGCCAGAAGCTGACGCCGTACAAGCCCATCACGAACAGGAAGTACACCAGCGCCAGCAGCCATACCGTGCCGCTGCCGAACACCTGCGCCAGCGGCAGGCGCTGTTGATGCTGGCCGTCCGCGACGATGGCGCGTTCCAGCCGCTGCTTGTCGTCCTCGCTCAGCCACTTCGCCGAGCGGATGCCGTCGTCCAGGTAGAACAGCGTCCAGATCCCGATCAGCACCGACGGCAAGCCTTCGAGCAGGAACAGCCATTGCCAGCCGCTGAGGCCATACAGGCCGGCGAAGGTCTTCATGATCCAGCCCGACAGCGGCCCGCCGACCACGCCAGCCACCGCCACCCCGCTCATGAACAGCGCCACCATGCGCGCGCGGCGATGGGCCGGATACCAGTACGTCAGATACAGGATGATGCCGGGGAGCCAAGCAGAAAGCGCAGCAGATAGAACGTCGCCACGCTGTTGGCCAGCATCAGCGCCGACGAGATCACGCCCCAGCTGATCATGATGCGGGCGATCCAGATGCGGGCGCCGGTGCGCGTCATCAGCAGGTTGGACGGCACCTCGAACAGGAAGTAGCCGATGAAAAAGATGCCGGCGCCGGCGCCGTACACCGTATCGCTGAAGCGCAGGTCGGCCAGCATCTGCAATTTGGCGAAGCCGACGTTGACCCGGTCCAGGTAGGCGGCCACGTAGCACAGGAACAGGAAAGGCATCAGCCGCCAGCTGACGCGGCGGTACAGGGTATCGAGCTGGTGATCGTCGTGGCGCATGGGGAGGTCCTTTTTCCTGGTGGCTGGCGCGCGGCCATAGTGACACCGGAAAGCGCGCCGCAAACAAATTTTCTAAATTATTTTCAAAAACCCTTGCGGAACGGATAAACCAGCTTGTAGAATACGGCCTCGTTCAGCAGTTGTGACAAAGTAGTGAAGCAAAGCTGATATGTTTTCTGGGTGCTTAGCTCAGTTGGTAGAGCGGCGCCCTTACAAGGCGTAGGTCGGGAGTTCGACCCTCTCAGCACCCACCAAGAAAACAGAGAAAACGAAATTTGGAGCGGTAGTTCAGTTGGTTAGAATACCGGCCTGTCACGCCGGGGGTCGCGGGTTCGAGTCCCGTCCGCTCCGCCAAATTCCTTTAAGGGCCCGATTCGTCGGGCCCTTAATCATTTCTGCGCCGCTTAACGTTCGCGCTTAATGTTCGCGCTTAACGTTCAATTAAGCTCAGGCTTGCGCATCGGGTGTTATTCTCCCGGCATGATTCTCTCCGCGACGTCATTTTCTCCCTATCTGCGTTTCCGCCTCCGCATGGCGCACCAGGCGATGCTGCAGTTCGTCGCCAGCCTCACCACGTCGCTGGAATACATACTGCTCGGTTTCGGCCAGGTGCTGGTGGGGCTGGTCGCCTGCCTGGCCCTGCCCGGCTTGTTCGCGGCGACGCTGCCGTGGCCGCAGGCGCTGGGCTTGTTCGCCGGCCAGGCGCTGATCGCCAGCGCGCCGGTCTGGCTGCTGCGCAAACGGCTGCTGCCGGCGCAGGCGCTGCTGTGGTGCCGTCCGCTGCCGATTCCGGCCAGCCTGCAATGGCGCGCCAATATCGCCGTGGCCGGCATGGTCATCGTTCCATTGAGCATGGCTTACGCAATTTCCACCACCATCTGGCTGATTCAATGGCCGGACTGGCTGCGACCGGTGGTGCCGCAGGCGCTGCTGCTGACCATCGGCTCGCTGCTGCTGGGCTGGATCGTCTCGACGCTGGTGCTGGCGCGGCGCTGCCGCATGCCGGCCGCCGCCAGGCTCCATCCCGACCGCCCCGCGCCCGGCCCGTATGTGCCGGCGGCGCCGGCCCTGCCCGCCAGCGCCGGCGCCCCGGCGCTGCGCGCGCTGTACCACTGGCGCCAGCTGTTCTGGCTGCCGTTCTGGCGGGCCGAGAACGTGGTCGGCCTCCAGCAGACCGTGCTGCTGCTGGGCGCCGCGCTGGGCATCGCCGCGTGGCTGTGGCATCCGCCCGTGGTGCCGCCGGCGCTGCTGGGCTTCAACGCCGCCATCCTGCTGATGCTGCTGACCGACCGCGGCGACAAGGCCGTCACCGAACAGATCGCCCTGCTGCGCCCGGTCGCGGCGGCGTGGCCGCTGCACATCGACAAGCTGTTCCGCTGTGCGCGCGTGTCCACGCTGCTGCCCGGCGTGGCCGTGATGGCCTGGTTCGCGCTGCTGACCCTGGGCCACCTGGGCCGAACCAGCAGCGCCGGCTACAGCACCACCGTCGCCACCGTCTGGCTGTGCTTTGCCGGCGTGGCGCAGCTCGCCGTGGTCGCGCTGCGCCGCCTGAGCGTGCACGGCCGCGTTGGGCTGGTCATCAGCGCCATCATCATCCTGACCGCCATTGGAAGCGAACTATGGAATTGAACCCCGTGCTGCGCATCGACCAGCTGACCTTCGAATTCGCCAGCCACCCGCTGTTTCGCCGCTTCGACCTGCGGCTGGGCGCCGGCATCACCTGGCTGCGCGGCGAGAACGGCGCCGGCAAGACCACGCTGCTCAAGCTGGCAGGTGGCGCGCTGACGCCGCACGCCGGCGCCATCACGCTCGATGGCCTGGACCTTCAGGCGCAGCCGCTGGCCTACCGCCTGCGGTGCTACTACTGCGGCGGCGACACGCCGCAACTGCCGTGGCTGACGGTGCGCGAGATCCTCGACCTGCACCTGTCGCTGTATCCCGGCACCGACGCCGCGCTGCTCAACGCCGAGCTGCAGGCGTTCCACCTGCTGCACACGCTGGAGCAGCCGGTCACCACGCTGTCGCTGGGCCAGCACAAGAAGATGCAGCTGTCCTTGGCGCTGGCGCTGCCGGTGCGGCTGCTGCTGATCGACGAGCCGTTCAACGGCCTCGACGCGGACGCCATGGCCTATCTGCGGCGACAGCTGGCCGCGCCCGAGCGGCTGGCGCGCCAGTGCATCCTGCTCACCAGCCACCTCGACCCGGCCTTGCCGCTGTCCGCCACCGTGCAACTTTAAGTTATCATTGGAACGATAAAGCGGCGCCGGCCTGGCCCGCCCACCCTGCCCAGCACGGAGTTCCCTTGATCTTTGGTTTCCTCAAATCGCCCGTTTTGTCGCCACGCCTGCTGCGCCTGAAGGAATCGGCGCTGTTCGCCACGCTGACCCCGCTCGAACTGAACATCGTCGACGGCCTGATGCACGAGCGCCGCTACCTGGCCGACGAAATCATCTTCGACGAGGGCGAGGAAGGTCAGGCGCTGTACCTGGTGATGTCGGGCCGGGTGATCATCAGCCGCCAGCTGGGCGCCACACGCGAGGTGGTGGCCGAGCTGTCGGCTGGCTCCTTCTTCGGCGACCTGGCCTTGCTGGACAACACGCCGCGCAACGCGCAGACGCGCGCGCTGGACAACTGCGAGCTGGCGGTGTTCTTCCGCGCCGACTTCATGGGCCTGATGGAAACCGACGCCGTGATCGGCTACAAGATCTCGCTGGCCCTGGCGCGCCACATCGGCAGCCGCCTGCGCGACTGGATGACCGGCAAGCCGCAAGTCGAGGCCCTATGAACTTCCTGCCGACCCAACAGCGCGCCGGGCCAGTGGTCTGGAGCGGCATCATCGCCGCCACCTGCGTGCTATTGTTCCTGCTGCAGCAGATGCTGTTCCTGGCGATTCCCTTCCTGCTGGGGATCGTGCTGTACTACATCCTGCAACCGCCGATGCAGCGCCTGATCCGCCTGGGCCTGAGCCACAACGCCGCCACCCTGATCGTCGGCAGCGTGTTCCTGTTGTTGCTGGTGGCGGCCGGCCTGGTGTTCATCTACTGGGACAGCGGCCCGTCCGACTCATGGCAGGACATGCTGGGCAAGTACCTGACAGGCGGCCTGGAGTTCGTACGCCACACGATGCTGTCGCTGGAGCGGGAGTTCCCCATCCTCAAGCAGATCAAACTGGCGCGCACCGTCAACAGCCGCGTCAGCGGCTTCACCAGCACCTTCGTGCAGAAGCACTTGACCGACATCCTGGTGTCGGTGGCGGCGTGGCTGCCGTCGTTGCTGCTGGCGCCGTTCCTGACCTTTTTCTTCCTGCGCGACGGCCTGCGCTTCAAGAAGTTCCTCGCGCGCGCCGTACCGAACGCCTTCTTTGAAAAGACCCTGCGCCTGCTGCACGAAGTCGACCAGACCGCGCACCGCTACTTCCAGGGCCTGTTCAAGCTGACCATCCTCGACACGGCGGTGCTGGGCTTCGGGCTGTGGGCGATCGGCGTCTCGTCGCCGCTGGTGCTGGGCCTGATCGCGGCGATGCTGGCATGGGTGCCGTATGTGGGCTCGATCGTCGGCTGCGTGCTGGTGGTGATGGTGGCCTCGACCGACGCGCCGGCCGATCCGGGCGTGGCCTACATGGCGATCGGCGTGTTCATCACGGTGCGGCTGCTGGACGATTTCGTCTTCATGCCGATGACCTTGGGACGCAGCCTGCACATCCATCCCCTGATCACGGTGCTGATGATCTTCATCGGCGGCTCGGTGGCCGGGGTGGCGGGGCTGATGCTGGTGCTGCCCTTGCTGGGCGTGGTGATGGTGATCGGCGAAACGCTGGGCCGGCTGATCACCGACCCGCGCCTGCGCGCGCGCCACCGCAACGCCATGGAACTGCGCGCCAGGCAGGCCAGCGCCGACCTGGTCTAAAGTCGGGGGTCAAGTCTGACATTCGGACACGGGCTCAACCGTAGCGGCTTGCTACGGTTGAGCCCGTGTCCGAATGTCAGACTTGACCCCCGATGTTTTACGCGGTCATCGCCTGCTGGTCGGCCGACTCGGCCACCACTTCCTCGTCGTCCGAGCGGATCAGGTGATCGAAGGCCGACAGCGCCGCCTTGGCGCCATCGCCGGTGGCGATGATGATCTGCTTGAACGGCACCGTGGTGACGTCACCGGCCGCGAACACGCCGGGTATCGAGGTCTGGCCGCGCGCATCGACTTCGATCTCGCCGTGACGCGACAGCGCCACCGTGCCCTTGAGCCACTCGGTGTTCGGCACCAGGCCGATCTGCACGAACACGCCTTCCAGCTCGACCTTCTTCGCTTCGCCCGACACGCGGTCGGTGTAGCTCAGGGCGTTGACGATCTTGCCGTCGCCGTGGATCTCGGTGGTCTGCGCCGAGACGATCACGGTGACGTTGGCCAGGCTGCGCAGCTTGCGTTGCAGCACCGCGTCGGCGCGCAGTTCGGCGCCGAACTCGATCAGGGTCACGTGCTTGACCAGGCCGGCCAGGTCGATCGCCGCTTCGACGCCGGAGTTGCCGCCGCCGATCACCGCCACGCGCTTGCCCTTGAACAGCGGGCCGTCGCAGTGCGGGCAGTAGGCCACGCCGTGGTTGCGGTATTCCTTCTCGCCCGGCACGTTGATCTCCCTCCAGCGGGCGCCGGTTGCCAGGATCACCGACTTGGCCTTCAGGATGGCGCCGCTGGCGGTCTGCACTTCGATCAGCTTGCCCGGCACCAGCTTGGCGGCGCGCTGGGTGTTCATGATGTCGACTTCGTATTCCTTGACGTGCTGCTCCAGCGCCACGGCGAATTTCGGACCGTCGGTGGCCTTGACCGAGATGAAGTTCTCGATCGCCAGCGTGTCGAGCACCTGGCCGCCGAAACGCTCGGCCAGCACGCCGGTCTTGATGCCCTTGCGGGCGGCGTAGATGGCCGCCGCCGCGCCGGCCGGACCGCCGCCGACGATCAGCACGTCGAACACGTCTTTCTTGCTCAGCTCGGCGGCCTGGCGGACGCCGGCGTTCGTGTCCAGCTTGGACAGGATCTCTTCGACGTTGGTGCGGCCCTGGCCGAAGTGCTCGCCGTTGAGGAACATCATCGGCACCGCCATGATCTGGCGCGCCTCGACTTCTTGCGGGAACACGCCGCCGTCGATGGTGGTCACCTTGATGCGCGGGTTGATCACCGCCATCGCGTTGAGCGCCTGCACCACTTCCGGGCAGTTGTGGCAGCTCAGCGAGATGAAGGTTTCGAAGACGTAGTCGCCGTCGAGGTTGCGGATCTGCTCGATCACGGCGTCGTCGAACTTGATGGTGTGGCCGCCGACCTGAAGCAGGGCCAGCACCAGCGAGGTGAATTCATGGCCCATCGGCACGCCGGCGAAACGCACGCCGATCTCGGTGCCGGGGCGGTTGATGCTGAACGACGGCTTGCGCTCGGCATCGTCGGTGCGCTTGACCAGCGTGATCTTGTCGCTCAACAGGACGATGTCCTGGAGCAGTTCTTCCATCTCGCGGGCCTTGGCGCTGTCATCGAGAGAGGCGACGATCTCAATCGGTTGCACCACTTTTTCCAAGTAGGATTTCAACTGGGATTTCAGGTCTGCATCTAACATGATTTTTCTTCCTTACATTTCTTTGGGCGAATGCCGGGCCGGACGCCCGGACCGGCATCGCGGTACTACTGTTGTGCTGCGCTAGCGTTCAAGACTTAGATCTTGCCGACCAGGTCCAGCGATGGCTTCAGGGTGGCGGCGCCTTCGGTCCATTTGGCCGGGCACACTTCGCCTGGGTGGGAAGCGACGTACTGGGCTGCCTTGACTTTGCGCAGCAGTTCCGAAGCGTCGCGGCCGATGCCGTTGTCGTGCACTTCCAGCACCTTGATGAAGCCTTCCGGATTGATGACGAAGGTGCCGCGCAGGGCCAGGCCTTCTTCTTCGATCATGACTTCGAAGTTACGCGACAGCAGGCCGGTCGGGTCGCCGATCAGTGGGTATTGCACTTTCTTGATCGCGTCCGAGGTGTCGTGCCATGCTTTGTGCGCGAAGTGGGTGTCGGTCGAGATGCCGTAGACTTCCACGCCCAGTTTCGAGAACTCGGCGTAGCTGTTGGCCAGGTCTTCCAGTTCGGTTGGGCAAACGAAGGTGAAGTCGGCTGGGTAGAACACGAAGACCGACCATTTGCCTTTCAGCGAGGCTTCGGTCAGGTCAACGAATTTGCCGTTGTGGAAAGCGGTTGCCTTGAAAGGTTTTACTTGGGTATTGATCAGAGACATTGTGGTTTCCTCGTGAGGGGTTGTGAATCATTGAGACGCCAGTGTACGGTTTTTTAATCCATATGCAAAATTGATTGTAGCAATAGTTTCAATACGTTTTAACTATCGCCACGGCAGATGGCACCGCTATTATCCCCGTTTCACAAAAAACATGGCCGCCGGGCTTACGCCGGGCGGCCATGGATCACACTCGCTGCTAACGCTGGACAGGCTTAGGGCGCGACCACCGGTTGCGACACCGTCACGCCGAGGATTTTCGGTACGCCGGTGGTGTCGGTGACGGTGATCGACGCGGTGGTGCCGTTGTCGCTCCATGAGGAACTGGTGCTGCCGCCGTTGGCGCCGTCAATCTGGAAGGGGCCGATGCTGATGCCGCCAGTGGCCGACCACGAGCTCTCGTTGGACTGGTAGGTTGCACTGGAAATGGTCAGCGTGATGCTGGGGTTGTAGACCACCAGCATGCCGGTCTTGACCAAGGGCAGAATGCCCCCCTGGCCAAACATATAGACGTCGCCTGCCGAACCATTGCTGAACTCGGAAAGACCCGGCAGATACACGCCGCCAGCCAGCGCGGTGACGGGCGAATACCATTGATCCGGGCTGATGTCGATCACCGCCATGGCGGCGGTGATCGAAATCGACAGGTTCGTATCGGTATAAAACTCGTCGGTCGACTGCCAGCTGCCGCTGGCCTGCAGCGAGAAGAAATCGTCCGAGACCTCGGCGGAACCCCCGGCCCAGGAATTGCCAAAGTCATAGACCGCCTGGGAATTACTGTAGGAAATCGTCACCGCATCCGTCCCCGTGGACAAGCTGTCGATCCATTCCGTACTGGTCATCGACAGGTTCCAGTTGGGCACCGACGGCGAAGTGCCGCCATTATTCAGCGTCACGTAATACGACTTGTTCTGTTGTGCTGCAATCGCGTTGGCCAGGTTCTGGTCGCACTCTTTCACCAGCGACTGGTAAGCGGTGGTGGCCGCGGTCAAATCGGTGTTCGCCGCCGCGATTGCACCTTGGAAGGACGCGCCGTCGCCCGTCAGCCAGCTCACATAGGAGGGAACGCCATTCACGACGAATTGATCCTTCAGGTAGGCTACGTGGGCATCGGTCACCGCATCCGTGTATTGGTTTTGGGCCTCCTGGAGGTTAGCCTGGGCCGTGGCTATGTCCTCTTCCAGTTTTGGCGGCGGCTCCGGCGACAGGCAGTTCAGAAACTGGCCATAGGAGGCATCGAACAGCGCGTCGGTCGACTGGTAAGTTCCGGCCGCGCTCCACTGCGGAATGACCGCACAGAAGTTGTACTGCGCCGGATCGATGAAGCCGAGATCGGCCTTCCAGTCCCATACGGTGGTGCCGGGCATCATCAGCTGGAACGAGCTTGCATCCAGGCCCAGCGGCGCGAGCATCTGCCCGTACAAGCGGGCGTAGGCGTCTTGCTGCGGGGTGGAGGCGGCGGCAGCGAGATGCGGTTTGTGGGCGTGGTGCTGATGACGATGATGATGATGATGTTTTCCGGGAACTAATTTAGGTGCGCGGTCGTTCATGATGATCTCCATTTGCCGGGGAGCGGCGTTAGATTTGCGGGGGCGAGGCAGGCGGCATTGGTTGCCGCTCCTCCCACTAACTCAAGAAGCGTGCCAGGCAAAAACCGGCGATTTCGGTCGAAAACCCATCCGCTTTGTCCATGGACGGGGCTATTTACATGCAATTTGCTCAATTGATATGTCAACAAGGACGGCCGTTTACAGTATGCTGAAGCGATGCTCACCTCATCCCTTTCGCTGGAGCCCGCCGTGACCGTGTTCGACCCCGAGTACACCCTGACTTCACACTCCGCGGCGCCGGGCCAGGCCAGGGGACGCCTGCTGGCGCTGACCATCCTCTGGCATCCGGAGCGGGAGCGCGCGGGCGAGCAGCATGTCCTGGCGCCCGGCAACGCCGAGCTGGAGCTGAACCGTTTCGCGCCCCTGTTCGCCGCCGCCGGCAGCGCCGCCACGCCGCTGGGCCACCGCTGCATCGCACGCGACTCGCTGCGCCTGCGGCGCGATGCCGACGACCAGCTGCATATCGCCATGCCGCTCAGCCGCATGAGCGTTGAACTGAACGGCGCGCTGCTGACGGCCGATGCGCGGCTGACGCCGCAGCAACTGGACGACGGCGCCATCCTGCTGCTGGGCGGCATGGTGCTGCTGTGCGCCCACTGGATGGACAGCCTGCCCAGGGCCAACAGCATTCCCACCCTGCTGGGCGTGAGCAGCGCCGCCATCAAGGTGCGCGAGCTGATACGCCAGGTCGCCGCCACCGACGTGCCGGTGCTGCTGCTGGGCGCGACCGGCAGCGGCAAGGAAGTGGTGGCGCGCGCCATCCACCACGCCAGCGCCCGCCGCGCCGCGCCGCTGGTCAGCGTGAACATGGCCACGCTGAGCGACACCCTGGCGGCGGCCGACCTGTTCGGCGCGGAAAAAGGGGCGTACACCGGCGCCCAGGCCAGCCGCCCCGGCTGGTTTGCCGAGGCCGGCGAGGGCACCCTGTTTTTGGATGAAATCGGCAACGCGCCGGCGGCGATCCAGCCGATGCTGTTGCGGGTGCTGGAGTGCGGCGCCTACCGCCCGCTGGGCGCGCGCAGCGACGCGCAGGCGCGCGCGCGCCTGATCGCCGCCACCGACCAGGACCTGGAATGGGGCGGCTTCAATCAACCCCTGCTGCGGCGGCTGGAAGGCTTTGTGATCCGCCTGCCGCCGCTGCGCGAGCGGCGCGCCGACATCGGCCTGCTGATCCTGCACTTCCTGCGCGACTGGGAGGCGCGCGCGGGCGGCCAGGCGCAGCTGCCGGCCGCCTTCGTCGGCGCCCTGTGCCGCTACGACTGGCCCGGCAACGTGCGCCAGCTGGCCAGCGCCGTGCAACGCACCCTGATCGCGCTGCAGGCCGGCGAAGCGCCCTCCTTCGAAGCCCTGCGGCTGCCGGCCGAAGGCAGCCGCGTGGCGCCGTCCGCCGGCGCGCCGACGGCCGCCATCGAGCCGACGGCGCCGGCGGCGCCCACGACCGTGCCGCCCGCCGGGCGCACCCGCCTGTCCGACCTGAGCGGGCAGGCGGTCATCGCGGCGATGGAACAGCATGGCTGGTGCATCCGCGCCGCCGCGCTGGCGCTGGGGGTGTCGCGGCCATCGATGTACAAGCTGATCGACGCCCATCCGGCCATCCGCAGCCTGGCCGCGATCCCGCCGCGGGAAATCGACGCGGCGCTGGACCAGCACGGTCCCGACCCGGTGCGCTGCGCCGCCGCGCTCAGGACGCCCAGCGAACCGCTGCGGCGCTATCTGCGCGAGCGCCGCGGCGCACCGGGCTGAGCGCCGCAGCGCGTCACACCACCTTGATGGTGGACGGGCCGCCCACTTCGCTCTCCGGATCGAAGGAGAACACCCGCAACTCGGGCAAGATGTCGTCGCCGCGCACGATCGCCACCGTCAGCACGAAGGACACTTCCCAGATGCCGGTGTCGACGATGTCGAGCGTGTCGTTCCAGCGCAAGACCGTCTTGCTCCGGTCAGTGCCATAGGGTTCGGTGGCGCCGCTGAAATCCAGCGCCAGCGGCTGGATGGCGCGTCCGGTGCCGAACATCGACGGCGGGGAAAAGCGCGTGCTGAATTGCGCCGACCGCACCATCACCTTGGGCTTGGTGACAAAGCAGGCGTCCGTCACGTCGACCCGCAGCACATTGTTATCGCCGTAGGCCACCAGTTCCAGGCTGAGCCGCTCGCCGGGATTGAAGTGCAGCGAGTCGGCATAGGCGCCGTCGCGCGGCTCGGGGTCGGGCTCGTCGCCGCGCCCGTGCGGCGGCCGCTCCCGCTCCAGCTTGTAGTGCAACAGGGAGCTGAGCTGGTTGACATCGAATCGGACGATCAGCTTGACGCGTGGCGCAGGGGATTGGGAGCTCATGGCGTGGTTTCCTTGGTCGAGGGTGGAACAGCGGTGGTGTGCGGGTCGCGCCGCAGCGCGACCAGATCGGGTTCCGTCTCGATCAGCCGAGCCGGATACCCCAATTCCCTGGCGCGCAGCAGGTGGCCGATGGCGGCGGCGCGCGCGCCGGCCAGTTCGCTGGCGACGGCGGCGCGAAAGCGCACATCCGGGCTGTCCGGCGCGGCCGCCACGGCCCGCGCGACCCAGTCCAGCGCCGCGCGCGGCGACTCCAGATGCGCGACATACAAGCCCATGCGCGAGAGGAAGGCGGCGTCGTCCTTCCTGCGCTCGAGCATGGGCGCGAGCAAGTCCACCGCGCGCCGGTAAGCCTGGCGCGACGCCTGCTGACGGCCCGGTATCCAGCGCAGCGCGTCGGCCAGATTGGCCCAGCGCAGAAAGTCATTGGGCCCGCCGCGCGCCGCCGACACCGCGCGCTGGTAGGCAGCGGCCGCGCCGACATAGTCGCCGCGGGCGAACAGGGTGGTGCCCAGGTTGCTGTACAAGATGCCGCTGGCGCGCACTTGCAAGCCCTGCTGCAGCACCTGCAGCGCCTCGTCGCTGCGGTCCTGGCGCAGCAGGGCCGCGCTCAGATTGGCGTAGGCGAACACGGCATCCGGTTCCTGCGCCAGGCTGCTGCGGAAGGCGCGCTCGGCCTCGGCGTACTGGCCGCGCTGGAACGCCTGGGTTCCCAGCAGATCGCTGAACAGGCGCTCGCGCGGATGGCGCGCCAGCGCCTCCGCGATGGTCTGCCCGGCCTCGTCGTAGCGCTGCAGGCGCTGCAGCACGCTGATCTTGATCTGCAGGGCGAACAGCTCGCCCGGGTCCAGCGCCAGCGCCCGTTGCGCCGCCGCCAGCGCGGCGCCGGTATCGCCGCGCAGCGCGGCGGCCCAGGCCCGCGCGGCGTGCGCCAGCGCCAGCTGCTCGTCCTCCTGCAGGGCCAGCTGGGCGCTGGCCTCGGCCTTGATGCGCCAGGCTTCGTCGCGGCCATCGCCGATGTAGCGCAGGCTGTGGGCGATCGAGGCGCCGGCCGCAGCACCGGCGTGGCGCGGCTGATGTTCCAGCACGCGCTCGAACTGGGCCAGCGCCGCCTCCAGCGCGCCGTCGCGGTCGGAACGGCGCAGACCGTCGAGCCCGGCCTGCATGGCGCGCGCCTCCGAATACGGCGCCCAGTCGCGCGTGCGCCAGTCCGCCGGCAGCCACAGCAGCACTGCGGCGGCGCACAGCAGCGCGCCAGCGGCCATCGCCAGCGGCAGGCGCGCGCGCCGCAGCCAGCCGCGCGGCGCCGCGCCGCGGCGCGCCGCCAGCAGCGGCGGCAACGGCGGGCCTGGCGGCGCGCCCGCCAGGCCGCCGATCGCGGCCTGCACCGCCCGCATGTCCGGCAGGCGCCGCGCCGGTTCGCGCGCCGTCATCGCCAGCACCAGCGCGCGCAGCGGCATCGGCATGGCGGCGGGAAACGGCCATTGTTCCGAACTGGAGTGCAGCTGCGCCAGCGCCAGCGCCTGCCCCCGCAGGCTGGCGAAGGGGCGCGCGCCGGTCAGCAATTCATACAGGATGATGCCCAGCGCATAGATGTCGCTGGCCTGGTCCGGCGCCGCCCCCTGCAGCCGCTCCGGCGCCATGTAGGCGATCGTGCCCTCCTGGTCGCCGGGCTGCAGCGACTGGGTGGCCAGCGGATCGATCTGGCGCGCCAGGCCGAAATCGAGGATGCGCACCTGGCCGCCGGGCTCGAGCATCAGGTTCGACGGTTTCAGGTCGCCATGCACCAGGCCGCTGGCATGGGCCTCGGCCATCGCCGCCGCCACCTGCCCGACGATGTCGAGCGCGCTGGCCGCCGCCAGCGGGCGCGCGTCGGCGCTGGCGCGCACGGTGTCGCCCTGCACCAGCTCCATGACGATGGACTGGACCGCATCCTGTTCTTCCAGCGTGTAGATATGCACAAAGGCGCGGTGGCGCAGGGAGGCGGCCAGCCGGGCCTCGGCCATCAGGCGCTCGGCGCCGATCAGGCCGGCCGGGCCGCGCAGCCGCTTCAGCGCGACGCTGCGCTGCAATTGGGCGTCCCAGGCTTCGAACACCTCGCCGAAGCCGCCCTGCCCGAGCCGGGCGCGCAGCTGATAGCGTCCGACGCTGCCCTCGATCCCGAGCCGGGGCTCGCCTATGCCTGTCTGCATCGCTTTGCTTTCTCGGATAAAGGCCGTGGACAGGCGGCAGCCGTGCGAGATGCCCCCTACTGGGACAACAATTATTAATTTCTTAAATTAATTTGTCAACACTTTACATTTGTCAATAGTCGCTCAGGGCCGGCCCCGGCCGTGGGCTAGCGCTGCACGCCCTGTTCCCTGAGCAGGGCGTCGAACTGCTCGGCCGGCATCGGCCGCGCGAACAGATAGCCCTGGCCGTAGTCGCAGCCGGCCGCGGCCAGCAGGTCGCGCTGTTCCGGCGTCTCCACGCCCTCGGCGATCACGCGCAGGCCCAGCTTGTGGGCCATGACGATGATCGCGTCCGACAGCGCCATGTCGCTCGAATCGGGCGCCAGGTTGCGGGTGAAGGAGCGGTCGATCTTCAGGTAGTCGATGTCGAACTTCTTCAGGTAGGACAGCGACGAGTAGCCGGTGCCGAAGTCGTCCAGCGCCACCTGGATGCCGGCGTCGCGCAGCTGCAGCAGCTTGTTGCTGACGGTGGCGTTGGCGTCGAGCAGCAAGCCCTCGGTGATTTCCACCACCACCGACTGGCCCGGCAAGCCCAGCGCCTGCAAATAACTGAGCCAGGTATCGTAGGCGCCGTCCTCGCGCGCGAACTCTAGCGGCGACTGGTTGACGCTGACCTGGAACTCCGGATGGTGCTCATGGCGCCAGCGCTGCACCCAGCGCGCCGATGCGCGGAACACCCATTCGCCGATGTCGATGATCAGGCCGCTGGCCTCGGCCAGCGGGATGAAGTCCATCGGGCTGACCACGCCGCGCTGCGGGTGGTTCCAGCGTATCAGCGCCTCGGCCTTGTGGATGCGGCCGCTCTTGAGGTGGACGATGGGCTGGAAATACAGCTCGAACTGCTCGGCCTTGAGCGCGCCGCGCAGGTCGTTGGTCAGGCGCATGCGGTTCAGCGCGGCCACCTGCAGGGTCGGCGTGAAGTAGCTGTAGCGGTTGCGCCCGGCGCCCTTGGCGGCGTACATGGCCTGGTCGGCGTGCTTGAGCAGGTCGTCGATGTCGAGCGCGTCGTCCGGGTACAGGGTGATGCCGATGCTGGCCGAGACGAAGGCCTGCTCCTGCCCCAGCGGGAAGGGCAGGCGCAGGCTGTCGATGATGTGCTGGGCGATGTGCTCGACCCGCTCGGTGCCGTCGAGCTCGGACAGGATCACGGTGAACTCGTCGCCGCCCAGGCGCGCCACCGTGTCGGACTTGCGCACGCAGGCGCTGATGCGGCGCGCCGCGTCCACCAGCAGGATGTCGCCCTGGTGGTGGCCGAGCGTGTCGTTGACTTCCTTGAAGTGGTCGAGGTCGATGAACAGGATGGCGATGCGCGAACAGTCGCGCTGGCTCTTGAGCATGTCGTGCGCCAGCCGGTCGTGGAACATGCGGCGGTTGGGCAGCTGGGTCAGCGGGTCGAAGTTGGCCTGCTGCCAGATCAGCGCCTCGCTCTGCTTCTTGTCGGTGACGTCCTCGATCATGCACAGGTGGTGCGGATGGCTGCCCTGCTCGGTCTCGATGGCGGTGACCGACACCTCGATCCAGACCAGCTCGCCGTCCGGGCGGAACAGCCGGTTGGTGATCTTGAAGCTGCCGATCTCGTGCACCAGCAGGCGCCCCATCTGCACCTTGAGCTGGGCCACGTCCTCCGGATGGCCGGCCTCCAGCCAGCGCATCGCGCCCAGCTCGGCCTGCGAGCGGCCGACGATCTCCTGGAAGCGCGGGTTGATGTCGCGGTATTCGTAGGTGACCGAATCGACCAGCGCGATGCCCAGCGGCGAGGCTTCGAACATGGTGCGGAAGCGCTGCTCGCCGGTGCGGATGGCGGCGTTGGCGCGGCGCCGCTCGCGCGCCAGCAGGCTGAAGTGGACGGCCGCGCCCAGCGCCAGCACCAGCGCGGCGCCGCCCAGCACGCGGTACAGCCACAGCAGGCTGGCGCCGCCGCCGTCGGCCTGGTACAGGAAGCCGTCGAAATTGGCGTTCTTCGGCACCATGCCCAGGCCGGCGTAGACGTCGGCGATGTGGCGCCAGCGCTCCGGGTTCTGGTAGCCGATCTCGACGAGCACCGGCTGCACCAGCGGCACCATCTGGTGCGCCTCGTACAGCAGGTGGGCGCGGTCGCTGCGGCGCGAGTACTTGCTGAGGATGAGGTCGGCCATCTGCTCCTGGTGGCTCATGGCCCACTGCCAGCCGCGCATGCTGGCGGCGCGGAAGGCGCGCACCCGCTCCGGATGGTTGGCGATCTCGCGCTCGCTGGTGAACAGGTTGTCGCCGTAAAAGTCGATGCCGACCGAGCGCGGACTGTAGATGTCGTAGGGGAAGCCGAGGCGGTCGAAGGTGTCCGGCTCGTTGGTGGTGTAGACCGCGATGGCGTCCACCTTGCCGCTGATCAGGTCGGCCGTGTTGTAGCTCGGCTCGACCCGCTGGAAACTGCTGGCGGGGATGCCTTCCTTGATCAGGTAGGCCAGCAGCTCGTCGGCGCTGCCGAACTCGTCGACCAGCGAGCCGATCATCGCGCGCTTGCCGATGATGCGGCGGATGTCGGGCTCGGCGCTGGTCTGGCGCATCGCCAGCGCATAGGGCGAGTGCTGGAACACCACGCCCAGCACCACCACCGGCTTGCCGGCCAGGCGCGCCAGCATCAGGCTGCTGGCGCCGACGCCGTACTCGGCCTTGCCGGCGGCGACGTCGCGCTCCGGCTCGTTGCCGTCCGCGCCTTCGACGATGCGCACGTCCAGCCCGGCCTCGCGGTAATAACCCTGCTCCAGCGCGGCGTAATAGCCGGCGAACTGGAACTGGTGGTGATGCTTGAGTTGCAGCGTGACCTGGTCCTGCGCCGCGGCGGGCGCCAGCCACAGCGCGGGCAGCAGCGCCAGCAGCGTCAGGCCGGCACGACGCCAGCGGCGCGGCGCGCCGACGGCGGGAGTAGAGGTGGGGACAGGTTCACGTACGGGCACTAGTGTTTTTCCAGAGAATCGCGGGCTAGCTGTAGTGTATCCGCTTCGGCGGCCAACATCGTCGCTTTCTGACAATACACAGGCATAAAACACAACGGACGGCCAGGCGTCAGCCTGCCGTCCGCCGTCCTGCCGGTAGGACTACTTAGTTCGGGAGGGCGACCGGCACCGGCGCCTGGGCATTGTCGCCCTTGCCCAACTGGCCTTCCGCGTTGCGGCCCCAGCCCCACAGCGTATTGTCCGAGCGCAGGCCGAAGCTGTGCAGCGCGCCCGCAGTGACCGATAGCCAGTTGCTGGCGGTACCCACCTGCACCGGCGTCGGGCTGTCCGCGCCGCCGGTGCCGAGCTGGCTCTCGGCGTTGCTGCCCCAGCCCCACAGCTGGCCGTCGCGGGTCACCGCCATGGTGTGGGTGGAACCGGACGCCGCCGCCAGCCAGTTGCTGCCGACGCCGATCGGGGTCGGCGCGTTGATGTCGGTCGAGCCATTGTTGCCGACCTGGCCAAAGGTGTTGCTGCCCCAGCCGTACATGGCGCCGTCGGTGCGCACCGCCACCGAGTGGTTGGCGCCGGCCGCCAGCGACGACCACTGGAACGCGCCGATCTTGACCGGCGAAACGATGTCCACCTTGCCGCCGTTGCCGACCTGGCCGCTGGCGTTGCCGCCCCAGGCATACAGGTTCAGGTTGTCCTTGACGACGGCCAGCGTATGGGTGTCGCCGGCGCTGACCGTCAGCCACGCCTTCAGGCCGGTCGGCAGCGGCACCAGGGTCGGCGCCGACCGGTCGATATTGGTGCCGTCGCCCAGCTGGCCGTTGAAGTTACGGCCCCAGCCGTACATGACGCCGGTGCTTTTGATCGCGAACGCGTGCGACTTGCCGGCCGCGACAAAGGCCCAGTCGGTGTCCTTGCCGACCCTGGCCGGGACCGGATGCGTGGCGAAGTCAGGCGCGCCCGTGCCAAGCTCGCCGTTCTGGTTGGAGCCCCAGGTCCACAAGGTGCCGTCGCTGCGCAGCGCCACCACGAACTGTTCGCCCACCGCCACCTGCTTCCACAAGGTGCTGGCGCCGCTGACCAGCACCGGCGCGTTGCGGGCGGTCGTGGAACTGTCGCCGAGCTGGCCGCGGATGTTCGAGCCCCAGCCGTACAGGCTGCCGTCGGACTTGCGGCCGATGGTCTGGTTGCCGCCGGCGGCCACGCCGTTCCACTGGGCGATGACGTTGATGGCCAGGGTGCCGACCACGCCGTCCTGGGTCGCGGTCACCGTGTCGGAACCGACCGCCTTGCCGGTCACCGTGCCGGCCGGGACGATGGTGGCCACCGCGCCGGTGCCCTTGAAGGCCCACACCAGGCCGGTGGTGGTGTTGAGCGCCTTGGTGGTGTTGTCGGAATAGGTGCCGGTGGCCGTCAGCGGCATGGCGATGCCGATCGGGATGGTGGTGGCGCTGGCCGTGATGGCGATCGATTTGAGCGTCACCGGCGTCGGCGTGGCCGGCGTGCTGCTGCCACCGCCGCCGCCGCATGCGGCCAGGAGGGCCAGCACGGGTACCAGCAACAGGGTCGAGAATTTCAAGTTTTTCATGTTCTTCCAGTTCACAGAATGAGGTCTGCGTGCGGGGCCAACCGGACCGGTGGCCAGCTTGCAACCAGTGTAGCCGCAAGCGGTCTCCACGCATCGCCGGAGCAAGCCTGAATTATCCACGTAATTGCACCGATGGGGGTATTTAACAACATTTCCCGAATGGAATAGACGAAAAAAAGCAGCGCCACCGTAGCGACGCTGCTGGCCGGGCCGGCCGATGTGCGGCCGATATGCGGCTTATTTGCGGCCGCGCGGGGCCGGCTTGGCGCCCTTGGCCGGCGCGGCGGCGGCCGGCTTCTTGACCTTGATGGTGTCGAGGATGGAGGCGCGCGGTTTGGTGTCGAGCGACTGGCGCGCCGTCAGCGAACCGGTCAGCGCGTTGGCGCGCTGGCCCTGGTGGCGCGCCGGCGGCTGGGCGCTGGCGACGATGCCGGAGCGGGCGCCCTTGGCGCTGGGCGCCGGGCCGGACGGCGTGCGCCGGCTCGGGTCCGGCGCGTTGCCTTCGCCGGCCGACCACGACGGGATCAAATGCTTGTCGCCGTTGCCGATCAGGTCGCCACGCCCCATGGCCACCAGCGCCTCGCGCAGGATAGGCCAGTTCTCCGGGTCCTGGTAGCGCAGGAAGGCCTTGTGGGTGCGGCGGATCTTGCCGCTGCGCGCGGTCTCGACCACTTCCGAATCCTCGCTCACCTTGCGCAGCGGGTTCTTGCGCGTGTGGTACATGGTGGTGGCCATGGCCATCGGCGTCGGCATGAAGGTCTGCACCTGGTCCAGCTTGAAGTTGTTCTTCTTCAGCCACAGCGCCAGGTTCAGCATGTCGAGGTCGGTCGTGCCGGGGTGGGCCGCGATGAAGTACGGGATCAGGTACTGCTTCTTGCCCGCCTCCAGCGAGAAGCGGTCGAACATTTCCTTGAACTCGTCGTAGGCGCCGATGCCCGGCTTCATCATCTTCGACAGCGTGTTTTCCTCCGTGTGCTCCGGCGCGATCTTCAGCAGGCCGCCCACGTGGTGGGTCACCAGCTCCTTGACGTACTCCGGCGAGCGCACCGCGATGTCGTAGCGCAGGCCCGACGAAATCAGGATCTTCTTCACGCCGGGGATCGCGCGCGCCTTGCGGTACAGCGAGATCAGCTTGCTGTGGTCGGTGCCCAGGTTGACGCAGATCGACGGGTACACGCACGACAGGCGGCGGCACGATTGCTCGATCTTCGGGTCCTTGCAGGCCAGCCGGTACATATTGGCGGTCGGGCCGCCGAGGTCGGAGATGGTGCCGGTGAAGCCCTTGGTCTTGTCGCGGATGTGTTCGATCTCGCGCAGGATCGACGGCTCCGAGCGGCTCTGGATGATGCGGCCCTCGTGCTCGGTGATCGAGCAGAAGGTGCAACCGCCGAAGCAGCCGCGCATGATGTTGACCGAAAAACGTATCATTTCCCACGCCGGAATCTTGGCCTTGCCGTACGACGGGTGCGGCGCGCGCGCGTAGTTCATGTCGTACACGCCGTCCATCTCGTCCATGCGCAGCGGCAGCGGCGGCGGGTTGAGCCAGACGTCGCGCTCGCCGTGCGCCTGCACCATGGCGCGGGCGTTGCCGGGATTGGACTCCAGGTGGAACACGCGCGAGGCGTGCGCGTACATCACCGGATCGGTGCTGACGGTTTCATACGACGGCAGCCGCACCACGGTCTTGTTGTGCTTTTCCTTGGCCATGGCCTGGCGTTCTTCGCGGCTCATGATGCGGATAGTCTTGACCACCTCGACCGGCACCACCGGCTTGGGCTCGACCATGCCCTCGTCCACTTCGCCCTTGGCGCCGCCGTTCTCGGTGGCGCACGAGGCGGTGTTCTGCTGCACCATCATGTACGGATCGGGATGGGTGTCGACCTTGCCGGGCACGTCGACGCGGGTGCTGTTGTGCACGCCCCAGTCCTGGTCCGGCAGCCAGCCGGCCGGCACCATGAAGGCGGTGCCGCGCAGGTCGCGGATCGATTTGATGTCCTCGCCGGCGGCCATGCGGTGGGTCAGGTCGACCAGCGCGCGCTCGGCGTTGCCGAAGATCAGCAGGTCGGCCTTGGAATCGGTCAGCACCGAGCGCCGCACCTTGTCCGACCAGTAGTCGAAGTGGGCGATGCGGCGCAGCGACGCCTCGATCGAGCCGATCACCACCGGCGTGCCGGGATAGGCTTCGCGCACGCGCTGGGCGTAGACGGTGACGGCGCGGTCGGGGCGCTTGTTCGGTTCGCCGTTGGCGGTGTAGGCGTCGTCGGAGCGGATCTTGCGGTCGGCCGTGTAGCGGTTGACCATCGAGTCCATATTGCCGGCGGTGATGCCGTAGTACAGGCGCGGCTTGCCCAGCGCGCGGAAGGCCTCGGCCGAGGTCCAGTCCGGCTGTGAGATGATGCCGACGCGGAAGCCCTGCGCCTCCAGCAGGCGGCCGACCAGGGCCATGCCGAAGCTCGGATGGTCGATGTAGGCGTCGCCGGTGACGAGGATGACGTCGCACTCGTCCCAGCCGAGCGCAGCCATTTCGGCGCGGGACATCGGCAGGAAAGGCGCAACGGCAGCGCGGGCAGACCGTTTCGGGACGGTCGCAAATAAATTGGTAGGGGAGCTCATATTGGACGGCATTGTACCGGAAATGCCCCGGCCCTGCTCATAACGGAAAGAAAAATTCTTTTAGTATTCAATCACTTGAGTGTCAATGATGCAGGATTTACATTGCTAAAGTCCGCAACTTTGCTATAACGGTTAGACACCTGCCACCGGGAGACCATCATGCGACGCCGACTTTATTTCATGCTGCCTGACGTGCCGAGCGCCCGTGCCATGCTGGACGAGTTGCTGCTGGCGCGGATCGAAATTAGCCATATGCGCTTCATGGCCAGGGATGGCCTGCCGTCGGACATGCCGGACGTCAGCTTCCTGCAAAAGACCGACCTGGTGCACGGCGCCCAGCTGGGCGTGGTAATCGGCGCCATCGTCGGCCTCGGGGCCGGCGTGTTCCTGACCTTGTTCCCGGTGGACGGCATGACCTTGCGCACCGCCGCCATCCTGCTGGTGGCCCTGGGCGGGGCGATCTTCGGCGGCTGGGCCTCCGGCATGAATGCGGCGGCCGTGCCGAACACCCGGCTCAAGCAGTTCACGCCGCGCATCGAGCAGGGCCAGGTGCTGTTGATGGTGGACGTGCCGGTGCGGCGCGTCGAAGAAATCGAAGAGATGATCGCCAAGCGTCATCCCGAAATCAGCTTTGGCGGTATGGAACCGCCGATGCTGGCGTTTCCGTAACGCCGGCTGCCCGGGGACCTAGGTTCCCCGGGTCCTCCCGCCTGCTTTAAATCCCCATGCTGGACAGGATGTTGCCCAATTCGCGCAGGGCCGGCTCGAGTTGCGGATGCTGCGCCGCGAATTTGGCGGAGATTTCCTGGGTGCGTTCGGCCAGGCCGAAGGTGGTGCTCTCGCCCGGGTTGGCTTCGGCGGCGGCGGCGCGGCGTTCCAGCAGCTGCTTGATGTCGCCGTCCAGCTGCGTCAGCAGTTCCTGCAATTCGTCGTCGATCGGACCGGCGCCGGCCAGCTGGCTGCGCAGGGAACTCAGTGAGGTCTTCAGATTGCTGTCCATAATAAATCCCTAGTCGGTAAATGTCGTGGCGACGTAGAGTTCTTCGACTCTGGCGCGGGCCCACGGTGTCTTGCGCAAAAATTTCAGGCTGGACTTGATGCTCGGATCGCTGATGAAGCAATTGATGTCGATCCGTAGTCCCAGCTGTTCCCAGCCGTAATGCGCGTGCAAACGGCTTACGATGGTTTCCAGCGTCACGCCGTGCAGTTCGTTACTCATAGTTCTATCTTACTCATAAAATGAAAGGGCCGGACTCGATTCTTACACAAATCGGCTCCGGCCCCTGCTTCCTGGCTGAACTTCGGTTAACTTGTCAGTCAAACCACGGCCTTCACAATCAGAGTTGTGTAGCAACCCATTTTTATACTTTAAGTCCTTTTGCCATCTTAGCGGCAAGTGCTTGAACCGTCATTAATGCCTCTGCAAATTCTGGATCACTTTCCTCAAATTCCCTGACAGCGAAATGACCAACGATAATATTTTTTAGCCGAGATTTGTCGCGCTCATTCCCGTTCAACACCGCCAAAACATATTCCAATTGTGTTACAGCCGAAGAAAATATCTCGAAATTTGGCGCTGTGTTTAAACGGGCGCGAGCAAGTTCCAAGGCTTTAGTTACAGTTTCTATTGCGCTCATAGCTTCACCAAATTTATTGTGAATCGGGGGAAAACACCGATTTTTTGTTTGAAAATAATTGTCGAGCGCCACCCGTCGTAGGATAGGACTGCCCTTTAACTGACCAAAAGTCTTCCACCTCCGCCGAAGTGCTTCGTAGTACGGTTGTCGGTTGCGTTGTCTTGTATAAATTGAGTATTTTGGGCTCCACGGTTTGGGTGGCTCGATTGAAGCCAAGGGGGCTGATTCCTAACTCCGTGGGTTCTACCGATGGACTTAGAGAGTACCAGTTTCCCTGCGGTGCTCCCGATGTTTGATATTGCCAAAGCTGTTTTTGGGAACCTAGCGTTTGTACTTCAACAGGTTTGGTAAGGTCAATTCCTGTCATGTACGACGGAATAGCCTCCTCTGGGACGCCTTGGGATAGGAAGAAATTGGTAGCGGTTTGCTGGCTTCCCCGAATGTTGATGTCGAGGTCGAGGTTCCTTGTCCGCCCAAATTTTTCATTCAGATGCCTCCGTCGCTGCGCCGCCGTACCCATCGCGACACGGACGCCATCCCCTGTCTGACCAGCTGGTGCAATTGTTGGTTCCGCGCCGCCGACGGTGCTAGCCTCCACCGCACCTTTCCCCATTTCGCCACTAGCGCCTGCCACTCGCGCGGCCTCCCCGGTCTTGCCCAGTGTTAGAGCGCGCTTCGCTGCGCTCTTGACTATCCCCGCGCCGCCGGCGAACAGCTGAACGGCCGTGGCGATCACGTCGCCCCCTTCCTGCGCAGGATTTTCCATCTTAAGTTTTGGCACGTCAATGTTAGCGCCCAGCCGCCGGGTTTCCGCCGCCACGTCGGACAACGTTTTTGTCGCCTCAGTCCGTCCGAATGCGGCTTGCATCGCGGCCGATTGGTCCAATTCAGTGGCACGTTGTTCGGCGGCGGCTTTCAACAGCAGTTCGCAAATATGCGAAGGAATGTTGGCCACGCCCTTGGCCGCGCCTTTGACAGCTTCCGCCGGGTGGCTAGCGGCCTGACGCAATTGCTCTTCCGTCCGGCGCAGCCATTGCTTGAACGCGGATTTCTCCTGCTCCGTTTCAAGTTTGACCGGCGGGTTCGACGTCGCCAGCGCGTCATTGGGCGACGCGCCGCTGGTGGGCGGCACCGTGACGTAGATGCCGGGATTGTTTCCGCCGTTCATAGTGCAGGCATCGCCATCCCTGACCACGCGCTTGCCTTCCACGCGCACGGACTTGCTGGCCACCACCGGTTTGACTTCCCCGTTGACCGTGCCCGACCTGACGCCGCCTCCGCTGCCTTGCTCGTCGCCTTTGCAGCTCGGCTGCGAACTGCCCAAGGTGTAGACCTGCTTGCCATTGAAGCGGACGTTGGAAGCGACATTGACGCTGCTGGACAGGTCGGCGGTCGTCGGATAGGGAAGAGGCACCATGCTGGGACCAACCGGCGTCAGGTTGAACGACGGCGCGATGGAAGTTGCCTTGAAGACGCCGTCCTTGCGCGCAGCGATCTTGTTGTTAGCTTGCTTTGATGGTTGAGCGCGCCGCGCTTGGAGCTTTTGTTCAGCGACCAGTTGTTCGAGCCGCTGAATATTCTTCTTCAGCTCATCGAAACGCTTCTTCTGTTCGGCCACTTCCCGCGCACTGGCGATCTTACTCGCCTCGTCGTCGCCATTTGGATCGGATAACTTCAGATGGTCACTCACGGCGCGCCCTCGACCTTCCACGATGGTGACGATTCGGCCGCGCCGGCGTAGCGGTCCAGAAAATTGACCTCGCGTAGTACCCGGTCTCGCTCTTCATGGCTATGCATGCGTGCTTCGCAGCGGCGCAATGGTACGTCTGCGTCCTTTGGCAGTATGCCGCGCCACACCAGGGTCAGTAGCCGCTCTTCCGGTTCGAGCAATACCGTATCAAGGGCCAGCGCCTGCCGGAACAGCGTGCCATCTTCTTGCCTGACTAGCACGAAGCATTCGTGGCCCGACAGTTTCAGCCGCAGCGTCGTATTACCATCGCGGTCTAGTGTCGCTCCCGGCGTGTCTGGAGCGCACAGGTTGATGAGCTCAAACGTTTCATTCCCGTGCAGGAAATCGGTTTGTTGATCGGGCGGAGCGGCATTCCAGAAGGCGAAATCGAAGTCCGCCGGCAAGGCGTCGTCACCCTTGAGAAAGGTTTGATCAACCGTGCCGGCGAACGCGCGCCGGGCCGGATGCGAGCCGGGACGTATGCCGAAGCCGGCGGGTTGGAGCGCGCTCGGGTTGTCCCGTGCCGCATCGTTCGGGCTTCCACGCAGCGCTTGCCAGAACTTCCAGGCGCAGAGCGGCGCGCCTGGAAGTTCTATCTGCGGTGCGGCGATGGCTCTGACGCGCGTTGCCCGCAGGTAGGAAGGTTCGACGTATCCGGTCCCGCGTGGATTGGGTTCGTAAACCGAATGCAAGGCCGGTAGTAGCGCTAGCGTGTTGTCGCGCGCAGGGAGTCCGGCAAGAACGCTGCGTTGCTTGCGCGGCAGACGGTGCGCGGCCGAATCACCGGCCTCGATCCGGCATTCCCCGCCGTAGGCGCGCTCGTAGCGCAGCGGCAGCATTGTGACCCGTTTGGCGTCGGTTAGCCTCCACGGATTGAGCCGCAGCAAGCCCAGCGTGGACAGACGGAGCAGGCCGTATAAGGTCCGCGTGATGCCGGCCTTCTTTTTGAACTCGCGCTCGCCATTGACGATCAGTGTCTTGTTGATCAGTAGCGCGCCGGGAACGGGATGTTGTTCCGCGTGTTGAACCGCTTTCCGCCAACACGCCATAATCTCGGGCGCCGCGTTTTCAAATTGATTCAAACCTTGGGGGTGCTGCGGCATCGGCGCCGGCGCGTCCGGTTTGGCGACCCGCAGGCGCACCGGGAAACATGTCCGTGGCTTTCCCTGGGGCGCATATGCCGCCGCGTTGACGATGACGTCGCACTTAGGCTTGTAGTGGCACAGGTCGGATTCCTGGCGCACGCCAACTCCGCCTATTTCGCCAAAGCAGACGTTGCCTTCGCACAGAGGCGCCTGCGCGTTGGCGTACTTCAGCGTGCCGGTGGCGAAATTCAGAGTCTGGCGCAGCGTCACGACATGGAAGGGGCGCCGGTGCTGATCAATGCCCTCAAACGCTTGGGCGGGAAACGGCGTGTAATTGACGAATTCCATTGCCGCCTCCGTGTCAAGTGAGGTCAACGTCTTTGCCGTTGATCTGCCTATTCAGGCACAGCAGGCAGCGGCTCTGGCGATCGTTGTCGAATGCGGCGGGCAAGGCGGTGACGCCCGGAAGCAGGTTCATGTCGGCTCTCGTCTCTTGCTGGGCGCGTAGAGAGCAACTGTAGCGAACACATCCCGGTTCGCTTTGCGCCGGAACAAGACCGGCGCAGCTTGCAAGAGCGACTGTTGGTGGAATGCAGCTAGAAACGGGCAGCGATGATCAGGTTGGTGATCATCGCGTTTTCTTATAAACGATTTATATTATTTTAAACCGCGGCGCTCCAGCAGCGGCTCGATGACCGGATCGCGGCCGCGGAAGTTGCGGAACAAATTCATCGCATCGTCGGTGCCGCCGCGCGACAGCAGCTTGGCGCGGAACCAGTCGCCGTTCTCGCGTTTCAGGCCGCCTTTTTCCTTGAACCATTCAACCGTGTCGGCGTCCAGCTTCTCGGACCACAGGTAGGCGTAGTAGCCGGCCGAGTAGCCGCCGGAGAAGCTGTGCGAAAAGTAGGTGGTGCGGTAGCGCGGCGGCACCGGCGCGAAGTCCACGCCCATGTCCTTCAGCGACGCCGCTTCAAAGGCCAGCACGTCGGTCGGGATTTGCGACGGCGTCAGCTGGTGCCAGCGCTGGTCCAGCAGCGAGGCCGACAGATACTCGGTGGTCAGGAAGCCCTGGTTGAATTTCTTCGAGGCGATCACCTTGTCCAGCAGTTCCTTCGGCATCGGTGCGCCGGTCTTGTAGTGCTTGGCGTAGTTGGAGAGAACCTCCGGCCACACGGCCCACATCTCGTTGACCTGCGACGGATATTCGACGAAGTCGCGCGGCACGCTGGTGCCGGAGAAGCGCGGGTACTTGACGTTGGAGAACATGCCGTGCAGCGCGTGGCCGAACTCGTGGAAGGCGGTCTTGACTTCGTCGTAGGTCAGCAGCGTCGGCTCGCCGGCTGGCGGCTTGGGAATGTTGAGGTGGTTGGCCACCACCGAGTGCGTGCCCAGCAGCGATGATTGCGAGCTGTACTCGTTCATCCAGGCGCCGCCCTGCTTGTTGCCGCGGGCGTACATGTCGGCCAGGAAGATCGCCAGCTGCTTGCCGTCGGCGTCGAACACGTCGAACACGCGCACGTCCGGGTTGTACACCGGCAGGTCCTTGCGTTCCTTGAACGACAGGCCGTACAGCTTGCCGGCGGCGTAGAACACGCCGTTGGTCAGCACGTTGTTGAGCTCGAAGTAGGGCTTCAACTGGTTCTCGTCGAAGGCGAAGCGCTGGGCGCGCACCTTGTCGGTGTAGAAGGCCCAGTCCGAGGCGTCGATCTGGAAGCCGCCCTTGTCGGCGTCGACCACGGCTTGCAGGTCGGCCGCCTCTTTCCTGGCGTTGTAGACGGCCGGCTTGGCCAGCTCGCCCAGCAGCTTGTTGACGGCGGCGGTGTCGTGCGCGGTCTGGTCTTCCAGCGAGTAGGCGGCGAAGTTGGCGTAGCCCAGCAGGGTGGCTTTCTCGGCGCGCGCCTTGGCGATTTTCAGCACCACGTCGCGGCTGTCGAACTCGCCGCCGTGGCTGCCGCGCGTCAGCGACGCGGCCATCAGGCGCTCGCGCACGGCGCGGTTGGTCAGCACGGCCAGCGGCGGCTGGCCGCTGGTGTTGACGATGGCGACCAGGAACTTGCCGTCCATGCCCTTGGCCTTGGCGGCGGCTGCGGCGGCGTCGATGGCGGCGTCGGTCATGCCGGCCAGTTCTGCGCGGGTGTCGACCACCAGCGCCGAGGCGTTGGTTTCCTTCAGCACGTTCTGGGTGAAGGTGGTTTGCAGCGTGGCGATGGCGCCGTTGATGGTCTTGAGTTTTTCCTTGTCGGCGTTGGACAGCTTGGCGCCGGCGCGGACGAAATCGGTGTGGTAGCGTTCCAGCAGGTGCTTGGATTCGGCGTCGAGCTTGAGCTTGTCGCGCTGGTCGTACAGCGATTTCACACGGGCGTACAGCTTGGCGTTCAGGTGGATGGCGTCCCAATGGGCGGCCAGCTTGGGCGACATCTCGCTATCGATCGCGTCCAGTTTGTCGTTGGTGTTGGCGCCTTGCAGGTTGCCGAAGATGGTTTGCACGCGGTTCAGCAGCTCGCCGGATTTTTCCATGGCGACAATGGTGTTCTCGAACGTGGCCGGCTTCTTGTTGTCGGCGATCGCTTCGGTTTCCTTCAGCTGGATGCGCATGCCTTCGACGAAGGCTGGCTGGAAGTGCTCGTCCTTGATCTGGTCAAATGCCGGGTAGTGGAACGGCAGCGTGCTGGCGGCGGCCAGTGGGTTGCCGGCCAGCACGGCGGCGGGAGCAGGCGCGGCCAGCACGGTCTGCGAGAAGGCCAGGCCGAGGGCGGCCGCGATGACGAGCACTTGAGGACGGGACATGGTGACATCTTTCATTAAACGACGAGGGAAAATGCTGACGCGACTAAGCGCAGCATGGAAGCGCCAGATGATATCAGGGTGATATGGCGGCAGTCACTGGCAAAAAATGCTGCACTGCACTTGATTGGCAAGCAGGGGATTTTCCCGAAGAATGCTTTGTCGAGTTGGCATTTTTGCAGCTACACTGACGTTCCGACGCAACACGGCCATAGAAATGAATATCGAGCAGCTCAAACGGCATTGCCGGCAGTTCCCCGGCGCAGTGGAAACCCTGCACGGCGAACCGTCGAATATCCTGGTCTACAAGGTCGCGGACAAGACCTACGCCTACTTCAAGACCAGCGAGCCGGAACGCTGGCGCTTCAGCCTGCGCGTGACGCCGGACCGCTTCCTGGAGCTGACCGACGTGCCGGGCGTGAAGCCGGCGCGCTACATGGGGCGCTTTCACTGGGTGACCATCGTCGACGTGAGCAAGTTCCCGGCCGACTACCTGGCCGAGCTGGTGGCCGGCTCTTACCGGCGCGCGGTGGAGTCGCTCGGCAAGGCCAAACAGAAGGCCTTGAGTCAACCAGCTAGCGGTGCTCGAAACGGCGATCCGGAATAAACCAGATCATCGCGACGATCACGTACAAAGCGAAACCGGCCATCGGTTCGACCAGCGACAAGACTATGCCGACCAAATACAGCAGCGAGGACAGCTTGCCCTTGCGGTCCTTGCCCAGCGCAAGCCGCAGCGCCTCGTTGTTGGTTGCCAGGCACTTGGCCAGGATGAAGTAGGCGATGCTGGACATGAACAGGATGAAGCCGTAGCAGGCCAGCGGCAGCGCGGCGAAGTGGTTCTCGCCCATCCAGCCGGTCACAAACGGCACCAGCGACAGCCAGAACAGCAAATGCAGATTGCCCCACAGCGCGCCGCCGGTGACCTTGCTGATGGTGTGGATCAGATGATGGTGGTTGTTCCAATAGATGCCGACGTAGACAAAGCTCAGCACATAGCTGAGGAACACCGGCCACAAAGGCTGCAACGCCGCCCAGTCCGCGCCATGCGGCACCTTCAGCTCCAGCACCATGATGGTGATGATGATCGCGATGACGCCATCGCTGAATGCTTCCAGCCTGGTTTTGCCCATTTTTTACCTGTCCATTATCAAGACCCTTACCGGTATGTTACCTCACCAATACCCGTAATATGGGGCTAGCATCTGTTTGGCACTCCATGGTGACCTCAGGAGAAAAGCAGTCTTTTGACCGGGAGGTTCAACCATGTGACCGCAACAAACCTTACGGCGTAACGATATCCCAATTCAGCATCTCTGGTGCCCTATCAAAGAATTGATCAATCTCCGGAAGGAATCTACGTTGGCGTCGCATTTCGTCGAATACCGTTAAATGCGGCGAGCCCAAAATTTCCAACTGCAGCCTTTCGAGCTGATCTTGAGATGCAGTTCCGCTCTTTTCTCCCACATATTCACGAATTCTCGCTCGAAAACCGGTGAATGCATTTTCCCGAGCCTTTCGGACAATTTCGCGATTCAAACTGAGAACATCAATACTAAAGTCAGCTCTTGCATTTTCTTGGTCACTTATTCCCTCTCGAGGAATAAACATAAAAGTGGGTTCGATTTTAGTACCATCTAGAGCTGTACCGCCCAAATCAAGCTCTAAGAGATCAGTCGGATCTTCGATACGAGGGTCAATAAGAGCACATATACCTGGCGGTGGAGGGATGACTGGTCCCTTAGGCTTTCGAATAAACTCCACAACTTTTTTTCCTTGAAGCACTCCAAATCTACTGTTTTTAGGCCCATTACAAGGGCCGCAGGCAAACAGATAATTTGACCATAAAAAGGCACGATCCGGCAGAATACTTTTTGGATAAATGTGCTCAACCTCATCTGCAGCGGAATCTTCGCAATATGCACATCGCACTGATCCAATGCACATCGAACTAAGCTTTTCGCGAATCTTTCCGAATGCTTCCTTACGTTGATTGGTACGCCTTCCAGTATCCCATAACGATTTCGCTTTGCTAACTTGGGCTGAGTAACTTGTTTGGCTGGTAACTAGCTGTTGTAGCTGGAGAAGAGCAGTAACAGTGGCCGCATCGAGATCTTTGTGATTGATATAAAGCATAGTTAATTTTGCGGCTCAGCGTCTAAATCAGTTGCTTCAGTTGGCAAGGTATCTCTAAGTTCGCGCATACGCTCTGCCTCGGAACTTGTCAGATTTGATCTGAGTGCTTTTCTGTTTAGCACCGCCAGCTCAGTAAGCAGGTGTTTTGAATCGTCGGACCGAGCAATATTTCGCCCAAAGTATTCAGTTCCATAGGCTTCCAGTATTGATCCATGAATTAATCGTTGTAATACGACACCTTCAACACGACCAGCCTGATCCTCCGTACCAGGCTCTGGTAAACGCCACACAGATGTCGCGGCTCTGCAAACGATAGGACTGTGGGTGGTCACTATAAACTGTACCTCTGGAAAACAACGCGTAAACCAAGGGCCAATATCCCTTTGCCACGTAGGATGCAAATGAGCATCAATTTCATCTATTACAACTACTCCTGGAAGTTTAACGGACTTTGATTCAATGTCGATGGATGAATATACTTCTTCAATCCCATAAGCCTTCGTCATCTGCCGCAATATCTCAAAAATTGTTGACAGCACAGAACGGTAACCATCACTCATTTGTTCAACCGCTACTTGAAAACCATTGGCGTCCACTAGAATAATTTCTTCTGCTCTGACTTCTTCAATTTTTGCATCGTGCGGAAGAAGATCCGATGCATTTAGAAATTGAACAAGCTTCTCCAATAATTTCCCCGATTCGGCCCCCGCCTCCAGCTGCCTCACACGCAACTCGCGCAACCAACGCAAACCTTCTGTTAATGCAATATCCTCGCCAAAGGCAGTTAGGTGTGAAGCAAGTCTAGGATTGGTAAACCACAGACGATCGTATCCAGGGTCCCCTCCAGTAAATCGACGGAAGGGGCCAAAAGACGCTGAAAACCAGCCTTTCTTAGTTCCCCATACTGATCTTTCTGCCTTTGCTTTCCCCTCCTTAAGAGCGACTGGTTCTACTCTAGGCCCGGATAACGACGCTTCCAATGGACGAAACTCAATTTTGAAATCAAACTCTGCGGCTCCTCGCCCTTTTCCGGTTACAACATCCTTGGCTCCTGCGGAAATCGCCACCTCAATCCTTCCCGGCTCAGCCTGATGGCGTTGCCACGTATTCCAATTTTGGCGCAACGCAGCAGCTTCTTTCGGTCCTGCAAGCGCAAGCGCGATTGAGCGAACAACAGTCGACTTACCCGCACCATTTGCGCCCAAAATTACGTGCCATCCCGCAGTTTCTGTCTCATCAAAGGAAAGTAAGAATTGCTCAATTGATCGAACGTTTTTAATGCTTACGTGTCGTAAATACATTCTCTTTATATCCTATAAAATTTTACTGCGGCACGAAATTACGCAAATAGCTGAATGAAACATTAGGGAACTGCAGTGCATTTATAAATAATTGAATGTCAACACACGGCTTGCAATATCACAGCAATTTATATGATAATCCCCTTAGTTGCAACGCCATAGGCTGCTTCTAATCTTTGATGTGCAATCAAGAAATTATTTCCAAGTGGAAACTTTACTACATCAAAGGATATTTTTGTTCGTTTGTGCTTTGACGGTCCCTCCATTGCTTAGCGAACGCTGCCACGCGATCGCAAGACCTCTTGGCTTGCTCCCCTATTCGGACGGTCCTAATGAAACGGTTTCAGACTACGCGGCCGTTTGAGTGATTTGGCTGCTTCAGTCTTCAGCCAGCCTAAAAGATGGAAAGCGCACGGGTCGAAGGTGCTGGCCGATTGCCGCACCGCATAAGCGAGTTCGGTCATTTCCGAGCGCATGTAGCGCCGGATGGTACTGCGAGATATACCGAAGCATTTGGCGGTCTGCCTCAATGAAACCTTGTCGCGAATGTGCCAGTGCCTGACAATCTTTGGTAATACCATGTCCCTCGCTCCCATCCCTTGCTCATTCAAATAAGTAGGATTGTGTGCTTAACATAAGCAATTTTTGATACAAGTCATATGGCAAAGTTAACTAGTTTTCGGTACAAACGACAGTTGGCATGTTAGCTGCGCAAAAGCTGACAGCGGAGGTCGAAATACAAAGCAGCCTTCGCCATGGTTCGATCGAAGGTCCATAGTTCGGCCTGGTATTCCTGGACCAGTGCCAAATGCAGTGCATCACCTGCGCGAAGGCCAGTCTGCCATCCATCCAACATATGCGCCGCCAGACGATGGTCGTTGTCATCGACTGCCAGCCTGACCAAGGCTGGCGCTACATGATTCGCAAAGGCATCGACTGCCTTGCGTGCGCCACGCCGTGTGATCAGCTTGCGCCGAACTTGTATGCCCAAGGCAGACAGTAACTCCACTTCCGTCCAACTGCTAAACGCCAAGGAATCACCTGGACTGGTCATCAAACGTTCAGCAAGTTGACTGCCGGATTCTGGAAGCAGGAAAGCCATCAAGACGCTGGTATCGATATACCGCATCAGAAGCGATCCGAATCGCGCATTTTTCGTATGAATTCGGCGGCCGGCTCGCCCAGGTAGCGAATGCCGGCCCGGTGTTCGGCCAAGCTAGGGACTTGCTGGCGGAGCGGATCGCTTTTTACGATCTTGACGACCGCCTTTCCACGCTTAGTGATCGTCACCTGTTCACCGCCTTCCACCAACTCGATCAGTTTGCTTAGCTGCGCTTTCGCTTCAGCCAGAGAGAACGTGTACATGGGCACCTCATGACTATCTGGATGGTCATTAGATCATAGCACCACTTGGAACTGGCTCCCCTGTCCGAGAGTCCAATGATTAATAGCTACTGTCGATTCGATAGGTGATGGTCACGTTGCCCTGAACGGCATATTGCTTCAGGCGCATTGCTGCGACCCCGCCCACACGCTCTTGCGGAAAACGAATCTCCAGACGATTGGCTGCTAGCCATTTGACATCCGGACCGTTGCGCAGATTATTGGTCCTTGGATCACGGAAACTGGCGCAGCCGCCCACATACACGACCTGTGCATCGTCATGCGTATCGACCTTCACATTGACGAACACGACAGCGACGGTATCAACGCAATAGGGAGAAATGCCGCCTCCGCCGTTTTCGTTGAGCAGCACCGCCTTGTATCGTCCATCAGGCGAGCGCAGCTCCTGCGTTTGAGAGGGCCGATCGCCGAAATAGTTCAACAAGAACCGCGCCGCGCCGGCCAGCAAGGCCAACAAGCCCACCAGCGCCAGCATATTTTTCAACCACCGACCAACAGCGCGTCGCACCGTCCCGCCTTCGCGAGAGCGCAGGTTTCCAAACAATATTTCCATTTATTCCCATCCTATTGGAGACCATGTGACCGAGTCATTTACTGCCGGCTCGGCTGTACCGCTCGGACCTGCATCAATCGTGCGCGCTATGCTGCGCGTTCATGCTGGCGTAAAGTGGTGAGTGCCTCCGAGGAGTCCACCATGAACGGCAATAATCCGCCCCAGCAGGACCAGCACCGCATCGCCGAACGCGTTGCCCGTCTTGAGACGGCCATCGACTATCAAGGCCAGAACTTATCGGGGCTACGCGAGGAAATGCGGGCCGGCTTTGCCCGTACCGATACTGGCTTTGTTCGTACCGACACTGGCTTCGATCGTGTGGACGCCCGCTTCGTTCGTGTCGACTCCGAGTTTGCTCGTGTGGACGCCGAGTTTGTCCGCGTACACGAGCAGCTGATGAAGATACGCACCACGGACTTCCGCATTCTGCTGAGCATCAGCCTGACCACGGCCCTTGGCACCATGAGCTTGATCGTCAAGATCTTCGGCCTGCTCTAGCACGCGGGCATCACTCGCATATCTCAGGCTGCACCAACTGCGCCAGCAACACCAGCGATTCCTGCCAGCCCAGGTAGCAGGCTTCCGTTGGTATCACCGCCGGTATGCCTTCCTGCACCACCTTCAACTCCACGCCGCAGAACACTTCGCGCAGCGTCACGGTGGTCTGCATCACGCCCGGCAGGTTGGGATCGTCGAACTTGCCGGTGTAGACCAGGCGCTGGTTCGGCACCAGTTCCAGATACTCGCCGCCGAAGTGATGGCCGCCGCCAGTGGTGAAGTTGGTGAACGACATGCGATAGCCGCCACCCACTTTGGCGTCCAGCGCATGCACCTTGCCGGTGAAACCGTGCGGCGGCAGCCATTTGGCCAGCGCGTCGGCATCCACGAAGGCACGGTAGACGCGCTCCGCCTTGGCCTTCAGTACCCGTTGCAGTTGTACAGTATTCGTAGTCATGTTCGTATCTCCTGTGAGTGAGAGGACATCCCTCTCCAACCTACGACGAACGACGGCCGGCGAATTCGACACGCCGCCCCTATCTTGCCGGTAATAGACAAACAACTCATTTCCGCCTATCCTGCCCGTTTTCAAATTTGAAACATTAAGGATACGCCATGGGCCAGACTTTTTCCACTTGGCGGCTGCTGGCCGCGGGGCTCGGCGTCACGGTCTCGCTGGCCAGCCACGCCGACCAGGCACGCACCACGCCGGTCGCCGATTTTCAAAGCTGCGCCAAGCCCGTCTGGCCCAAGGAAGCGCTGCGCAAGGAACAAAGCGGCACCGTGACCCTGTCCTTCCTGATCGCCGCCGATGGCAGCGTGATCGACTCCAAAGTGGTCCGCTCCAGCGGCTTCCCGCTGCTCGACGACGCGGCCGTGAGCGGCGTGCGCCTGTGCCGCTTCAAGCCGGGCACCGTCGACGGCAAACCGGTCAGCGCCTGGCAACAGATGCAGTATGTGTGGGAACTGGAGGGCGCCTCCAGGATCAAGATCGACCAGCAGGCGGTGCAGCAGTACCGCGACGCCGCGCTGGCCGGCGATCCCGAAGCGCTGTACATGCTGGCCAAGGCCTACAGCAACGGCGCGGCCAACCAGGCGGCCAGCCTGGAACAGTTCCGCATCACGCTGGACAAGAGCCTGGTGGCGGCGCAGTTCGAGCTGGCCCGTCGACTGGCGCACGGATCGGAAGCGACCAAGGACCAGGCCGAAGCGAGCGTCTGGTATCGCAAGGCCGCCGAAGCCGGCAACGCGACCGCGCAGCTGAACCTGGGCTACCGCTACGAACATGGCAACGGTGTCACCAGGGACTATGCCGAGGCGATGGCCTGGTATCTGGAAGCGGCCGCGCAGGGCGACCATCAGGCGGAAATCAATATCGGCCTGCTGCATGCCTATGGCCGCGGCGTCGCGATCGACATGGCCGAAGCCGCCAAGTGGTATCGCAAGGCGGCCGATGGCGGCAATACCTGGGGCGAGGCCAATCTGGGCTTGTTCTACCTGTACGGCAAAGGCGTACCCGAGGACCTGCCGCAGGCGCTGCATTGGCTGCAACTGGCGGCCGCCAAGCACAATCCCGCCGCCGAGCGCGATCTGGCCACCATGTACCTGAGCGGCCGGGGCGTCGCCCAAAACGACGAGGAAGGCTTGCGCTACCTGCGCCTGGCGGCGGCCGACCAGGACGTCAGCGCGCAGATCCGGCTGGGCCTGGTGCTGTCGCACGGCCTGTACGGCGTCGCCGCCGATCCGGTCGAGGGCGTGAAGTGGCAGCGCGCCGCCAGCAAGCACGGCAGCGCGGTGGCCGAGAACAACCTGGGCTATGCCTACGAAACCGGCAGCGGCGTCGCGCAAGACTATGTCGCCGCGCGCGACTGGTATGTCCGCGCCGCCGGCCAGGGCAACGGCTATGCGCAGGCCGCGCTGGGCGGCCTGTACGAACATGGACTGGGCGTCGAGCAAGACCTGGGCCGCGCGGCGGCGCAGTACCAGATGGCGGCCGCGCAAAACAATCCGGATGGCCTGTATCGCCTGGCGGCACTGCACGAGGCCGGACAGGGCGTGCCGCGCAGCGCGGTGACCGCCGCCGCCATGTACCTGCGCTCGGCCAACCTGAACTTCGAAGCCGCCATGCGCCGCCTGGCCACCGCCTATCAAAAAGACGAGCTGGGCCTGAAGGCGGATGCCGCCCAGGCAAGTGCATGGCAGGCCAGGGCCGAGCAGAAGGCCGCCGCGCCGCGCTTCGACTTCCGCTAGGCTACACTGCCGTCTTGTACCGGAAAAGGATCAACGATGGAAAATTATGTCGAGCTGCTGGAAACCCTGGCGCAGCAGGAAAAGGAACTGCAATTCACCGCCTTCACCAGCGACACCGCGCTGGCGCTGGGACTGAAGGTGGTCGAGCTGGCCAGGCAACGCGAGAAGAGCGTCACCGTCAACGTGACGGTCAACGGCAAGGTGCTGTTCCACCACGCGATGCAGGGCGCGACACCCGACCAGGCCGACTGGATACGCCGCAAGAGCAATGTGGTGACGCGTTTCGGCCGCTGCTCGTTCCACATCGGCACCGATTATAAAAATCGCGGCGTGGCGTTCGAGGAGGTGAAGTACCTGGACCCGAAAGAGTACGCGCCCTACGGCGGCTCGTTCCCGGTGGTGGTCAAGAATGTCGGACTGATCGGCACGGCCACCGTCTCCGGCCTGCGCCAGGCGGAAGACCATGCGATCGTGGTGGAAGCGCTGCGGGCAGTGCTGGCGTAATCAGTAGTGCGGAGGTGGTTCGTGCGCCAAGGCGCCGCCGCCTCCACCGCCCTGCGCCTGGTCGCGCACATGCTGCACCAGCGCCGCGCACATCTGCTCCAGCTTGTCGATCTGCTGCTGTTGCTCGTAGACGCGCTGGTTCAGCGACTCGACGATGTGCTCCTGGTGCGCCAGTTTGATTTCAATATCGATAAAGCGGTCTTCGTTGGTGCTCACGGCATACTCCCTGCTGGAAAGCACGCATTCTACCGCCTTATGGCCTCACTTGAGGTAGACCCCGCCGCACACCACCAGGTCCTCTTCCGGCACGCAATACATGGACTTCGGTTCGATCTGGCCGCTGACCGGATTGGTGAACTTGTAGTCCTGCCAGAACGGCTGCTTTTTCTTCGCCAGCTCGACGCGCTCCTTGACGAAGGCCTTGCCGTCGACGTCCTTAATCTCCAGCAGGTTCTTGCCGATCATCTTGGCGTTGGCGCCATGCGCGCGCACCACGCCGTCCATGCCGTACACGGTCAGGTAGAGATCGCGGTCGGTAAACGGACCGTCCTTCCTGTTGATTTCGCCGTAGGTTTTTTCCTTGCCATTGGCCTTCATGAACTTCAAGGCCTTATGCACCATCGCCTCCGCTTCGGCCTTGGTGGCAATGTCGGCGGCGCGGGCGGCGGGCAGCAGCGCGCAGGCGAGAACGACGGATGCAATGAGCTGGGTACGCAAGTGTCACCTCCGGTGGAATCGCGCCAGATTGGCACATGCCGATGCTAGCACAAGGCCGGCGCGATTACGTCTTCGGTGTGGTTAATAGTTCCTTCATGCGTGCCAGCCGCTCCTTCGGCGTCAGCACCTCGGACTCGGCCGGCACGGCGTTGCCGACGTCGAGCTCCATCTCCTTGATGAAGCGCGACGGATCGCAATGCACCTGCTCGCCCGCGCGCTTGCGCTTCTTGCACCAGGTGATCTGCAAGGTGCGCTGCGCGCGCGTGATGCCGACGTACATCAGGCGCCGCTCTTCCTGCACGCGGGCGGCGATGGTCTCGGCCAGCGCGTCGGGATCGCCCTTGTGCGGCAGGATGCCTTCCTCCACGCCGACCAGGAACACGTGCGGATACTCCAGTCCCTTCGACGCGTGCAGGGTCGACATGCGCACCGCGTCCGGGTCCTCGTCCTGGCCTTCGAGCATGGACATCAGCGCCACCATCTGCGTCAGCTCCAGCACGTTTTTCTCTTCGCTGTCGCGGTCCTTGCCGCCACGGCCGCGCTCCTTGAGCCAGTTGGTGAACTCCAGCACGTTCTGCCACTTGCTCTGGGCGGCACGCTCGTCGAACATATCGTAGAGGAAGGATTCGTAGTTGATCGCTTCCAGCAAGTCGTCCAGCACCTGGGCCGCGTTGTCGCCGCTGCCGCTCGGACCGGGCCGGCTGGCGCGCGCCTCCAGGTTGTTGATGAAGTTGCAGAACTCGCGCAGCGGCAGCAACTGGCGGTCGTTCAACAGACCTTCGATGCCGCCCTTGAACACCGCCTCGAACAGCGAGCACTGCCATTGGCCGGAGAAGGTGCCCAGTGTTTCCAGGGTCGACTGGCCGACGCCGCGCCGTGGAGTCGTGACGGCGCGGATGAAGGCCGGATCGTCGTCGGTGTTGGCCAGCAGGCGCAGGTAGCTGATGATGTCCTTGATCTCGGCCTTGTCGAAGAAGCTCTGGCCGCCGGAGATCGTGTACGGGATGCGCTCCTTGCGCAGGCACTGCTCGATCACGCGCGCCTGGTGGTTGCCGCGATACAGGATGGCGTAGTCGGACCATTTGTTCTTGCGCTGGAAATGGTCGGCCGAAATCATGATCGCCACCTGCTCGGCTTCCTGGTCGTCGTTGGCCATGCCCAGCACATTGATCGGCTCGCCCAGGCCGTGCTCGGACCACAGCGATTTCTCGAACAGCTTGGGATTGTTGCCGATCACCGCGTTGGCCGCCTGCAGGATGCGGGTGGTGGAGCGGTAGTTCTGCTCCAGCTTGATCACCTGCAGGTCGGGGAAGTCGGTTTGCAGCGTCTTCAGGTTTTCCACCGACGCGCCGCGCCAGGCGTAGATCGCCTGGTCGTCGTCGCCCACGGCGGTGAACATCGGCTTCTTGCCGATGCCCGTCACCAGCAGCTTGACCAGCTCGTACTGGCAGGTGTTGGTGTCCTGGTATTCGTCCATCAGCAGGTAGCGCAGGCGGCGCTGCCACTTGTCGCGCACCGGCTCGTTGTCGCGGAACAGTTCCACCGGCAGGCGGATCAGGTCGTCGAAGTCCACCGCCTGGTAGGCCGACAAGGTCGCCACGTAGCTGGCGTAGATGCGCGCCGATTGCGCCTCGTCCTCGTCCTTGGCGTGGTGCAGCGCGACCGTCGGATCGATCAGGCCGTTCTTCCACAGCGAGATATCGGTCTGGATGCGCCGCACCACCTGCTTGTCGGTGGTGATCGCCATGTCCTGGATCAGCGAGCCGCAATCGTCGCTGTCCATGATGGAGAAGCGGTCCTTGAGGCCGACGCCGTTGGCTTCCTGGCGCAGGATCTTGACGCCCAGCGAGTGAAAGGTCGAGACGGTGAGCTGCTTGGCCTGCCGAGGCTGCTTGAGCAGCTTGGCGATACGCTCCTGCATCTCCAGCGCCGCCTTGTTGGTGAAGGTCAGCGCGGCGATGGTGCGTGGATCGTAGCCGCGGTCCTCGATCAGGTGGGCGATCTTCTGGGTGATCACGCGCGTCTTGCCCGAGCCCGCGCCGGCCAGCACCAGGCAGGGGCCGTCCAGGTACATGACGGCCTCGCTTTGCGGGACATTAAGACCGAATTGGGGGGCTTTGGACATCGGGCAACGATCGGCTGGGGAACAGCCAATCATTGTACAGCCCCGGACGGTTTAGAAGCCCGACAACACGATCTTGCCTATGGTGCGGCGGCTTTCCAGCGCCTCGTGCGCGCGGCGCAGGTTGGCGGCGTTGATCTTGCCGTACACCTCGCCCAGCGTGGTCTTGAGCTTGCCGGCGTCGATCAGCGCGGCCACCTCGTCGAGCAGCTGGTGCTGTTCGATCATGTCCGGCGTGCCGAACATCGAGCGGGTGAACATCATTTCCCAGACCCAGGTCACGCTCTTGGCGAACAGCTTGTCCATGTCCAGCGGCGCGGTGTTGTGGACGATGCTGACCACCTTGCCCTGCGGCGCGACCACCTGGGCGATGGCGTCGAAGTGCGGATCGGTGTCGCTCAGGCACAGCACGTAGTCGACGCTGGCGATCTCCAGCGCCAGCAGTTGCGCCGCCATGTCGCCGTTGTGGTCGATCACGTGGTCGGCGCCCAGCGCGCGCACCCACTGGGCCGATTCCGGACGCGAGGCGGTGGCGATCACGCTCAGGCCGGCCAATTGTTTGGCCAGCTGGATCGCGATCGAACCGACGCCGCCGGCGCCGCCGATCACCAGCACGCGCTTGCCGGCATCGGCGCCGTCGCGGCGGATCGCCAGGCGGTCGAACAGCGCTTCCCACGCCGTGATCGAGGTCAGCGGCAGGGCGGCGGCGTGGTTGAAGTCCAGGCTGGCCGGCTTGCGGCCGACGATGCGCTCGTCGACCAGGTGAAATTCGCTGTTGGCGCCCGGGCGGACGATGCTGCCGGCGTAGTAGACCGCGTCGCCGACCTTGAACAGGGTCACGTCCGGGCCGACGGCGGTCACGGTGCCGGCGGCGTCCCAGCCCAGCACGCGCGGAGCGGCGTCGGTCGCTTCGCCGGCGCGCACCTTGGTGTCGACCGGGTTGACGGAGACGGCTTCGATCTTGACCAGCAGATCGCGGCCGGTGGCGACCGGCACGGCGATTTCGACATCTTGCAGGACGGTGTTGGTGACGGCGATGGCTTTCATGGTTTGCTCCAGATAAAGGTTTTGATGGACGCAGTATGAATCGCCGCATTTACTTTGATAACTGGCATAATGATGAAATCATTCTTCATCAAATCAATAAAATGGCTCTGGACCTGACCGACGTGGCGCTATTTGTGCGGGTGTGCGCGACCCGCAACCTGTCCGCCGCCGGGCGCGAGTTCGGCCTGTCGCCGGCCGCGTCCAGCACCCGCATGGCGCAGCTGGAAAAGCAGCTGGGCGCGCGCCTGCTGCACCGGACCACGCGCCAGATCACCGTGACGCAGGACGGCGAAGTGTTCCTGGAACGCGCCATGGCGCTGCTGGACGCGGCCGAGCAGGCGTCGGCGGCGGTCGGCCACGGCAACGCCCAGGCGCAGGGCCCGCTGCGGGTGGCGGCCTCGGTGACGTTCGGCCGGCTGTACATCGTGCCCGAGGTGGCGCAGTTCCTGGAGGAGCACCCCGGCGTGCAGCTGGACCTGCGCCTGTCCGACAGCACCCACGACCTGGCGGCGGACGGCATCGACGTCGCCATCCGCGTCGGCCCGCTGCGCGATTCGGCGCTGGTGGCGCGGCCGCTGGCGCCGAGCAAGCTGGTGTTGTGCGCCTCGCCCGACTACCTGCGCCGCCACGGCGTGCCGCAGCAGCCGGCCGACCTGTTGCGGCACGAATGCCTGGTGCTGCAGGCGATGAACCCGTGGCGGCTGCGCGAGCGCGACGGTAGCGAGCTGCTGGTGCGCGTCGGCGGCCGCTTCCGCAGCGACAACGGCGAGGCGCTGCGCGACGCCGCCATCGCCGGGCTGGGCATCGGCCTGTCGTCGACCTGGCTGGTGGCCGACCAGCTGCGCAGCGGCGCCCTGGTACGGGTGTTGCCGGGCTACCAGACCACCGATTCGGTGATTTCCGCCGTCTACCTGAACCGCCGTTTCCTGCCGCCCAAGAGCCAGGCCTTCATTGATTTCTTCAGCCGGCGCTTCGGGCCGGAACCGTACTGGGACGAGGGCATCGCCTGAGCGGGCGCAGTCTTCTTTGTGACAGATGCGTTACCATGCGGGGATGAGGCGCGCGTGCGCCTGCCCTAGACATGGTTTCCCTATGAAATTCGAACACTTAATAGAAATTAACGACCCGCTGAATCCGCTGATCGATGCGCTCAGCCTCAAGCAGCTGTGGAGCGGCCTGGTGCTGCGCGCCGAATCGCCCAAGCTGTTTGTGCCGCATCTGGACGAGTGCGTCATCGACGAGCGCACCGAGAACGGTTTCCGCCGCCGTCTCACCTACGGCAAGCTGGTCATCGAAGACCGCGTGGTGCTGGAGCCGATGCGCCAGGTGCGCTACGAAGTGGCGGCGCAGCAGGACATCAGCCAGTCCAGCCTGACGATGAGCATCGAAACGCCGACCGCCGACACGCTGTACGTGCGCTTCCAGTACGACGACGGCCACGACGCGGCGACCGACGCCGCCAACGCGATGTACGACGATTTCCGCCGCTCGGCCTACCAGGAGTCGGATATTGACACCATCCGCGTGCTGCGCGACCTGGCGCAGCAAGGCCGGCTGGACGCGCTGCTGAACTAGTCTACACGGCGGCGCTGCGGCCCCAGACCTGCTCCATGCGCAGCGGCGGCGCCTGCAGCGTGGCCAGCTGCGCCAGGCTCAGCACTTCACGGATGCCGTGCAGCTCGGCGCGCGTATCGCGTTGCAGGAACACGTCCAGCGGCGCGCCGCGCGGGCCGATCACCGATTCCACATGCGGCGTGGTCGATTGCAGGCCGCGGCGCGACACCACGCCGATCTCGCCGTTGATCAGCCGCACATAGGTACCGATCGGATAAATGCCCAGCTCGCGTATCAGCAGCGCGGCCAGGTTGCCGTCCACCGTCACGTTCGATTCCAGCAGCAGATCGCGCAGGGCGGCGTGCGGGGTCATGGTCTTGCGCCAGGCGCGCTCGGCCACGCGGGCGCAATAGCGGTCGGCCAGCGCCAGCAAGCGCGCCAGCGGCGGGATCTGCGCGCCCGACTTGCGCAGCGGATAGCCGCTGCCGTCTTCGTTTTCATGGTGATGCAGGATGCAGTCCAGCCAGGCCTGGTCGGCGATGCCGGCTTGCCGCAGCAGTTGCACACCGGCTTCGGGATGGGCTTGCACCACGGCGCGGTCGGCGGCGCTCAGTTCAAGGCGGCTGTCCTGCAGGCGCTGGTGCTGGTCCAGCATGGCCACGTTCATGGTCAGCGCGGCCAGCGTCAGGCTTGCGGTCTCTTCCAGCGACAATTGCTTGGCCTTGGCCAGCAATTGCACGACCACGGCGGTGTCGATGCCATGGCGCGCGGCGTAGGACGCGGCGCGCTGGTTGTGCAGGATGGTGGCGGTGGCGACGTCGGCATTGACGGCCACGGCATCGGACACCAGCAGCGCCACCTCCTCAAGGCGGCGGCGCAGGTCCGGCGGCGCGGCGCGCAAAGCCACCGCTTGCAGCAGGGCTTGCAGCTCCAGGCTGGCGGCGTTGAGCTTGCGCAGTGCCGAGTCCGGCTCGCGGGCTGGTTCATGCTGCCCGCTGTGGTCCTCGAACGAGCCGCGCTCCACCAGATAATCGATCTGGTTGGCGCTGGCGATCATATGCCCTTTGCGGACCAGCAGGGCGCCGTTGTCGCCGTACACATTCCACGGTATCAGCATGCCCAGCTTCAGATCGGCTGCCGTGACTCTACGTATCTTCATTGCCGTTGATAAAAAACTATCGAGCCAGCAGCATACGGTGTTTCGGTGAGAATGTGTGAGATTGTTGCAATTTGGTTTAGGGCGCGGGCGTGCAGTCGATGCAGCCGCAGTCGTGGGCCGGGGCGTTGGCCAGCTGGTGCGCCAGGTCGCGCAGGGCGGTGCGCACGCCTTCTTCCACCACCGGGTGATAGAAGGGCATGTCCAGCATGGCGCTGACGCTCAGCCCGGCCTGGCAGGCCCAGGACAGCAGGTGCCCGATGTGCTCGGCGCGGGGGCCGATCATCTCGGCCCCCAGGAAACGGCCGGTGGCGTGCTCGGCATACACGCGCAGCATGCCCTTGTTCTGCAACATCACGCGGCTGCGGCCCTGGTTTTCAAACGACACCTTGCCGACCGAGAAGCGGCCGGCGTACGTCGCGCACAACTCCTCGTAGCTGGCGCCCAGGGTCGCGATCTGCGGCTCGGTGAAGGCGATGGTCAGCGGCGTGCGGCGCAGGCCCGGTTGCACGGCCGGGTAGCGCACCGCGTTGTCGCCGGCGATGCGGCCCTGGTCGGCCGCTTCCGGCAGCTGCGGCCGTTCGTTGTCGGCGTCGCCAGCGACGAAGATGGCGCTGGCGCCACACTGCATCGTCTGCTGGTGGTACAGCGGAATACCGTGATGGTCGCGCTCCAGCCCGGTGTTTTCCAGGCCCAGCTTGTGCACGTTCGGGCGCCGGCCGATGGCCGACAGCAGGTAGCTGAACTGCTCGGTGCGCTGCACGCCGTCGCCATCCTCGCTGGTGACGGCCAGGCCGTCGCCCTCCTGCACCACGCGCACGACTTTGGTGTTGAAGCGCACGTCGAGCTCATCGGCCATGGCGCGGCGCGCCACGTCCAGCACGTCCGGGTCGCTGAGCTGGGCGACGCTGCCGCCACGGCCGAACACCGTCACGCGCACACCCAGCCGCGCCAGCGCCTGGCCCAGCTCCAGGCCGATGACGCCGGTGCCGGCCACGGCGATCGAGGCCGGCAGGTCGTCCCAGTAAAACACATCGTCGCTGGTGATCACGCGCGGGCCGGCCGCGCGCCATTCGTCCGGCACGATGGGCGTCGAACCGGTGGCGATGACGAAACGCTCCGCCTCGACCAACGTGTGCTCGTCGATCTGCAGCTGGGTCGCGCTGCGGAAGCGCGCATGGCCGTGGATCTTGTCCTCGGCCGGATAGCCGTCGACGCTCTCGACGACGAAGCCGACAAACCGGTCCCGTTCGCTGCGCACGCGCGCCATCACGGCCTTGCCGTCGATGCGGACCTGGCCCGGATGCACGCCGAAGGCCGGCGCCGCGTGCAGCGCATGGGCCGCCTCGGCCGCCGCGATCAGCAGCTTGCTCGGCATGCAGCCGACGCGGGCGCAGGTGGTGCCGTAGACGTTGGCTTCGATCAACAGGGTTTTCTTGCCGCCGGTGGTGGCGGCGCGGTAGGCGGTCATGCCGGCGGTGCCGGCGCCGATGACGGCGATGTCGGTGTACAGTATCTTCATGGGGGGCTTCCTGGCCTCGACGTAAGGGTCTGGCTATACTACCGCAGGCGCCGGCGCCGCGCTGCTAGCCCTTGAGCTTCACGTAGTCTAGCGGCAGCGCCGTGGTGTTCTTCAGCACTTCCATGGCGAAGCTGGAGCTGACGTCCAGCAGGTCGGCCACCTTGATCAGCTTTTTATACACCTGGTCATAACCGGCGATATCGGGAATCATCACCTTCAGCAGGTAATCGATGTCGCCGCTCATGCGATAGATCTCGACCACTTCGGGGATCGCGGTGGCGCCGGCGATGAAGCTGTCCATCCAGGCCCGGTTGTGCTGGCTGGTGCGGATCGACACGAAAGCGGTCAACCCCAGGTTGAGCCGCTGGGGATCGCACAGCACCACCTGGTGCCGGATCACGCCCTCGTCGTGCAGCCGCTGCACGCGGCGCCAGCAGGGTGTGGTCGACAGGTTGACGGCTTGCGCCAGCGCGGTCAGCGGCATCGATGCGTCTTTCTGCAACAGAGCCAATATTTCCAGATCTATTTTATCCATGAGAATATTTTGCCAACAAATGTCAGAAAAATGAAACAATTTTCTAATTTGTTGCTGCATGACATAGATTTTTGGAAACCGATTCTCTCAAGAAATGCGTATAGTTGGACCGTGTTTGCTTTACACCAAGCTTGCATCGTTCCGTGGCCCAGCCATGGCGGTTCGACCGACGCTGCGGTGGCGATACGTCGCCACAGCGCCGGGACGCAACCGGTCTCCGTATCACGAAGATAGACCGCACAACCAGAACAACTATTCAGGGGAGCCTGCGACACGCCGGTTCCAAGCATTTATTTTTTTAATTCGGGAGCCATGAATGCAGCAGAATCAAGCAATCAAACCACGGGTGCTGGCAGCCGCCATCGCCTCCCTGTTCGCGGCCGGCGGCGCGCTGGCGCAATCGGCGCCGGACGCCAGCGGCCCCCAGGCCACGGTGGTCGTCACCGGCACCCGCGTGACCAACCGCTCGGTGCTGGACACCTCGTCGCCGGTCGACGTGATCTCGGCCGAGACGCTGGGCACCGGCGGCGTCAATGAAATCGGCCAGGCCCTGTCGGTGGCGCTGCCGTCGCTGAACTTCCCGCGCCCGGCGCTGGCCGACGGCACCGACACCATCCGCCCCGCCACCTTGCGCGGCCTGGCGCCGGACCAGACCCTGGTGCTGGTCAATTCCAAGCGCCGCCACACCTCGGCGCTGGTCAACCTGAACGGCACCATCGGCCGCGGCTCGGCGGCGGTCGACCTGAACGCGATCCCGACCGCGATCGTCAAGAACATCGAAGTGCTGCGCGACGGCGCATCGGCCCAGTACGGCTCCGACGCGATCTCCGGCGTCATCAACCTGCGCCTGCGCACCGACCGCAGCGGCGGCGAACTGGTCGCCAGCTACGGCGCCCGCATGACCGACTACGATTTCATCGCCGGAGCGCCGCCGGCCGGCGCCACCTGGAGCGCGCCATCGTCGCGCCGCCGCACCGACGGCCAGAACGCCTCGGTCAGCGCCTGGAAGGGCTTGTCGCTGGGCGACAGCGGCTTCCTCACCATCGCCGCCGAATACAAGGACCAGGCGCACACCGAGCGCAGCGGCTACGACGTGCGCCAGCAATACCCGCTGCTGGCCGGTGGCGCGTTCGACCCGCGCGAAGCGACCATCAACCGCTTCAACGCCTGGTACGGCGAACCGGAACTCAAGCAGAGCACGGTGTTCGCCAACGCCGGCTACAACCTCGGCGGCGACGTCAAGCTGTATGGCTGGTCCGGCTACCAGCGCCGCGACGCCCGCTCGCCCGGCTTCTTCCGCCGCGCGCTGCAGGACCAGAACGTGCTGTCGATCTACCCGAACGGCTTCCTGCCCATCATCGCCCCGACCGTCGACGACTACAGCGCGGCCGGCGGCGTCACCTGGAGCATCGGCGACTGGGAAATGGACAGCTCGCTGAGCTACGGCAAGAACAAGATGGCCTACACCATCGAGAACACCCTCAACCGCTCTATCGGCGCCAACAGCAAGACCAACTTCGACGCCGGCGGCTTCGCCTACGACCAGCTGACCTACAACCTGTCGGGCGTGCGCAGCGTGGAGATCGCCGGCCTGGCCGCGCCGCTCAACGTCGCGCTGGGCGCCGAGGCGCGCCGCGAGGGCTACAGCATGACCGCCGGCGAGCCGGACTCCTACCGCTACGGCGGCCAGGTGCTGGCCAACGGCACGCCGGCGCCGCCGGGCGCGCAGGTGTTCCCGGGCTTCCGCCCCAGCGACGTGTCGGACAACCACCGCACCGCGGTCGGCGCCTACATCGACCTGGAAACCAAGCTGACCGACAAGCTGCTGGCCTCGGCCGCGGTGCGCGGCGAGCACTACTCGGACTTCGGCAACAACGTCACCGGCAAGCTGTCCGGCCGCTACGACTTCGTGCGCGAGTTCGCGCTGCGCGGTTCGGTGCAGAACGGCTTCCGCGCGCCGTCGCCGCAGCAGCAGTTCTTCACTTCGACCTCGACCAACTTCATCAACGGCGTGCCGTTCGAGATCACCACCTTCAAGCCATCCGACCCGGCCGCCGTCGCGCTGGGCGCCAAGCCGCTGGACGCCGAGAAGTCGGTCAACCTGTCGCTGGGCGCGGTGATGCGCTTCGGCGCCATGAGCCTGACGGTGGACAGCTACCGCATCAAGATCCGCGACCGCATCGTGCTGTCGGAAAACCTGACCGCCGCCAACGTGCGCAACTACCTGGCGTCGCAGGGCTTCATCGGGGTCGGCGGCGGCCGCTTCTTCATCAACGGCGTCAACACCACCACCGACGGCGTGGACGTCGTGGCCAACTGGCCGCTGAACCTGGGCACCTCCGGCAAGTTCGACTTCACGCTGGCGGCCAACATCAGCAACACCGATGTCACCAAGGTGCCGACCACCGCCCAGCTGACGGCGCTCAGCCCGGCGCCCATCCTGTTCGACCGCGTCAACGTGCTGACGCTGGAGCGCGGCCAGCCCAAGAACAAGCTGAACGCGTCGGTCAACTGGAAGCTGGCCCAGTGGGGCGCCACCGTGCGCGCCACCCGTTATGGCGAAGTGCTGGCGCCGGGCACCACGCCGGCGTTTGACTTCACCATGGGCGCCAAGACCGTGGTCGACGTCGAGGGCCGCTACGCCATCACGTCCAAGCTGCAATTGGCGCTGGGTGCCGACAACCTGTTCGACACCTATCCGGACGCGCTGCCGGCCGCACTCAACACCACCGGCAACGCACCGTTCTCCAACTATGCGCCGTTCGGCCGTTCCGGCCGTTACGTGTACGCTCGCATGAACTACACCTTCTAAGCAAGGCCGGCGGCCGGGCGGTGGCGCAAGCACGCCGTCCCGGCCGCTTTTCATCGGAGCTCTCATGAAACGAATCACCCTGGTCGCGGCGCTGGCGGCGTCCCTGCACGCCGGCGCGGCCGGCGCCGCCACCCGGCCCGCCGTCGAAGCCAAACACGGCATGGTGGTGTCGGCCCAGCGCCTGGCCTCCCAGGCCGGCGTCGACATCCTGAAAATGGGCGGCAACGCGATCGACGCGGCGGTCGCCGTCGGCTACGCGCAAGCCGTGGTCAATCCCTGCTGCGGCAACATCGGCGGCGGCGGCTTCATGACCATCCACCTGGCCGACGGCCGCGAAACCTTCATCAATTTCCGCGAGCAGGCCCCGGCCAAGGCCAGCGCCGATATGTACCTCGACGCCGACGGCAACGTGATCCGCGACGCCAGCCTGCACGGCTACCTGGCGGTCGGCGTGCCCGGCACCGTGCTGGGACTGGATACGGCCTGGAAGCAATACGGCAAGCTGACCCGGGCCCAGGTGATGGCGCCGGCGATCCGCCTGGCGCGCGAAGGCTTCGTGCTGACCCGCGCCGACACCGACATCCTCGACACCCAGGCCGCGCGCTTCCACCTCGATCCCGGCATGGCGCGCGTGTTCCTGCGCCAGGGCGGCACGCCGCTGCAGCCGGGCGACCGCCTGCGCCAGCCGGACCTGGCACGCACCTTGGCGGCCATCGCGGCCAGGGGGCCGGACGCGTTCTACCACGGCGCGCTGCCGCAGGCGGTGGAGCGCGCCGCGCGCGCCGGCAATGGCGTCATCAGCGCGGCCGACTTCGCCGGCTACCGCATCACGCAGGACCAGCCGCTGAACTGCAGCTATCGCGGCTACGACTTCGTGGCGGCGCCGCCGCCCAGCTCCGGTGGCGTGACCTTGTGCCAGATCCTCAACGTGCTGGAAGGCTACGACCTGAAAACCACGGGCCCGCAATCGGCCGCCACCATCCACGTGATGGTCGAAGCCATGCGCCACGCCTACCGCGACCGCAACGCCACGCTGGGCGATCCGGCCTTCGTCGACAACCCGGTCGCGCACCTGATGGACAAAGCCTACGCGGCCGAGATCCGCGCCCGCATCGGCGCGCGCGCCACGCCCTCGTCCGAATTGCCGCCGCTGCCTCCCGCGCAGCAGCGCGAGCGGCCGGAAACCACGCATTACTCGGTGGTCGACCAGGACGGCAACGCCGTCTCCACCACCTACACCATCAACGGCCGCTTCGGCGCGCTGGTGATGGCGCCCGGCACCGGCGTGGTGCTGAACAATGAAATGGACGATTTCACGGTCAAGGAAGGCACGCAAAACCTGTTCGGCCTGGTGCAGGGCGTGGCCAACGCCATCGCGCCGGGCAAGCGGCCGCTGTCGTCGATGGCGCCGACCCTGGTCAAGAAGGATGGCAAGGTCTACATGGTGCTGGGTTCGCCGGGCGGCTCGCGCATCATCACGATCACACTGCAAACCGCGCTCAACGTCATCGATTTCGGCATGGCGCCGCAGGAGGCGGTCGACGCGCCGCGCATCCACCACCAATGGCTGCCGGACGCGGTGGCCTACGAGCGGCGCGGCGTCTCGCCCGACACGCTGCGGCTGCTGAAGGACATGGGCTACGACATGCGCGAGCAGAGCGGCTGGGGGGCGGCCGAGCTGATCCTGGTGGCGCCGCCGGTCACGGCCGCCCCCGGTTCGTCCAGCCCGACCAGTTCAGGCAGCGACTCGGCGGTATCGGGCAAGGTCAGGCCCGGCTTCCTGTACGGCGCCCATGACGACCGCCAGCCGGCCGGCGAAGCCATCGGTTACTGAACGATTGCAACAAGCTTTTTCAATCAGGTTGTGCCCCGGAGGCAAATCGCATTAGTATCACTTATATTTTTTAATTTTTATAAGTGCTACTTATGGGATCACTGGACTACCGCGCGCTGGCCGTGCTGGACGCCGTTGCCAGCCAGGGCAGCTTTGAAAAGGCCGCCCTGGCGCTGGGCATCAGCCAATCGGCCGTATCCCAGCGCATCAAGGCGCTGGAGGACGCGGCCGGCCGGCTGCTGATCGTGCGCGGCCAGCCGGCCGTGCCGACCGGCCTGGGCCAGCGGCTGGTGTCGCATCACCGCAACGTCCGGCTGATGGAGGCGTCGCTCGATATTGATCTGGGTCACAAGGTGAGCATGCCGGAGATCGCGCTGGCGGTCGACGCGGCCAGCCTGGCGACCTGGTTCCCCATGAGTTTGCAGCCCTTGCTGTCGCCGCCGCGCTGCCAGTTGAAGGTGCAACTGGCCGACCAGCGGATGGCGCTGCATCTGGTGCAAGAGGGCAGCGTGTTCGGCAGCATCGCCGTGGCCCAGGAGCACCCGGACCAGCACGCCAACGGGCCGGACGTCACGCCGCTGGGCAAGATGCGTTACGTGTGCGTGGCCACGCCGGCGTTCGCCGGCCACTGGTTCGGCGATGGATTCTCGCTGGAGGCGGCGCGGCTGGCGCCGGCCGTGGTCAGCGACCAGGACATGATGAGCGGCTTCCTGCACACGGTGCTGGAGCTCAACGGCCCGTATCCGCACCACACCATGCCGCAGTCGGCCGCCACCGCCGAGTGCATCCACGGCAGCCTGGCCTACGGCCTGATGCCGCTGATCCAGGTATCCGGCGCGCTGGCCAGCGACCGCCTGGTCGACCTGGCGCCCGGCCACCACATCGACGTGGCGCTGAACTGGCACGCCTGGAACCTCGACACACCATTCACCCGCGCGCTGACCGAGCAGATCGTCGCCACCGCCCAACGCTTCCTACTTTAACCCACGGGGGTCAAGTCTGACATTCGGACACGGCCTCTGCCGTAGCGCAGATACGGCAGAGACCGTGTCCGAATGTCAGACTTGACCCCCTTGTTAGATATCCAACGGATCGACTTCCAGCGACCACTTCACGCGGCTCTTCATTTCCCGCAGAGTGAGTAGCCACTCTCGCAGGAACGCTTGCAACATCGGCCTCGACGCCGACTCCACCAGCAACTGGGCGCGGTCGACGTTGTGTACCCGCGTCATGCTCATCGGGATCGGATCGTTGATCGTGATGCCCGGATGCTCGACGCAATCGCGGGCCATGGTCAGGAATTCAATGGCCGTGGCCAGCTCCGGCGCCTCGGCCCGCAGCAGCGCCTGGTACAGATAGGGCGGCAATGCGGCCTGCTCGCGCTCCTCCAGCAAGGCCGAGGCGAAGTGGTCGTAGTCATGGCGCACCACCGCGTCGTATAGCGGATGCTGCGGGTAGCGGGTCTGGATCAGCACTTCGCTGGCGCTGCCGCCTTCGGTCTGGGCGGAGCGGCCGGCGCGGCCCGCCACCTGCATCAATTGCGCGAACAGGCGCTCACTGGCGCGGTAGTCCTGCGAAAACAGCGCCGTATCCGGATTCAGGATGCCGACCAGGGTCAGCTTCTTAAAATCATGCCCCTTGGCCACCATCTGCGTGCCGATCAGGATATCGACCTCGCCCCGGTGCACCGTATCGAAGGCGGCCTGCGCGCTGCCCTTCTTGCGGGTGGAATCGGCGTCGATGCGCAGCACCCGCGCTTCCGGGAACATGGCCTGCAAACCTTCCTCCACGCGCTGCGTGCCGCGCCCCAGCGGTTGCAGGTCGACGTTGCCGCAGGTAGGACAATGGCGCGGGATGCGCATCTCCAGGCTGCAATGGTGGCAACGCAGCCGGTGCTCGGGACGGTGCAGCACCATGAACGAAGTGCAGCGCGTGCATTCGCTGATCCAGCCGCAGGATTCGCAGCAAATCACCGGCGCATAACCACGCCGGTTCAGGAACAGCAACGATTGCTCGCCGCGCTCCATGCGCTGCTTGATCGCCGCGATTAAATGCGAGGTCAGCCCGTCCTTGGGCTTGTCGCGCTCCATGTCCAGCAGCTTCACTTGCGGCAGCACGGCGTTCTTGACGGCCCGCTCGCGCAGCTCCAGCTTGCGGTAGCGGCCGGACTGGGCGTGATGCCAGCTCTCCAGCGACGGCGTGGCCGAGCCCAGCACGATAGGAATACCCAGCTGCCAGGCGCGCCACACGGCCAGGTCGCGCGCCGAGTAGCGCAGGCCTTCCTGCTGCTTGTACGAGGGATCGTGCTCCTCGTCGATGACGATCAGCTTCAGGTTCGGCAGCGAGGCCAGAATCGCCAGCCGCGTGCCCAGCACGATGCGCGCCTTGCCCTGGTGCGCGGCCAGCCAGTGCAGCATGCGCTCGCCTTCGGACAGGCTGCTGTGCAAGGTCGCCAGCATCACGCCGGGGAAGCGCGCGCGGATATTGCCTTCCAGCTGGGGCGTCAGGTTGATCTCCGGCACCAGGATCAGGATCTGCGCGTCCACCTCGCGATCCAGCACCTGCGCGCAGGATTGCAGGTAGACCTCGGTCTTGCCGCTGCCGGTGACGCCGTACAGCAAAGTGGGTTTAAAACCGACCGCACCGCCGATCGCATCCGCCGCCTCCTGCTGCGATGGGTTGAGCTGCGGCATGTTGAGCGGCGTGCCGTCATGCGGCGCATCCAGCTTGGCCAGCTTCTTCAGCGCCCGGTCCAGCGCCACCGTGGTCAGCACGCGCAGATTCTTCGGCAGACCCGGCAGCGCCACCTCACCCAGCGGACGCTGATAATAGTCGGCGGCAAAGCCGGCCAGCGCCAGCCATTCCGGCGACAACGGCCCCAGCTGGCTGCGCACGGCCAGCGCGTCCTTCAGCTTTTCGGCCGGCACATCGGTCTCGGCCGCCACGCCGACGATCAGCCCCATCACCTCGCGGCGGCCGAACGGCACCAGCGCCAGCTGGCCGACCTGCGGCTGCTCTGACGCGTCGCAATGCCAGCGGTAGTCGAAAATCGCGTTCAGCGGCGTATCAAGCGCAATCTGAAGGATGCAATGGTGGAAAAGGCCCTGCATAGATCCCGTCACAGTAGAAAATTCTTGCGGCAATTGGGCGCAAATACCGTCCCGTCTAGGGCGCTTTGAAGTATCCACAGTTTTTGTGGATAACTTTGTGGACAAAGGAATCTTAATCCCCGGAAAGCATAGACTTCTGGCTTGGCATCGTCGTAAACCGGGCAAAAATTCAAAATTATTTCTCTTTAAAATCAATCACTTGGAAAATGCTTCCTAGGAGAAGAAAAATTCGCGTTTTTTCTCCGCCGCTGTGCATAAGTGAAGTATTTAGGATGCCTTTTTTGCCAAAATCAAGCATTTTTTAGAACTTATCCACCGATATTGCGGAGCACAATACGCCGCTTCCAGTGAACAGCCTTGCACATACCTTAGGTGTAAGGTTTGTCTGTTCGCAACTTCGTTATCACGGCCAAAACTTTGCTCAAAAATCGTGCAACGCAACATAAACCTCAGGCAAAACAGCAACATTATGGCTAAGTCACGGTTTACTAAGTACTTTTATTTTTTATCCACAGTTTTTGTGGATAACTTTGTGGACAATGAAGAAATAAACTAGTTTCAGTGGACAGTCAAGGTTTACGACTTGCCATGTATTGCCTCTTCGGCCACAAATTTTAGTCTTTGTAATCAATGACTTGCGACATCCTCACGGGCTAGCGAAAAAGCGCTGCCTAATATTTCCGCAGTAAAAAAAATTGTGCATAAGTCGGTTTTACTGAGCCGTATCCACCAATGAAAAAAGGGCACGCCTCCGGGGAAACGTGCCCTCTGTTCGGAAATTACATCAGGCCGCGCGCTGGGCCTTGCTGTAGCTGTGAACGGCTTCGACCATGGCGGCGACGTTCTCCGGCGGGGTGAACTGGGAGATGCCGTGGCCGAGGTTGAACACGTGGCCGTTGCCGTCGGTCGGCTTGCCGTAGGCGTCCAGCACTTTATGCACTTCGGCGCGGATCTGGTCCGGGCTGGCGAACAGGATGGCCGGGTCCAGGTTGCCCTGCAGGCCGACCTTGTGGCCAACCAGCTTGCGCGCCTGGGTCAGGTTGACGGTCCAGTCCAGGCCGACCGCGTCGGCGCCGATGTCGGCGATCTGCTCGATCCACTGGCCGCCGCCCTTGGTGAAGACGATGGCCGGGATCTTGACGCCATCCTTGTCGCGTTTCAGCAGCGAAACCACTTGCCGCATGTATTGGAGCGAAAACTCCTGGTAGGCGCCGTCGGCCAGCGCGCCGCCCCACGAGTCGAACACCATCACCGCCTGGGCGCCGGCGTCGATCTGGGCGTTCAGGTACTCGGCAACGGCCTTGGCGTTGATGGCCAGGATGTGGTGCATCAGGTCCGGACGGTTGTACAGCATCGTCTTGATGGTGTGGAACTCGCGCGAACCCTGGCCTTCGACCATGTAGCAGGCCAAGGTCCACGGGCTGCCGGAGAAGCCGATCAGCGGCACGCGGCCGTTCAATTCGGTGCGAATCTGGGTCACGGCCTTGAACACATAGTCCAGCGAGCCCAGCTCCGGCGCGCGCAGTGCCAGCACGTCCGCCTCGGTTTTCAGCGGACGCTCGAATTTCGGGCCCTCGCCTTCGACGAAGTACAGACCCAGGCCCATTGCGTCCGGCACCGTCAGGATGTCCGAGAACAGGATGGCCGCGTCCAGCGGGAAGCGGTCCAGCGGCTGCAAGGTGACTTCGGTGGCGTAGTCCGGATTGGTGGCCAGGCCCATGAAGGAGCCTGCCTTGGCGCGCGTGGCGCGGTATTCCGGCAGGTAGCGCCCCGCCTGGCGCATCAGCCACACGGGCGTGTGGTCGGTCGGCTGGCGCAACAACGCGCGCAAGAAGGTGTCATTCTGGAGCGGGGCAAATTGTGGCATGGAAGGCAATCGAAATCGGTCAAAGGACTATTATCGCATCCTGCGCGGATTTTTTTGCTGGATGATAGTCCGTTCATTCACTATCATGCGTAGCACCCGACTTTGGAGACGCCATGACATCAGCCACCACCATCACCGCGCCCTACGGCGCCTGGCCATCGACCATCAGCGCCGCGCGCGTGGCCGCCGGCGCCACGCCGCTGTCCACGCTAATGCTGGGCGGCGCCGATGGCAGCGATATCTTCTGGCTGGCCGGCCGCGCCGCCGAAGCGGGCCGCAACACCCTGCTGCGCCACCACGGCGTGACCACCGGCGAACTGACGCCGGCCCCCTTCAATGTGCGCAGCCGGTTACACGAATACGGCGGCGGCGCCTATACGGTGGATGGCGATACCATCTATTTTTCGCATTTTGCCGACAATGTCGTCTACAAACTTGATCTAGCCGACGACGGCGCGGCGCCCGTGGCGCTGACCACGGCCGGCAAGCAGCGCTTCGCCGACTTCGTGGTGGACCGCGCGCGCGGGCGCCTGATCGGCGTGCGCGAGCTGCATGGCGACGATCCGCATGCGCAGCCGGCCAACACCATCTGCGCCATCGACGCCGACGGCGGCGAGACCGTGCTGGCGCAGGGCGCCGACTTCTACTCGTCGCCACGCCTGTCGCCGGACGGCCGCTCGCTGGCCTGGCTGAGCTGGGACCATCCGCGCATGCCGTGGCAGGGCACGACCTTGTGGCTGGCCAACATCGGCGACGACGGCGCGCTGGCCGCGCCGGTGCGCATCGCCGGCGGCGCCGAGGAATCGATCTGCCAACCCGAATGGTCGCCGGACGGCCTGCTGCACTTCGTCTCCGACCGCAGCGGCTGGTGGAACCTGTACCGCCTGTGCCGCGAACGCGATCGCACCGAGGGCCTGTGCCCGATGGAGGCGGAATTCGCGTCGCCGCATTGGACCTTCGGGAACGCGATGTACGGCTTCCGCTCCGCCTCCGAAATCATCTGCACCTACATCGACAAGGGCGTGAGCCGCCTGGCTCGCCTGCTGCCGGGCAGCGGCAAGCTCGAAGCGATCGCCAACCCCTACGAGGAAATCCGCGAACTGCGCGTGGCCAAAGGCTACATCGCCATGCTGGCCGGCGGCCCGACCATCCCGATGGAGCTGGCGCGCATCGACTTCACCGAGGAGGGCGTGGAGATCCTGGCGCAGTCGATCGAGGAGCTGCCGGACGAAGGCTACCTGTCCATCCCCACCAGCATCAGCTACGCCAGCGCCAATGGCCGCAGCTCGCACGCCTTCTACTACCCGCCGCGCAACCGCGACGTGACGGCGCCCGCGGGCAGCAAGCCGCCGGTGATCGTCATCAGCCACGGCGGCCCGACCGGCATGACCGTCAACACGCTGAACCTGAAGACCCAGTTCTGGACCAGCCGCGGCTTCGGCGTGCTGGATGTGAACTACGGCGGCAGCACCGGCTTCGGACGCGACTACCGCGACCTGCTCAAGGGCCAGTGGGGCATCGTCGACGTCGAGGACTGCGTGGCCGGCGCGCAGGCGCTGGTCGAGCGCGGCCTGGCCGACGGCGAACGCCTGATCATCCGTGGCGGCAGCGCCGGCGGCCTGACCACGCTATGCGCGCTGACCTTCCACAATGTGTTCAAGGTCGGCGCCAGCTACTACGGCGTGTCCGACCTCAAAGGCCTGGACCAGGACTCGCACAAGTTCGAATCGCACTACAATGAGTACCTGATCGCGCCGCAGCCGCAGGCCGAGGCGCTGTACCAGGCCCGCTCGCCGATCAACCATACCGACAAGCTGGCGCGCCCGATGATCTTCTTCCAGGGCCTGGACGACAAGGTCGTGCCGCCGCAGCAATCGGAAATGATGGTCGACGCGCTGAAGGCGCGCGGCGTGCCGGTGGCCTATGTGCCGCTTGAGGGCGAAGGCCACGGCTTCCGCAAGGGCGAAAACATCGTCCGCACACTGGAGGCGGAGCTGTACTTCTACCAACGCATGTTTGGCCTGCACGACCCGGCCGCCACGCCGCCGGTACACATCGATAACCTGAAAGACTGACCACGCATGGCCGACGCTAAGCTTCTCGCCGAATTTGACGCGCTTGAATTCAACGAAAAAATGATACTGGCGCTGCTCGCCCTGATCGGCGAGCCGGTGGGACGCACGGCCATCCTCGACCACCTGAACCACGCCCGCATCGAGGACAAGGACGGCAATGCCTACGGCGTCGGCACGCTGGACGAATCGATGCGCAAGCTGGAGCGGCTGGCCTTCATCAGCGTGGTGACGGGGCGCGGCTTCGCCTGCAACCCCAAGCTGCGCTGGCCGGCGATGCGCGCCTCCATCGGCACGCATGCGCTGGACGACTTGTGCAGCGCCTACGACGAACTGACGCCGATGCGCCAGACCTGGAACAGCTTCGAGCCGCGCAGCTACCGCGCCGGCATGGCGCGCCTGCGCATGGGCCTCCTGCGTGGCCTGGCGCCGCAGCAGATCCAGCCGATACTGGCGTTCTGCCTGGGCAGCTACGAGGCGGCGCAGCTGCACCCCATCGTCGACATCTTCGGCCGACCTTTCGAGCCGGGCATGCTGGCGCGCGTGCATCCGCTGCTGCAGGACGATGTGCTGATGGTGCTGCTGCAAAACGCCCAGCATGAATTCCTGACCGTGCCTGTGATCCGCGAATTTTGCGAGCAACACATGCAGCGCCGCCTGGCCGCCAAGGGCGACATCAGTCCCGAGCTGCGCATGGCCCTGGCGGAAGACGCCATCCTGTGCGGCCGCCTGGACGACGCCAAGCGCTACCTGGAACGCACCGCCGGCCCGCAAAGCCAGTACCTCGCCAGCGCGGTGGTGCTGCTGCGCGGCGCCAGCGGCGCGGCCATCGTCGGCTTCGACGCGGCGCTGAAGACGCTGCGCCGCGACACCGGCAAACGCAAGCACCTGTTCACCGGCATGTCCGGCTATCTGTACCTGTTGTCGTTGCTGCGCAGCGGCGACGCCAAGCACCTGAAGGCGGCCGAGGCCTATCTCGAAATCGCGGTGCGCATGACGCAGAATCACGACACCGCCGTCCACCAGCAGATCGACATGCTGCGCCAGATCCGCGCCGGCACCATGCAAACCGACGCCGTCGCCGCGCTGGCGTGGGACAACAACCTGCAAACGCAGATGTTCCAGTGCCTGCTGTATTTCTGGCTGTCGCTGCCGCAGCTGTCCGAGCGCAAGGCGCAGCTGCAGGAGCTGGCGCAGAACGCCGAGCGCGCCGGCTACCTGTTCATCGCCGGCCAAGCCGCCTGCCTGCTGGGCCACTTGGGCGACGTCGAACAGCAGCGCCACGCGAACGCGCTGCGCTCGCGCCTCGGCTATCCCGACATGAGCGTGTGGTTCGAGCGGCAGGAAGCGTGGCAGCGGCAGTTGACGGCGCTGATCAATCTCCAGCAGCCCGCAACCGCCGATGCCGCCGGCAGCACGCGCCTGGTGTGGATGCTGAACTACGACAACCGCCACGGCCTGACCGACGTCGCGCCGGTGGAGCAGAAGCGCGATGCGCGCGGCCTGTGGAGCAAGGGCCGCGCCGTCGGCCTGAAACGCCTGCGCTTCGAGGCCGAGCAGTTCGACTTCCTGACGCCGCAGGACGTCCGCGCCTCCGAGGCGATCTCGGTCGCGCACCGCAGCTACCAGTCCAGCGGCCTCGCTTACGAAATCGATCCGCAGCGCGCCGCGTCGGCGCTGATCGGCCACCCGCTGCTGTTCTGGGCCGATGCGCCGGACACGCGGGTGGAAATGCTGGCCGGCGAGCCCGAACTGCTGATCAAGAAAAGCCCCGGCAACCTGGAACTGCGCCTGCAACCGGCCATCCCGGACGACAGCTCCTCCGTCATCGTCAGCAAGGAGACGCCGACCCGCCTGCGCGTGGTCACCATCCTCGACGAGCACCGCCGCATCGCCGCCATCGTCGGCAACGGCTTGAACGTGCCGGCCCACGCCGAGCAGCAGGTGCTGCATGCGATCAGCTCCATCTCCTCGCTGGTGACGGTGCAGTCGGAAATCGGCGGCGCCGCGCCGGACATGGAACAGGTGGAGGCCGACATGCGCCTGCACCTGCACCTGCTGCCCTACCAGCACGGCCTGAAGATGCAGGTGCTGGTGCGGCCGCTGGCCAACGGTGCGTACTACGCGCCCGGCGCCGGCGCCGACAGCGTGATCGCGGACGTCAACGGCAAGCCGGTGCAGGCACGCCGTAAGCTGATCGACGAACGCGACGCCGAGCGTGAACTGATCGCCAAATGCCCGGTGCTGGAAGCGGCCGAGCAGGAACACGGCGAATGGCTGCTGGGCCAACCGGCGCTGTGCCTGCAGTTGCTGGTCGAACTTCAGGACATGAACCCGGACGCCATCGTGCTGGCCTGGCCGGAAGGCGAAAGCTTCCGCGTGACCGCCAAGGTGGAGACCAAGCAGCTGCGCCTTGCCATCAAGAGCAACAAGGACTGGTTCGCAGCCAGCGGCGAATTGCAGATCGACGAAGGCAAGGTCATGGATCTAAAAACGCTGCTGGAGCTGATGCAGAAGAGCCAGAGCCGCTTCGTGGAACTGGGCGAGAACCGCTATCTGGCGCTGACCGAGGAGCTGCACCGCCGGCTGATGGAAGTGTCGGTCTACGGCGAGATCACCGAGGACGGCGTGCGCGTGCATCCGCTGGCGTCGTTCGCGCTGGAGGAACTGGCCGACGATATCGGCGGCCTGAAATCGGACAAGCTGTGGAAGGAGCATTTGACACGGATGGAAGCGCAGGCGGCCTTCGTGCCGCAGCTGCCGAGCACTCTGCAGGCAGAGCTGCGCGACTACCAGCTGGAAGGCTTCAACTGGCTGTCGCGTCTCGCCAGCTGGGGCGTGGGCGCCTGCCTGGCCGACGATATGGGCCTGGGCAAAACGCTGCAGGCGCTGGCGCTGATCCTGTCGCGCGCGCCGCAAGGCCCCACCCTGGTGGTGGCGCCAACCTCCGTCTGCATGAACTGGATCAGCGAAGCGGCGCGCTTTGCGCCGACCTTGAAGGTGAAGCTGTTCGGCCCCGGCGACCGCGCCGAGACCATGTCCACCTTGCAGCCCTACGACCTGGTGGTGACCAGCTACGGCCTGCTGCAACTGGAGTCCGCGCTGTTCGCCGGCGTGCAGTGGAACACCATCGTGCTCGATGAAGCGCAGGCGATCAAGAACGCCGCCACCAAGCGTTCGCAGGCCGTGATGGCGCTCAGGGGCGAGTTCCGCATGATCGCCACCGGCACGCCGCTGGAGAACCATCTGGGCGAGTTGTGGAACCTGTTCCGCTTCATCAATCCGGGCCTGCTGGGCAGTATCGAGCAATTCAACCTGCGCTTCGCCGCGCCGATCGAAAAGCCGCAGGACCACCGCGCCGAAGTGGGCGCGCGCAACCGCCTGCGGCGCTTGATCCAACCATTCATGCTGCGCCGGACCAAGGCACAGGTGCTGACCGAGCTGCCGTCGCGCACCGAGATCACAATGGAAGTGGACTTGTCGGCGGACGAGACGGCGCTGTACGAATCGTTGCGCCGCGCCGCGCTGGAAAACCTGGCCGCCGTCGAAGGACCGGCCGAGAAGAAATCGATCCAGATCCTGGCCGAGATCATGCGGTTGCGGCGCGCCTGCTGCAACCCGAACCTGGTGGCGCCGGAACTGGGCCTGGCCAGCAGCAAGCTGGCGGCCTTCGCGCATCTGCTGGAAGGCTTGCTGGAGAACCGTCACAAGGTGCTGGTGTTCAGCCAGTTCGTCGATCACCTGTCGCTGATCCGCGCCCACCTGGACGCCAACAACATCAGCTATCAATACCTGGACGGCTCGACGACTATGGCCGAGCGCAAAAAACGGGTCGACCTGTTCCAGGCCGGCGAGGGCGAGGTGTTCCTCATCAGCCTGAAAGCGGGCGGCGTCGGCATCAACCTGACCGCCGCCGATTATGTGATCCACATGGACCCGTGGTGGAATCCGGCGGTGGAAGACCAGGCCTCGGACCGCGCCCACCGCATGGGCCAGCTGCGGCCGGTGACCATCTACCGGCTGGTGGCGCGCCATACGATCGAGGAAGGCATTGTCGACCTGCACCAGCACAAGCGCGACCTGGCCGACAGCCTGCTCGAAGGCAGCGACGTATCGGGCCGCATGACGGCCTCCGATATGTTGAACATGCTGCAAGAAGGAATGCGAAAGTAGACGTCCGGTTACAAACCGGATGCGCTCAAACCTGCGGATTAATGATAATCTCCTCCGCTTCGGCCCGGTACGCCCGGCCATTTTATCGACAAGGCTGTTCAAGATGATCAAGACAAATATCGCACTGGCTGTATTGATGACGACGCTCGCCGTCGCACCAGCCGGCGCCACCACGCACCACAAGACAACGCATACCTCGGCCAAGAGCGGCGGCAAGAGCGGCAGCCACACGGTCCACGCGAAAAGCGGCAAGTCAAGCAAGAACGCAAAAGCCGGCGGCAAAGCCAACAGCAAGAGCACCGGCAAGCACGGTAAGACGAAAACCGTCGCCGCCGCTGCGGTGGCCGCCGCCGTCGCCGCGCCGTCGCTGAAGCCGTCCGGCACGCCGGAACGCCGCCAGGACCGTTCCTTCGACGGCCAGAGCAGCCAGTTCCTCAACGCGCTGTGGCGCATCGATTCGGAAAGCGCGATCTACGCCGGCAAGTACGATACCGCCGCCTCGCTGTCCATCCCCGACAAGGCGGGCCAGGCCAAGGAACTGGCCTTCATCGACGAATGGAAGCAGCGCTTCGGCGCGATCAACGCCAGCCAGTTGTCGGCCAAGCAGCGCACCGACCTGGCGCTGCTGATCAACAAGCTCGACAGCGACCGCTTCCGCCTGACCACCTTGAAGGAATACGAGTGGAACCCGGCCAGCTACAACGTGGCCGGCCCGATCGACCTGATCCTCAATACCGAATACGCGGCCCAGCCGCAGCGCCTGCGCACGCTGCTCAAGCGCATCGCCGGCATCCCGGCCTACTACGATGCGGCGCGCGCCAACATCATCAACCCGACGCGCGAACACACGCGCCTGGCGATCGCGCAAGCGCCCGGCGTGCAGACCCTGCTGACCGAGGTGGACAAGGCGGCCCAGGCGTCGATCCTGACGCCGGTGGAGAAGCAGCTGTTCACCCAGCGCGTGAACGCGGCGCTGACCGCGGTCGACGGCTACGTGGCCTTCCTGACCGAGATGGACAAGCAGATGGACACCAGCGGCCGCCGCACCTTCCGCCTGGGTAAGGAACTGTACGAGCAGAAGTTTGCCTTCGACATCCAGTCCGGCAGCACTGCCGAGCAGACCTACCAGAAGGCGCTGGCCGCGCGTGAAGAGCTGCTGGCCAATATGGAGCGCATCTCCGACGAGCTGTGGGACAAGACCATGGGCGCCACCGCCAAGCCGGCCGACCGTTTCGCCAAGATCGGCATGGTGATCGGCAAGCTGTCCGAGCGCCACGTCAAGCGCGAGGATTTCTTCGCCGAGATCCGCCGCCAGGTGCCGGTGCTGCAGGACTGGGTGATCAGCCACAACCTGCTGACGCTCGATCCGAAGAAGCAGCTGGAAGTGCGGGCCACGCCTGCCTACCAGGCCGGCGTGGCGGGCGCCAGCATCGACGCGCCGGGACCGTATCGTCCGCAGGACCGCACCTACTACAACGTGACGCCGCTCGACGGCGCGACGCCGGAAGCGGCCGAGAGCAGCCTGCGCGAGTACAACTACTGGATCCTGCAGATCCTGAATATTCATGAGGCGATACCGGGGCATTATGCGCAGCTGGTGTATGCGAACAAGTCGCCGTCTATCGTCAAATCCATCTTCGGCAATGGCGCGATGGTGGAGGGTTGGGCGGTGTACGGCGAGCGCATGATGCTGGAGTCCGGCTACGGCGACAACGCGCCGGAGATGTGGCTGATGTATTCGAAGTGGAATCTGCGCAGCGTCACCAACACCATCCTCGATTACAGCGTGCACGTGCTGGGCATGACCGAAGAGCAGGCGATCGACCTGCTGACGCGCCAGGCCTTCCAGACGCGCAGCGAAGCCGTTGAGAAATGGCATCGGGTGCAGGTGTCGTCGGTACAGCTGACCAGCTATTTCAGCGGCTACAGCGAGATCATGGAGTTGCGCGAACAGCGCAAGCAGCAGCTGGGAGCGAAGTTCAACCTGAAGGAATTCCACGAGCAATTCCTGAGCTACGGCAGCGCGCCGGTGCGGGTGATCAAGGGCTTGATGACGCAGTAGCATCGCATGGGTTTGCGCGCACTTGAGTGCGCGCAAACGACTCAACCATTGATTCGATACGATAGTGAGCCGGCTCGCATTCTGCCCGGTTTCTGCTACGATTAAATCAGGGAGCGGTCATGAATATGCCTATCAAATTCGACACACTTTCATACGCCAGAAAACTTGAGGAAGCAGGGTTGTCTCAGCAGCAAGCTGAGGCTCAGTCATTGGCGTTGCGCGACGCATTAGCCGAGTCCACTGTGACGCCCGGCGATATGCTATTGATGAAGACGGATGTTATCGCCCGCATAGAAATTCTGCGCAGCGATGTGCATGCGCAGATCGAAAAGCTGCGTAGCGATCTGCAAGGGCAGATCGATGCGTTGAAAGGGCAGGTCGTTGCGTTGAAAGCGCAGATCGCCGAGTTGAAAGCGCACATGAATATCCGGTTCAACATACTTTACATGCTGACCGGGCTATCGTTGGTGCTACATGGCGTAACGCTCGGCGTGCTTTTTAAAATATTGAGCCGGCTACCATGACCCGACAACTCAGACCTTCTCTTCCGGCGCCGTCGACATGCGCACGAACATCGGCGCCACCAGCAGGCCCAGCTCGAACAGCAGGCACATCGGAACCGCCAGCGAAAACATGCTGACCGCGTCAGGCGGCGTGACGATCGCGGCAATCACGAAGGCGCCGACGATGGCGTAAGGCCGTATCTCTTTCAGCTTGGCCACCGTCACCAAACCCATCCGCACCAAAATCACCACCACCACCGGCACCTCGAAGGTCGCGCCAAAGGCCAGACACATCGACATGACGAAATCCAGGTAGTTCTCGATATCCGGCGTCACCGCGATCGAATGCGGCGAAAACTCGGAGATGAACTGGAACACCCGTCCGAACACCAGGAAGTAGCAGAACGCCACGCCGGCCATGAACAATACCGACGACGAAATCACCAGCGGCGCGATCAGCCGCTTCTCATGCGCATACAGGCCGGGCGCCACGAAGGCCCACAGCTGGTACAGCACCCACGGCAGCGACAGGATGATGGAAATGACCAGCGTCACCTTCATCGGCACCAGGAACGGCGAGATCACGCCGGTGGCGATCATCTTCGAGCCGACCGGCAGCGAGGCGATCATCGGCCGCGCGATGAAATCGTAGATCTGCGACGGACCGGGCCAGATCATCAGCGCGATACAGACGATGGCAATGCCGATCGATGCCTTGACCAGACGGTCGCGCAATTCGATCAGGTGAGAGATAAAGGTCTCTTCGCCCTTTTCAGGTGTAGTCATTTAGTAGAACGAAGAAGAGGAGTTGCTGCCGGGGCGGAAGCGCTTCACGCGCGCGGCGCCGGAGGTCACGTGCATCTTGCCGCCGTGACGCTGCTTGTACCAGCCGGGGATGGCCGAATTGCGCACCAGCTTCTTGCGGCGGAACTCGCGCGCCTTGCGCGACAGGTCGTCGGTGGTGGCGTTGCTGATGGTCGGCGAGTGGATGGTCGGCGTGTCGTGCCAGGCGTTCTCCACCTCGGCCACGTGCTGCGACATCGAGCTTTCGACGTCCGCCTTCACGCTCTCGGCCGCCGCCTGCACTTCCTTCTGGAGGTTTTTCAACTCTTCCAGTTCGATTTCGCGCGAGACTTCGGATTTGACTTCGTTCAGATAGCGTTGGGCGCGGCCGTACAGCGTCCCGGCCATGCGCGCTACCTTGGGCAGCTTTTCAGGACCGATGACGACCAGCGCAACCACGCCGATCACAGCAAGTTTGGTAAGACCGAGATCGATCATAAGGGTGTTTCAGCGAAAAGGGAGCACCGCTCCCCCAGCTTACTTCTTCTCTTTAGCGTCGACGTCGATGGTGCCGGGAGCGGCTGGCGCAGCCGGCTTGTCGTCGTCGCCCTTGACGCCATCCTTGAAGCCTTTAACGGCCTTGCCGATGTCCGAACCCATATTGCCCAGTTTTTTGGTGCCGAACACCAGCATCACAATCACCAGGACGATCAACCAATGCCAAATACTGAATGAACCCATCATATTCCCCTTGCAAGGCGCATGCGCCCAATTTATCCGTTGATACGAGAACTGCTGCAACAGTATAAGCGAACCGCCGCCTGTCATGTAGATGTCATGCGGCTATCGATATAACGCCATTGCGACTAGCGTTGTCCGCGCCAGGGGTGCGGGCCGCCGATCACGTGCAGATGTAAATGGTACACCTCCTGACCGCCGTTGGGACCACTGTTAATCAGCGTCTTGTAACCGCCGGTCGGCGAGCCGTCCGCATCATAGCGGACGCCGCAGCCGGCTTCCTCTGCCAGACGGGGGGCCAGCGCCAGCATCTTGCCCAGCAGCGGCGCTTCGTTGGCGCTGCAATCGGACAAGGTCGAGAAATGTTTCTTCGGGATCAGCAGCAAGTGCACCGGCGCGGCCGGGTTGATGTCTTTGAAGGCCAGCAGGTCTTCATCTTCGTAGACGATGGCGGATGGGATTTTCTTTTCAGCTATTTTGCAAAACAGGCAATTTTCCACAACGACTCCGTAAATGGGGGATTATTCCTTGCGAGCGGCTTTTTCGGCTATGCCGGAGACGCCTTCGCGGCGCGCCAGCTCGTCGAGCACCTGCTGCGGCTTCAGATCGAACTGGGCCAGCAGCACCAGCGTATGGAACCACAAGTCGGCCACCTCGTACAGCACCTTGCCGCTGTCGCCACCGGCGCGCGCATCCTTGGCGGCCATCACGGTTTCGGTGGCTTCCTCGCCGATCTTCTTCAGGATGGCGTCGTCGCCCTTGGCGAACAGCTTGGAGGTGTAGGACGTGGCGGGATCGCCGCCGTTGGCCAGTTTGCGCGACTCGATGATGTCGGCCAGGCGGTCCAGGATAGTGCTCATGTGGATTTCTTTGCTTTGGTTTTCGCCACGGTGGCGGGGGTGTAGATGTCGGACGGGTCTTTCAGCACCGGCTCGGCGTTTTGCCAGTCGCCTTCCAGCGCGTCGCCTTCAAACTTCTGGAAGAAGCAGGAATGGCGGCCGGTATGGCAGGCGATGCCGCCGGCCTGTTCGATCTTCAGCAGCACCACATCCTCGTCGCAGTCGAGGCGGATTTCCAGCACCTTCTGCACGTGGCCGGACTCCTCGCCCTTGTGCCACAGCTTCTTGCGCGAGCGGCTCCAATAGACGGCTTCGCCGAGCTCGACCGTCTTGGCCAGCGCGTCGCGGTTCATCCAGGCGAACATCAACACATCGTTGCTGCCCGCTTCCTGGGCGATGACCGGCACCAGGCCGTGCTCGTCCCACTGGATTTTCTTCAGCCATTTAGCCTTGGCCAAGGCGCTTGCGGTAGTCGACATCTTCATTTCCATACTGTTAAAAACTACGCCAGGCGCATCGGAATGCCCTGTTGCGCCATGAAGCGCTTGGCTTCCTGCACGGTGTGCTGGCCGTAGTGAAAGATACTGGCCGCCAGCACCGCATCGGCCTTGCCCAGCTTGATGCCGTCGGCCAGGTCCTGCAAGCCGCCGACGCCGCCCGAGGCGATCACCGGGATGCCGACCGCGTCGGACACGCCGCGCGTCAGGCCCAGGTCGAAGCCGGACTTGGTGCCGTCGCGATCCATGCTGGTGAGCAGGATTTCGCCGGCGCCCAGCTGTTCCATCTTCTTCGCCCATTCGATGGCGTCGATGCCGGTGGCCTTGCGGCCGCCGTGGGTGAACACTTCCCACTTGCCGGGCGCGATCTGCTTGGCGTCGATCGCCACCACGATGCACTGCGAGCCGTGCTTTTGCGAGGCGTCGAACACCAGCTGCGGATTCGACACCGCCGACGAGTTCATGCTGACCTTGTCCGCGCCGGCGTTGAGCAGGCGGCGCACATCGGCCACTTCGCGCACGCCGCCGCCCACCGTCAGCGGAATGAACACCTGCGAAGCGACGGCTTCGATGATGTCCAGGATCAGGCCGCGGTTGTCGCTGGTGGCGGTGATGTCGAGGAAGGTCAGTTCGTCGGCGCCCTGCTCGTCGTAGCGGCGGGCGATTTCCACCGGGTCGCCGGCGTCGCGCAGCTCGGTGAAATTGACGCCTTTGACGACGCGGCCATTGGTCACGTCCAGGCAGGGGATGATGCGTTTAGCGAGCATGGTATTTCACTTTAGTTTTCTTCCGGGTCGGCTTCCAGGTCGCCGCTCAGTTCATCCGCGCGCAACTGGGCCGAGGCCAGGTCGATGGTGCCTTCGTAAATCGAACGGCCGCAGATCACGCCCTCGATGCCTTCGTCCTGGACAGCGCACAGCGCTTCGACGTCGGCCAGGTTGTGCAGGCCGCCCGAAGCGATGACCGGGATCTTGACCGCCTGCGCCAGCTTGACGGTGGCTTCGATGTTCACGCCGCCCATCATGCCGTCGCGGCCGATGTCGGTGTAGATGATCGATTCGACGCCGTAGGCTTCGAACTTCTTGGCCAGGTCGATCACTTCGTGGCCGGACATCTTGCTCCAGCCGTCGGTGGCGACCTTGCCGTCCTTGGCGTCCAGGCCGACGATGATGTGGCCCGGGAAGGCGCCGCAGGCGTCGTGCAGGAAGCCCGGCTCTTTCACCGCGGCGGTGCCGATGATGACGTAGCTGATGCCGGCGTCCAGGTAGCGCTCGATGGTGTCGAGGTCGCGGATGCCGCCGCCCAGCTGCACGGGGATTTCATCCAGGTCGTTTTCTTCGGCGTATTCCTGCACCACTTTCAGGATGGCCTTGACCGCGGCTTCGTTCTTCGGCTTGCCGGCGAAGGCGCCGTTCAGGTCGACCAGGTGCAGGCGGCGCGCGCCTTGTTTCAGCCAGTGCAGGGCCATGTCGGCCGGGTCTTCGGAAAATACGGTGGCGAGTTCCATATCGCCTTGTTTCAAGCGAACGCAGTGACCGTCTTTGAGGTCGATGGCAGGAATGAGCAGCATGATGGTTTCGGTAGATTTAAGGGGTAAATGAAATCAAGGGTTCCAGTGAACGAAATTTTTGTACAACTGCAATCCGGCCGCGGCGCTTTTCTCCGGGTGGAACTGGGTCGCAAAAATATTATCACGGGCGACGGCGCAACTGAACGCCGCACCGTAGACAGTTTGTCCAACGGTGTGCTCGGGCCGTTCAGGCTGGGCGAAATAGCTGTGCACGAAATAGAAATAACTGTTGTCGGCAATGTCCTGCCACATCGGGTGAGACGCGTTTTGGTGGACTTGGTTCCAGCCCATCTGCGGCACCTTGAAGCGCGAGCCGTCTTCCTGCAACTGTCCGTCCAGCTGGAAGCGTACCACTTTGCCCGGCAACAGGCCGAGGCCGGCGGCGTCGCCTTCCTCGCTGACGTCGAACAGCATCTGCTCGCCGATGCACACGCCCATCAGCGGCTTGGTTTTGGCGGCCACCAGCAGCGCTTCCTGCACGCCGGATTCGCGCAGGCTGCGCATGCAGTCCGGCATGGCGCCCTGGCCGGGCAGCACGATGCGGTCGGCCGATTCGATGTCGGCCACTTCGCCGGAAATGAGCACATTGGCTTCGGGCGCGACGGCGCGCAGGGCCTGCGCGACCGAGCGCAGATTACCCATGCCGTAATCAACTACTACGATTTTTTTCATGATGTATGTTCTACAGACTGCCCTTGGTCGACGGGATGGTGCCGGCGGCGCGCGGGTCCAGCTCGGACGCCATGCGCAGCGCGCGGCCGAAGGCCTTGAACACGGTTTCGCATTGATGGTGGGCGTTGGTGCCGCGCAGGTTATCGATGTGCAGCGTGACCAGTGCGTGGTTGACGAAGCCGCGGAAGAATTCCAGGGTCAGGTCGACGTCGAAGGTGCCGATCATCGCGCGCGTGAACGGAATGTGGTACTCGATGCCTGGACGGCCGGAGAAATCCAGCACCACGCGCGACAGCGCCTCGTCCAGCGGCACGTACGAATGGCCGTAGCGGACGATGCCCTTGCGGTCGCCGATGGCCTTGGCCACGGCCATGCCGAGGGTGATGCCGACGTCTTCCACCGTGTGGTGGTTGTCGATATGGATGTCGCCGGTCGCTTCCACGTCCAGGTCGAACAGGCCGTGACGGGCGATCTGGTCCAGCATGTGGTCCAGGAAGGGCACGCCGGTGTTCAGCTTTTGCTGGCCGGTGCCGTCAAGGTTGATGGAAACGCGGACTTGCGTCTCGTTGGTGTTGCGGATGATTTCTGCGGTGCGGTTCATGAAGGGCTCGCGATGGGTCTCAGGATGCCAGCGATGCGGCGAAGGCATCGAGGAAGGTGGAATTCTCTTCCGGGGTACTGACCGTGATACGCAAACAATTGGCCAGCACATCGTGCATTTTACCTACATTTTTGACTAATACCTTGCGAGACAGCAGTTTCACGTAGGCATCGTCGGAATTTGGCACCCGTATCAAGATAAAATTCGCCGCCGAGGGAAATACCTCGACGCCGGGCATAGCGGCCAATGCCGCCGTCAGATCGGCGCGTGCGGCGCGCAAAGCGGTGGCCTGCTGGTTCAGCACCTCCACGTGGTCGAGCGCGAATTCGGCCGCTGCCTGCGTCAACACGTTGATGTTGTAAGGAGGCCGCACTTTGTCGAACTCCGCCAGCAATTGCGGCGCCGCCGACATGTAACCCAGGCGGATGCCGGCCAGGCCCAGCTTCGATACGGTGCGCATCACGACCAGATTGTTAAATTCCGGCAGGCGGTGCATAAAGGTCTGCTGCGCGAACGGCTCGTAGGCCTCATCCACTACCGCCAGACCGAAACCGTCCAGCGCCTTGATGATGGCGACGATATCGTCCGCCGCGAACAGATTGCCGGTCGGGTTGTTGGGGTAGGACAGGAACACCAGCGACGGCCTGTGTTCCTTGATCGCGGCCAGCATGGCCGGCAGATCCAGCGTCAGGTCGGCCTTCAGTGGCACGCCAACGTAGTCCATGCCGGCGAATTGCGCCGAACGCTGGTACATGACGAAGGACGGCGTTGGCGCCAGCACCACGGCGCGGCGGTCCTGCAGCGCGCAGCCCATGCACAGGATCGAGATCAGTTCATCGGAGCCGTTGCCCAGCATGACGTCGTAACCGGCCGGCACGCCCAACTTGGCGCACACGCTTTGCTTGATGGAGGCGTAGGACGCGACCGGGTAGCGGTTCAGCGTCACGTCCACCAGGCGGCGGGCCAGCTCCTCGCGCAGATGATGCTGCAGGTGGTAAGGGTTCTCCATCGCATCCAGTTTGATATAACCACTCGCGTCGGCGACGTGATAGCCATGAATGGCGCGCACGTCGGAGCGGATGGTGGTGGTGACCAGGGTGTCGATGGAAGACATCTTACTTAAGCTCCTATGAGTTAATTAAACTTCGCTTGGGTGAGGCTTTTTTCTTTTTTTCAGGCGGCGCCGGAATTTCCGGCATCGCCAGGCGTTCGGCAATGATGGCGCAATAATCGGGATTGAGTTCAAAGCCGACGAAATTTCGGCCGCAGCGCTTGGCGGCGATCGCCGTCGTGCCGCTGCCCATGAACAGGTCCAGCACCACGCCGTCCGGCGGGCACGAAGCCTTGAGCATGCGCTCGATGATCTCCAGCGGCTTTTGCGTCGGATGGTCGGCGCGCTCGGGATGCTCACGGTGCAGGCGCGACACGCTCCACAGATCCTTGGGGTTGTAGCCTATTTCCAGCCACTTGGCGCCGATGAAGATCGAGCGCGAACGGGCTTTCTTGGTTTCGGCGTCGTAGGGAATGCGCACCGAGTCCAGGTCGAAGTAGTAATCCTTGCGGCGCACGAAGAAGCCGATGGTGTCGTGCACCGACGAGTAGCTGCGCACGCTGCCGCCCATCGACGGCACGCGGCGGTCCCAGATAATCTCGTTCATCATCGTCATGCGCTTTTTCAGCAGCACGAAGATCTCCGGCGAGAAGCGCCAGGTCAGGAAGATGTACAGGCTGCCGTTGGGCTTGAGCTTGGGCAGCGCGGCGTCGATCCACTGCTCGGTCCAGCGCAAATACTCCTCCACCGTTTGAGTATCGGAGTCGTTGCCGTAGTCCTTGCCCAGGTTGTACGGCGGGTCGGTCAGTATCAGGTCGATGGAACCGTCCGGGATGCGCGCCAGGCCGGTCAGCGCATCCTCACAGAAGACCTGATTGATCCATGCTTCACTCATTTGAGGCGCAGCTCCGCGCTGCGGGCGTGGGCCTGCAGGCCCTCGCCGTAAGCCAGTTCGGCCGCGACCTTGCCCAGCGTTTGCGCGCCGGCTTCGCTGACGTGGATGATCGACGAGCGCTTCTGGAAATCGTACACGCCCAGCGGCGACGAGAAGCGCGCGGTGCGCGAGGTCGGCAGCACGTGATTCGGGCCGCAGCAGTAGTCGCCCAGCGATTCGGACGAGTAGCGGCCGAGGAACATAGCGCCGGCGTGGCGGATCTGGTCGGCCCACTGCTGCGGGTTCTCGGCCGAGATTTCCAGGTGTTCGGCGGCGATGCTGTTGGCGATGGAGCAGGCTTCGGCCATGTCGCGCACTTTCACCAGCGCGCCGCGGTCGGTCAGCGAAGTGCGGATGGTTTCCGCGCGCGGCATCTGGGGCAGTAATTTTTCTATGCTCGCTTCCACCTTGGCGATGTAGCCGGCGTCGGGGCACAGCAGGATGGCTTGCGCCAGCTCGTCGTGCTCGGCCTGCGAGAACAGGTCCATCGCCACCCAATCCGGGTCGGTGGTGCCGTCGCAGATGATCAGGATTTCGGAAGGGCCGGCGATCATGTCGATGCCGACGATGCCGAACACGCGGCGCTTGGCGGCGGCCACGTAGGCGTTGCCGGGGCCGACGATCTTGTCGACCGGCGCGATGGTCTCGGTGCCGTGCGCCAGCGCGGCGACAGCCTGAGCGCCGCCGATGGTGATGACGCGGGTGACGCCGGCGATCGCAGCGGCGGCCAGCACCATCTGGTTCTTCACGCCGTCCGGCGTCGGCACCACCATGATGATTTCCTGTACGCCGGCGACGTGCGCGGGTATCGCGTTCATCAGCACCGACGATGGATAGGCGGCCTTGCCGCCGGGGACGTAGATGCCCACGCGGTCCAGCGGCGTGACCTTCTGGCCCAGCACCGTGCCGTCGGCCTCGGTGTAGGTGTAGCCGTTCAGCTCCTGCTTCTGGCGCTCGTGGAATACGCGGATGCGTTGCGCGGCGATGTGCAGCGCGTTGCGCTGCGCTTCGGGAATCGCGGCCAGCGCGGCCTGCAGTTCGGCTTCGGGAATATCGAAGGCGGCCATACTGGTGGCGCCGCCGTTCGGAATGCGGTCGAAGCGGTTGGTGTATTCCAGCACGGCGGCGTCGCCGCGCGTTTTCACGTCGGCCAGGATGCCGCCGACGGCGCGTTCGATCGCTTCATCGGTGCTCGCTTCAAATGCCAGCAGGGCGTCCAGTGACTTTTTGAAATCGGCTTGGGTGGAATCGAGCTTGGTAATTTGAATCGGCATGATGATTTACTTTTTAGAGGCGCGTTCGAATGCTTCGATAATCGGTTGCAGGCGGGCGCGCTTGATTTTCAAGGCGGCCTGGTTGACGATCAGGCGCGACGAGATGTCCATGATCGCTTCGACCTCTTTCAGGTCGTTGGCGCGCAGCGTGTTGCCGGTGCTGACCACGTCGACGATGGCGTCCGACAGGCCGACCAGCGGCGCCAGTTCCATCGAACCGTACAGCTTGATCAGGTCGACGTGCACGCCCTTCTTGGCGAAGTGCTCGCGCGCGGTTTCCACGAACTTGGTGGCCACGCGCAGGCGCGCGCCCTGGCGCACGGCGGTCTCGTAGTCGAAGCCGTTGCGCACCGCGACCGACATGCGGCAGGCCGCGATGTTCAGGTCGATGGGCTGGTACAGTCCTTCGCCGCCGTGCTCCAGCAGCACGTCCTTGCCGGCCACGCCGAAGTCCGCCGCGCCGTGCTGCACATAGGTCGGCACGTCGGTGGCGCGCACGATAATGACGCGCACGTCGGGATCGTTGGTCGACAGGATCAGCTTGCGCGAAGTCTCCGGGTTCTCGGTGACGGTGATGCCTGCCGCTTCCAGCAGCGGCAGGGTGTCCTCGAAAATACGTCCCTTCGACAGCGCGAGGATCAGCTGCGAATTGGCCTGGAATGCGCTCATGGTTATTTGATCCGTTTGATGTTGGCGCCCACTGCGGACAGTTTCACTTCCATCTGGTCGTAGCCGCGATCGAGGTGGTAGATGCGGTCGATCAGCGTTTCGCCGCGCGCGGTCAGGGCCGCGATCACCAGCGATGCCGAGGCGCGCAGGTCGGTCGCCATCACGGGCGCGCCCACCAGCTGCTCGACGCCTTTGATGAAGGCGGTATTGCCGTCGGTTTCAATCGACGCGCCCAGACGGTTCATCTCCTGCACGTGCATGAAACGATTTTCGAAAATCGTTTCGGTCACGCGGCTGGCGCCGTCGGCGATGGTGTTCACCGCCATGAACTGCGCCTGCATGTCGGTCGGGAAGCCCGGGTATTCGGTGGTGCGGAAGGTCACAGGCGTCGGGCGCTTGTCCATCTGCGCGCGAATCCAGTTGTCGCCGATGGTCATCTGCAGGCCGATCTCGCGCAGCTTGTCCAGCGCGGCGTCCATGATATCGACGCGGGTGTTGCGGATCGTGATGTCGCCGCCAGTGGCCGCGACGGCGCACAGGAAGGTCGCCGCTTCGATACGATCGGAGATCACGGCGTGCTTGGCGCCATGCAGCTCGGCCACGCCCTGGATCGTCAGGCGGTTGGTGCCGATGCCTTCAATCTTCGCGCCCATCGCCACCAGCAGGTTGGCCAGGTCGGTCACTTCAGGTTCGCAGGCGGCGTTTTCCAGCACGGTCTCGCCTTCGGCCAGGGTGGCGGCCATCAGCAGGTTCTCGGTGCCGGTCACGGTGATCATGTCGGTGACGATGCGCGCGCCCTTGAGCTTTTTGCACTTGGCGTAGATGTAGCCGCCTTCGACGGTGATGTCCGCGCCCAGCGCCTGCAGGCCCTTGATGTGCTGGTCCACCGGACGCGAGCCGATGGCGCAGCCGCCCGGCAGCGAGACCTTGGCTTCGCCGAAGCGCGCCAGCAATGGGCCCAGCACCAGGATCGAGGCGCGCATGGTTTTCACCAGCTCATACGGGGCTTCCAGCTTGTCGATGGCGCTGCCATTGAGCGTGACCTTGTCGCCGTCCTGCGCCACTTTCAGGCCGGTCTGGCCCAGCAGCTTGAGGATGGTCGCCACGTCGTGCAGGTGCGGCACGTTGGACAGTTCGACATCGCCGGACGTCAGCAAGCCGGCGCACAGGATAGGCAGCGCAGCGTTCTTCGCGCCGGAGATGTTGATGTCGCCGTTCAGGCGGTTGCCGCCTTGTATGAGGAGCTTGTCCATGCTTGCTTATCCTTGGTATTCGTCAGGGGTGAGGGTTTTCATCGACAGCGCGTGGATTTCTTCGCGCATGCGGTCGCCCAGCGCGGCGTACACGATCTGGTGGCGCTGGATCAAACGCTTGCCGACGAAGGCCGGCGAGACGATGACGGCCTGGAAGTGCTGGCCATCGCCCTCCACTTCAAGGTGGGTGCATTCGAGGCCGGCGCTCAGGTAGCCGTGGATCAGTTCTGGAGTAGTGGTCATGATGAAGTCCTTGGAATTAATGACGCAGGCGGTATCCGCTGCGCAGTAAGCGAATCGCCAGCAGTGCCAACACGACGAGGAAGGCGGAGACGATGCTCACGCTGACCAGCGGGTTGACGTCCGACTGGCCGAAGAAACCGTAGCGGAAACCGTCGATCATGTAGAAGAACGGGTTCAGATGCGATACCGTCAGCCAGAACGGCGGCAGCGAATGGATCGAGTAGAACACGCCGGACAGGAAAGTCAGCGGCATGATCAGGAAGTTCTGGAACGCGGCCAGCTGGTCGAATTTCTCGGCCCAGATGCCAGCGATGAGGCCCATGGTGCCGAGGATGGCGGCGCCCAGCAGCGCGAACACCGCGATCCACAGCGGCGCCGTGAACGACATATGGGCGAACCACGCCGTCACCACGAACACGCCGAAGCCGACCACGATGCCGCGCACCATGGCGGCCAGCACGTAGGCCGAGAAGATCTCCCAGTGCGACAGGGGCGTGAGCAGCACGAACACCAGGTTGCCGGTGATCTTGGACTGGATCAGCGAGGACGACGAGTTGGCGAAGGAATTCTGCAACACGCTCATCATCACCAGGCCGGGGATCAGGAAGGCAGTGTAGCTGACGCCCGCATACACGGTGACGCGGCCTTCGAGCACGTGGCCGAAGATCAGCAGGTACAGCATCGCCGTCAGGATCGGCGCGGCGACGGTTTGCGTGGCCACTTTCCAGAAGCGCAGCGTCTCCTTGTAGACCAGGGTGCGGAAGCCGGTGGAGATGAAGTTCATACGGTACCCTTGTCCATGATCTGCAAGAAGATGTCTTCCAGGTCAGCTTGTTGCAATTGCATTTCGTCGATCACGGCGCCGGACTGGCGCAGGCGCGCCAGCAGGGTTTCGACTTCGGCGTATTCGTTGACGCGCAGGCTGTACTTCTTCCCATGCTCAGAGGTCTCCGGATGCGTGACCAGGTGGCGCATGTCGTCCGGCAGGTCGCCGGCGGCCAGGTTGACCGTCAGCTGCGAGCCGGAGATGCGGCGGATCAGCGACGCCATCGTGTCCAGCGCGACGACCTTGCCGCTCTTGAGCATGGCCACGCGCTTGCACATGGCCTGCGCTTCTTCCAGATAGTGGGTGGTCAGCACCACGGTGTGGCCTTCGCGGTTCAGGCGCGAGATGAACTTCCACAGCGTCTGGCGCAGTTCGACGTCGACGCCGGCGGTCGGCTCGTCGAGCACGATCACGGGCGGCTTGTGCACCAGCGCCTGCGCCACCAGCACGCGGCGCTTCATGCCGCCGGACAGCGCGCGCATGTTGACGTCGGCCTTGTTGGTCAGGTCGAGGTTGTGCATCACCTCATCGATCCAGGCGTCGTTGTTGGCCAGGCCGAAGTAGCCCGATTGCAGGCGCAGCGTCTCGCGCACCGTGAAGAAGGGATCGAACACCAGTTCCTGCGGCACCACGCCCAGCATCTTGCGGGCGGCGCGGAAATCGCCGGTGACGTCATGGCCGTGGATGGTGACCTTGCCGGCATCGGGACGGATCAGGCCCGCGATGATGGAAATCAGGGTGGTCTTGCCCGCGCCGTTGGGACCCAGCAGGCCGAAAAACTCGCCCTCTTCGATCGAAAGGGACACGCCGCCCAGTGCCTGGAGCGACTTGTAGCGCTTCTCGACATTACTTATTTGGATCGCTGTCATGCTTGACTTATCTGTAAGGTGCGGCGGCGCGAACCGGCGCTGTGTGGCCTAAACGTGGCGGAAGATGCTGCGGGCGCCGCGGCTCTCAGGCAGCGGCAACGTTCAATTATATTGGAAATTCGAATCGGCAGAGCCGGACGGGCTATTTACCGAGGGAACTACAGGCGGCAGGGGGTAGGGCGAGGGTCAATGATGGTGGTGCGAGGCCGGGTCGTCGGCGAGACCGGTCTTTTGGGTGAAGAAGGATTCCGGCGCATTGACCGGAGCGAATTCTTCGTGGGCGGGATTGCTCGCCGCGGCGCCGTCCTGCGCCAGCTTGACCTCTGGCGGGAACAGCAGCGAGCACACGCCGTACAACTTGGTCAGGCTTTGCAGCGCCGGCGGCAGGTTTTTCAGTTCCAGCTTGACGCCGGCGTCCTGGGCGGCGCGCTGCCACGCCAGCATGACCGACACCGCCACCGAATCCACCGTCAACACATGGCGCAGGTCGAACACGGTCTGGCCGGCCTTGAGGGCCGACAGGCCGCGCTCCAGCGCCGCGGAGGCGTTGAGCACGGTCAGGGTCGTGAGCGACTGCAAATTGTCGATGGCTTCGGAAACGGCGGTAGACATGGCGTGATGGCTTGGTTATGGCTTACTTGGCGACGGTTTTCAGGGGCTTGTTGGCCAGCGACTTGTTCTTTTCCGTCAGCGTCTTGATCAGGCCGTCGATGCCGCCCTTGTTGATTTCGGAGGCGAACGTGCCTTTGTAGGTCTCGACCAGCCATGCGCCCAGCACATTGATGTCGTAGATCTTCCAGCCGGCCGGGGTCTTGGCGACGCGGTAGTTCAGCGGGATCGGTTCGCCGCGGGCGACGTTGACCTGCGAGCGCACTTCCACTTCGTTGTCGGTCGGGTCGGAACGCATCGGCTTGAATTCGATGGTTTCGTTCTTAATCTGCGACAGCGCACCGGAGTAGGTGAAGATCAGCAGCGTGCGGAACTGGTCCGACAGCAATTTTTGCTGTTCGGGCGTGGCGTCGCGCCAGAAGCGGCCGGCCGCCAGCGCGGTCATGCGTTGCGAATCGACGTAGGGCAGGATCTTGCTTTCGACCAGGTCGAGCACTTTCTTCTGGTCGCCGGCCTGGATGGACTTGTCGGCCTTGGCGGTCTCGATCACTTCCTGGCTGATGCGCTTGACCAGCACGTCCGGCGCTTCGTTGGACGGTGCGGCGGCCGCGTGGGCGTTGACGGCCAGCGCGACAGTTGCTAAAGCGATAAGTTGTTTGATCAATTTCATATTGTCGTTACCTTTGTGTGGTTCTTCGGGGTCACTGACTGACGGTAGCCGCAGCCGGTGCGCCAGAGTTTAACTCTTTTGGCGCCGATTCGGATGACACGGGGGCAGAACTTTGTGCAGCGGTGGCCGCCGGTTTGACGTCGATCTCGGCCGAATCATCCTTCTTGGACTTGCGCGGAGCATCGTCGCCGTCAGGGTGGATCTGGCTTTCACGGCGTTGCAGGAAACCGTCGCGGATGAATTCGTAACGGTCCAGCGCGGCGTCTTCCAGCAGGCTGGTGGCGTTGAGCAGGTTGGCACGTTGGTCGACCACGCGCAGCGCGGTACCGGTGTTGCGGATGTAGACCGGCTCCTTGTAGGCCCAGATATCGCCTTTGATATCGAGCGGCAAGGCCACCGTGTCGCGCACGGTCGATGGGCCCAGCAGCGGCAGCATCAGGTAGGGGCCGGACGGCACGCCCCAGGTGCCCAGCGTCTGGCCGAAGTCTTCCTTGTGCTTTTGCAGGCCGGCTTCCGAGGCGATGTCGAACAGGCCGACGATGCCCAGCGTGGAGTTCAGCGCAAAGCGGGTGACGTCCGACATGCCGGCTTCGCCCTTGCCTTGCAGCAAGTTGTTGACGCCGGTCCAGGCGTCGGCCAGGTTGCCGAAGAAGTTGTTGACGCCGGTCTGCACAAAGTTCGGCAGCACGTTGCGGTAGGCCGTGGCGGCCGGCTTGAGCGCGTAGGTGTCGACCGTGTCGTTGAAGCTGAACATGGCGCGGTTGAAGCCCTCGTAAGGGTCGCGCGGGTTCGGGCCGGCGCAGCCGGCCAGCAGCACGGTGACGCCCAGCGCCAGCGCGGCGCTGCGGAGAGATGTCGGAGTACGGTGCGTCATTTACTGTCCTTTCCCTCTGCAGCTTTGCTGTAGATGAATTGATTGATCAGGTCTTCCAGTACGGCGGCGGACTGGGTACGGGCGATCTTGTCGCCGGCGCCCAGGTTGTTGGTGTCGCCGCCGGCTTCGATGCCCACGTATTGCTCACCCAGCAGGCCGGCGGTCAGGATCTTGGCCGAGCTGTCTTTCGGGAACTTGTAGCCTTCTTCCATGTTCAAGGTTACCAGCGCCTGGTAACTCTTGTCATCAAACTTGATCTCTCCCACACGGCCGACCACCACGCCGGCCGCCTTGACCGCCGCTTGCGGGCGCAGGCTGCCGATGTTGTCGAACTTGGCGGTGATCGGGTACACCTTGCCGAAGGACATGGAACCCATGTTGCCGGCCTTCAGCGCCAGGAACATCAGCGCGACCACGCCGATGACGATGAACAGGCCGACCCAGATATCCAGAGATTTACGTTGCATAGCGATTCCTTAGTTTCTTATCTTGTACTTATTTTGTACTTCAGCGCTTATTTGCTGAACATCAGCGCCGTCATCATGAAGTCCAGCCACCAGATCATCAGCGATGAGATCACGACGGTGCGGGTGGTGGCGCGCGCCACGTCTTCCGGGGTCGGCTGGGCTTCATAGCCCTGGTACAGCGCAATGAAGGTGATGGCGATGCCGAACACCACGCTTTTGGCAAAACCGTTGAAAATATCTTTCCAGAAGTCGACGCCGCCCTGCATCTGCGACCAGAACGCGCCGTCGTCGACGCCGATCAGCTGCACGCCGACCAGCCAGCCGCCCAGCACGCCGACCGCGCTGAACACCGACGCCAGCAGCGGCACCGCGATCACGCCGGCCCAGAAGCGGGGCGCCAGCACGCGCTGGATCGGGTTGACGGCCATCATTTCCATCGCCGACAACTGCTCGCCGGCCTTCATCAGGCCGATTTCGGCCGTCAGCGAGGTGCCGGCGCGGCCGGCAAACAGCAGCGCGGTGATCACCGGGCCCAGTTCGCGGGTCAGGCCCAGCGCCACCAGCAGGCCCAGCGACTGCTCGGCGCCGTATTTATTCAGCGTGTAATAGCCCTGCAAGCCCAGCACCATGCCGACGAACAGGCCGGACAGGGTGATGATCAGCATCGAATAATTGCCGATGAAGTGCAGCTGCTCGACCAGCAGCGCCGGACGGCGCAGCAGGCCGGGCGACACGCCCAGCATGTTGGCGAAGGTGCGGGCGCCGTAGCCTATGCTTTCGACGTAATCGCGCAGCGGCGCGCCCAGCTTGGACAACCAGTTCTTGACGCTCATAAGACTTGCACTCCCAGGCCCAGGTCATCGGCCAGGGACTTGCCTGGATAGTGGAACGGCACCGGGCCATCGGCCTCGGCGTTGACGAACTGCTTCACGTACGGGTCGGTCGACACCAACATGTCGGCCGGCGTGCCGTGCGCGACGATCTTGCCTTGCGACAGGAAGTACACATAGTCGGCGATGGCGAAGCATTCCTTGACGTCGTGCGACACCAGCACGGTGGTCGAGCCCAGCGCGGTATTCAGGTTGCGGATCAGGTTGGCGGTGACGCCCATCGAGATCGGGTCGAGGCCGGCGAACGGCTCGTCGTACATGATCAGTTCCGGGTCCAGCGCGATCGAACGCGCCAGCGCCACGCGGCGCGCCATGCCGCCGGAGATCTCGCCCGGCTTGAGCTTGGCGGCGTTGCGCAGGCCCACGGCGTGCAATTTCATCAGCACCAGGTTGCGGATCAGCTCTTCCGGCAGGTCGGTATGCTCGCGCAGCGGGAAGGCGACGTTTTCAAACACGGTCAGGTCGGTGAACAACGCGCCGTGCTGGAACAACATGCCCATCTTGCGGCGCAGCAGATACAGGCCGGCGGTGTTGAGCTTGTGCACGATCTGGCCCTGCACCTTGACGTGGCCGCGCTGCGGGCGGATCTGGCCGCCGATCAGGCGCAACACCGTGGTCTTGCCGCTGCCCGAGCCGCCCATCACTGCGATTACCTTCCCGCGTGGGAAGTCCATCTGGAGCCCCGACAGGATCGAGCGCTTTCCATAGGAGAAGTGTAAATCACGGATTTCGACTAGATTAGCCACGACTGAACTCATTGTTTTTAATGCCGTATTGTAGTGCAGAAAGGTTAATCTCTGCTGGCGCCCCCCTCTTTTGTGACAGAGGAAGGCAGCGTAAGTAGCAGATAATACAACACTACTGAACCTAAAGTCAGCAATTTACACCTATCAAGAATTGTTACATTGCTGCATTGCACAACATAAAAGCCACATTGTTGCCGCCAGAAACAATATGTCGATTGACAACATATGTGTAAATGCTGACAATCCCTGTTCCCTTTCCGAAATAGAGCCGCCATGTCTAGTCCATCCAACATCTTGCCGAACAAAAAAATAACCGGCACCGCGCTGCTGGCCCTGACGTCGCTGGCGGCGCATGCGGACGTGATCCGGGTCGACGGTATCCATCAGTCGCTGGGGCCGACGTGGTTCGGCATCGGCGAGCGCCGCCCCATATCTGTCAACGTGGACGTGGACCACAACGGCACGACCGACTTCTCGCTGGCGAATAATGCTCTAGTCTACGGCAATAGCTATGCGGGGCAAAACGGCGCCTACCAATTCACCGTGTTGGACCGCTCGGTCACGGTCGGCGCCCAGGGCGTGGCAGCAGGCGCGGTAGCCGCCGGCACGCTGATCGGGCCGTCGCTGGCGATGTCGGGCACGGTGACCCTGGACCTGACCACCAACCGGAGGGTGAGTTCCATCTTCGCGTCCTGCGGCAACACCGGCAAGGGCTCTCCCGGCGGCAGCCAGCAATGCGGCCAATTGCCGGTGCTGGCCAGCACCTTCACCAACAACAATATCGGCTACAACCTGCTGGTGCCGTTCCAGTTCTCCAGCGGCAAGCAAACGCAATTTGGCTGGATCGATGTGTCCATCCTGGACTCTACGACCGGCACGCTCGGCATCGCCACGTCCGAGTACAGCGTGACATTCAACGGTTACGGTTACGACAATACCGGCGCTGCGGTGGCGGCCGGCGCTGCCGCCTTCACCAGCCCGGTACCCGAGCCGTCGTCGCTGCTGATGCTGGCCAGCGGCCTGGCCGGCATCGCCGCCTACCGCCGCAAAGGCCGCAGCCGGCGCACCGACGCTGCGCTGCCGGCCTGACGCAAGGTAGTGTCGCCGATGGCGACGGTGCATGTCGCCGTGGCGCAGCCGGGCGAACTCGACCTGGCTTTCGCCTTGCTGCCCCACGTCGCCAACCAGGGCGTGGCGGCCGAATCGGTGCTGCTCGCCCGCCGGGCCGGCGACCACGCGATCGTCGGCGCGGCGGCGTTTTCATCCATCCCTTGGGAAGTGCGGCGCAGCGGATTGCGCGGCGCCATCTTCGTGCTGCCGTCGCAGCGCCGGCGCGGTGTCGGCGGCGCGCTGCTGACGGCGCTGGGCGCGATGCTGCGGCAGTGGGACGTCGATTACCTGCACGCCTGGGGCGAATGGGACGACATCGACGCACCGCCTTTCCTGGCGCGCAAGGGATTCACGCCGCAGCGCGCGCTGCTGCATTATCAGGTGGACACCCGCAACGCCTGCCGGCAGACCAGCCTGATGCTTGAACGCCTGCGCGTCGGCCGGCGCATACCGGCCGGCGCCGCCGCCATGCCACTGGCGCCGCGCCATCTGCCGCAAGCCATCACGTTGTACAGCAGCTACGCCCGGCTCCCCCTCGGCGCCGCCGCCGCCCGCTTCGAAGCCGCACTGGCCGACCCGGCCTGCGCCGTGCTGTCGCAGGTGGTCGAACTGGATGGTGAGCTGATCGGTCTGTTGCTGTGCAAACCGAACCAGGAATTGCCCGAAGTGGACCTGTGGATCACCCAACCCGGCCATCGCCACGGCTGGCCAGCCCTGCTGCTGCTGGACGCGCCCGCCCGGCAACTGGCGACGCTGGCGCGGCCGCGCTTCCGCTTCAGCTGCAACGACGCCGCCAGCGCCACCTTGCAGATAGCCCGCCGCACCGACGCCACGCTGCTGCACACCACCCATACCTATGCGCTCGCCCTCTGAAGCGCGGCCCGCGCCCGCGCTGGTCATGCTGGCGCTCGACGGCGTCGACTGGAATCTGTTGCAGGAACTGGACGAGGGCGGACTGACGCCCTTTCTCTCCAGCCTGGTCGGCGCCGGCACCTGGGCGCCGCTGGACTTTCCGCTGCCGGCCTGCGCCGACAGCGGCTGGACCAGCGCGGCCACCGGCATGCAGCCGGACCGCCACGGCATCCTGCATCCGCTGACGGCGATAGCCGGCTCGCTGTTCATGCAGGCGCCCGGCGCCGCCGCGCTGCGCACCGAGGCTATCTGGCACGCCGCCGACGCCGCCGGCCGCCACACCGCCGTCATCGGCTGGCCCGCCACGCGCGGACTGCGGCTGCGCCACGGCACCGTCATCGCTCCCGGCGCCGACGCCGCGCCGGCCAACGACGAGCACGCCTGGCCACTGGATCCGCAAGCGGTTTGGCCGCCCGAGGCGCGCGAGCTGGTGCACGCGGCGCGCCTGGCGCCCGGCGACATCCAGGCACAAGACCTACATTTCCTGCTGGCTCCGCTGGACGCGGCCGCCCGCCGCCGCTTGGCGGGCGCGGCGGCGGCGGCACTGGCCGAATGCGCGACCTTGCACGCGCTGGGAACTGCCGCCATCGAAGAGCGCGGCGCCGATGTGCTGATGTTGCGCCTGCCATTTCTCGGCGTCATGGCCGCCGCGCTGGCAGGCGTGCCGGACCGGCGGGCCGCGCGCCTTTGCCTGGCCCGCTGCCTCCAGTTTCTCGACCTGCTGTGCGGTCGCTACCAAAACCTTGCCGGCCGCGACGCCTGCTTCGCGATCCTGTCGAACGGCACGCGCGACGCCGGCTTCATGCTGCTGTGCGGCCCCGGCATCGCGCGCGACCGGGCCATCGCACCGGTGGCCGCCTGCGATATCTGGCCAACCGTGGCGGCGGCGCTGGGCTTGCCGGCCGCCAGCGAGCTCGACGGCCGCGTGATCGACGAAGCGCTGACCGCCGCGCCGCCCCGCATGAAAACAGACGCGGCCGCAGTGGCGCCGCTGGCGCCGGCCGGAATCCGCGTCACCCCTTCGTCGCCGGCACTGTCGGCAGCGGCATTGGCCATGTTCGAGCAGGAGGATTTGGCGCCGCCCGATTTCGCGCCGCAGATCGCGTTTGCCCGCGGCGTCGAATGCGAGACGCGCCTGGCGCTGGCGACGATGACGGCGTTGCGCGGCAACCGCGGCGCGGCGCTGGAACAGTTGCGCGCACTGGGACATCGCTTCGGCGGCGACCTGAACGTGCGCATCGCGCTGGCCGAGCAGCTGCTGCTGGCCGGCCAATTCGACCAATGCCTGGCCATCACGCGCAACCTCCCCCTGGTGCGGACGGGAGGCGCCTGGGCCGACGCCACCGAAGGCATGGTTGCCTTCGCCAGTGGGGACTGGCCGCAGGCGATGGCGCGCCTGGGCGCATTGGCGCAGCTCCAGGCCAGCTCCCCGGGTGCCGTCACGCCGCCCATCAACGCCGCCATGTGGCTGGGCCGGGCCCAGCTTGCGCAGCGCGAATGGGAACTGGCGGCAGCCAGCTTCCGCGCCGCGATCGCGCATGACGGCCGCGATTATTTCGCCTGGTCCGGATTGGGGATGGCCGAGCGCATGCTGGGGCAATGGCGGCGCGCGGCCAGCGCCTACGGCCGCGCAGTCAGCCTGGGACCGCGTTCAGCGGAAACACTGCTCGACCTCGCCACGGCATGGGAGCACTGCGGCGACATGAACCTGGCCGCCCAGGCGCGCGCGCGGGCGATGCGTATCGATCCCAAGGCGGTGGCCGGGATCGCAAGAATTACCACTCCAAAATAAAAAAACCGGCAGGAACGGGGATCACCCATTCACTACCGGCGGAGACAGGCTGCTACGGCCGCAGGGATTAGCGCGGTAGTTCCGAAGTACCCATCAAAAACTCGTCGACCGCGCGCGCGCACTGGCGGCCTTCGCGGATCGCCCACACCACCAGCGACTGGCCACGGCGCACATCGCCGGCGGCAAACACGTTGGGGGCGGAAGTCTTGTAGCAGCCTTCGCCGTCCGTGCTGGCCTTGGCGTTGCCGCGTGCATCTTTCTCGACACCGAAGGCATCCAGCACGTTGGCGACCGGCGATACGAAGCCCATCGCCAGCAGCACCAGGTCGGCCTTCATTTCGAATTCCGAGTTCGGCACTTCAGCCATCTTGCCGTCTTTCCACTCGACGCGGCAGGCGACCAGCTTCTCGACCTTGCCGTTCTTGCCTTCCAGGCGCTTGGTGGCCACCGCCCAGTCGCGCTCACAGCCTTCCTCGTGCGACGACGAGGTGCGCAGCTTGGTCGGCCAGTACGGCCACACCAGCGGCTTGTTCTCTTGCTCAGGCGGCATGGGCATCAGTTCGAACTGGGTCACCGAGGCGGCGCCGTGGCGGTTCGAGGTGCCGACGCAGTCGGAACCGGTATCGCCGCCGCCGATCACCACCACGTGCTTGCCGGTGGCTTTCAGCTGGTCCTTGACCTTGTCGCCGGCGTTGACCTTGTTTTGCAGCGGCAGGAAGTCCATGGCGAAATGCACGCCCTTGAGCTCGCGGCCAGGCACCGGCAGGTCGCGCGGCTGTTCGGCGCCGCCGGCCAGCACGACGGCGTCGAAGTCCTTGGCGAGATCTTCAGGGAAGATGGTTTCCTTGGCCCAGTTGTTGACGTTGGCCGGGAAGTCCTTGCCGACCAGCACGCTGGTGCGGAACACCACGCCTTCGGCCTCCATCTGCTTGATACGGCGGTCGATATGCGACTTTTCCATCTTGAAGTCTGGAATGCCGTAGCGCAGCAGGCCGCCGACGCGGTCGCTCTTCTCGAACACGGTGACGGCATGGCCGGCGCGCGCCAACTGTTGCGCCGCCGCCAGGCCGGCAGGACCGGAACCGACCACGGCGACCTTCTTGCCGGATTGCTGCTCGGCCGGCTGCGGCACGACCCAGCCGTGTTCCCAGCCTTCGTCGATGATCTTGTGTTCGATCGACTTGATGCCGACCGGATCGTTGTTGATGCCCAGCGTACAGGCGGACTCGCACGGCGCAGGGCAGATGCGGCCGGTGAACTCCGGGAAGTTGTTGGTCGAGTGCAGCGTGTCCAGCGCCTCGCGGTAGTTGCCGCGATACACCAGGTCATTCCAGTCCGGGATGATGTTGTTGACCGGGCAGCCGGTGTTGCAGAACGGGATGCCGCAATCCATGCAGCGCGCGCCCTGCACCTTGGCCTGTTCATTGCTCAGGGTGATGACGAATTCGGAATAGTTTTTCAAACGCGTAGCAGGCGGCAGATAGCTCTCGTCCTGACGCTTGAATTCCATGAAGCCGGTGATTTTACCCACGATAATTCCTTAAATATTGTTCTGTACGGTCAGCATCAGGCTGCGATCGGCTGGGCGGACGCGGCTTCGTTCGCCACGTCCTCGGCCATTTCAATCAGGGCGCGCTTGTATTCGCTCGGGAATACCTTGACGAACTTGCCGCGGCCTTCGGCCCAGTTGTCCAGCAACAGGCGGGCACGGGTGCTGCCGGTGTGCTTGAAGTGGCGCTCGATCAGGCGCTTCAGGATCACTTCATCCGCTTCGCGGCCGTGGTCCTTGTGCTGCACGTGCCAGGTTTCGCTCTGGGCTGCCTGTTCCTTGGCGGTCAGCACCGGCTCCAAGGTCACCATCGAGGTGTTGCAGCGCGCTTCGAAATCGCCGTCCGGGTCGTACACGTAGGCGATGCCGCCCGACATGCCCGCCGCGAAGTTGCGGCCGGTGGCGCCCAGCACCACCACGGTGCCGCCGGTCATGTATTCGCAACCGTGGTCGCCGGTGCCTTCGACGATGGCGGTGGCGCCCGAGTTACGCACGGCGAAACGCTCGCCGGCCACGCCGTTGAAGAAGGCTTCGCCGGCGATCGCGCCGTACAGCACGGTGTTGCCGATGATGATGTTGTTCACCGCCCAGCCGCGGAACTCGGTGTTCGGACGCACGATGATGCGGCCGCCCGACAAGCCCTTGCCGACGTAGTCGTTGCCTTCGCCGACCAGGTCGATCGTGATGCCGTGCGCCAGGAAAGCGCAGGCCGACTGGCCCGCCGTGCCTTGCAGCTGGATGTGGATGGTGTCGTCCGGCAGGCCGGCGTGGCCGTAGCGCTTGGCCACTTCGCCCGACAGCATGGTGCCGACGGTGCGGTTGACGTTGCGTACCGGCGAGATGAACGACACGCGTTCGCCTTTTTCCAGCGCGGCCTTGGCTTGCGCGATCAGCTTGTGATCGAGCGCCTTGTCCAGGCAGTGGTCCTGTTCCTGCGTGTGGTAGATCGAATCGCCGCTCGGCACTTCCGGCGAGTAGAAAATGTTGCTGAAGTCCAGGCCCTTGGCTTTCCAGTGCGTGATCGCCTTGGATTTGTCCAGCAGGTCGACACGGCCGATCAGCTCGTCATAGGTGCGGATGCCCAGTTGCGCCATCAGCTGACGGGCTTCCTCGGCGACGAAGAAGAAGTAGTTGACCACGTACTCAGGCTTGCCGGAGAACTTGGCGCGCAGCACAGGGTCCTGCGTGGCGACGCCGACCGGGCAGGTGTTGAGGTGGCATTTGCGCATCATGATGCAGCCCTCGACCACCAGCGGCGCGGTGGCGAAGCCGATTTCGTCGGCGCCCAGCATGGCGGCGATGACGACGTCGCGGCCGGTGCGCATCTGGCCATCCGCTTGCACCCGAATACGGCTGCGCAGGCCGTTCAGCACCAGCGTCTGCTGCGTTTCCGCCAGACCCAGCTCCCACGGCGTACCGGCGTGCTTGACCGACGACAGCGGCGAAGCGCCGGTGCCGCCGTCATGGCCGGCGACCACCACGTGATCGGCCTTGGCCTTGGTCACGCCGGCGGCCACGGTGCCGATGCCGACTTCCGACACCAGCTTGACCGAGATCGAAGCGCGCGGATTGGCGTTCTTCAGGTCGTGGATCAGCTGGGCCAGATCTTCGATCGAGTAGATATCGTGGTGCGGCGGCGGCGAGATCAGACCCACGCCCGGCACCGAGAAGCGCAGCGTTGCAATGTATTCGGAAACCTTATGGCCCGGCAGCTGGCCGCCTTCGCCCGGCTTGGCGCCCTGCGCCATCTTGATCTGGATCTGGTCGGCCGAGTTCAGGTAGGCCGCGGTCACGCCGAAACGGCCGGACGCCACCTGCTTGATGCGCGAGCGCAGCGAATCGCCCTCCTGCAAGGCAATGTCGACCACCATCTGCTCCTTGCCCATGACCGACGCCATGGTCTCGCCCTGCTTGATCTTGATCCCCTTCAGTTCCATCGTGTAGCGCGATGGATCTTCGCCGCCTTCGCCGGTGTTGGACTTGCCGCCGATGCGGTTCATCGCCACCGCCAGCGTGGCGTGGGCTTCGGTCGAGATCGAACCCATCGACATCGCGCCGGTCGCGAAGCGCTTGACGATTTCCTTGGCCGGCTCGACTTCGTCCAGCGGGATCGCCTTGCTCGGATCGAGCTTGAACTCGAACAGGCCGCGCAAGGTCAGGTGGCGCTTGGTCTGGTCGTTGATGATCTGGGCGTACTCTTTGTAGCTGGAGAAGTTGTTGCTGCGGGTCGAATGCTGCAACTTGGCGATCGCATCCGGGGTCCACAGGTGGTCTTCGCCCCGCACGCGGTAGGCGTACTCGCCGCCGGCGTCCAGGTGGTTGGCCAGCACTGGATCGTTGCCGAAGGCCAGGTTGTGCAGGCGCAGCGCTTCTTCCGCCACTTCAAACACGCCGATGCCTTCCACGTTGGAGGCCGTGCCCTTGAAATACTTGTCGACCAGCGACTTGTTCAGGCCGACCGCTTCGAAGATCTGCGCGCCGCAGTAGGACATATAGGTCGAAATGCCCATCTTGGACATGACCTTCATCAGGCCCTTGCCGACGGCCTTGGTGTAGTTGTACACCGCCTTTTCGCCGGTCATGTCGCCCGGCATGCCGAGCGCCATCTCGACCAGCGTTTCCATCGCCAGGTAAGGGTGGATCGCTTCGGCGCCGTAGCCTGCCAGCAGCGCGAAGTGGTGGGTTTCGCGGGCCGAACCGGTCTCGACGACCAGGCCGGTGGAGGCGCGCAAGCCCTTGCTGACCAGGTGCTGGTGCACGGTCGACGTCGCCAGCAGCGCGGGAATCGCCACGCGCTCAGGACTCACCGAGCGGTCCGACACGATCAGGATGTTGTGGCCGGACTTGACCGCATCGACCGCCTCGGCGCACAGCGAGGCCAGGCAGGCTTCCACGCCGTCCTTGCCCCATGCCAGCGGATAGCAGATGTTGAGCTCATATGACTTGAACTTGCCACCGGTATGCGCGCTGATGCCGCGCAGGCGGGCCATGTCGTCGAAGCCCAGGACAGGCTGCGACACTTCCAGGCGCATCGGCGGATTGACGTTGTTGGTGTCGAGCAGATTCGGTTTCGGGCCGATGAAGGACACCAGCGACATCACCATCGCTTCGCGGATCGGGTCGATCGGCGGGTTGGTCACCTGCGCGAACAGCTGCTTGAAGTAGTTGTACAGCGGCTTGAGCTTGTTGGACATGACGGCCAGCGGCGAGTCGTTGCCCATCGAGCCGGTGGCTTCTTCGCCGGCGGCGGCCATCGGCGCCATCAGGAATTTCAAATCTTCCTGGGTGTAGCCGAAGGCTTGCTGGCGGTCCAGCAGCGACGGCGTGGCTTTTTCGCCCTGGGCCGGTGCGACGTCCTTGGCGCGGTTGTGCGCCAGCTGGCTTTCGCTGAGCTTGATCTCGTTGAGCTTGATGCGCACCGCGTTGATCCAGGCCTTGTAGGGCTTGGCGTTGGCGTAGGTGTCTTTCAGCTCTTTATCGTCGATGATGCGGCCCGCTTCCAGGTCGATCAGGAACATCTTGCCTGGTTGCAGACGCCATTTCTGGATGATTTTCGATTCCGGAATCGGCAGCACGCCCGATTCCGAGGCCATCACCACCAGGTCGTCGTCGGTGACGATGTAGCGGGCTGGACGCAAACCATTGCGGTCCAGGGTGCCGCCGATGTAGCGGCCGTCGGTGAAGGCCATGGCGGCCGGGCCGTCCCATGGCTCCATCATTGCTGCGTGATATTCGTAGAACGCACGGCGATTGTCGTCCATCGTGCCGTGATTTTCCCAGGCTTCCGGGATCATCATCATCATCGCCTGGGCGATCGGATAGCCTGCCATCAGCAGCAGTTCCAGCGCGTTGTCGAAGCAGGCGGTGTCCGACTGGCCTTCGTAGATCAGCGGGAACAGTTTCTGCAGGTCGTCGCCCAGCACGGCGGATTTCATCACGCCTTCACGGGCGCGCATCCAGTTGAAGTTGCCTTTGACGGTGTTGATCTCGCCGTTGTGGGCGATCAGGCGGTACGGGTGGGCCAGCGGCCATTCCGGGAAGGTGTTGGTCGAGAAACGCTGGTGCACCAGCGCCAGCGCGGAGATGCAGCGCGCATCTTGCAAGTCTTTATAGTACACGCCGACCTGGTCCGCCAGCAGCAGGCCCTTGTAGACGATGGTACGGGCCGACAGCGAGGCCACGAAGAATTCTTTGCCGTGGATCAGTTTCAAGGCCTGGATGGCGTGGCCGGACGACTTGCGGATCACGTACAGCTTGCGTTCCAGCGCATCGGTCACCATGATGTCGGCGCCGCGGCCGATGAAGATCTGGCGTATCACCGGCTCTTTGGCGCGCACGCTAGGGGACATCGGCATGTCGCAATCGACCGGCACATTGCGCCAGCCCAGCACGACCTGGCCTTCGAGGCGCACGGCGCGCTCGATTTCCTGTTCGCAAGCGATGCGGGAGGCGTTTTCCTTCGGCAGGAACACCATGCCGACGCCGTATTCGCCTGGCGGCGGCAGTTCCACGCCTTGCTTGGCCATCTCGTCGCGGTAGTACTGGTCCGGAATCTGGATCAGGATGCCGGCGCCATCACCCATCAGCGCATCGGCGCCGACGGCGCCCCGGTGATCGAGGTTTTTCAGGATCAATAGACCCTGTTCCACGATGGAGTGGCTCTTGTTGCCCTTGATGTGGGCGACGAAACCGACGCCACAGGCATCGTGTTCATTGGACGGATCGTACAGACCTTGGGCTTTCATGGGGGCTCTCCACTGCAATTTTGACTAACGAAAGGCTAGAGTAGTGCAATGCAGCGTAAACTTCAACAATAACAATTAGGGTCGGAGTCGCATTTAATTTCTACTGGTTGCTTAAAATTTTAATTAGGGACAGAGTAATGGCGGTTTAAAAAAAACCGCGGGAACTGGCAATTCCCGCGGTTTCAGATAGCTGTTCAGGCCGCTTCCGGCTTGATTTTGAACGGTCTGCCGCGCTTGGCCGGCAATACCTGGCGCTTGACCTTGTGCTGTAGCGCCGTCTTGAATTGCTCGCTGCCCAGAGGCCAGCCCTTGAGCAGCGCCTTGCCGATGCTGGCCACCTCGTCCTCGCTCAGCGCCGGCTCGGCCAGCGCGATATAGGCCGCCTCGCGCTGGAACGGCGTGTTGCCCAGCTCCCAGAACTTCGGATGGTCGACGATCAGGCCGTCCGAGCGCAGCCCGGCGTGGTGCGGATAGCTGGACCATGGATAATCCTCGGCCCGCCCCACCATGCCGTTGCGCACCGGATTGAACTCGATATATCGGCTGCACGACATGAAGTATTGCTCTGCGTCGATCAGCGAGGTTTTGTAGCGTCCATTCCACAAAGTACCGCTGCGGCCGTATTTTTGGTTGAAATAGGGCACGTAGTAGCGGCCTATCCACTGCATCATCTGGCCCAGGCCGTCCGCATCGGCCGGCGTGACCAGCAAATGCAGGTGATTCGGCATCAACACATAGGCGTGCACCGCCACTTTGTAGTTCTTGGCGGCGGTGCGCAGCCAGCCGAGGAGGGTTTGATAATCTTCCGTGTCCTGGAAGATGGTTTGGTTGTTATTACCGGTCTGGATAACGTGATGCGGCTGGCCGGGGACGATCAAGCGGGGTAGACGTGCCATAAAAGTGAGCAAAATGTATCGGATACGGCCATTCTACACCACTCTGTCCCCGATTATTCAAGCGCCCAGCAAAACCGGCCTGACTCTGTCCCTCTTTTTGCTCATATTGCCGGAAAGCTGGAACACACTGACTACGCGGGCCAGCGCGCCGCTCTGGTCCTGCAGGGCGGCGGAGGCGGCAGCCGCTTCCTCGACCAGCGCGGCATTCTGTTGCGTCACCTGGTCCATCTGCGCGATGGCGCGGTTGATCTGCTCGATGCCGTTGGTCTGTTCGGCGCTGGCGGCGGTGATTTCGCCGATGATATCGGTCACGCGCCGCACGTTGACGACGATTTCCCGCATCGTGCTGCCGGCCTGGGCCACCAGGCGCGCGCCGCTCTCCACCTTGTTGACCGAATCGCCGATCAAGGCCTTGATTTCCTGTGCCGCGCTGGCGCTGCGCTGGGCCAGGTTGCGCACCTCGGTCGCCACCACCGCGAAGCCGCGGCCCTGCTCGCCGGCGCGGGCCGCCTCCACCGCCGCGTTCAGCGCCAGGATATTGGTTTGGAAGGCGATGCCGTCGATCACCGCGATGATGTCGACGATCTTGTGCGCGGAGGCGCTGATCTCGCTCATGGTGTCGACCACTTCGTCGACCACGCTGCCGCCCTTGACCGCCACTTCCGAGGCCGACAGCGCCAGGGTATGCGCCTGGCGCGAGTTGTTGCCGTTCTGCTTGACGGTGGCGGTCAGTTCTTCCATCGACGAGGCGGTCTGTTGCAGCGAGCTGGCCTGCTGCTCGGTGCGGGCCGACAGATCGAGGTTGCCGCTGGCGATCTGGCCGGAGGCGGTGGCGATGGTGTCGGTGCCGCTGCGGACCTGGCCGACGATATTGACCAGGCTGGCGTTCATGTCCTTCAGCGCTTGCAGCAACATGCCGGTCTCGTCCTTGCTGCGCACATCGATCTTGCTGCTCAGGTCGCCAGCAGCGACGGTCTGCGCCACCCGCACCGCCTTATGGATGGGGCCGGTGATCGAGACGCCGATGATGTAGGCGAACCAGGCGCCCAGCACCAGCGCGCCGGCCGTCAGCCCCAGCAGGAAGCGCTGGCCGGAATGGTATTGCGTCTGCACCTCTTGCCCCAGCGCACGGCCGACGCCGGCCTCGTAGTCGCCGATTTTCTGCACACTGTCCAGATAGGCATTGAATTGCTGATCCAGCTTGCTGTCGGCCAGCGCGCGGGCGCCGGCGATGTCGCCGCTCTTCTTGAGCTTGAATAACAGGTCGCGGCTGGCCGCATATCCCTTGCGCACCGAGGCGACCGTCTCCAGCAAGGCTTTTTCCTCATCGCTGACGAGCAGGGGTTCGAGTTGCTTCTGGATGGCGTTGACGCGCGCGCGGGTGGCGGCGGCTTTTTCGGAGAGCGCCGGCGATTCGGCGGTTTCGGTATTGCGGGCAAAGGCCAGTACGCTGACGCCGCTGATGCTGATCTGGTTATGCCATTCGGCGGTCAGGCGTTCCTTGACGCTGGCGCTGCCGACCATCTGTTCGGTCAGGTCGCCCACCGCCTGCAATCGCCACATGCCGGCCATGGCCATGCCGACGACCAACAACATCACCAGGCCAAAGCCGCCGGCCAGACGTATCCCAATCTTCCAATCGCTGTAGCGCATTACAATTCTCCCCAACAGTTGTAGGTGGAAAATTCATGCTACGTCAAAGCTGCGCTTAGGAAACTCTCACATTCTCACACAACAAAATTACTATCGAAATGCGATCAAGACAAGTTAAAGCTGGCGGACAGACTGTAGCCTTCGCCATAGGCGCTGCGCAGCGGCAGATCCTGGCCCAGGCCGGTGCGGGCTTTTTTGCGTAAACGATACACCAACATGTCGACCCGGCGGCCGGCGTCCGGATCGTCGCCGCCGATGCCGGCCACGATGACCTGGCGCGGCACGGGACGGGTGTTAATCGTCAGCAGATGCAGGAAATTGCATTCTTTTTCAGTCAGGGTAATCGCCATGCCTTGCAGTTCCAGCTGGCGGGCGCTGACTTTGAGCGTCCACTTGCTCGGCACCGGCACGGTTTCCTGCGGACCGACGCGGCGATCCAGCGCCTCGATGTGGGCCGCCAGTTCCGGGAATTTGATCGGCTTGGTCAGGTAGTGGTCGGCGCCCAGGCGCAGACCGAGGATACGGTTGTCGAACGCGACCCGGCCGGTCAACACCAGCAGGCCGATTTGCGGATACAGCTGGCGCATCCGGGGGATCACATTGAAACCGTCTTCGTCCGGCAGGCCCAGATCGAGCACCACCACGCCGACATTGCCCTGGCTGAGGGCCGACCACATTTCGCTGGCGTTGTTAGTGATGTGCACTTCGTGTTCAAGCTCAGTCAAAAACTCTGCCATTTCTTCGGCATAGTCCAGATTGTCTTCCACGATGAGTATTTGCGTCATTGATGCGCCATTCGATCGATTATTGAGCAACAGTGCTCAGTCCCGCCTTGCTATTTCAGCTTGCGCTCAAGGAATTATCACTGCTGCCACCCGCCCGCGCAAGGCTTTTCCCGGCGCTGGCCGCTATGGGCAGCCAAATCCGAAATTCCGTGCCGCTTTCAGAAACATTTGTTGCCGTCAGCGTTCCACCGTGTACATCCACCACGGCGCGCGCCATATACAGGCCCAGCCCCGATCCGGCGATGCCGGCGGCGTTGCTGCCGCGGAAGGACTTGTCGAACACCTGCGCCAATTCCGCCGCCGGCAGACCGGCGCCGTGATCGCGCACCAGGAACTCGACGCCGCCCTCGCTTGCCATTTTGCCTATCAATTCTATCGGACTATTGGCAGTTGTGTACTTAATTGCATTGTCGAGCAAAATTTCCAGGCATAAACGCACACCGGCGGGGTCGCAACGCATCCACTGCGGCAGCGATTCGGTCCGCACGGTCACGCACGGACGACGGCCGCGCGCCTGCTCGGCCACCGCTTCCAGCAGCGTGGCGGGACAGATTTCGTTCGGTTGGCGTTCGCGGCCGATGCTGGCCATGCGCTCCGGCGACAGGTACTCATCCAGCATCGCCAGCATGCGGTCGACCGCAGTCTGGATCTTGCGGTAGCGCTTGCGCGTGCCTTCGTCGTGGTGGGCGCCGGTCATTTCCAGGCGCTGCACGGCGCCGTCGATGGTCGACAGCGGCGTGCGGAATTCGTGCGACAGCATGGAGGCGAACTTTTTCTGCTGCGCGGCCAGTTCGCGGCGCGCGCTCAGGTCGCGCACCACGCCGACCACGCTGACGGCGACGCCGCGCCCGTCGAGGATCAGGGTCGATTCGATTTCCACCGGCAGCAGGCGGCCGTCGGCATGGGGCAATTCGGTCTCACGCAGCAGGCGCACGCGGCTCGGGTCGCCGCCGGCGTGGCGTTCCAGCCTGGCGGGCAGCTGCTGCAACAGGCCGGCCGCCAGCGCCTGCGCCGAGTCCAGCGTGTAGCCGAACTGGCGCTCGGCGGCCGGACTGAGCCAGGATAGTTGCAGGCTGGCGCAGTCGGCCATCCAGCTGACCTCGCCGCTGTGCTGGAGCAGCAGGCGATAGCGCTCGGCCTCGGCCTGCGACTGGCGCAACGCCGCTTGCAGTTCGGCCACGGTCGCCACTTATTCCGCCAGCGGTGCGAAGATCTGCTGCAAGTCCTCCTGGGTGAGCGCCATTTTCTGCGACTCGCCTTCGGCCAGGATGGATTGCGCCAGATCGGATTTTTTCTGCTGCAGCACCTGGATTTTCTCCTCCAGCGTGCCCTTGGCGATCAGCTTGTAGACGAACACCGGCTTGTCCTGGCCGATGCGCCAGGCGCGGTCGGTGGCCTGGTTTTCCGCCGCCGGGTTCCACCACGGATCGTAGTGGATCACGGTGTCGGCCGCCGTCAGGTTGAGGCCGACGCCGCCCGCTTTCAGGCTGATCAGGAAAATCGGCACCGCACCCTGCTGGAAGGCCGCCACTTGCGCGCTGCGGTCCTTGGTTTCGCCGGTCAGCAAGGCATACGGGATATCGCGCGCTTCCAGTTCTTCCTCGATCAGCTCGAGCATGCTGGTGAACTGCGAGAACACCAGGATCTTGCGGTTCTCTTCCAGCAAATCCTCGACCATCTGCATCAGGTCGATCAGCTTGGCCGAGCCGGCCGTCTGCTTCTTCGACGGCAGCGACTTGACCAGGCGCGGATCGCAGCACACCTGGCGCAGTTTCAGCAGCGCCTCCAGGATGACGATCTGGCTGCGCGCCACGCCCTTGCGGTCGATCTCCTCGCGCACCTTCTGGTCCATGGCCAGGCGCACCGTCTCGTACAGGTCGCGCTGGGCGCCGGTCAGTTCGACCTTGCGCACCATCTCCGTCTTCGGCGGCAATTCCTTGGCCACGTTGTCCTTGGTCCGGCGCAGCAGGAAAGGCTTGATGCGGCGGTTCAGCAGCGCGCGCCGCAGCGGATCGTCCTGGCGCTCGATCGGATGACGGAACACGGTGTTGAAACCCTTCTCGTCGCCGAGCAGGCCCGGCAGCAAGAAGTGGAATTGCGACCACAGCTCGCCCAGGTGGTTTTCCAGCGGCGTGCCGGACAGGCACAGCCGGTGGCGCGCGCGCAACAGGCCGGCGCTTTGCGCGGCCTTGCTGCGGGTGTTCTTGATGTAGTGCGATTCGTCCAGGATGACCAGGTGGAAATCATGCTCGCGCAGTTTTTCCTCGTCGCGCGGCAACAGCGCGTAGGTGGTCAGCACCAGGTCGGCTTCGGCGATCTGGTCGAACTGGCCCATGCGGTCCTTGCCTTGCAACAGCAGCACGCGCAGGCCGGGGGCGAAGCGCGCCGCCTCTTCCTGCCAGTTGCCCATCAGGCTGGTCGGCGCGATCACCAGCGCCGGCGCGGTCAGGCGGCCGGCCTCCTTTTCCACCAGGATGTGCGCCAGCGTCTGCACGGTCTTGCCCAGGCCCATATCGTCGGCCAGGATGCCGGCGAAGCCGTATTCGCGCAGGAACTGCATCCACGACAAACCGTCGGACTGGTAGTCGCGCAGTGTCGCCTGCAGGCTGGCCGGGGTGGGGATGCGCTTGACGGCGCCGAACTGGTTCAGGCGGGCGCCCATTTCGCGCAGCTCGGCGCCGCCGGTCCAGTTCAGCTCGACGTTGCGGGACAGGTCGTCCAGGCGCGCGGCGTCCAGCGTGGCCATGCGCAGCGAGGTCTTGATCTTGTCGCTGAAATACAGCTCGCCCAGCGTGGTCAGGATGGGCTTGACGCGGCCCCACGGCAGGGCGACGCGGCTGCCGTCCGGCAAGGTGGCCAGCATCTGGTCTTCGTCGCTGTGCAGGGCGATGGTTTTCGGATTGAAGTCGTTCGGCGCGCTGCGTATCATTTGCACCAGCACCGGCAGCAATGGCACACGGTCCTGGTCAACCATGATGCCCAGTTCCAGTTCGAACCAGGCGCGGCCGCCGTCGGCCGGGTCTTCCACCACGTCGGCGTACCAGTCGCCGACGTCGCTGACGTCATAGCGGTACTTGACGGTTTTTTCGACCTTCCAGCCGGCCTGCTTCAGCGCCTCGATGCCGTCGCGGGCAAAGCGCAGCCATTCGGCCTGGTTTGGCAGCAACAGGCCGCCTTTGACGCTGCTCAGCGGCAAGGTCGCGGGCGGCAGGAAGTGGCGTTCGGTCAGCAGCGACAGGGCCAGCTCTTCGGCGGCGCTGTCGCGCTGGATGATTTCGGTCACTTCACCCTTCTGGCGCACCACGCGCTGCGACGGGTCGAACGACACGCGCTCGCCGTCGTAGTCGAAGGACAGCACGGCGAAGTCGTGCCAGCGTTGCAGCGAGCCGTCGGCCAGCATGGCGGCGTCCAGCGTCAACACCGGACGTGGCTTGACATCGTCGCGCACGCGCTGCGGCAGCGGCTGCGGCAGCGGCATCAGCTGTTGCAGGCCGTGGGCCAGCAGCAGCTGCGATACGCGCATCTTGTCGTTATTGGTCAGCAACGGGGCTTGCGCCACCAGCGCCTGCAAGTCGGCCAGCGGGATAGCAGCGCCGCCCTGGTTCAGTTGCAGCACGCCGCAGGAAAGATTGTCGATATACCAGGGTGGATCGGTCGGCAGCATGTAGTCGACCTGGTCGGCGCCGACATGCTTGGCGTTCGGCGCCGCCTGCACCTGCCAGCCCAGGCGCAGGCCCTTGCCTTCTTCGCGCCAGGCCAGGTTGGCTTCGCGCATCACACCGCCCTTGAGCGGGTAGACCAGGCCATTGCCGACATCGGCCCAGGAGTTTGCCCAAAGCAACTTATCCTGTTCGGCCAGCATGTTCAGCAGGGCCGCGCCGATCTTGCCGCGCGGCTCGGTGGCGGAGCCGGTCTGGGAATTCTGTCCGCTGCGCATGGCAACGAAGAAACGGATCAAGTCCTCGTCGCCGGCCGCGAGGAAGCTCGGCGGCGCCGACAGCAGTGAAAACACTTCGCTCACCGGGCTGGCCGCGGCGACGTCGCCGTTCGAGCGCAGGCGCGCCTTGTACAGGCACAGCGCCACATGGCGGCCGCCGCTGGTGGGCGCCATCACGTAGATCAGCTTGTATTGGGTTTGTTGCTTCGGATCGGTATCGACCGGCGGCGCGTTCAGTTTGGCTTTGGGATGCGCTGCCGCATCCACACGCTGCAGCCAGGTGGCTACGGCGTACGACAATTGATTCGCGGGCGGCGCAAGGCGGGCAGGAGATGTCGGGGCGGCCGGAGCAGCTGGCTTGGCGGGAACATCGTCGGTGGCGTCGTCGCGGGTAAAATCCATAGGTCGCATTGTTGGTCAAAGATGGTTCAAAAACGGCAACAGGCGATATTATCCGCCATACACGCGTTCGTGTTTGCGGATTCTTTACAAAACCCACATGTAAACGTGTTCCTTGCATGTTACCTGTGCGTTCCAGCTGTGTAACAAAGCCGTGCACAGTCCTTTTGGACTGTCAAGACTGGCACATTCGCGCCGATTGCGTATGATTCCGGGCTTGACTGCTTAGGAATCGCCCACATGTTGCCTTCAATCGAACAACGTCTTGCCCTGGAACTGACTTGCAAACCGATACAGGTTGCCGCCGCCATCGCCCTGCTGGACGAAGGCGCCACGGTGCCCTTCATCGCCCGCTACCGGAAAGAAGCCACCGGCGGCCTGGACGACATTCAACTGCGCCTGCTCGAGGAACGCCTGCGCTACCTGCGCGAGCTGGAAGGCCGCCGCGCCGCGATTGTGGCATCGATCACCGAGCAGAATAAGATGACGCCGGAACTGTTAGATGCTGTCATGCACGCAGAAGACAAGACCCGTCTGGAAGACTTATACCTGCCTTACAAGCAAAAACGCCGCACCAAGGCGCAGATCGCCATCGAAGCGGGCCTGGCGCCGCTGGCCGACGGCCTGCTGGACAACCCGGAACTGAACCCGGAGATGGAGGCCAACAAATACCTGCGCGACGCCTTCACCACCGCCGAGGGCAACAATCCCGGCGTGGTCGACATCAAGGCCGCGCTGGACGGCGCCCGCCAGATCCTGATGGAACGATTTGCCGAAGATGCAACGTTGCTGCAATCCTTGCGCGAATACGTATTGGATCATGGCATTGTTGAATCCAAGGTTATTGAAGGTAAGCAAGACGAGGGCGAAAAATTCGCCGATTACTTTGATTATTCCGAAACCATAGGCACCGTGCCGTCGCACCGCGCGCTGGCGCTGTTGCGCGGCCGCCGCGAAGGCATCCTCGATGTCACGCTGCGGCTGGACACCGAGGCCGAAAAACCGAAGTGGGACGCGCCGCACAATCCGTGCGAAGGCCGCATCGCCGCCCGTTTCGGCATCAAGAACCAGGGCCGTCCGGCCGACAAATGGCTGGGCGACACCGCCCGCTGGACCTGGCGCGTGAAGAGCTTCATGCACCTGGAAACCGAGCTGATGGGCGCGCTGCGCGAGCGTTCCGAGCTGGACGCGATCAACGTCTTCGCCACCAACCTGAAGGCGCTGCTGCTGGCGGCGCCGGCCGGCCAGCGCGCCACCATGGGCCTGGACCCCGGCCTGCGCACCGGCGTCAAGGTGGCGGTGGTGGACGCCACCGGCAAGGTGGTCGATACCGCCGTGATCTACCCGCACCAGCCGAAGAACGACTGGGACGGCTCGCTGCACACCCTGGGCAAGCTGGCCGCCAAGCACAATGTGTCCTTGATTTCGATCGGCAACGGCACCGCCTCGCGCGAGACCGACAAGCTGGCGCAGGACTTGATCAAGCAATTCCCTGAACAGAAAATGACCAAGATCGTCGTCTCGGAAGCGGGCGCGTCGGTGTACTCGGCGTCGGAGTTCGCCTCGCGCGAGCTGCCGGACATGGACGTGTCGCTGCGCGGCGCGGTGTCGATCGCCCGCCGCCTGCAAGATCCGCTGGCCGAGCTGGTCAAGATCGATCCGAAATCGATCGGCGTCGGCCAGTACCAGCACGACGTCTCGCAGACCCAGCTGGCCCGCTCGCTGGACGCGGTGGTCGAGGACTGCGTGAACGCGGTCGGCGTCGATGTGAACACCGCCTCGGCGCCGCTGCTGGCGCGGGTGTCGGGCCTGTCGGCCTCGGTGGCGCAGGCGATCGTGTCCTACCGCGACATCAAGGGCGCGTTCACCTCGCGCGCAGGGTTGAAAGCGGTGCCGCGCCTGGGTGACAAGACCTTTGAACAGGCGGCCGGCTTCCTGCGCGTGATGGGCGGCGAGAACCCGCTGGACGCCTCGGCGGTGCACCCGGAATCGTATCCGCTGGTGGAAAAAATCCTGGGCGACATCAAGAAGGACATCAAGGCCGTCATCGGCGAGACCGCGTTGATCAAGACGCTCAATCCGGCCAAGTACGCCGACGACAAGTTCGGCGTGCCGACCATCTCCGACATCCTGAAGGAGCTGGAGAAGCCGGGCCGCGATCCGCGTCCCGAGTTCACCACCGCCACCTTCAAGGACGGCGTGGAAGAAATCCGCGACCTGCGTCCGGACATGATCCTGGAAGGCGTGGTCACCAACGTGGCCGCGTTCGGCGCCTTCGTCGACATCGGCGTGCACCAGGACGGCCTGGTGCACATCTCGGCCCTGTCGAACACCTTCGTCAAGGACCCGCACACGGTGGTCAAGGCCGGCCAGGTGGTCAAGGTCAAGGTGCTGGAAGTGGACGAGAAGCGCAAGCGGATCGCCCTGACCATGCGCCTGAGCGACAGCGCGCCGCAGGCCGGTTCGCAGCCGCAGCAGCGCGGCGATCGCAACGACCGCAAGAGCATGGGCCAGCACCAGAAGCAGGCCGCCAAGTCCGAGCCGGTCGGCGGCAGCATGGCGGCCGCCTTTGCCAAGCTGCGGGGTTAAGCCTGCTTCAAGTCGCGGATGCGCTTGCCTAATCTGGCAACGCCATACAGCAGTAGCAGCAACAACGCGACATTCAGCCATCGCGTCGCGGCGGGGATGCCGGTCAGGTGGGCCGGCCCCCCCAGCAATTCGGGCCAATGACCGCTGCTGATCAGGATCGGCGGCAGCTGCGCCAAGGCGCCCAGGCACATCACGATGAGCACCTTCCGGTACCTGCGTATCCGGCCGGTGTTATCGGTATAGATTTCCGGCGCCACGCCGGCCTTGCAGGTTTTACGCCAGCAATGCCAGACCCCAATGGATGTCACATGCTCCCAGCCCGCATCTTGAAACAACTGCCTGTAATGCGGATCGCGCCGTTGAGTGCCCATGTCCCAGCGATACGCCACGTCCGCCGGCGCGCCGCGCACGAAGCTGTGCATGCCGATGACGTTGGCGTCGCGCAGATGCATGCCCTGGGACGCCATGCTCTGCAGCCATTGCTCGTGCTTGTCATCCTTCCAAGCCCACCAAAATTTGTACTTCCGCACTACGGTACCGTTTTCCACACAACCTCCTATCTCAGAGCTGCAATACGCTGACCCAGTTTGACCGTGCTGTAGGCGCAGAGCAGAAAGATGCAGATGCTCAGCGTTTCCAGCGCGGTCCAACTGGTTGAGCTTCCCCACCGTTGCCAACTGCGCGCGTTGTAGAGTTGAAATGCCACCATCAGCGCGAACGGTGCCAGCATGCGCCAGTATTTACGGCGCTTGTCCGCGTGGTCGGTGAACAGCTCCGGCGCCGGTTGGCCAGCCTTGATGGGGTGGCGCCAGCAATGCCAGCCGCCGGTCAGTATCGTCACGTATTCCCAGCCCGCATCTTGCAACAGGCGCTGATAGGCCGGATCGAAACTGTCGCCGCCCACCTCCAGCCGGTAAGCGACGTCCGCAGGCTCGCCCAGCTCGAAGGTATGGATACCGAACGAGTTCACGCTGCGAAGGTGCATGCCCTGCGCCGCCATGCGCTGCAACCATGCCTCGCATTGCTCGTCCTGCCAGGCAAACCACAGTTTGTACTTTTTCACCAGGTCCATACGGTCTCCTTAAGACGCGTTCAGCAACGCACGGGCGTTGCTCACCATGATTTCCAGCCGCCGCACCTGCTCAGCCAGCACCTTCCGGCCCAACTCCGTCAGCGCATACACCTTGCGCCGCTCTTCTTCCGCCACCTTGACGATCAAGGCCTGCTTTTCCAGCGTGCCGAACACGCCGTACAAGGTGCCCGGCCCCAGCGTGACGCTGCCGCCACTCATCGTTTCCACCTTCTGCATGATGGCGTAGCCGTGCAGCGGCTCATTCAGCGCCAACATCACGTAAAACGTGGCCTCGGACAACGGCAGATACTTCGAGTAATGGATATCGCCCATCGCGTTCCTTCTGTATCGTGTATCGCTATATCGAGAGTCGATATATCGATGTACGCTATACTACCAATGATTTTCGTCTTGTCAACCACGCGGCGGCCGCATTTCTTATAAAATGTCGGCATCTAATATTACTTTTCACCGAGGCAGCTATGAGCGACGTACAAACCTGGATCAAAGAAACCGTGACCGCCACCCCCGTGGTGCTGTTCATGAAGGGCACCGCCCAGTTCCCGCAATGCGGCTTTTCCGGCCGCGCCATCCAGATCCTGAAAGCCTGCGGCGTTGAGAACATTGCCACCGTCAACGTGCTGGAAGATCCTGAAGTCCGCCAAGGCATCAAGGACTACTCGAACTGGCCTACCATTCCGCAGCTCTACGTCAAAGGCGAGTTCATCGGCGGTTCGGACATCATGAACGAGATGTTCGAGTCCGGCGAACTGAAGGCCCTGCTGGATGCCTGATCGTCCGCGGCCTCTCGTGGCCCGGCGGATCATCATCGCCATCACCGGCGCCACCGGCGCGGTGTATGGCGTGCGTCTGCTGCAACAGTTGCAACATACCCCCGGCATCGAGACGCATCTGATCGTCTCCGATGCCGCGGTCCTCACGCTGCACCAGGAAACCGGACTGCCGCGGCGCGAGGTCGAAGCGCTGGCCCACGTGGTGCACAAGGTGCGCGACGTCGGCGCCTCGATCGCCAGCGGTTCTTTCCAGTCGGATGGGATGATCGTCGCGCCTTGCTCGATGAAGACGCTGGCGTCGGTGGCGCATGGCCTGTCGGACAACCTGATCGCGCGCGCGGCCGACGTGGTGCTCAAGGAGCGCCGCCGGCTGGTGCTGATGGTGAGGGAAACGCCGTTCAACCTGGCGCACTTGCGCAATATGACGGCGGTGACGGAAATGGGTGGGATCATCTTCCCGCCGCTGCCCAGCTTTTATCACAATCCGCAAAGCATTGCGGAGATGGTCGACCACACGGTCGCTCGGGTCATTGATTTGTTCGGCATCGAGCACACGATGGCCCCGCGCTGGAACGGCATGAAGCCGACCAGCGAGTCCAGCTAAGACCTGCTCTACCGCGCCTGCTACCCCAGCCTAGCGTTTATCGAACTGCGATCCGCTGGCTTTCTTCAGATCCCGTGCTTCCTCGACCATGCGGCGGTGGGCAATGCGCTTGCGCATTACTTCCGCGTGCTGGGCGGCGGTCATCGGGGGGACGGTCATCAAATCTTTTAACTGCGCGACGTTGCTGTAGTTACTTTTCATAAGACGGCTCAAAAGCTTGGCTCCCGAAGTAAATGCTGCGGCTCAGCGATGGCTGATTGCCTATTGTGCCTCAAATCCGTGTCGAAACTATGACAATTCGTAAAGCCCCAAAAAATAAAAAGGGCGCCCCCTGAGGGACGCCCTATCCGAACAAAAACCGGCCAGACCGTGAAACTAGTTTCACACGGAAACACTTTGGACCTCAGTCACAAACGGTCAAAATAACTCCGTAGTAGTACTTAAAATGACTACTTTTGGTAATTAACCCGCACCAGCATGCGTATAAATTCGCGTGCAATCTGGCGGTGATGTTCGTCCAGGCGTTGCAAATCCGCGATCAGCTTGACGTCGGCCGACTCGAAACGCGACAGGCCGTTGCCGCCTTCGCCAGTCGGCGCGTCCGCTTCGGCGCCGCCAAAGCGCAGCCATTCGGCCGGCACGCCCAGCCACTGGGCGATCATGCGCAGCTTTTCCTGGGTCGGAATCGCCTCGCCTACCAACCATTTGCGGGCGGCGTGGACGGTGATGGGACGGCCATCGAAGCGTATATTGAATTCCCGCGCCAAACGAGTTGGGCTGTCGGGGGAGTAGTGGGCGTTTTTGAGAGCCTGTTGCAAGCGCTGGCTAAAGCTTTCGCGTTCATTAGAAGAATTCATAATTGCACTATTTCACGTTGCGTCATGAAAGTCAGTCTCTTGTTTTTAAGATCTGACTGTGACGTGATGGGATTTTATAATTAACACTTTATCCTCTGTAAGTGCAAGTACAGGCAAGAACCTGCACCGAACTTTATTCGGTTTACCGCTGCCAAACGGGCCGAAGGCTCGGAGCCGTTTTCAGTGGAAATAGTGAAGTTATTACAATAACACCACTACTAGTTTACGGCCACACTTTCAACGCTACGCGACGCGGAAACGTATGATGCCGTCCGCTCCTGTTTCACGGCGCACGATACCGTCGTGCCACAATTTGTGCAGATGCGCCAGCGCTTCGCCCAGCGCAAAGCTAAGCTGGTGGGCGTCTAGCGGCCGTTTGAACATCATCGGCACGATGTCGGCCGCCGACTGCCAATCGCGGCAGGCGTCGACCACCTCGGCCAGCCGCTCGGCGTGGTGCTGGCGCAACTGGGCGATGCGGGTATGCAGCCCGCGGAATGGTTTGCCGTGCGAGGGCAGCACCAATACATCGTTCGGCAAGTCAACAAACTTGCTCAATGAGTCAAGATACAGCGTCAGCGAGTTGGCCTCCGGTTCCACCGCGAAAACCGACACATTGGTGGAGATGCGCGGCAGCACCATGTCGCCGGCGATCAGCATGTTGAGTGATGCGCAATACAGCGAAGCATGCTCGGGGGCATGGCCGAAGCCGGTGATCACCCGCCAGCGATGGTCGCCAATCGCAACCAACTGTCCATCCTGGATGCGGGTGTAGGCGGCCGGCACCGACGGTACCAGCGTCGGGTAGTAGTTTTTCCGGCTAGCCATTTTTTCCAGCATGTCCGGCTCGCGCAGGCCGTGGCGCTGGAAATGCGGCAGCGCCGCCGAACCATCCACGCCCGGCAGCGCGGCCGACATCATGCGCGCGAAGGCGTATTCGCCAGTGGTGGTCCACAGCGGCACGTCCCAGCGGCGGCACAGCCAGTCGGCCAGGCCGATGTGGTCGGGATGGCAGTGGGTGGCGAACACGCGCCGGACCGGCAAGCCATCCAGGCCGTTTTCGAAGATGGTTTCCCAGGCGGCGCGGGTGGCGTCGCCGGCCACGCCGCTGTCGACCACGCTCCAGCCGTCGCCATCGCGCAACAGCCACAGGTTGATATGATCCAGCGCAAACGGCAGCGGCATGCGCAGCCAGCGCAGGCCGGCGACGATTTCGTGCACGGCGCCGGTGGCCGGGATGGTGTCGCCCAGCGGGTAGTCCAGTTGCAATTCGAGCGGGTTCATTTTTCTTCTTTCGGGAAGTCAGGCGCGCTACAATGTGCTTGACGTTGACGTAAACGGAAATTGTACGACTTTACCGCAAACCCAGAGATGCCCACCTATACCATTACCGAACTGGCCCGTGAATTCGACATCACGGCGCGCGCCATCCGCTTTTACGAAGACCAGGGCTTGCTGAGCCCGTCCCGCGAAGGCGCGGGCGGCCGCAACCGCGTCTACACACCGCGCGACCGCACCCGCCTCAAGCTGACCCTGCGCGGCAAGCGCCTGGGGCTGTCGCTGTCGGAGATCAAGAGCCTGGTCGACATGTACGAATCGCCCAAGGATACCAGCGCCCAGATGAACCGCTTCCTGGGCGTGCTGGCGCAGCACCGCGAAACGCTGGAACAGCAGCGCGAGGACATCGAAATGTCGCTGGCCGAAATCACCGCCCACGAGGACGAATGCAAGCGCCTGCTGGCCGCGATCGGCGAACCCCGGCCGGCCACAATCTAATACAAATAGCAATATTGCGTGACGGCCCACCGTCACCGCTGCTTTACGTTTACGTTAACGTCACACCGGCGTATGATTGACGCTTCCATCAAAACACAAGAATGAGGACGACATGCTCCATCTCCCAGGCCTGACCTTTGACCACGGCGAAGACATCGCCGCCCTGCGCGAAGCCGTGCAACAGTTCGCCGCCGCCGAAATCGCGCCGCGCGCCGCTGAAATCGACCGCAGCGACCAGTTCCCGATGGACCTGTGGCGCAAGATGGGCGATCTGGGCGTGCTCGGCATCACCGTCGGCGAGGAATACGGCGGCGCCAACATGGGCTACCTGGCCCACATCGTCGCGATGGAGGAAATCTCGCGCGCCTCGGCCTCGGTCGGCCTGTCCTACGGCGCCCACTCGAATCTGTGCGTCAACCAGATCAAGCGCAACGGCACCGAAGAGCAAAAACAAAAATACCTGCCCAAGCTGATCTCCGGCGAACACGTCGGCGCACTGGCCATGTCCGAGCCGAACGCCGGTTCCGACGTGGTCAGCATGAAGCTGCGCGCCGACTTCAAGGGCGACCGCTGGGTGCTCAACGGCACCAAGATGTGGATCACCAACGGCCCCGACGCCGACGTGCTGGTGGTCTACGCCAAGAGCGACCTGGAAGCGGGCCCGAAAGGCATGACCGCCTTCCTGATCGAGAAAGACTTCAAGGGCTTCTCCGTGGCCCAGAAGCTCGACAAGCTGGGCATGCGCGGCTCGCACACCGGCGAGCTGGTGTTCGACAACTGCGAAGTGCCGGCCGAGAACGTGCTGGGCGGCCTGGGCAAGGGCGTCAACGTGCTGATGTCCGGCCTGGACTTCGAGCGCACCGTACTGTCCGGCGGCCCGCTGGGCATCATGCAGGCTTGCATGGACGCGGTGGTGCCATACATCCACGACCGCAAGCAATTCGGCCAGCCGATCGGCGAATTCCAGCTGATGCAGGGTAAGATTGCGGATATGTACTCGACCATGATGGCGTGCAAGGCATATGTGTACGCCGTCGGTCAGGCCTGCGACCGGGCCAAAACCCCGGAAGCGGTCCGCCAGTTGCGCAAGGATGCAGCGGGAGCCATTTTGTATAGCGCAGAAAAAGCGACCTGGATGGCCGGCGAGGCGATCCAGACGCTGGGCGGCAACGGCTACATCAACGAGTATCCGGTCGGCCGCCTGTGGCGCGACGCCAAATTGTATGAAATTGGCGCCGGCACCAGCGAAATCCGCCGCATGCTGATCGGCCGCGAACTGTTCGCGGAAACCAAGTAAGCATTGTGTGCGTTGGCTGGACCGGCGGCAGTATGAACCTCCGCTAACGCACACCAGGGCTGACCCATGATCCAGGCTGCTTTCCCCAAACTGCTGCGCTCGCAGATCGCGTTCGACATCGCCCGCACCATCCGCGACGGTTTCGACAAGCACTACCGCTTGTTCCGGCTCACCAGCCAGCAGGCCAAGCAGCATTTCGAGCAGGGCGCCTGGCGCACCGCGCAGCAGGCCGCGCGCGAACGCATCGACTTCTACGACCGCCGCGTGCAGGAATGCGTGCAGATGCTGGAAGACGAGTACGACCCGGCCGAGCTGACCGACGAAGTGTGGCGCGAACTCAAGCTGCACTTCATCGGCATGCTGTCCGACCACAAGCAGCCCGAGCTGGCCGAGACCTTCTTCAACTCGGTCTGCTGCAACATCCTGCACCGCCGCTACTTCCACAATGAGTTCATCTTCGTGCGCCCGGTGGTCTCCACCGAGTACATCGAAACCGAGGAAATCGCGCCGACCTACCGCGTCTACTACCCCGGCACCGACGGCCTGCACTACACGCTCAAGCGCATCATCACCAACTTCCAGCTGGCCACCAGGTTCGCCAACCTGACGCGCGACGTGGCGCAGATCGAAGGCCGGCTGCGCACGCTGTTCGGCGGCATCAAGCTGGAGCCCAACCACCAGATCCACGTGCTGTCGAGCCTGTTCTTCCGCAACAAGGGCGCCTACATCGTCGGCAAGGGCATCAACGGCAACAAGGAATATCCCTTCGTCGTGCCCATCCTGCACAACAAGCACGGCGAGCTGATACTCGACACCGTGCTGTTCGACCACGAGCAGATCACGGTGCTGTTCTCGTTCACGCGCGCCTACTTCCTGGTCGACATGGAGGTGCCGTCGGCCTATGTGCAGTTCCTGCGCACGCTGCTGCCGCGCAAGCCGCGCAGCGAGATCTACACCATCCTCGGCCTGCAAAAGCAGGGCAAGACGCTGTTCTATCGCGACTACCTGCAGCACCTCAAGCATTCGTCCGACCTGTTCGACATCGCGCCCGGCATCCGCGGCCTGGTGATGCTGGTGTTCGCGCTGCCGTCGTTCCCGTATGTGTTCAAGGTCATCAAGGATTTCTTCCCGGCGCCCAAGGAAACCACGCGCGCGCTGATCAAGGAAAAATACCTGCTGGTCAAACACCACGACCGCGTCGGCCGCATGGCCGACACGCTGGAATACTCCAACGTCGCCTTCCCGCGCCACCGCTTCAGCGAAGAGCTGATCGCCGAGCTCAAGCATTTCGTGCCGTCGCTGCTGGAAGAGGATGGCGACCAGCTCGTCATCAAGCACCTGTACATCGAGCGCCGCATGGTGCCGCTGAACATGTGGCTGACCAACGCCGACAACGACAACGACGAGCTGCAGATCGAACACGGCGTGCTGGAGTACGGCAACGCCATCAAGGAACTGGTGGCCGCCAACATCTTCCCCGGCGACATGCTGTACAAGAACTTCGGCGTCACGCGCCACCAGCGCGTGGTGTTTTACGATTACGACGAAATCGAATACATCACCGACTGCAATTTCCGCGTGATCCCGCAGGCCCGCACGGAGGAGGAGGAAATGGCCTCCGAGCCGTGGTACCCGATCGGCAAGTACGACGTCTTCCCCGAGCAGTTCGGCCGCTTCCTGCTGGGGAACGCCAAGATCCGAAAATATTTCATGAAGCACCACAGCGACCTGCTGACGCAAGCCTGGTGGCAGGCGCGCAAGCAGCGCATCCTTGAAGGCCATGTGGAAGACGTCTTCCCGTATCCGCAACACATCCGGTTTTGCAATCAACACACCACCCCACCGGCGGCAATCCAGCCGCCATTTATGGAGACTCTAGAAAATGAATGATCCTATCGTAATCGTCGGTGCAGCCCGCACTCCCATGGGCGCCTTCCAGGGCGACTTCTCCAGCAAGGTCGCGCACGACCTGGGCGCCGTCGCGATCCAGGCCGCCGTCGAACGCTCCGGCATCGACGGCAAGCTGGTCGAACACGTCTACTTCGGCAATTGCCTGATGGCGGGCCAGGGCCAAGCGCCGGCGCGCCAGGCGCTGCTGAAGGCCGGCCTGCCGACCTCGACCGGCGCGGTCACGCTGTCCAAGATGTGCGGCTCGGCCATGCAGGCGGCGATCTTCGCGCACGACCAGCTGGTCGCGGGCAGCGCCGAAGTGGTGATCGCCGGCGGCATGGAGTCGATGACCAACGCGCCCTACCTGGTGCCGAAGGCGCGCGGCGGCTACCGCATCGGCCACGGCATGCTGTTCGACCACATGATGTACGACGGCCTGGAAGACGCCTACTCGCGCAACGAGAAAACCGGCGAAGGCCGCTCGATGGGCACCTTCGCCGAAGAGTGCTCGGCCAAGTACGAGTTCACCCGCGAAGCGCAGGACAACTTCGCCATCGAATCGGTCAAGCGCGCGCAGGTCGCCACCAATGAAGGCTGGTTCAAATGGGAAATCGCGCCGGTCACCGTGACCAGCCGCGCCGGCGACACCGTCATCGACAAGGATGAAGGCCCGCTCAAGGCCAAGATCGACAAGATCCCGACCCTGCGCGCCGCGTTCAAGAAAGATGGCACCATCACCGCCGCCTCGTCGTCGTCGATCAACGACGGCGCCGCCGCGCTGGTGATGATGCGCGAATCGACCGCCAAGAAACTGGGCCTGACCGTGATCGCCAAGATCCACGGCCACGCCACCTTCGCGCAGGAACCGAACCTGTTCACCACCGCACCGATCGGCGCGGTCGAAAAGCTGTACAAGAAAATCGGCTGGGGCACCAAGGACGTCGACCTGTTCGAGATCAACGAAGCGTTTGCCGCCGTGCCGATGGCCGCCATGCGCGACCTCGACATCCCGCACGACAAGGTCAACATCCACGGCGGCGCCTGCGCGCTGGGCCACCCGATCGGCGCATCCGGCGCGCGCATCATCGTCACCCTGATCGGCGCGCTCAAGCGCACCGGCGGCAAGAAGGGCGTGGCGGCGCTGTGCATCGGCGGCGGTGAAGCGACCGCCATGGCCATCGAACTGGCCTAAGCGGATGGCGACGGCACTGATCATCGGCGCCTCGCGCGGCATCGGCCTGGAACTGGTGCGCCAGTACCTGGCCGACGGCTGGCGCGTGATCGCCACCGCGCGCAAGGCGGAACACATCGATGCGCTGGCCGCGCTGGGCGCCGAGGCCCACGGGCTGGACGTGACCAACGTCGAAGCCGTTGCGGGGCTGGGCTGGAAGCTGGACGGCGAGGAGCTCAATGTGGCCATCCTCAACGCCGGCGTGTACGGCCCGCGCCACGACGGCTTCCCGCTGCAAACCGACTTCGACACGGTAATGCACACCAACGTGCTGGCGGCGATGCGGCTGCTGCCGATCATCGCGCCGATGGTGTGCGCGACGCGCGGCAAGCTGGCGGTGCTGTCGTCGAAGATGGGTTCGCTCAGCGAGCGCGCCAATCCCACCGGCTCGCTGTACCGGGCCAGCAAGGCGGCGCTCAATTCGGTGCTGATCGACACGGCGCTCAGCTTCGGCAAGCAGGGCGCCACCTGCGTCGCCCTGCATCCGGGCTGGGTGCGCACGGACATGGGAGGCGGCGACGCCGATCTCCCGGTGGAACAAAGCGCGGCAGGTATACGCGCAACGCTGGCGGCGCTACCCGCGTCCGAGCAGGCGGTGTATCGCAACTACGATGGCACAAGCATCGGCTGGTGATTCAACAACGATAAACGAGACAATATGATACTGAGCGAAGAACACGAAATGATACGCGACGCCCTGCGCACCTTTGCGCGGGAGCGCCTGGCGCCCAACGCCGCCCGCTGGGACAAGGAGCACCACTTCCCGAAAGAGGAGCTGAAGGAGCTGGCCGCGCTGGGCGCGTTTGGCGTCGCGGTGCCGGAGGCGCTGGGCGGCGCCGGCATGGACTACGTGTCGCTCGCGCTGGTATTGGAAGAGATCGCGGCCGGCGATGGCGGCACCTCCACCATCATCTCGGTCAACAACTGTCCGGTGTGCAGCATCGCGATGATGTACGCCAACGACAAGCAAAAAGAACAGTGGCTGCGTCCGCTGGCGCAGGGCGAGATGCTGGGCGCCTTCTGCCTGACCGAGCCGCACACCGGCAGCGACGCCGCCGCCCTGCGCACCACCGCCACGCGCGAAGGCGACGAGTACGTGATCAACGGCGTCAAGCAGTTCATCACCAGCGGCAAGTATGCGGACGTGGCGATCGTCATGGCGGTCACCGACAAGGCGGCCGGCAAGAAGGGCATCAGCGCGTTCTGGGTGCCGACCTCGGCGCCGGGCTACATCGTGGCGGGGCTGGAGCAGAAGATGGGCCAGCACTCGTCGGACACGGCGCAGATCCTGTTCGAGAACTGCCGCATCCCGGCGGAGAACCTGATCGGCGAGGAAGGCCAGGGCTACAAGATCGCCTTGTCCGGGCTGGAGGGCGGGCGCATCGGCATCGCCTCGCAGGCGGTGGGCATGGCGCGCGCCGCGTATGAAGCGGCGCTGGCGTATGCAAGGGATCGTGAGAGCTTCGGCAAGCCGATCTTCGAGCACCAGGCGGTGCAATTCCGCCTGTCGGACATGGCGACGCAGATCGAAGCGGCGCGCCAGCTGATCCGCCATGCGGCCTCGATGAAGGATGCGGGCTTGCCGTGTCTGAAGGAAGCGGCAATGGCCAAGCTGTTCGCGTCCGAGATGGCGGAGAAGGTCTGCTCCGACGCCATCCAGGTGCACGGTGGTTATGGCTACGTGTCCGACTTCCCGGTCGAGCGCATCTACCGCGACGTGCGCGTCTGCCAGATCTACGAAGGCACCAGCGACATCCAGAAACTGCTGATCGCCCGCGCGCTGTAAAAAACCCGGGGTCAAGTCTGACATTCGGACACGAGCTCTGCCGTAAGCAGGCGCTTACGGCAGAGCTCGTGTCCGAATGTCAGACTTGACCCCCATGTTAAATCTTTTCCAGTTGTCGGTTGATCGCCTTCATCGAACGCTCGTTGCGCTCGCTATAACGATCAGTCAGGTAATCGGTGCGGCCGCGCAAGAGCAAGGTCATCTTGTACAGCTCCTCCATCACATCCACCACCCGCTCATAGTAAGCGGAAGGACGCATGCGGCCGGCGTCGTCGAATTCCTTGTAGGCCATCGGCACCGACGACTGGTTGGGGATCGTGAACATGCGCATCCAGCGCCCCAGCAAGCGCAGCGTGTTGACTACGTTGAACGACTGCGATCCGCCGCATACCTGCATCACGGCCAGCGTGCGTCCCTGGCTCGGACGCAGCGCGCCTTGCTCCAGCGGTATCCAGTCGATCTGGTTTTTCATCACCGCCGTGATGGCGCCGTGCCGCTCCGGGCTGCACCACACCTGACCTTCGGACCACAGCGACAAGGCGCGCAACTCACGCACCTTGGGATGATCTTCCGGCACGCTGCCCGCCATCGGCAACTCGGTCGGGTCGAAGATTTTCACCTCGGCGCCAAAGTGTTCAAGGATGCGCGCCGCTTCTTCGGTCAGGAAGCGGCTGAACGAGCGCTCGCGCAGCGAGCCATACAGCATCAGGATGCGCGGCGGATGATCGAAGTCGCCAACCGGCGCCAGCTGGTCCAGGGTCGGCGGCTCCAGCAGCGCCGGATTGATGTTGGGCAGATCCATGTTTCCCCTCTCAGTTCAAACGCACAGCCAGCGCCGCCAGCGTGACCAGCAGCACCGGCAAGGTCAGACAGATGCCGACGCGGAAGTAGTAGCCCCAAGAAATCTTGATGCCCTTGTTTTCCAGCACGTGCAGCCACAGCAGCGTGGCCAGGCTGCCGATCGGCGTGATCTTCGGTCCCAGGTCGCTGCCGATGACGTTGGCGTAGACCATGGCCTCGCGCACCACGCCCTGCGCGCTGGATGCATCGATCGACAACGCGCCGATCAGCACCGTCGGCAGGTTGTTCATGATCGACGACAGGATCGCCGTGATGAAGCCGGTGCCCAGCGCCGCCCCCCACACACCATGCTGCGCGCAGGCGTTGAGCGCCGCCGTCAGGTAGTCGGTCAGACCGGCGTTACGCAGGCCGTACACCACCAGGTACATGCCCAGCGAGAACACCACGATCTGCCACGGCGCATTGCCGATCACCTCGCGCGTCGAGATGCGATGGCCGCGCGCCGCCACCAGCAGCAGCATGGCCGCGCCGACGGCCGAGGTGGCGCTGATCGGCACACCCAAGTCTTCCAGCCAGAAAAAGCCGATCAACAACAAACCCAGCACCCACCAGCCGGTCACGAACGTCGCGCGGTCGTGGATCGCGTCTTCCGGCCGCTTGACCTGCGCCAGGTCGTAGTCGGCCGGGATATCGCGGCGGAAGAACCACAGCAGCACCGCCAAGGTGGCCGCCACGGCGACCAGGTTCACCGGCACCATCACCGCCGCATAACGCGCGAAGCTGACGTTGAAATAGTCGGCCGAGACGATGTTGACCAGGTTGGACACCACCAGCGGCAAGCTGGCCGTGTCGGCGACGAAGCCGGCCGCCATCACAAACGCCAGCGTGGCTTTGCCCGAAAATTTCAGCTCGCGCAGCATGGCGATGACGATGGGCGTGAGGATCAGCGCCGCGCCGTCATTGGCGAACAGCGCCGACACCGCCGCCCCCAGCAGCACGAACATCGCGAACAGCAGCTTGCCGCTGCCGCGCCCCCAGCGCGCCACGTGCAGCGCGGCCCACTCGAAGAAGCCGGCCTTGTCCAGCAACAGGCTGATGATGATGATCGCCACGAAGGTGCCGGTGGCGTTCCACACGATGTGCCACACCACGGGAATATCGGCGACGTGGATCACGCCGGCCAGCAGCGCCACGCAGGCGCCGGCCACCGCGCTCCAGCCTATGCCCAGGCCGCGCGGCTGCCAGATGACGAAGGTCAGCGTCGCCAGGAAAATCAGGAAGGCGATCAGCATCAGGCCACGCTCAGGCCGCCGATGCGCTCCAGCTCCAGCTTGAATGCCGCCTTGTCGGTCGCCAGCTGCGCCAGCGGCAACGCCAGGAAGGCCTCGATGCGCGCGCGGATGATACGGTAGGCCAGTTCAAACGCGGTCTCGATTTCTTCTTCAGTGCCGACCACATGGCTGGGATCATCCACGCCCCAATGCGCGCGCAGCACCTGACCCAGATAGGCAGGGCAAGTCTCGCCGGCCGCGCTGCCGCAGACAGTGATGACGATATCCGGCGGGACCGGCAAGTCGTTCCACGATTTGCTGTAGTAGCCCTCGGTGGAAATCCCCTTGCGGGTGAGCAGCGCCACCGCGCGCGGATGCAAGGCACCAGCAGGCTGACTGCCGGCGCTGATCGCACGCCAGCCCTCGGGCGCCAGATGATTGAAGACACCTTCGCTCAACACCGAGCGGCAGGAATTACCGGTACAGAGAAACAGAACATTCATGGGGAGCATTCAGAGACGCCGCAGGGCAGGCCGCCGCAGCAGTTTTCAGTCAGGAATCCGATCAGGCCGTTCATCGCGCCCACATCGGCCGTATAGATAACGAAGCGGCCATCCTGGCGCGAGCCGACCATGCCGGCATGGCTCAGCTCCTTCAAGTGAAAGGACAGCGACGACGGCGAAATAGCTAGCCGTTCGGCGATTTTGCTGGCCGCCATGCCTTCCGGCCCCACCTGCACCAGCAGACGGAACACGGCCAACCGGCTGTCCTGGGCCAGCGACGACAGGGCCGCCAGAGCTTGTTTAGTATCCATGGGGCCATGCTATCCCAATCAATTCGATATTCCAAGTAATATTGAAATGACTGGGCAATAAAAAAAAGCCCGCATCTCGGCGGGCTTTGTTCCAATGTATTACCAATGCTTTAATCGTATGCCGGTGTCCAGTGCTATCTGCAAAGTGACTCCAGAGTCTCGGGCGCCCATGCTATCTGCGTGGTGCCCCCAACGTGTAAATCGACCATCGTATTCGGAATTACAACTCCAGGGTTCGCGTCAACTGCGGTTCGGTCTTACACATATCGAACTGCGGCGCTCCTCTTGGACGTGGGACTGTTCTCCGGGATTCCTCCCGCACAACCTCAACCACGAACGTAGTGTAACACAGTTATTTGTGCGACGCACAAATTATTTCACTTCTGTAGCTTGGGTGGTCATCGGCGTCGGCTCGCGCAGCGTGCGGTGGCGGCCGACCCGCTCGAATTCGGAGATGACCTGGGCGCCGAACAGCAGCAAGGTGGCGCCGATCTCCAGGCTGAACATGACGATGATGGCGGTGGTCATCGAACCATACACCACGTTCACCTGCGACAAGGTTGAAAAATACCAAACCAGGATGTGGCGCGCCAGTTCCCACAACAGCGCCGCCGTCACGCCGCCGATCAGCGCGTGCGACAGCGACAGGCGGCCCACCGGCATCACCAGGTAGATCGACGTCAGCACCAGCACCTCGCCGCCCAGGCCCAGCAGGTACAGCAGCACGCCGGAGATGCCGTGCAACGACCAGCTGTAGCCAAGGAATTGCACGCTTTCCTCGCCCAGCACCTGCAAGCTGCCCGCCACCAGCGTCACCAGCAACATGCCGACACCCAGCGACAGGATGTAGCAGTAGGGCATGATCGCCGAGATCAGGAAGTGCCGGCGCCGTATCTGGACCCGGTGCTTGAAGATGACGCACATGGCGTTTTCCAGCACCGTGAACGCCAGCGAGCTGAAGAAAATCATGCTGACCACCAGTACGCCGCCCATCAGGTCGCGGTGTTCGAGGAAATGGCCGACCTCGGTCACGATGGGTTTGGCCTGTCCCGGCACCAGCCAGTTCAGATAGCGGCCCAATGTCGCCAGCAACTCGTCCTGCGGGATGAAATGCGACAGCGCGACCACCACCAGCATCACCAGCGGCACGATCGACAGCAGGGAGTAGTAGGCGACCGCGCCCGCCAGCAGCAAGCCTTGATTGGCGCGGAAGCCCTTCAGGCATTGCAGCAGAAAGTCCATCGGATGCGCGCTGACATGCAGCAGCGCCCTGCGGTTAAATAGTCTCATGCGACCATTGTACGCATGGATCAGCGCGAGTTATGTGCGTCTACGTCCAGATAGCGCCAGTTGGTCAGTTCCACCGGATGACGCTGGTAATGCTTCAGCCACGGCTGCTGCAGGTCGGCGGAAATCGGATGCGTCAGCAACACCCATGGCGTGTAGGCGTGGATCAGCTGCGCCATCTCGTCGTACAGCGTGGTGCGTTGCGGCGAATCGCCCATGCTGCGGCTCTGCTCGTAGCGCTGGTTGTAGGCGGGCAGGTTGAAACGGGCGTAGTTGGCGCGGCCGCTGTTGGGACCGTAGAGCAGCTGGTAGAAGTTCTCGCCGTCGGGGAAGTCGGCAACCCAGTTGGTCTCGAACATCATCACCGAGCCCAGGCGCGAGGCTTTGATGATCTCGGTTTTTTTGTCGCTCTTGAAAACCACTTTCAAGCCGATGGCATTCAGGTTCTTGCGCCACAGCTCGTCGCGCAGGCGGCCGACGGTGGACGATTCGCTGTGCATCACCAAGGTCAGCGGCTTGCCGTCGGGCTGGGTGCGGAAGCCGTCGGCGGCCTTGTGGTAGCCGTAGCGGTCCAGCAGCGCGTTGGCCAGCGCGGGATCGTAGGCGACCGGGCTGCGGTAGGCCGGATCGTAGCCCAGCACGTTCGGCGGCAGCGGCGTGGCGGCCGGCAGCGCCAGGCCCTTCTTCATCAAGGCCACGTCCTCGCCGCTGTTGTAGCCCAGCGCGATGGCGCGCCGCAAGGCCAGCTTCTCCTTGCTATAGCCGCCGATCAGCGGGTCGTCCATGTTCATCCACATGTAGTACGTTTGCAGCACGGGGAAGGGCGACAGCACCATGCCCTGCCTGGCCAGCGCCGGTTTCAGGGTCGGCTTGGGGTCGGCGGTCAGCACCATGTCCTTCATCGATTCCGGCAACTGTTCGAGGAAATCGAATTCGCCGTTCAGGAAGCCGAGCACGCGCGACTGGTATTCCTCGACGATCTTGATGTCGATCTGGTCCAGCAGCGGCAGGCGCCGGCCCTGGAACATCGTCGGCCGGAAGTCGCGGTTGGCCAGCAGCGTGATCTGGTCGCTGTGCTTCCAGCGGCCCATCATGAAGGGGCCGGTGCCGACGGGATGGTTGCCGGCCTGCGCGCCGTAAGCCTCCATCACCTCGCGCGCGACCACGGCGGTGGACGGCGTCGCCAGGTAGAACAGGAAGTTGGGGTCGGCGGCGTTGAGCTTGATGCGCAGGGTGAACTTATCCAGCGCCTGCAGGCCGGCGATGTTGCTGTCGTAGCTGAACCTGGTCTTCAGCGCGTCGTCGCCGGCGATCTTGCCCTCCAGCAGAAACAGCCACGGCGATTTCAGCGTCGGATCGTACAGGCGCTTCAGGCTGTAGACGTAGTCCTGCGCGGTCACCTGCCGGTGCACGCCCTTGAAGGCCGGATCGGGCGTGAAGTAGATGTCCTGGCGCAGGTGGAAGGTGTAGCTCAGGCCCTTGTCTTCCACGGTCGGCATGGCGCTCAGCGTGTTCGCTTGCAGTTTGACGGGGCGGGCCAGGTAGTCGTAGCGCAGCAGCGGATCGAACAGGTTTTCCAGCAGGCTGAGGCTGGCGATATCGGATGCCACGGCTGGATCGAGGCCGGTCTCGCCGGTGCTGAGGAAAGCGTGCAGGACTCTGGGCGCAGCCGCGGCAGGAGGCTCGGCAACGGCGAGGCCAGAGGATAACGCCAGCGCCAGCAGGACTGCGGCATAACTTTTGGGCATCAGGTCCATTCCACATCGCATACGTAAAGCGGCAGCTTATAACTTTTTTGACAGGCTTACCCGCTATACTTTGCAAATCACCCACTGCTTTCAGGAAAATTTCTAGATATGTCGCTCAATTACATCTGGTCCGGCTTCTTCCTGGTCGGCTTCGCGGCCGCGCTGGCGCAGTTCCTCCTGACGGGCGACACCGAAATCTTCAAGCGCATCATCGACGGCACCTTCGACTCCGCCAAGGCCGGCGTGATGGACATCGCGCTGCCGCTGGCCGGCGTGATGACGCTGTGGCTGGGCATCATGAACATCGGCGAAAAGGCCGGCGCCATCGACCTGCTGGCGCGGCTGATCGCACCCTTCTTCTCGCGCATCTTTCCCGGCGTGCCGAAGAACCATCCGGCCACCGGCCACATGGTGATGAACTTCTCGGCCAACCTGCTGGGCCTGGACAACGCCGCCACGCCGTTCGGCCTGAAGGCCATGGAAAGCCTGCAAACGCTCAACCCCAGCACGGACGAGCCGACCGACGCGCAGATCATGTTCCTGGTGCTGCACACCTCCGGCCTGACCCTGATCCCGCTGGCGATCATGGCGCAGCGCTCGATCCTGGGCGCGGCCGATCCGTCCGACATCTTCATCCCGTGCATGATCGCGACCTACGTGGCGACCGTGACCGGCATCATCGCGGTCGCCATCCGCCAGCGCATCAACCTGTTCAACGGCGTGGTGCTGAGCTGGCTGGGCGGCATGACGGCCGCCATCGCCGGCATGGTGTTTTACTTCACGCACTTCCTGACCAAGATCGAGATCGAGCTGTTCTCCAAGGTATTCAGCAACCTGGTGCTGATGGTGGTGATCGGCGGCTTCATCATCGGCGCGCTGCGGCGCAAGGTCAACGTCTACGAGGCGTTTATCGAAGGCGCCAAGGGCGGCATCCAGACCTCGATCACCGTGATACCCTACCTGGTCGGCATGCTGGTGGCGATCAGCGTGATCCGCAACGCCGGCGTGTTCGCCTATGTGGTGGACGGCTTCAGCTGGCTGTTCGGCCACCTGGGCATCAACACCGATTTCGTGCCGTCGCTGCCGACCGCGCTGATGAAGCCGCTCAGCGGCAGCGCCGCCAAGGCCATGATGATCGACACCATGCGCACCTATGGCGTGGATTCGTTTGTCGGCCGCCTGGCCTGCGTGTTCAACGGCTCGGCCGACACCACCTTCTACATCGTCGCGCTGTATTTCGGCTCGGTGGGCATACGCAAGACGCGCTACGCGATTTCCTGTGGCCTGATCGCCGACCTGGCCGGCATTATCGCCGCCATCTTCGTCTCCTACGTCTTCTTCCATTGAACAGGGTCGCCATGTTCCGTCGCCTCATCCTCGCCGCGCTGATTTCCGCCGGCACCGTCCACGCCGCCGGCCTGCCGGAGCCGATCAGCGCGCTGCTGCAGGCGGCGCAGATTCCACCGGAAGGCGCCGGCATCGTCGTGATGCGCGGCGACACCACGCTGGTATCGCACAATGCGCAGCAGAGCATGCAGCCGGCGTCCACCATGAAGCTGTTCACCACGATGACGGCGCTGGAACAGTTCGGTCCCGCCTTCCGTGGCCGCACCGAGTTTCGCAGCAGCGCCGAGGTGGTCAACGGCGTGCTGCAAGGCGACCTGATCCTGCGCGGCGGCGGCGATGTCGATCTCAACGAGGACGTGCTGCTGCACATGCTGCAGGCGCTGCGCAACCAGGGCATCCGCAAGATCAAGGGCGACGTGATCCTGGACCGTCAACTGTTCCAGCCGGCGCGGCCGGACGTGGGCCAGCCGCCGTTCGACGAATTCCCGTGGGCCTACTACAACGTCATCCCCGATGCGCTGCTGACCAACACCAATCTGCTGAAAGTGGAAATGCGCTCGACCGGCAACAAGGTGGGGCTGGTGATGATGCCGGAGATGGACAAGGTCAGCATCCGCTCGGACATGAAGCTCAGCGATGCACCGTGCGCGTCGTGGGAGCAGGGCTGGCGTTCGCCGGACGTCTCGCGCAGCGGCGACAAAATTGAAGTGGTGCTGCACGGCAGCTACCCCAAGAACTGCATCAAGTCGACCAGCGTCGATGTGCTGGACCATCACGACTATCTGGAGCGCTTGCTGCGCGCCACCTGGCGCAAGCTGGGTGGCAGCATCGCCGGCGACGTGCGCGAGGCCGACGCGAGCGAGGCCGCACCTGTGTCCGAGTCCACGCCCGCCGACACATCAACGCCAGCCACCCGCCTGCTGGCCGAACACGTTTCCCGCCCGCTGCCGGAAATGCTACGCGATATCAACAAATTCTCCGACAACACCCTGGCCCGTACAGTCTTCCTGATGCTGGGCAGTCTGCAAGCCGACCCCGTGCTGGGCAGCCGCCCTATCGCCCCCGACGGCAGCCAGGCCAGCACGCCGATGCGCGCCGAAAACGCGATCCGCGGCTGGCTGCAAAGCCAGCGCATCGACGCCAACGGCCTGGTCTTCGACAACGGCGCCGGCCTGTCGCGCACCGAGCGCGCCACGCCGGCGCAACTGGCGGGCGTGCTGCAAGCGGGCCTGAAAAGCCTGTGGATGCCCGAGTTCCTGTCCAGCCTGCCGATCGCCGCCACCGACGGCACCATGCGCAAGCGCCTCAAGGACAGCCCTGCGGCCCTGCGCGCCCGCATCAAGACCGGCAGCCTGAAAAGCGTGATCGCCATCGCCGGCTACGTCACCGACGCCAACAACCAGCCCTGCATCGTGGTCGCCATCCTAAACGACGAGCACGTCGCCAACGGCGCCGGCCGCACCGTGCTGGATGGCGTGATCGACTGGGTGTCGCGCACCAAGTGAACCTGTATAGTCCGTCAAGAGTTATCCGTCATACGGATAAAGTCAATATATCCGAATATCAGATATATTGACTTTATCTGAAATTCAGATAAACTTAGTTTATCTGAATAACGGATACTCTCCATGTCAACCGCCCCCGCATCCCAGCTTGTCATCACCCCGCCACAGCTAGGTCAGTTGCTCTTGTCTACGCGCAAGCGTCGCCAACTCACGCAAACCGCCGTGGCGAATCGTCTTGGCTTGAGCCAGAACCGCATTTCACACTTGGAACAGCATCCAGATGAAATCAGCGTCAAGCAGCTGCTCAGTTGGTGTTCAGTAATCGGGCTGGAACTGCGGCTTGGGGAGCGCATCGAGGGCGGGCCGAGCAGCTCTGCTGAGTGGTAATCATGGGCCGTCGCGCGCATCACCAAACACTTCACCTCTGGGCCAATGGGAACTACGTGGGACGCTGGACGGCCAAGGCCTCGGGAGACTCCGAACTGCAATATGACGCAGCCTGGCGCAACTCCACATACGGGCGTCCAGTCTCGCTATCGCTGCCGTTCAATCTTCATAACGAGCCGCTAAAAGGAGACCGCGTCTCCCACTACTTCGATGGACTACTGCCGGACAGCGACACCATACGCAAACGCGTTGCAGTCCGGTTCAAGACCGGCTCCACCGCCGCATTTGATCTTCTCTCGGCCGTTGGCCGGGACTGCGTTGGAGCTTTACAGCTTCTGCCCGAGGGTGTCGAACCGGAAGGACTAGGCCAGGTCGACGGCATAGTGGTTGATGATGAGGCCATCGAGCGGCACCTGCTGGACGTGGTCAATCCAGGCCTTTACGGCGCCATGCCGGATCCCGATGACGATTTCAGAATTTCGCTGGCTGGCGCGCAAGAGAAGGACGCGTTCCTGTGGCGGGATGGAAAATGGCTGAAGCCGCGGGGAGCAACGCCCACAACCCACATCTTCAAGCTCCCCATCGGACTGGTTGGCGGGAGAAAGGCGGACTTCTCCACATCAGTCGACAACGAGTGGCTATGCCTGCGGCTGTTCAAAGAATACGGGTTGCCAACAGCGAATGCGGAGATTGTGACATTCGGCTCACAACGGGTGCTCGTCGTAGAGCGCTTCGACCGGGCACTGTCGCACGACGGAAACCAGCTGTTCCGGCTGGTCCAGGAAGATTTTTGCCAGGCGACGGGAACCTCGCCGCTGATGAAATACGAAAACCAAGGCGGCCCGGGCCTGCAGCAGATATTCAACCTGCTGCAACAGTCGCAACAGGCGGTCGCGGACATGCACACACTCATGGCCACGCAGCTTCTGTTCTGGATGCTGCGTGCACCGGATGGTCACGCCAAGAACTTCAGCATCCAGTTGCTCCCCGGAGAGCAGCGCTTCAAGATGACGCCTATCTACGACGTGATGTCGGCCTACCCTGCCATAGGCAATGGGCCGAACCAGTGGGCAGAGCAGGACATCAAGATGGCTATGGCGCTACTCGGGAAGAACAGGCACTACTTGGCACACAACATCATGCGACGCCACTTCAATAGCACGGCGAAGAAGGTCGGGTACGGCGACAATGCCGAGCCTCTCATCCAGGACTTGATTGCCCGTACACCTAACATTGTGAACAAGGTCCGCGCGGAGTTGCCAGCCGGGTTCTCGGAAAAGGTCGCCGACCGAGTTCTCGGCGGCATTCTCTCCGCAGCGCACTCCCTGGAACAGATGTCGCCGGTCTAATCGAACACTTGCCTGCCTCATAGGCGACGGCAGCCAGCTGCTCTCGTGTGCGCGCTCCGATCTTTAGTCATCCCCCCGGCAATCCTTCCTCCACCAGGTAATCGATAAACGCCCGCACCTTCAACGCCAGGTGCGGGCCGGGCATGTAGACCGCGTGCACAGTGCCGGCATACGGCTCGTCGAAAATCCACTCGGGCAGCACCTGCCGCACGCGCTGTTGCGCCAGCGCCGGGCGGGCCGTGAAATCCGGCACCAGGCCGATGCCGCCGCCCGCCTCCACCACCGCCATCAAGGCCGCGCTGTTGTTGATCGTCAGCCGCGACGGCACGCGGATGCTGGCCGTCTCGCTGCCGCGCCGCAAACTCCACGCATCGCCGAAGCGCGCGTAGCCCAGGTAGCTGCACTGATGCGCCGGCAGCTCATGGGGCGACTGCGGCTCGCCATGCGCGTCCAGGTACTGCTGTGACGCCACCAGCACATAGCTCACCGGCCCCAGCGTTCGCGCCGCCAGTCCCGGCGCCAGTTCGGTCGCGATGCGGATCGCCAGGTCCATGCCTTCCTCGATCAGGTCGATCTTTCTGTCCATCAGCTGCAGTTCGACATTGACCTCCGGATAGCGCGCCAGAAAGCCCGGCAGCTTGGGCGCCAGCCACACCTGTCCCAGCACGATGGGCGCGCTGACGCGGATAGTGCCGTTCGGCCGCGCGCTGTAGCTGCCGGCCAGCGCATGCACTTCGCGCGCCGTGCTCACCATGCGCACGCAGGCGGCGTGCACCTGCTGCCCCAGCTCAGTCAGCGACAGCGAGCGCGTGGTCCGATGCAGCAGCCGTCCGCCCATGTGCGCCTCCAGCCGCGACACGTGGCGACTGACCGCCGACGTGGTCAACTCCAGCTGCCGCGCCGCCGCTGAGAAACCGCCGCTATCGACCACCTGTGCAAAGATGGCCATTTCCTTCAACATTTCTATCACATCGCTCCACCGTTGCAGCTGCATCAACAATGCTTTGCATTGTAAGCGGATTGTGTATTTTTTGTGCAGCACCGATACTAAAAGCACCACAACACGCAGGGAGTCATCATGAAACAACGCACTTTAGGCAGCCAGGGTCTGACGGTATCGGCGCAGGGTTTGGGCTGCATGGGCATGAGCAACACCTACGGGCCGGCCGACCAGACCGAGGCGGTCGCCACGCTGCACCGGGCGCTGGAACTGGGCGTCAACTTCTTCGACACGGCCGAGCAATACGGCCCCTACGACAATGAAGCGCTGCTGGGCCGCGCCTTCACCGGCCGCCGCAGCGAGGTCATCCTCGCCACCAAGTTCGGCTTCGACATCCGCGACGGCAAGACCGTCGGCGTGACCAGCGATCCGGCCCATATCCGCGAGAAGGTGGAAGGCTCGCTGCGCCGATTGAACACCGACTACCTCGACCTGCTGTACCAGCACCGCATCGATCCGCTGGTGCCGATCGAGGATGTGGTGGGCGTGATGGCCGACCTGGTCCGCGAAGGCAAGGTGCGCTACCTGGGCTTGTCCGAGGCGGGCGTGGCCAACATCCGCCGCGCCCATGCGGTGCATCCGATCAGCGTGCTGCAAAGCGAGTATTCGCTGTGGGAGCGCAACCTTGAAGCCGACGTGCTGCCGGCGCTGCGCGAACTGGGCATCGGCCTGGTGGCGTTCAGCCCGCTGGGACGGGGCTTCCTGGCCGGCACCGCCAAGCGCGCGGAAGAGTATCCACCCAGCGATTTCCGCCATCTGGACCCGCGTCTGCAAGGCGAGAACTTCGACCGCAACATGGAGGCGGCCGCCATCGTGCGCGAGCTGGCCGATCACCGCCTGGTCACGCCGGGACAGATCGCACTGGCCTGGGCCATGCACAGGGGCGACGATATCGTCACCATCCCCGGCACGCGCCGTCGCACCTTCCTGGAGCAGAACGTGGCTGCGGCGGAGATCACGCTGGATGAAACCGAGATGGCGGTGCTGAACAACGCGCTGAAACAGGTGTCCGGCCTGCGCTACAGCAAGGAGCGCATGGCGATGGTGGATCGCTGAAATCTAATTGCCTTCAACAGCTGTAGTTGAACGTGAACACTGAACAGTGATCGCTATAGCACTGACGTATATCAAGCAAGAAGTTTAACCAATTTGCAATTAAAGATTGTACTATGAAAATTAATACCTGTAGTTTCTAGTCAAACCAACAGTCAAGAAGTGACGAGGTGCCTATGGCCGCCAATGCATTGAAAACTATAAAGTCCCCGAGTTCGACTAATAGCTTGTTCAGTACGGGAACTAGTACCACAGCTATGATTAGCTCAACTCATACCGAAGAGCTGGTAATCGCGCTGTGCGGCCCAATAGGATCCCCTCTGCACGACGTGGGTGAAGCCGTACGATCTATGCTGCTAGATTCGTTCGGCTACACAGAGTGCACTTACTTGAAACTGAGCGACTTCATCGTAAATCATGCGGCAGGGGTAAGCCTCACAATACCTTCTCCCCATGGATTTCAACGCATCAATGCTCTCATAGAAGCTGGCAACAAACTGAGGGAGAAATACGGAAACGGTGTTCTTGCCGAGCTAGCAATTCATAAAATTCGACTTGATCGCGAGCAACAGAAAACTGCCAACCAGAGTGCTAAATATGCACCGAGGAGGGTGGTTCATATAATTGATTCGATCAAAAACAAAGAGGAACTGGCACTTCTCCGCTTGGTTTATCGCGACATGTTGTACGTCGTGGGGGTCTTTGCTCCGCTACAAACCCGCGAAGCAAACTTGAAGGAGTTTGGCCTCAGCACTGCGCAGATTTACACCTTGGTAGACCGCGACTCTGGCGAAGAGTCAGAGGCGGGACAGACAGTTAGCGATACATTTCCCAATTGCGATTTTTTCCTTCGCACGGGTGATGGCACTGATTCCGAACTGAAAGCCAGAGTAGAAAGGTTTCTTCATTTAGTGCTGGGTACAAAAGTCATCACTCCAACCTTTGCAGAAACCGCCATGTACTCCGCAGCAATGGCGAGCGCAAATTCAGCATGCCTTTCCAGACAGGTCGGCGCATCCGTTACCGATCACGACGGCAATATCCTCAGCATCGGATGGAACGACGTGCCTGCCACCGGCGGGGGCCTTTATGGCCGAAGTGATCACGATCATCGATGCTGGAATATTTCTGGCGGCAAGTGCTTCAACGATGCGGAGAAAGACAAGCTGGCACAGGAGATGGTCGACGCCCTCGCAGAAGTGATCGCCCCCGAACATCTGGAACGCGCTAAGACCATTCTCAGAGGAGCAAGTAAGCTAAAGGGTCTAATTGAATTTTCTCGGGCAATCCATGCAGAAATGCACGCAATTTTAAATGCTGGGAAAACCTCCGGGATGAGAATTGAAGGGGGTAAATTATTCGTCACCACCTATCCTTGCCATTCTTGCGCACGTCACATCGTGGCGGCAGGGATCAGCGAGGTCTACTACATCGAACCATATCGTAAAAGCTTGGCGATCAAGCTGCATGGAGACGCGATCTCTGAGCAGGAAATTGATAAGGACAAAGTACGGATACTAGCGTACGACGGCGTGGCGCCATCCCAGTATTTGGGGCTGTTCCGCGTTCCGCAGAATTCGCGCAAAAAAGATGGAAAACTGATTACAATGGCTCTAAAGGAGTCGTCTCCTCGTCTTGAAAAAAGTATGGAGGCGCTCCCCGCGCTAGAGGGACTTGTCGTAAAATCCCTGCTCGAAAAAAAACTCCTCCCTGAAAGGGGATCACAAAATGACGGACTTTCACCGCTCCCAGGAACAACTGAGTCTTGATCTGGACCCAGCAATACGGCCAGGTGCTGATAAAGCAACAGTTCTGCACACGTCCATGACTAAGGAACTGTCCGTGACGGAGTGCATTGTGGAAACGCAGACTGCTACTCCATCCGCTACCGTGTATCGCTTCCATGACGCAAGATTTTCTGCAATACAAAATAATACGGCACGGCTTTATGCACAAATAATTGAGTCAATTAGACATATCGGTTGAGGATTTTGAGATTCAAGTCAACGCCCGTACCTTAAAGTACGCGGATGTGGTCGCGGCGCACCAGCAAGCGGTCGCCGCAATCGAAGTGCCACCATTCGCTGCTGATGCCGACCCAGCCGGCCTGGAACATGGCGTCGCGCAGCAGCTGGCGGTTGGCGATCTGTGGCGCGGTCAACTCGCCGCGCGCCAGCAGCTTGGCCTCCAGTGCGGGATGCGAACGTTCGGACAAATCATCGAAGCCGGTGCCCATGTCCAGCTCGCGGCCTTGCGCGTCCAGCAAGGTCAGGTCCAGCGCCATGCCGAAGGAATGGATCGAGCCGCGCGCCGGATCGGCGATGTAGCCAAGCAGCTCCGTGCCTTGCAGCGCCAGCCACAGCTGCTCCTGCACGCGCTGCGGTCGCAGGGCGTCCAGCACCAGCACCTTGCAATCGGGCCGCCGTGCTGCCAGCCAGGCCACCACCTTCTCCAGCGCCGCCGCCGCATGGTTGTGCAGCCAGCCGCAATCGAGCGGCGAGTACAAATCGCGGCCGACAAAATTGTCCGGTGTGGCGTAGCGCAGCTCGACGGCGATGCCGTCTATGCTGGCTAGACGCCGGAAGTCGGGATGGCCGGCAATTTCTTCACAGGTGATGGTGAAAGCCATACGGCGCTCCCAACGGATTATTCGGTCGGCACGGTGCCTGGCGCCGGTTGCGGCGGCGGCATCACGGTCGGCGGGATCGCCATCTGCATGACCGGCAGCGGGCTGGTCAGCACATCGAGGATGGCGGCCGATTCCGCATCCGGCACGCCGTCATACAACGACTGCCGATACTTGGACTGGAACACCACCATCACGTTGCGGGTGGCCTGGTCCAGCTCGCCCGTCTGCGACACCGCGTAGCCGTGCTGGGCCAGCTTGCGCTGGAACCATGCCACGTCCGGCAACTGCTCCTGGTACCCCGGCAAGCGCGCCGCCACGCGGCTCGCTTCCGGCCAGGCGACCAGGCCGGCGTCGGCCAGCTGCTTCCACGGAAACATCGGGCCGGGGTCCTGCTTGCGCTGCGGCGCGATATCGTTGTGGCCGAGGATGTTTTCTGGCTTGATGTCGTGGCGCGCGACGATCTGCTTCAACAGCAAAATCAGCTGGTCGATCTGCGCCTGCGGGAACGGCGCGTACACGCGGCCCTGCGGCGTTTCAACAAAGCCCGGATTGACGATCTCGATGCCGATCGACGCCGAATTGAGCTGGTTGTAGATCTTCCAGCTGCTCAGGCCGGCGTGGTTGGCCTGGCGCGACTCGTCCACCAGCGTGTAGAAGAACGGCTGCTCCGTATCGGTCAGCAGGTAGTGCGCGCTGACTTCCTGCTGGGTCAGGATCTTGATCGAACGCGGCAGGTCGCTGACCGTGTAATGGATGATGATGTACTTGATGCGGTCGCTCTGGCTGCGCGCGCTCAGCGTGGTGTCGAGGCGCGGTCCGGCGGGCGGCGCGGTGGCGCAGCCGGCCAGCAGGGCGACGGCGGTGGACAGGGCGGCAAGCGGAAGGATCTTCATCATTGGCGGTCTCGGCAGCGGTTCAATTCCGTGAGTGTAGTGCAATGCGGGCCGCAGCGTGGTGCGACTGTGCTTCTTTTTGCCTCAGCGACAGTTCCGCCGGCAGCGCCACGCGCATCGCCTGCGCGATCAGTGGATGCAGCATGGCGGCCCGGCCGCTCAGCACCAGCGGGCGCGGACCGTAGCGGCCCACCAGCGCCAGCGCGATGCGCGCCAGCTCCTGGCCGGCCTGTTCGAGGATGGCGCGCGCCACCGGATCGGCATCGGCGCTGGCGGCCACGGCCAGGGCGAGGCGGCCGATGGCGCCCCGGTCCTGGCCGTAGATGAACTGGCGCGACAAGGCCCAGTCGCTGCCGCCGACCTGCTCGAACACCGCGCGCGCCATCGGCGATTGCTGCCACGCGCCGGGCTGTTCATCCTCCAGCCGCCAGATGTGGCGCATCGCTTCGCGCGCGATCCAGAAGCCGCCGCCGCCGTCGTCCAGCGTGACGCCGCGTCCGCCGGCGCGGTGGAACGCGCCGTCCTCGGCGATCCAGGCGGCGATGGAGCCGGTGCCGGCGTAGACCAGGTAGCCTTCGCCGGGCGCGAAGCTGTCGAGATAGGCGATCTCCACGTCGTTGCGCAGCGTGACCGCCGGCGGCGCCACTTGCAGCATCTCGGCCAGCCATTGCGCGGGCAGCGTGACCAGGCCGTCAAAGCCGGTCAGGCCGGCGCACACGCCCTGCGGCTTACCCACCGCCAGCACCTGCGTCGCCAGCATCGAGAAGATGCCGCGCACCGCATCGCGGCCGGCGGTGTTGCCCATCTGCGTGGCCGACATGCCGGCCACCGCGCCCTCGGCCACGATCGCACCTGCCGCGTCGGCCAATGCCCAGCGGGTTTGCGTGCCGCCCGCGTCGATGCCCAGTCCCAGCTCGCCCATGTTCGCTCCAATGATAGTCAGCGCATGACGCTGATACGTTCGCTTTCATTGCCCAGGCGGTCGATGGCGCTGACCACCACCGCCTGCGCCGCGCCGGCCGTCGCGTCGTCCGGCAGCAGCAGCACCGGACGCGAGGCCGGCGCCACCGCGAAGCGCCATTCAGAGCCGTAGCGCGACCAGATCGCGTAATGCGCGACCGGCTTACCGGCGCCGGCGGACAGCCTCAGCCCCATGCCATTGCCTTCGCGCCGTACGGCGACGCTCGGCGCCAGCGGCAGCTCCGAACCCAGCCACGGACTGGCCGGGGCCAGCGCGGCCGTCTGGTACGACTGCGCCTTGAGCTGATCGGCGATGCCCTTGCGGTTGTCCATCAACGCGGCGATGCTGAAGTGCAGGTGGCCCTGCACGCCGGCGCGACTGCGCGTCACGCCTATCTGCTTGACGATCTCTTCCGGCGCGAACGCCTTGGCGCTGTTGTCGATGCGGCTGGTGTACAGGCCGGGCCAGACGTGGCGCGCGCGGGTGTTCTGCGCCAGCCAGTAGTCGAGCAGCACGTCGAACGCCTGCGGCGCCTGCGCCACCGGCCAGTACAGCTGCGGCGCCAGGTAGTCGAGCCAGCCGTTGGCCAGCCACAGTTCGGCGTCGGCGTACAGCTTGTCGTACTGGCTGAAGCCGACGATGCCGGCCGGGCGCCGGTCCGGGCGGCCGATGCCGAACGGACTGATGCCGAAGCGCACCCAGCTCTTTTCCCTGTGGATGCCGAGATACATCGCCTCGATCAGCGCATTGACGTTTTGGCGGCGCCAGCCGGCGCGGTCCAGCGTGCCGCCGCCCAGCAGATAGTGCTGCCATGACGGCTGGTCCGGGAACTCCAGCTCCTGCTTCTGGCCGACGCCGGCATCCAGCGCCACGCCTTCCGGGCCGGCCGTGCTGGCGGCCGTGTCGATCGGGTAGGGATAGAAATAGTCGTCGATGTGAACGCCGTCGATATCGTAGCGGCGCACCACGTCCAGCACCACGTCCAGCGTGTGCTGCGAGGCGGCGGCTTCGCCCGGGTCCATCCACAGGTAGCGGCCGTAGGATTTGACCACCTCGGGATGGCTGCTGCCGATATGGTTGCGCGCCAGCGGCGACTTGGCCGTGGCGTGGCGCGCGCGGTAGGGATTGAACCAGGCATGCAGCTCCAGTCCGCGCGCATGCGCCTGCTCGATCCAGAATTGCAGCGGGTCCCACGCGGTGGCGGGCGCGCGGCCCTGTTGGCCGGTCAGGAACTCGGACCACGGCTCCAGCTCGGACGGGTAGATCGCATCCGCGCTCGGCCGCACTTGCAGCACGATGGCGTTCAGGGTCAATGCCTGTGCGCGGTCGAGGATGGCGAGCGCTTCGGCCTGCTGCTTGGCCATGGTCAGGTTGTTGCGGCTGGGCCAATCGATGTTGGCCACGGTCGACACCCACGCCGCGCGGAACTCGCGTGGCGCCGGCGGCGGCATGTTCATGTCGAAAGGCGCCGCCGGCGCAGGGACGCCGGCCGCCGGTGGGCGGGGCGTGGCGCCGGTGGGCGGGACAGGCGCGATCGGTGTGCTGGAACAACCGTCCAGCAGCGCGGCCAGGGCGCCGGCCATGCCGGCGGTCAGCGTCAGCCGCTTCTTTGCATTAAAAACCAAAACCATTCCCCGAATCTGTTGAGCACCGTATTGTAATGCGCTGCGCGATTATTTCTTGCCGAACTCTGCATCGATCCGTACCAGCGCCGTCATGGCGAAGGCGGGCAGGGTCGAAATGCAGGCCCAGATGAAGAAATGTTGATAACCCAGGTGCTGCTGTATCCAGCCGCTGACCATGCCCGGCAACATCATGCCGAGGGCCATGAAGCCTGTGCAGATGGCGTAGTGCGCAGTCTTGTGCTCGCCGTCCGCCACCAGCACCATGTACAGCATGAAGGCGGCGAAGCCGAAGCCGTAGCCGAACTGCTCCACCGCCAGGCAGGCGGAGATCAACACGGTGCTGGTCGGCAGCGCAGTGGCGAGGTAGACGAACACCAGGTCAGGCACGTGCATGATGAACACCATCGGCCACAGACTGCGCTTGAGGCCGAAGCGCGAAATCACTACGCCGCCAGTCAGCCCGCCCAGCACCAGCGCGCACACGCCGACGGTGCCGTAGACCACGCCGAAAGTCTCGGTGCTCAGGCCGAGTCCACCCTGCGCGCGCGGATCGAGCAGGAAGGGCGCCGCCATCTTCAGCAGTTGCGCCTCGCCGAGGCGGTACAGCAGCAGGAAGCCCAGCGTGGCCTTGATGCCCGGCTTCTGGAAGAAACTGTGGTAGGTGCGCAGGAAATCCTTCCACAGCGCGCCGCCGCCGGCATGGCTGCGGTCGGAATCGGGGCGGGGCAGGATCAGCTGGTGATATGCGCTCAAGGCCAGCATCAAGGCCGCCATGACACAGAACACCACCGACCAGGCCCATGCCGGATCGCCGCTGGAGGTGGCCAGCTTGCCGGCCAGGTAGACCAGGCCGCCTTGTCCGGAGATCATCGCCAGCTTGTAGAACGCGCTGCGCACGCCGACGAACGCGGCCTGCTGGTACTGGGTCGGCAGGCCGAGCATGTAGTAGCCGTCGGAGGCGATATCGTGGGTGGCCGAGCTGAACGCCATCAGCCACAGCAAGGCCAGGCTCATGCGGAAGAAATCAGGCAGGTGCAAAGTCAGCGCCACCGAGGCCAGCGCCGCGCCGGTCAGCAATTGCAGCAGGACGATCCAGCACCGCTTGGTGCCGAACAGCTCCACGATGGGCGACCACAGCGGCTTGATCACCCACGGCAAGTACAACCACGCGGTATAAAACGCCAGATCGGTATTGGACACGCCGAGATTCTTGTACATCACCGTCGACAACATCATCACCGCGACGTAAGGCACAGCCTGGCTAAATGAAATACTAGGCACCCAGGCCCAGGCACTGCGTTGTTGCTTCATACCACCTTTCAACCTGGGGTCAAGTCTGACATTCGGACACGAGCTCTGCCGTAGCAGGCCATACGGCAGAGCTCGTGTCCGAATGTCAGACTTGACCCCGATTTTATTGTCACGGCTTCAAGGCACGGCGGACGTTGCCGTCCGATGCATCAAGCAGGTCTTGTGCTTCTTCGATGGAGGTGTTTTTCAGCAGCGCGACGATGGCGACTTTGACCTGGAACTGGCAGCGCTCCAGCACGCCGCGCGCGATGTCGGCTTCGACGCCGGTGGCGTGCATGGTCAGCCGCACCGCGCGCTCGACCAGCTTGGCATTGGTGGCGTGCATGTCCACCATCAGGTTGCCGTAGACCTTGTTCAACCTCACCATCAAGGCGCTCGACAGGGTGTTCAACACGATCTTCTGCGCCGTGCCCGCCTTCAGCCGCGTGCTGCCGGAGATCACTTCCGAGCCGGTGTCGATGGTGATGCCGATGTCGGCGCCCGCCGTCAGCGGCGTGCCGACGTTGTTGGCGATGCCAACCGTCAAAGCGCCCACCGCGCGCGCCGCCTGCATGGCGCCCAGCACATACGGCGTGGTGCCCGACGCGGCCACCAGCAACACCACGTCGTTGTAGACCGGATAGAGCAGGCGCAGGTCGGAAGCGCCCTTGGCGCGATCATCCTCCGCCCCCTCGACCGCCTCGAACATGGCGCCGAGGCCGCCCGCCAGCAGGGCAATGGCGCGCTCGTGCGGCCAGGAGAAGGTAGGGAACAGCTCCACGCTGTCGAGTATGCCCAGCCGCCCCGATGTGCCGGCGCCGACATAAATCAACCGTCCGCCGGCGGCGATGCGCGGCACCATCGCCTGCACGGCGGCGGTGATGCTGGGCTCGGCGGCCTGCACCGCCCGCAGCGCGTGGGTCTGGTCCTCGACCAGCGCCGCCACCAATGCCTCAACCGAATATTGATCCAGCTGCGCGTGCTGCGTACTCGGCGTTTCGGTCTTTAGCATAGGTTGTGCGTTACGTTGCGCGACGCATCTCCGCGACGAAGTCATAGTGATCGCTGTGGCAATACGAATGCGTCAGCTCCATCGCCTCGCCCGATTCCAGATAGGCGATACGGGTAATGTACAGCACCGCCTGCCCCTCGGGCACACCCAATTGCTTGGCCAGCTCGGCCGACGCGTTCATCGCGCGGATGTGCTGCAAGGCGCGCGCCGGCGCCTGGCCTATGCTTTCCAGGTACTGGTAGAGCGAGGCGCCGACCGCGTTCGGGTCGTTGAGCACGGTCTGCGGCAGCACCGATACTTCATACGCCATCACCACATCGTCGGCCAGGCGCAAACGCTCCAGCCGCGCCACCTTGGAATACGGCGACAGGCCCAGGCTCAGTTGCTCTTCCGGCGTCGGCGTCACCACCGCGCGCTTGAGCCAGCGCGAACCGGGAATATGGCCGCGCTGCTGCAATTGCTCGGAAAAACTGGTCAGGTTGGACAGCGGCTGCTCGATGCGCGGCGCAATATAATTGCCCGATCCGCGACGCCGGACTACCAATCCCTGGTCCACCAGCTGGTCGATGGCCTTGCGCGCGGTCACCCGCGACACGTTCAGCAACTCCGACAAGGTCCGTTCGGACGGCAGCGCCTGGTCCACCTGGTAGCGGCCGTTATGCACATCATCGCTTAATTTGCGGGCAATTTGCATGTACAGCGGCGTACTGTCATTGGCATCCGCCTTGAATTCAAAACTGGTCTGGCTCATTCAAATCTCCTCACGCCTCTAGTGTAATAGCGTTACAGAAAACATGTACGCATCGGGACGTTGAAAATAACAATATTTGTACACATAGCATAACGGCAAGCCCGGCGGAATGCGGCTATTTGGCGGATAATGCTGGATCGCCATACCAGCCCGACCACCTGAATTCATGTCCAAGAAGTCCACCGCACCCGCGGCCTGCCCCTGCGGCGGCCCCTCCCTGGCAAGCTGCTGCGGCCCGTATATCGACGGTGCGGCCATCCCGCCGAGCGCCGAAACGCTGATGCGTTCGCGCTATACCGCCTATGTCCAGCGCAACGAGCCCTACCTGTTGGCCACCTGGCACGCCAGCACCCGTCCGGCCGAGCCGATTATCAACAACGAAGAAAAATTGCAGTGGCTGGGACTTGAGGTAAAATCTGCTTTACGTTTACGTCAACGTAAAGCAGGAGACGCCGACCTGACCCAGGATACGGTGGAGTTTGTCGCCCGGTTCAAGACCAATGGCCGGGCCCAGCGTCTGCACGAGATCAGTCATTTTGTCCGCGAGCCGGCCGAAGGCGGGCTGCGCTGGTTTTACGTTGACGGTAGTTTTCCAGAATAAATCATCAGGACGCGGCGGAGACACCGCGCAGTAAAAGGAAAAGCAATGCCGCAGATCGAAAGCAAACTCAATCCCCGCAGCGAGGATTTCAAAGCCAACGTGGCCGCCATGCAGGCCGTCGTCGATGACCTGCGCGACAAGGTCGCCAAGATCGCCCTCGGCGGCGGCGAGGCGGCATCGGCCAAGCACGTCGCCCGCGGCAAACTGCTGCCGCGCGACCGCGTGCAGATGCTGCTCGATCCCGGCACGCCCTTCCTCGAACTGTCGCAGATGGCGGCCTACGGCATGTACCAGGACGCCAACGGCGCCGACGCCGCACCGGCGGCCGGCATCATCACCGGCATCGGCCGCGTGGCCGGCCAGGAGTGCGTGATCGTCTGTAACGACGCCACCGTCAAGGGCGGCACCTACTACCCGATCACGGTCAAGAAGCACCTGCGCGCGCAGGAGATCGCCGACCAGAACAACCTGCCGTGCATCTACCTGGTCGATTCGGGCGGCGCCAACCTGCCCAACCAGGACGACGTCTTCCCGGACCGCGACCACTTCGGCCGCATCTTCTACAACCAGGCCAACCTGTCGGCCAAGGGCATCCCGCAGATCGCCGTGGTGATGGGCTCTTGCACCGCCGGCGGCGCCTACGTGCCGGCGATGAGCGACGAATCGATCATCGTCAAGGAACAGGGCACCATCTTCCTCGGCGGCCCGCCGCTGGTGAAGGCCGCCACCGGTGAAGTCGTCACCGCTGAGGACCTGGGCGGCGGCGACGTCCACACCCGTTTGTCCGGCGTGGCCGACCACCTGGCACAGAACGATCTGCACGCGCTGTCGCTGGCGCGCACGATCGTCTCGAATCTGAACCGCACCAAGCCGCAGCAGGGCGCGTTGCGCGAGGCGGCGGAGCCGAAGTACGCCACCGAAGAACTGTACGGCGTGATCCCGGTCGACACCCGCAAGCCGTTCGACGTGAGAGAGGTCATCGCCCGCATCGTCGACGGCAGCGAGTTCGATGAATTCAAGGCGCGCTACGGCACCACCCTGATCTGCGGCTTCGCCCACATCTTCGGCATGAAGGTCGGCATCATCGCCAACAACGGCATCCTGTTCTCCGAGTCCGCTCTGAAGGGCGCGCACTTCATCGAGCTGTGCGCGCAGCGCAAGATCCCGCTGGTGTTCCTGCAAAATATCACCGGCTTCATGGTCGGCCGCAAATACGAAAACGAAGGCATCGCCCGCAACGGCGCCAAGATGGTGACCGCTGTCGCCACCGCCGCCGTGCCCAAGTTCACCGTCATCATCGGCGGCAGCTTCGGCGCAGGCAACTACGGCATGTGCGGCCGCGCCTTCTCGCCACGCTTCATGTGGATGTGGCCCAATGCCCGCATCTCCGTCATGGGCGGCGACCAGGCGGCGTCGGTGCTGGCCACCGTCAAGCGCGACGGCATCGAAGGCAAGGGCGGCTCGTGGACGGCGGAGGAGGAAGCCGCGTTCAAGCAGCCGATCAAGGACCAGTACGAGCACCAGGGCCACCCTTACTACGCCACCGCGCGCCTGTGGGACGACGGCGTGATCGACCCGGCCGACACCCGCATGGTGCTGGGCCTGGGCCTGTCGGCCGCGCTCAACGCCGAAATCCCGGACACCAAGTTCGGCGTCTTCAGGATGTAAGCGGACGATGACCATGCAGACCCGATACCGTCACCGACTGGCAGCGCTGCTGCTGGCGGCGGCTTGCGCCTCGGCGCAGGCCGGCCCGTTGCCGGTGGTCGAGGCAAGCATGGACGAGCAGGTCATCGCCATCCCCGCAAAAATAGCCGGCGCCGAAATCGGCCTGCAAACCACCATCTACAAACCGCCGGGCGACGGCCCGTTCCCGGTGCTGTTCATGAACCACGGCAAAGCCGCCGGCGACGCCCACCAACAGCAGCGGGCGCGCTACCCGGTCATCAGCCGCGAGTTCGTCAAGCGCGGCTACGCGGTGGTGATCCCGATGCGGCTGGGCTTTGCCGGTTCGGGCGGCACCTACGTCAACTCGCACTGCCGCGCCAAGGAGAATGGCGAAGACCAGGCCTCGTCACTGTACGCGGCGATGGCCTACGTGATGAAGCAGCCATGGGCGGACCTGCAGCACGTGATCCTGGCCGGCCAGTCGCACGGCGGCCTGACGGCGATCGCCGCCGGCAGCCATAACATCAACGGCGTGCAGGGCATCATCAACTTCGCCGGTGGTGTCAACAGCCGCTCACACTGCGACTGGAAGGCCGCGCTGGTGGACGCCTTCAAGGCCTATGGCGCGGTCGGCACCACGCCGAGCATCTGGTTCTACGGCGCCAACGACCAGCACTTCGGCCCCGCGCTGGCGGCCGATATGTACGCGGCCTACACCGCCGGCGGCGGCAAGGCGCAGCTGGTGGCCTACGGACCGTTCAAGCGCGACGCGCACGGCATGAGCTCCAGCCCGGACGGCGTCGCCATCTGGCTGCCGGAGACCACGCGCTTCCTGCAAAGCGTCGGCATGCCGACCGAAATCAAATACACGATCAAGGACTCAAGATGAGCTTTACCACGCTGACCATCAGCCGCGAAGGCAAGGTCGCCACCGTCACGCTGAACCGCCCGGACGTGCGCAACGCCTTCAACGAGACCACTATCGCCGAGATCACGCAAGCCTTTGGCGACCTCGGTGCGGAAGCCGACCTGCGCGCGATCGTGCTGGCGGCGAACGGCCCGGCCTTCTGCGCCGGCGCCGACTTAAACTGGATGAAAAAAATGGCGGGCTACACGCACGCCGAAAACCATGCCGACGCTCTGCAACTGGCGGAGATGCTGCGCACGATCTACCTGTGTCCCAAGCCCGTGGTGGCCAAGGTGCAGGGCGATTGCTACGCCGGCGGCATGGGCCTGGTCTCCGCGTGCGACATCATCGTCGCGGTCGACCAGGCCAATTTCTGCCTGAGCGAAGTGAAGTTGGGACTGATCCCCGCCACCATTTCGCCGTATGTGATCAAGGCCATGGGCGAGAACGCGTCGCGCCGCTACTTCCTGACCGCCGAGCGATTCGGCGCGCAGGAAGCGCTGCGCATCGGCTTCGCGCACGAAGTGGTGGCCGCCGACGCACTCGACGCCAAGGTGGCGGAGATCGTCAAGGCGCTGGTCAACAACAGCCCGAACGCCGTGCAGCAAGCCAAGGTGCTGGTGCGCGACGTGGTTGGGCAAACCGTCAACGATGCTCTGCTGGCCGATACCGCCGAGCGCATCGCCCATATCCGCGCCTCGGAACAGGGCCGCGAAGGCGTGGCCTCGTTCCTGGAGAAGCGCAAACCGTCATGGTTGAATTGAGTTTGGAGCAGTTTTGGAATTGAATAAACAAAGCGACTGGGTCGCGCGCAGCCTGCGCAGCGTATGGCATCCGTGCACCCAGATGCAGCATCATGAAACTGTGCCCCTGATCCCGGTCAAGAGCGGCAAGGGCGCGTGGCTGTACGACCATGAAGGCCGCCGCTACCTGGACGCGATCAGCTCCTGGTGGGTGAACCTGTTCGGCCACGCCAACCCGCGCATCAACGCCGCGCTGAAAAACCAGCTGGACACGCTGGAACACGCGATGCTGGCCGGCTTCACGCACGAACCGGTGATCGAACTGTCGGAAAAACTGTCGGCGCTGACCGGTCATGTGCTCGGTCACAGCTTCTACGCCAGCGATGGCGCCTCGGCGGTGGAAATCGCGCTGAAAATGAGTTTCCACTCCTGGCGCAACAACGGCAAGAGCGACAAGCAGGAATTCGTCTGCCTCAAGGGCAGCTACCACGGCGAGACCATCGGCGCCCTGGCCGTCACCGACGTCGCCCTGTTCAAAGACGCCTACGGCCCGCTGCTGCGCGCCTCGCAGACGGTGATGTCGCCGGACGCCAGGAATGCCGTCGACGGCGAAACCGCCGAAGACATGGCCCGCAAAGCCGCTGCCGACGTCGAGCGCCTGTTCCTCGAACGCGCCGACAAGATCGCCGCCATCATCATCGAACCGCTGGTGCAATGCGCCACCGGCATGGCGATGCACGATCCGCTGTACCTGAAGCTGGTGCGCGAACTGTGCGACCGCCACTCGGTCCACCTGATCCTCGACGAAATCGCCGTCGGCTGCGGCCGCACCGGCACCTTCTTCGCCTGCGAACAGGCCGGCATATGGCCGGACTTCCTGTGCCTGTCCAAGGGCATCAGCGGCGGCTACCTGCCGTTGTCGCTGGTGATGACGCGCGACGAGATCTACCAGTCCTTCTACAGCAACGACGTCACGCGCGGCTTCCTGCACTCGCACTCCTACACCGGCAATCCGCTGGCCTGCCGCGCCGCGCTGGCGACGCTGCAGATCTTCGAGGAAGACAATGTGCTGGCGGCCAACCGCGTGAAGGCCGCGCGCCTGACCGCAGCGCTGCAACCGCTGGCCCAGCACCAGCAGGTGCGCAACTTCCGCCAGCGCGGCATGATCTGGGCTTTCGACGCCATCGACGCCACGCCGGACTTCTCGCGCCGCTTCTTCGCCACCGCGGTGGAGCACGAGCTGCTGATGCGCCCCATCGGCTCCACCGTCTACATGATGCCGCCGTATATCCTCAACGACGAGGAAATCGACGGCCTGGCCGCCAACACGCTGGCCGTGTTCGACCAAGTGATGGCGGGCTGACCATGGAAATGCTGAATCAACTCAAGCAGCAGCTGCAGGCGCTGGCAGAACAGGATCTGATCCGCACGCGCCGCACGGTCGACACGCCCTGCGGTCCGCGCGTGTCGGTGGACGGCCGCGAACTGCTGGCCTTCTGCACCAACGATTACCTCGGCCTGGCCAATCACCGCAGCATCAAACTCGCGCTGCAGGAAGGCGCGGCGATGTATGGCGTCGGCAGCGGCGCGTCGCACCTGATCAGCGGCCACGGTCGCGCCCACGCCATGCTGGAAGAGCGGCTGGTGGAATTCGTCGGCGCCCATCTGGTGTCGCCGCGCGCGCTCACCTTCTGCACCGGCTACATGGCCAACCTGGCCATCATCACCGGCCTGACCGCCGCCGACCGCGACGCCGACATTTTCTCCGAGTCGCTGAACCACGCCTCGCTGATCGACGGCGCCCGCCTGTCGCGCGCCAACGTCAAGGTCTACCCGCATGCCGACCTGGAAGCGCTGGCCCAGCTGCTGGCAGCGTCCAATGCTGCTACCAAGCTGGTAGTGACGGACAGCGTCTTCAGCATGGACGGCGACCTGGCGCCGCTGCCGCAGCTGCTGGCCTTGTGCGAACAATACGGCGCCTGGCTGGTGGTGGACGACGCCCACGGCTTCGGCACCCTGGGCGACAACGGCCACGGCGCGCTGGAACACTTCAAGCTGCGCTCGCCCAACCTGGTCTATATGGGCACGCTGGGCAAGGCGGCCGGCGTCAGCGGCGCTTTCGTCGCCGCGCACGAGACGGTGATCGAAACGCTGATCCAGAAAGCCCGCCCCTACATCTTCACCACCGCCACGCCGCCGGCACTGGCGCACGCGCTGCTGACCAGCCTTGAGCTGCTGGAAGGCGACGAAGGCCGCAACCGCCGCGCACAGCTGCAAGCTTTGGTGGCACAATTGGACGATGGCCTGCGCTTGAAGCGCTGGCGGCGCATGCCCTCGATGACTGCGATCCAGCCCATCCTGATCGGCGATAATGCCGAGACCATGCGCGCCGGCGCGGCCTTGTACGAGCAAGGTCTATGGGTCGGCACCATCCGTCCGCCGACCGTGGCGCCGGGCACCTCGCGCCTGCGCGTGACGCTGTCCGCAGGGCATAGCAGCATGGAAGTCGCGAAACTGATAGCCGCGATCAATGCATTGGAAAGGACTTGATATGAGTCTCGACGATCCCGTCATAGCTGTGGAAACTCCGCGCACGCAGGTGCAGCCGGCACCGGTCGCCGCCGGCCTGCCGCCGCGTTTCAGCTGTTTTGTCACCGGCACAGACACCGAAATCGGCAAGACGCTGGTCTCATCGGCGATGCTGCACGCGCTGGTGCAGGCCGGCGTGCGCGCCTGCGGCATGAAGCCGGTGGCCGCCGGCGCCGAACTGCGCGACGGCGCCTGGCACAACGACGACTGCGACCAGTTGGCCGCCGCCGGCAATGTCCACCTGCCGCAATCGCTCACCACGCCGTTCCTGCTGAAGGAACCGGCCGCGCCGCACATCGCCGCCGCGCTGGAAGGCGTGACGATTTCACCGGTGCCTATCCTGGCGGCCTACGTCGAGATCAACGCCGCCTCCGACGCGACGGTGGTGGAAGGCGTGGGTGGCTTCCGCGTGCCGCTGAACGATGATTTCGACACCGCCGACCTGGCCGAGCAGCTCGACCTGCCGGTGGTGCTGGTGGTCGGTCTGCGGCTGGGCTGCATCAGCCATGCGCTGCTGACGGTGGAAGCGATCGAAGCGCGCGGCCTGCGCCTGGCCGGCTGGGTCGCCAACGAAACGCAGGACGACATGGCCTTCGCCGACGAAAACGTCGCCGCGCTGGAACAGCGCATCAGCGCACCGCTGCTGGGCCGCGTGCCGCGCCTGGCCGAACCCGGCGGGCAAGCCGCCGCCGCCCATATCGATTTTACGCAGCTGCCGAATTGGCCAGCTCAGTACAAACTTTGAACGAAGAAGGAAACACGATGTCCCAGAACACCCTCCAAGAACCGAAAACCGTTTCGCTGCACCGTCCGACGGCCGCCATCACCTTGCCGCCTGCCGCGACGTGGCCGCTGGAAGACGTGATGGCATTGTTCGACCTGCCGTTCAATGATCTGATGTTCCGCGCACAGCAAACCCACCGCACCAACTTCCCGGACGGCGACGTCGAACTGGCCACGCTGCTGTCGATCAAGACCGGCGGCTGCGAGGAAGACTGCGGCTACTGCCCGCAGGCGGCGCGCTACGACACCGGCGTCGAAGCCAAGAAGATCCTCGACATCGACACCGTGCTCGATGCGGCCCGCCAGGCCAAGGACAACGGCGCCACCCGCTTCTGCATGGGCGCCGCATGGCGCAGCCCCAAGGACCGCGACATGGAAAAGGTCGAAGAGATGGTGCGCGAAGTGAAGGCGCTGGGCCTGGAGACCTGCGCCACGCTGGGCATGCTGGAAGAAAAACAGGCCGAGCGCCTGAAGGCCGCCGGCCTCGATTACTACAACCACAACCTGGATACCGCGCCCGAGTTCTACGACAACGTGATCTCGACCCGCGAATACCAGGACCGCCTGGACACGCTGGGCCGCATCCGCGAAGCGGGCCTGAAGGTTTGCTGCGGCGGCATCGTCGGCATGGGCGAGTCGCGCCTGCAGCGCGCCGGTTTGATCGCGCAGCTGGCCAACTTGAATCCGTATCCTGAGTCGGTGCCGGTCAACCATCTGGTGCAGGTGGAAGGCACGCCGCTGTATGGCATGGACCCGCTGGACCCGTTCGAATTCGTGCGCACCATCGCCGTCGCCCGCATCACGATGCCTAAGGCGCGCGTGCGCCTGTCGGCGGGCCGCCGCCAGATGGGCGAAGCGGTGCAAGCCATGTGCTTCCTGGCCGGCGCCAACTCGATCTTCTACGGCGACAAGCTGCTGACCACCGATAACCCGGAAGCGGAAGACGACCGCGCGCTGCTGAACAAACTGGGCCTGAAAACCCGCGGCGCCGTGCTGGACTCGGCACCGAAGGAGAAGTGCGGCTGCTAACCCCGCAAGCCGGGGGTCTGACCCCGAACGGGGGCCGGGCCCATTGGGACCGGCGGGGCGTAGCCCCTCCCCAGACCCATCGAAGCCTCGGGTTTACAGACTCAATAAAAAAACTTCCAGCCACAAGCTGCAAAGAGAGAGACCATGTTTACAAAAATACTGATCGCCAACCGTGGTGAAATCGCCTGCCGTGTGGCCGCCACCGCGCGCCGCATGGGCATCAAGACCGTCGCCGTGTACTCGGAGGCGGACGCCAACGCCAAGCACGTGGCGGTATGCGATGAAGCGGTGCTGATCGGCCCCGCCGCCGCCAAGGAAAGCTATCTGCGCGGCGAGAAAATCATCGCCGTCGCCAAGGCCACCGGCGCGCAAGCGATCCATCCCGGCTATGGTTTCCTGTCCGAGAACGCCGAATTCGCCGACGCCTGCGCCGAAGCGGGCCTGGTGTTCATTGGCCCGCCTGCGTCGGCGATGCGCGCGATGGGCTCCAAGTCCGCCGCCAAGCAGTTGATGGAGAAAGCCAACGTGCCGCTGGTGCCGGGCTATCACGGCGAGCAGCAGGACGCCGACTTCCTGCACGCGCAGGCCGACAAGATCGGCTACCCGGTGCTGCTGAAGGCTTCGGCCGGCGGTGGTGGCAAGGGCATGCGCGTGATCGAGAACTCGGCGCAGTTCAAGGACGCGCTGGCGTCGTGCAAGCGCGAGGCGATCAGTTCCTTCGGCGACGACAAGGTGCTGGCGGAGAAATACCTCCAGCGTCCGCGCCACATTGAAATCCAGGTGTTTGCCGATACCCTCGGCAACTGCATCTACCTGTTCGAGCGCGATTGCTCGGTGCAGCGCCGCCACCAGAAAGTGCTGGAAGAAGCACCAGCGCCGAACATGCCGGCCGAACGCCGCGCGGCGATGGGCGAAGCCGCGGTCGCCGCCGCCAAGGCCGTCGGCTACGTCGGCGCCGGCACGGTGGAATTCATCGCCAACCAGGACGGCTCGTTCTACTTCATGGAGATGAACACCCGCCTGCAAGTGGAACACCCGGTCACCGAAATGATCACCGGGACCGACCTGGTGGAATGGCAGCTGCGCGTGGCCGCCGGCGAACCGCTGCCCAAGCAGCAGCACGAACTGGCCATCAACGGCCACTCGATCGAAGCGCGTATCTATGCCGAGAATCCGGAGAAAGGCTTCCTGCCGTCGATCGGCACGCTGCGCCACATGGAGACGCCGGGCGCGGTCGCCTTTGAGCTGGGCGGCGCCGTCAACCTGCCGGCCGGCGTGCGTATCGATTCCGGCGTGCGCGCGGGCGATGCGATCTCGCCGTTCTACGATCCGATGATCGCCAAGTTGATCGTCTGGGGCGCGGACCGCAAGCAAGCGCTGGCCCGCATGGCGCAGGCGCTGTCGCAGTACCAGATCGTCGGCCTGGCCACCAACATCGCCTTCCTGAAACGCCTGGTCGAAGGCCAGGCCTTCTCGACGGCCGACCTGGATACGGGCCTGATCGAACGCAATCACGACGCGCTGTTCCCGGCCGCGCAAGCCGCGCCGGACGCCGCGCTGGCGCTGGCCGCCGTATCACTGATCGAATCAGAGAAGGACCGCTCCGCCGCTCAATCCGGCGCCAACGCCGCCGACCCTTGGGGCCAGGCGCTGGGCTGGCGCATGAACCATCCTTACCTGCGCGCGTTGTCGTTCGGCGACGAGTTCGCGGCGGCCAAGCCGTATGGCGTCAACGTCAGCTACCGCGCCACCGATTGGCTGTTCAGCGTCGGCACGGCGCAGCCGCAGGTACTGAGCCTGATGTCGCAGGACGGCAATGACATCAGCATCAAGCTGGGCGAACGCGCCGTGCACGGCACCGTGCGCCGCGACGGCGACATGCTGCACGTGTTCACCAACGGCGCGCACTATCCGCTGGCCTACAACGATCCGATGGCGCACGCCGGCGAGACCGAGTCCGAAGGCGGCCGCCTGACCGCGCCGATGCCAGGCAAGGTGGTCGCCGTGCTGGCCGCCAAAGGGCAGGAAGTGAAGAAGGGCGATGCCCTGGTCATCATGGAAGCCATGAAAATGGAGCACACCATCGCAGCGCCGCACGATGGTGTGGTCGACGAAATCCTGTACAGCGTGGGCGACCAGGTGGCCGACGGTGCGCCGCTGCTGGCCTTCAAGACGGCGTAAAGGAGGACATCATGCGTATTCTTTTACATCGGGCGGACGGCAAGACCGAGCCGTGGATCAAGGACTTTGCCAAGTACCTGCCGGAAGCCGAAGTCGAAATCTGGCATGCCGGCGAAAAGTGCCAGGCCTGCGACTACGCGGTAGTGTGGGCGCCGCCGGAAGCGATGCAGGCGGACCTGGCGCAGGTAAAGGCGATCTTCGTCACCGGCGCCGGCGTCGACGCGCTGCTGAAGTTCAGCGACGCGCTGCCGCCGCACATTCCCATCATCCGCCTGGAAGACGCCGGCATGGCGCTGCAAATGGCGGAATATGTGACCTATTCGGTGCTGCGTTATTTCCGCCGCTTCGACGAGTACGAAACCCAGGCGCGCGCCGGCCAGTGGCTGCCGCTGCCGCAGCATCCGAAGGAAGACTTCGCGGTCGGCGTATTGGGCATGGGCGTGCTGGGTACGCGCGTGCTCGAGGCGCTGGCGCCGTTCGGCTTCCCGCTGCGCGGCTGGAGCCGCACCGAGAAGAGCATGCAGGGCGTGCAGTGCTTCCACGGCGCCGATGGCCTGGACACCTTCCTGCGCGGCAGCCGCGTGCTGGTCTGCATGCTGCCGCTGACGCCGGACACCAACAACCTGCTCAACCGCACCAATATGTGCAAGCTGCCGCAAGGCTCGTACCTGATCAACGTCGCGCGCGGCGCGCATGTGGCCGAACCGGACCTGCTCGCGCTGATCAAGTCCGGCCACATCGCCGCCGCCACGCTGGACGTGTTCCGCAACGAGCCGCTGCCGACGCAGCACCCGTTCTGGCAGGAGCCGCGCATCACGATCACGCCGCACATCTCGGCGCTGACCTTGCGCCGCGAGAGCGTGCAGCAGATCGCCGAAAAAATCCGCAAGACCGCGAAGGGCGAGACAGTCGCCGGGGTGGTCGACCGCAACCGAGGATATTGAATGAACAGTTTGCCGAAACAGGTAAAGATCGTCGAAGTCGGCCCGCGTGACGGCCTGCAAAATGAAAAAGAGAGCGTACCCGCCGAGGTAAAAATCGAGCTGGTGAACCGCCTGGCCAGCGCCGGTTTCCAGAACATCGAAGCGGCATCGTTCGTGTCGCCGAAGTGGGTGCCGCAGATGGCCACCAGCAAAGAGGTGATGGCCGCGATCACGCGCAAGCCGGGCGTGATCTACTCGGCGCTGACGCCGAACATGCAGGGCTTCGAGGCGGCGCTGGCGGCCAAGGCGGACGAGGTGGTGATCTTCGGTTCGGCCTCGGAAGCGTTCTCGCAGAAGAACATCAACTGCTCGATCGCCGAATCGATCGCGCGCTTTGAAGGCGTGGCGAAAGCGGCCAAGGATAACGGTTTGCGACTGCGCGGCAGCATCAGCTGTTCGTTCGGTTGCCCATATCAGGGCGAAGTGCCGCTGGATGCGGTGGCCGACGTGGTGGGCCGCATGCGCGACCTGGGTTGCGACGAGATCGACATCGCCGACACCATCGGCGTCGCCACGCCGCGCAAGACGCAGGCGGTGATGGAGACGGCGATCCGCGCCTTCCGCCTGGACGGTTTGTCCGGCCACTTCCACGACACGTATGGACAGGCGCTGGCCAACATCTACGCCGGTCTGGAGCTGGGCATCACGATTTATCACTCGTCGGTGTCGGGCCTGGGCGGCTGCCCATACGCCAAGGGCGCCACTGGCAACGTGGCCACCGAGGACGTGCTGTACATGATGCAGGGTTTGGGGATTGAAACCGGCATCGACCTCGATATCGTGGTCGACGCCGGCCAGTTCATCTCGCAGTTCCTGGGACGCAAAGGCGCCAGCCGCGCCGGCAACGCCATCGCCGCCAAGCGCGCCGGCTAAGCATCACTCGCGGACCAGTTTGTCCGCGACGTACATGCGGTACTGCCTGATACGCCCGGTGACGGTGTCGGGCCCCTGGCGCGGCATGTAGCGCACGCCCGCCACCTCCACCTGCTGACCAAGATCGATGATCAGCTGGTGCGGGTGGCCGGTCCCGCCGGAAAACGCGGTGTGCCAGTGATCCGACGCCTGTCCGTTGATGGCGTTGAGCGCCGATCCATCCTCCTTCTTCAACTCCTCGCTGCTGGCGTAGGCGATCGTCCACGATTGCTGGTTGATGGTCTTGCCGTCCTTGCCCAGCAGTGAAATCTCGGCCACCGCCGCGTACTGCTTGCCGTCGAAGGCGCTCAGCGATTCAAGACAGAACTGGCGGCCTTTGACCGGTGCGGCAAACAGCACATCCTGGGTCGCGCCGCCGGCGGCAAACTCGCCCGCCTGCGCCGGCGCGATGCCTTCCAGCGCCGGCTTGACCGTGCTGGCTGGCCGCGCCAGGTCCAGCTCCGGATTGAGCTGGTCGAGTATCGGCTCCGTCAGACCGGCGATACGGGCGCTGCGCGGGCCGGTCAGGTCGAGCACCACGATTTCGTTGCGGCCCTTCCTGATCCACGGGCCGGGCAGGTACATGGTCTGCGTCGGTCCGATGCTCCAGTAGCGGCCCAGGCAGCGGCCGTTGATCCACACAATGCCCTGTCCCCAGCTGGACATGTCGAGGAAGGTGTCGGCCTGCCGGCCGGCCTCGAAGCCGCCGCGCCAGAAGGCCGGACCCTTGGCGCGTCCGCGCTTGAACGACAGCGGCGGCAGCACGCCGTCGGCATCAAAATCGATGGCGCGGATTTCCCAGTTCTCCAGCGTCTGCGCGGCGCCGTCCTTGGTGGTGAACGTCACCGGACCATGCAAGCCCTTGCGGTCATGGACTTCCAGCCCGAAGTTCACCCGCGCGATGGTGTACAGCAGGATCTCCACCGTCACGGGCTTGCTGCGCGCCGGCACGGCGACCGAGAAGCGGCGATGGCGCGTATCGAGCGTTCCCACCTGCTTGCCGTCGATGTAGACCCAGGCCAGGTCGCGCACCTTGGCGGCGGCCAGCAAGCCCGCCGGACCGGCCGGCAGCTGCACGCGATAGGCCACCAGTCCCCGGCTGATGTCGTACTGTTCGATCGGCTCCGGCGACACGGCCTTGATCGTCCGCGCCGGCAGATTGGCCAGCACCGGCGCCGACTCGCTCAACGCAAACGCGTCGATGCGCATGACGGGATTGCGTGCCGGCGGTTCGGGCAGCACTTCGCCCGCCGCCAAGAACGGCCGCATGCCTTCGCGATAGGCGTTGAACTTGGCGCCCATCCATCCCGCTTCGCTGATCGGCGCGTCGTAGTCGTAGCTGGTGGTGTCCGGCCGGAAGGGACGGTCGCAGCCGCCCCAGAGGCCGAACGTCGTGCCGCCGTGCGCCATGTAAAGGCTGAACGAACCGTTCGCCTTGAGCATGGCCTGGATGTCGATGACGGCGCTGGTATTGTCGCCGCGACGATGCGGGTTGCCCCAGGTGTCGAACCAGCCGGAGTAGTATTCGCCGCACATCAGCGGCGCCTGCTGCACCGCCGCCAGCGCCTTGAAACCGCTGGCCGGATCGCTGCCGAAATTGGCCACCGAGAGCATGCCGGGAATGTGCGTCTTGGCGACCGCATTGGTCGGATTACACTGGAACAGCGGCACGTCGAACCTGGCGTCGAGCAGCGCCTGGCGCAGCACGCGCATGTAGTCCAGGTCTTCGCCGAAGAAGCCGTACTCGTTCTCCACCTGGACCATCAAGATCGGGCCGCCCTGGGTCACCTGCATAGTCCCGAGCACGCGGCCAACTTCATTCAAATAGCGCCGCGCCGGATCGATAAAGGCCGGATCGCGCGTGCGCAGGAAGGCATCGCCCGGATTCTTCTTCAACAGCCACCACGGCAGGCCGCCCATCTCCCATTCGGCGCAGGCGTAGGGACCGGGACGCAGGATCACCCACAGCCCTTCCTGCTGCGCGAGCCGGCAGAACTCCACCGCATCGCGCTGGCCGCTCCAGTCGAACTTCCCTTCGCGCCACTCGTGGTAGTTCCAGAACAGATAGGCGCACACCGTGTTCAGGCCCATCGCCTTGATGGCTTTCAGGCGATGGCCCCAGTACTCGCGCGGCACGCGGGCGAAGTGCATTTCGCCGCAACGGATCTGGAACGGTTTGCCGTCGATGAGAAAATCACTGGCGCCGACCGCGAAGCGCGGCGCCGCTTGCGCGCCGGCATGGATAGGCAGCAGGGCGCCGCCGGCGACGGCAGCGGCGCCTTGCAGCAGGCGGCGGCGGGGCAGGTTCGCTCGCATCATTTAGAATGCCACTCGCAGGCCAACGTTGGCGCGGCGGCCGACATCTTCCAGGGTGAGGAACTGCGTTTCGTTGTTGGCATATTCATGCATTCGCGAGTTGGCCAGGTTGATGAAGTCGGCGTAGAGCGCCATCTTCGGCGTCAGATTGTAGCGCAGGCTGGCGTCGGTCTGACCGTAGGCTGCGCGGTTGCGCGGCAGGGTGCTGCCGCCGCCGCAATCGACGGAGAAGTGGTTACGCCAGTTGTAGCTGACCCGCGCCATGAACTTGTCGTTCTCGTAGAACAGCGAGCCGTTGTACGACTGCGGCGACAGGCCAGGATAGCCGCAAGCCGGCGTGCTGCTATCGGTCTCGCGGGTCGCGCTGGCATCCACGTAGGTGTAGTTGGCGGCGACGCCGAAGCCCTTCAGCCAGGAGATGTTGTCGTCGAAGGCGTACTGGCCGGCCAGTTCCACGCCTTTGATCTTGCCTTCCTGTCCGTTGCGCACGCGGGTGTCATGCACCACTTCCGTGTACTGTGGGATCTTCATGTCCACCATCTTGGTCTCCAGGAAGTTGGAGACGTCTTTGCGGAAGACGGCGAGGCTGACGTAGTTGGTCTTCGACAGATACCATTCGTACGACAGGTCGTAGTTCTTCGACTGCATCGGCTTCAGGTAAGGATTGCCGCCACCGGTTTGCACGTCGCCATAACGGCCGCCGTAGGAATTACTGACGCCCATCTGGTTCAGGGTAGGACGGGTCTCGGTCTTCGATGCGGCCAGGCGCAGCATCATGTCGGCCGTCAGGTCGAACTTCAGATTGGCGGACGGCAGGAAGCTGTTGTAGCTGTTGGTGACGGTGTTGACGGCGGTCGGGCCCCAGTTCAGGATGTAGGTCGTGTCGTTGGGGCTCTTGGTTGCCGACAGCAGCACGCGGCTGATGCCGGTCGACGACGAGTTCACGTGCACCACGCGCATGCCGGCATTGGCCGACCAGCCCGCGCCTTCCCATTTGGAGTCCAGGAAGAAGCTCGATACTTTCTCCTTCACGCCCCACATGTCCGGCTTGGTGTAGTCGATCGCCATCGGGCCGTTCGGATACTTGCTCTTGTCCAGATACAGCGCCGGATCGTTCGATTGCGCCAGCAGCGACGGCTGGTTCAGATAGTTCATGTACTCGTACGGATTGAAGCGCAGATAGGCGCTTGGAATCTGTGCGCCATTGCCCAGGAAATTATCCATTGGCGTTACGGTGAACAGCGACGACGGCAGGGCAACGTGGTAGCCGCTGAAGGCGTTCCAGGCGTCGTTGTTCCACTGCGTGCGCTCGACGTTGCGCTGCGAGTAGGCCATGCCGGTGTCGATGCCCTTGAAATAGCCCATCTCGTGATTCCAGGCCAGGCTGAAACGGCCTTCCTGCAAATCGTCGAGATTGCGGATGTCGCCGTACGAGACGGCGTGCGCGCGCACCGCGCTCGGATCGGCGATGCCGTCGCCGAACACCACGCCAGGCGTGGCGCCGAAGGTCAGCACGTCGCCGTTCTTGGGCACCATGCCGGCCACGATCCACATGTTCGGCGACTTGGAGGTGGTGCGCGAGTTGGAGATATCGCCTTCCAGTTTCAGCTCCGGCGCCAGCGCCCATTTCGAGTTCAGGCCGAACGCCTGCGTGGTGGACAGGCGGTCGCCGCCCTTGACGATCATGTCGTTCGAGTTGGCTTCACCCAGCAGCTTGCCGCTGCCGGCGATCGCCGGGTTGTTCGCGTAGAAGATCGAGCCGGGCCGCAGGAAGCTGGTGACCTGGTTGTTGGAATCGGTCTTGATGCCGAGCTGCTGCGGATTGTTCCAGTCGCTGAACGCGATCACGTCGTTCTTCTGGTCAAGGCGCGAGTACAGCGCGTCCGCCGTCAGTTTCCAGGTCGGCGACGGGTTGTATTGCACCGTCAGGTTGCCGACCAGGCGCTTGCGGCTTTCGTACTCCTGCTGGAAGCCATAGCTCTGCGGCATGTAGAGCTTTTTGGTGGTCACGTCGGCCATCGTCAACCCTTTGGAGTTGAGGTCGCCGTTGATCATGGAAACGTCGCGGTAGTTCCAGCCGTCGTTGACGGCCTTGTTCTGCTTGGAGGCGCGGTCGGTGTAGGAGAGCGAGCCGGTCACGCCCAGGGTGCGGTTCTCGTTGGCGAAGGAATACATGCCGCTGATATTGGGCGTGTTCTTCTTGGAGTTCGTGTCGTAGGAGTCCGACACATTGACCACCGACGTGTGGCCCAGCTTGCCCGACAATGGACGCGCGGTCTGGATATCCACCGTCGAGCCGATGCCGCCCTCCGGCAGGAAGGCTTGCGAGGTCTTGTAGACCAGCGCTTTCGAGATCAAGTCGGAAGACAGCAGGTCGAAGGAGAATTCGCGGCCGCCGGTGTCGCTGGTCATGGTGCGGCCGTTGACCAGCACATTGTTGAACTCGGGCCCCAGGCCGCGCACGGAGATGTAGCGGCCTTCGCCGTTGTTGCGCTGGATCTGCACGCCGGTAACACGCTGCAGGGACTCGGCGATATTCGTGTCCGGGAATTTGCCGGCGTCCTCGGCCGAGACCGCGTCGACCACGCCGTCCTGGATGCGCTTGGTCGTCAGCGACGACGACAGCGAGGCGCGGATGCCGCTGACGACGACGACGGAACCGGTATCGAGCGGCTTGGCTTCGCCCGACGTTTGCGCGGCCGCGCCCATCATCATCAACATTTCAGCCACGACGGCGGCGATGATTGTTTTCGAAGTATTCAATTTCATTGTGTCTCCAGTGTTTTATTTTTAGGAATGAATGAATGTGCGAATGCCTGCCTGGAACGGCGCGAAACTCTAATAGTCAGGAACAGGCGCTCGCCGGATGCGGCGAGCTAGCAGGCGATGGGCCAGTTGAGCGTTGTCGGTTGCATGGTCTCTCCGTAATTTTTATATGCGCGTTTTACCACGCGCTCATTTCATATTACGCAAGAGCTTGTTTGGCAACCAATTGCATATTCAACCGGATCTATGAACTATTCGTATAGCTCGCTTGCCGGTTATAGGATGTCTGAAGGCAGATGAATGGGGCGTCAATGCAACGCGGCAGGGGCGAAATCGAACTCCAGCAGCGCGTCGTCCGGCCAGTCCTGGTCGTGGACCGGGGCCAGGTAGACCGTGCCGCCATCCTCCAGCAGGCTGGCCGGCAGCTGGCTGCGGCGTCCGTTCAGCGTCAGGTACATGGCGGCGATCGGACGCGGCGCGATATTGTCGACCTTGATCCGCGGGCTCAGGCAAGGTTGGCCCGCCGCGTTCAATAGTTTGCGGATCACGTAAGGGAGCTCATATTGCTCGACCGCCCAGCGCACCGCGCACTCCAGCCGCAGATCGCCCAGGCGGCGCGCGTTGGGCGGCACGCCTGGCGTGCGCACATCCGGGCGCCAGCGGAACGTGCCCGGCTTCCGGTTGAGCAGCAACTCGGCATCCTCCTTGCTCGCGGCCTCGCTGCGCGGCACGCTGAAAGTGCCGTCCCCGGCGACCGCAAGCGGCAGGCTCATCTCATCGCCGGCGATGCGCAGCTTGATATCCTTGAGCGAGGCGTTGGGCGCCTTGGGCAACAGCACAAAGCGCAGCGATGCGCCGGGGGCCATGCGGTGCTGCTGCTCGAAGATGTCCAGTCCGGCGCTGAAGGCGCGGTAGGTTTTCCAGTCCGGGTCCTTGGCGGCGCTGACGACCACCGCCTCGGAAACGTCCTGGCCGCCGCCGAACGCAGGATTCAGCACCAGGCACTGCAACAGCAATAAGAGGGAAAGTCGTTTCATGGCTCGATGGTAACACTATTTACATAAGTGCTTATGTAATTTGAAGATAAAAAAAAGACCCAAGAGCCGAAACTCTTGAGTCTTTTTTCTTGAATCTTGGTCGGAGTACAAGGATTCGAACCTTGGACCCCCTGGTCCCAAACCAGGTGCGCTACCGGACTGCGCCACACTCCGAAGAAGCAACATAATACAAGCTGCTCCAGTATCCGTCAAGTGTCACTATGAAATCAGTATGTACCATGGCGATTTTTTTTCAATGTGAGATTATGGCGGTGTGCACAAATTATCTAAAAAACCATGAGCGCGACTTTCACCCAACTCCAGCCCGCACCGATGCGGCGGCCGGGAATAGGCGCGGGCATCGTCGTCTCGCTGGTGCTGCATGTGGCGCTGATCTTCGGCTACCGGCTGGCGGCGCCGACCGCGCCTGAGGCGCCGCGGCCGGCCCAGACGATGACGGTCTGGCTGCGAACGCCCGCGCCGCCAAAACTGGTCGTGGCCAAGGTGGAGCCGCCGCCGAGGCCGAAAGCGGAGCCGGCCCGCAAGCGCGAGCGGCCGCAGGTCGCCAACCGTGCCAGCCCGCCAGCGCCAGCCGCCGAGCCAGCGCCGGTCGCCGCGCAGGCGATCACGCTGCCGGCACCGGCCAGCAGCGCGCCCGATCCGCTGCACCCGGAACTGCAACCGAAGCAATTCGACATGGACGCGGCGCTGAAAACCGCCCGCAAGGAAGCCAACGCCAAGGACCCGGCCCGCGCCGGCCTGCCGGTGGCGCAGCTGGAAGACCATCCGCTGTATCCCGAGCGCGAAAGCAAGCTGGCGCGCGACATCCAGGGCGCCGCCCGGCCGGATTGCCGGAAGGGCGGTGGCGGCCTGCTGGCCCCGCTCATCTGGCTGCTGGACAAGAAGGACAGCGGCTGCAAGTTCTGACTACTCGTCACCCTTGAGCTGCAGGGCGCGGTCGTACAGCGCGTTCTTCTTGTGGCCGGTGATCAGCGCGGCCAGGTTGGCCGCCTGCTTGACCGAGCATTCGGTCAACAGGATCTTGAGGATGCGCTCGGCCTCCACGTCCTGCTCATCCTCGGCCGCCGGCGCGCCGGCCAGCAGCACGACGAACTCGCCTTTTTCGCGGTGCGCGTCGGCCCTGATCCACGCCTCCGCCTCGGACAGCGGGCAGCGGTGGATTTCCTCGAACATCTTGGTCAGCTCGCGCGCGAACACCACCTGGCGCTCCGGCTCGAACACCGCCGCCAGCGCCGTGGCGCAATCGAGGATGCGGTGCGGCGCCTCGTAGAACACCATCGTCGCGGTCACCGCGCGCAAGGTGCCGAGGAAGTTCTCGCGCTGCTTGGCCTTGGCCGGCAGGAAGCCGACGAAGTAAAACTGGTCGTTCACCAGCCCGCTGGCCGACAAGGCCGTCACCGCCGCCGAGGCGCCCGGCAGCGGCAGCACGCGCAAGCCGGCCGCGCGCACCGCGTCGACGATGCGCGCGCCCGGATCGGACACGGCCGGCGTGCCGGCGTCCGACACCAGCGCGATACGTTCGCCGGCCTGCAGCCGGGCGATCAGCGTTTCCGCCACTTCGCGCTCGTTGTGCTGGTGGGCCGCGATCAGCGGCTTGTGCAGGCCGAAGCGGGTCATCAGCTGCGCGGTGTTGCGGGTGTCCTCGCAGGCCACGGCGTTGACCAGGCTCAAGACATGCAACGCCCGCAGGCTGATATCCGTCACATTGCCGATCGGGGTCGCCACGACGTACAAGGTTGCGCTAGGATAGGTCTGGTGCGCCATTTCGCCCATCACGGGCAGGGTGGCGATGGAGCTGGATTCTTGTGCGGTCATGGGGGTAGGATGAATAGTGTGAGGTTGTCGCTGCTGTGTACGGTTGCGGCGCTGGTCAGTGCGTGCAGCACGCCGTTCTGCAATGCGCCCGGAGGATTGTGCGCGCCCGGCTCATCAAATACAAGTGCGGCGGCCCCGCTGCTGCCGCCTGCGCAGCCGGCGCCGCTGCCCAAGCCACCGCCGGAACCGACGCCGCCGCCCGCCGAAACCTTCGCCGTCACGCTGCCGGGCCTGGCCCCGCCGGCCCGAACCGCTCCCTCCGCCCCGACCGGCGCCGGCCTGAGCGTCACACCCGACGCCGCGCCCGCCCCGGCGCGCGCCGCCGACGAGGCGGCGCAACCGTCCAACGCGCCAATCCGCATGAGCTTGCTGCTGCCGCTGCGCTCCGAAACGCTGGGCCTGGCCGCGTCGTCGGTGCGGGCCGGCTTCCTGGCGGCCTGGGAGCGCGACCGCGACAACATCATCGTCACCGTGGTGGAAACCGGCGACGTGCCGCAGGACGTGCTGGCCAGCTACGCCCGCGCCCAGCAGCAGGACGACATCATCATCGGCCCGCTGGCGCGCTCCGCCGTGGCGGCCATCGCCGCAGCGGCGGACCGCGCCAGCCCCCTGCTGCAAAAACCGACCATCGCGCTGAACTATCCGGACGGCTACGGCGTGGCCGGCGCCGCGCCGCTGCCGCCGCAGATGCTGGCCATGGGCCTGTCCATCGAGGAGGAAGCGCGCCAGGCCGCCCAGTGGGCCGCCGCCGACCTGCCCGGCAGCACTGCCGTCATTTTAAGCACCGGCACACCCTGGCAGCGCCGCGTGGCGGCCGCCTTCGCCGCCCAGTGGCAGCGCCACGGCCTGCCGCTCAAGATGGTCGAGCTGAGCGCGCCCGACGGCTACCTCAGCGACCCGGAACTGGTGCAGCTGCGCGCCCGCCTGCGCGACGACACGCCCGGCCTGCTGTTTTCGGCCATGAGCGCCGACCAGACCCGCCAGCTGCGCGGCGCCCTCGGCGACGCCTTCAACAGCGAGCCGACCAATCCCACCTTCAGCACCGCCGACGCGCTGCCGCCGCCGCCCGTGCCGGCGCCGGCGCCGCAATTGCGCTCGCTGCCGATCTACGGCACCTCGGCGCTGAACCCCGGCAGCGGCAGCAACAGCCCGACCCAGGAGCTGGACGGCGTGCGCCTGCTGGACCTGCCGTGGCAAATCCAGCGCGATCATCCGGCGGTGATGGTCTACCCGCATCCGCTGCAATCGAACAGCGCCGACATCGAGCGCCTGTACGCGCTGGGCATCGACGCCTACCGGGTGGCGCGCGAGATCGGCCGCCACCGCGCCGGCCGCTTCCACCTGGACGGCGTGACCGGTCGGCTGACCATCGATTTCGGCCAGGGCGCGGCCGCTTTCGAGCGGATCGAGCAGCCGGCGGTGTATAAGAACGGCGTGCCGCTGCCGGTCACGCCGTGAGGCCGCCATGCCGCAGACCCCGCAACAACGGTTGGGCCGGTTCGGCGAAGACCGGGCGCTGGCCCATCTGAGCGCGGCCGGGCTGGTGCTGGTCGAGCGCAATTTCCTGTGCAAGGTGGGCGAAATCGACCTGATCATGCAGCACGGCGCCCACCTGGTGTTTGTCGAAGTGCGGCGCCGCGCCCTGGGCCGCTTCGGCGATGCGGCCGCCAGCGTCACCCCGGCCAAGCAGCGGCGGCTGGTCCACGCCGCCCAGTTTTACCTGCTGCGCTACCGCCAGCCGCCGCCATGCCGCTTCGATCTGGTGGCCATCGACGGCGAAAAGTTGTCATGGATACAAAATGCGCTGGAAATGTAAGCATTTTTAACAGCGCTTGTCCGGGCCGCTGTGCGGCTGCACTATAATCAGCACACTATGAATAATCAACGCATACTCTCGCACTTCCACGAAAGTGCCGAACTCAAGATCCAGTCCGCCACCGTCCTCGCTCCGCACATCGCGCAAGCGATCGAGCTGATGTTCTCGGCGTTGTCCAACGGCAATAAGATTCTGGTGTGCGGCAACGGCGGTTCGGCCGCCGACGCCCAGCACTTCGCGGCCGAGCTGGTGGGGCGCTTCGAGCGCGAACGCTTCCCGCTGCCGGCCATGGCGCTGACCACCGACACGTCGATCCTGACGGCGGTGGCCAACGACTACAGCTACCGCGAGATCTTTTCCAAGCAGGTGCAGGCGTTCGGCCAGGCCGGCGACATCCTGCTGGCGTTCTCCACCTCGGGCAACTCGGCCAACGTGATGGCGGCGATCGAAGCGGCGCTGGAGCGCGAAATGCGCGTGGTGGCCATGACCGGCAAGGGCGGCGGCGCCATCGGCAAAATGTTGACCGACGCCGACGTGCACATCTGCGTGCCGGCCGACCGTACTGCCCGTATCCAGGAAGTCCATCTGGTGACCATACACTGCATTTGCGACGGCATCGACGTCGCGCTATTCGGAGGAGATGCGAATGACTAATCCCGGCGTTATCTGGAAAAAAGTACAACGGCCGCTGGCCATGAGCGTGCTGTGCGGCGCCATGCTGGCATCGTTGTCGGGCTGCGTCGCGCTGGTCGCGGGCGGCGCCATTTCCGGGACGCTGGCCGCCACCGACCGCCGCACCCTGGGTGCGCAGACGGAAGACCGGGCGATCGAAGTCAAGGGCAGCATCAAGCTCAACAACGTCGTCGGCGACGCGGGTCATACCAACATCAACAGTTTCAACCGCCGGGCGCTGCTGACCGGCGAAGTGCGCGACGAGGCCATGAAGGCCGCCGCCGAGCGCGAGCTGCGCGGCATCGAAGGCGTGGTGACGGTGATCAACGAGCTGGAAATCGCCGGCCCGTCGAGCTACACCTCGCGCTCGAACGACGCGCTGATCACCACCAAGGTCAAGGCCAGCCTGGTCGACATGAAGGACATCTCGGCCAACTCCTACCAGGTGGTGACCGAGCGCGGCGTGGTGTTCCTGATGGGTCGCGTGACCCAGCGCGAAGGCCAGATCGGCGCCGACGTGGCGCGCGGCGTCAGCGGCGTGAACAAGGTGGTCAAGGTGTTCGAATACATCACCGAGGAAGAGTGGAAGAGCTTCCAGCCGAGCAAGTCGGCGTCCAACTCGTAATCCGGAGCAGGTCTATAATGGCCTTCTCTCCTTCCACGCCTGAGTCCATCATGCAAAAGACGCAATCCCCCGGCTGGATCAAGCCGGTGCTGGCCGCCGTGCTGATCGGCGCCATCGGTTTTGGCGGCTACCTGTCGCTGAACAAGCGCCAGAGCGCGCCGGAAATCACCTTCGTCAGCATCAAGGGCGAGAAGATCGCGCCGGAGAGCTTGCGCGGCAAGGTGGTGATGGTCAATTTCTGGGCCACCTCGTGCACCACCTGCGTGGGCGAGATGCCGAAGATGGTCGACACCTACAACAAGTTCAAGGGCCAGGGCCTGGAGTTCGTCGCCGTGGCGATGAGCTACGACCCGCCGAACTACGTGCTGAACTACGCCGAAACCCGCCAGCTGCCGTTCAAAGTGGCGCTCGACACCGACGGCTCGGCCGCCAAAGCCTATGGCAACGTAGCGATGACGCCGACCACCTTCGTCATCGGCAAGGATGGCAAGATCCTCAAGCGCTACCTGGGCGAGCCGGACTTCGCCGCCCTGCACAAGCTGCTGGAAGAATCACTGCGCGGCTAATCGGCGGGGGTCAAGTCTGACATTCGGACACGAACTCTGCCGTAGTGTCCATTACGGCAGAGTTCGTGTCCGAATGTCAGACTTGACCCCCGAGGTTTTTTATCTGGCACGGCGCTTGCATCACTTAGGGCTCTCCTCAACCACCGGAAAGCCATCATGGATCGCAACCAAGTCACCCAAAAAATCCTGTCCGTTAAAGTCGCCAAACAGCTGCGCTGGGCCGAGCTCGCCGGCGAATTTGGCCAGAGCAAGGAGTGGACCACCGCCGCGCTGTTGGGCCAGATGACCTTCAACCGCGTCCAGGCCGACAAGGCGCAGGCGCTGTTCGGCCTGACCGACGAAGAAGCGGCGTGGCTGCAGATCGTGCCGTACAAGGGCTCGCTGCCGACCGCGGTGCCGACCGACCCGCTGATCTACCGCTGGTACGAGATCGTCAGCGTCTACGGCACCACCATCAAGGAACTGATCCACGAGGAATTCGGCGACGGCATCATGAGCGCGATCGACTTCTCGATGGACATCCAGCGCGAAGCCGATCCCAAGGGCGACCGCGTGCAGGTGGTCCTGAGCGGCAAATTCCTGCCCTACAAATCATACTGACGGCATCGGGGTCAGAAGCCGGCTTGCGCCGACAGGTACAAGCCGTGCTGTTTCTTCGGGTTGAAGACGGTGATGTCGCCCAGCTCGGCATAGGCGGCCGTCAGCGAGAAATTCTTGCTAGGGAACCAGGCCACGAACGCGTCGTAGTAGGCCTTCTCGTTGTCCACTCCCAGGTTGTGCGGCTTGCGGCGGTACTCGGCGCCCACCGCCAGCTTGCGGTTGACCAGGTAGGCCATCGACACTTCCGGCATCAGGCGCAGGCTGTCGCCCTTGTCGCCACCAAAGCCCAGCAGGCCCATCTGGTTGGCGCGGGTCGCCCGCAGCGTGCCGTTTAGCAGCAAGCTCTGCTCGAACAGGATCTTGGTGGCCGCCACGTAGTAGTCATAGCCGTGATCGTCCCTGGCGCCCAGTTGCATCACATTGCTCACGCCCAGCGTGCCCAAGCCGCCCACACCCTTGTTGCGCTTGTACAGCATGCCGATCGCCACCTGCGGCATCCAGCTGTCCTGCTCGTAGACGGCGTCGCCCGCCACCTTCACTTTGACGCCCAGGATGTCCTGCTTAATGTTGAGCAGGTTCAGCGGCGCCAGGCTGCCCTTGAACTCCTGATTGGCCAGCGAAATCTCCAGCCGGTCGGCGATGCCCATCGCCACCCCATAGCTGTCGAGCTTGTAGTCCTGCGTGGCCAGGCGCGTGGTGTGCGCGTTAGCGCCCCAGCTGTCGCGCGTGCCGTAGCCGCTGATCAGCGCCCACGGTGTGATGCCGCCGCCACCCGCGCCTTCGACCTGGCTGACGCCGCCGGTGGCGAGGAACTTGCCCATGTCCGGCTTGCCTTGCGCGGCCGCGCCGCCGCAGGCCAGCACGGCGGTCAGTGCGGATACGAGGTGTTTCATAGGGCTTCTCCCGGCGCCATCATTTGGTGACGATGACGCGCTGCATCGGCGCCAGTTTCGCGATCAGCTTGTTCGATACGCTGCTGGGCACGTGGTTCCGCTCCATCGCGATCTGCAAGTCCTCGGTCAGCGCGTTGAACATCGCATTGGTGATCTGCAAATCCTGGTGCACGGTGGCCATGTCGCGCACGGTGCCCACGCCGTCCATCGTCTTGTCGCGGTATTTGCCTGTGTACTTGCACGGGCCGCCGGCAAACTCGCAAAACTGCTCCTGCAAGCGCGCGCCGACCTGCATCATGTCGAAGTCGGCGAAAGTTTCCTTGATGCGCGCATCGGCCAACACCAGCGGAATGAGGGTGTCGACGATCTTCCTGATGCCCTCCTTGCCGCCCAGGCCGACGTAGGTGGCGTCATCGGTGTAAGGCGTTTGCGCCATCGCCAGCGACGAAGCCAACAGCAGGCCCAGCCCGGCCATCCGGGAAAAATGCGGCATGCCATTCCTCCTATTTCGGGAACAAAATCATCTGCGTGCAGCGGAACAGGGCGATGGTCTTGCCGCTCGCCTTGTTGGTGACGATCGCATCCCAGACCTGGGTGGTGCGCCCCAGGTGCACCGCCTTCGCGGTCGCCACCACCACGCCGTCGCGCAGCGTGCCCAGGTGATTCGACTTCAGCTCGATGGTGGTGAAACTCTGTCCGCCCTCGGGCAGGTGCGAGAAGCAGGCGTAGCCGCAGGCGGTGTCGGCCAGCGTCACCACGCTGCCGGCGTGCAGGTAGCCGTTCGGCGCCAAATGCTGCGGCGTGACCGCGAACTCGGCCACGATCTCGCCTTCGCGCACATCGGTGATGACGATGCCCAGCAGATCCGGCAGCGTGCCCTTGCCGAAGCTGTTGAAATATTCCGGGTTGAACTTGCTGGCGTCCATAGGTGTCCTTCGCGAATGGGGGCCCTGGGCCCGACACTGGATGATAGCAACTTTCCCCCTACATCACCCGCACCCAGCTGCCCTTGTACAGGATCGGTCCGGTCGGCCCGTTCGGGTCCGGCGAGCCGCCCTTGGGCTCCAGCGTGACCGCCAACAGCGCCACGTCGTCGCCGACGGCCTTGCTGCTCATCGCCAGCCTGACCTCGCCACGCGCGTTCAGCAAGCCCAGCGAGCGCGGATGGCCCGACTTCGGCACCGCCCACAGCTCCAGCGATTTGTCGCCCGGCACCGCAGCCGCGCCCACCACCCGCACTGTCATCGCCTGGTGACGGCTGTCGCCGGTCAGCAGCAGCGCGGTCTGCGCCTTGTCGTCGGTCAGCGTGGCCACGTAGTCGAGCTGCGGCGCCTGCAAGCTGCGCACACTTATCGTCACCACCAGCAAGGCCGCGACGGCGGTCGATACCATGCCTAGCGAGCGCCAGAACGTTACCGACTCGCTGCGCCAGAACTGCCACGCCGCATGCGCGCGCGGCAAATTCAGGCGGCGCTCGATGCCTTGCCACACCTGCTTGCGCGGCGGCTGAGCGCTGGAGAACTCGGCCAGCGGCGCCAGCCGGTCCTGCCATTCGACGACGATGCGGCGCAGCGCGGCGTCGTTGTGCAGATGGCCTTCGAAGCGGCGGCGCGCGCCGCCCTTGAGCGTGCCCAGCACGTATTCAGCCGCCAGCTGGTCGCGCAGGGCGGCGTTGTCGCGGAGGTTCATGCGCGCTCCCCCTTGGCCAGACAGGTCTTCAGCTTGTCGAGGCTGCGGCGTATCCAAGTCTTGACGGTGCCGATCGGCAGCGCCATCTGCTGCGCCACCTCGCTGTGCGACAGGTCATGGAAAAAGGCCAGGCCCAGCACCTGCCGGTGCAACCCTTCCAGCGCCGACATGCAATAGGCCAGCGCCTTGGCGTCGCGGCTCATTTGCAGCGCCTCGATGGGCGTGGCTGCGGGATCTTGCAGTGCATTGATCACCTCGCTGTCAAACTGTTCGCCGTCGATTTCCGTGGTCACATCGCTGCGGCGCAGCAGATCGAAAGCCTTGTTGCGGACGATGGTCGTCATCCAGGTCATGGGGGCGGCCAAGTGGCTTTGATAGGTGCCGGCGTTGTTCCAGATCGCGACGAAACTTTCTTGCAGCACCTCTTCGGCCAGTTCGCGCTTGATCAATATACGCAGCGCGAAGCCAAACAGTTTCGCCGATGTCGCATCGTAGAGTGAACGAAAGGCGACCGCGTCGCGTTTGGCCGCGCCTTGCAGCCAGAGGCGTAACTGCTGGGGATCGAGAGTATTCGCGTCGGACACTGCGGGCCTTCCGGGTGGAGAGATTTGAGATGCAAGCCTGTGAAAAATACCATATCCCTCAACCGCATGAATACACATTTATTTTGAATCCGGTTCGCCCCGCGCCACGTATATCCCCTCGCAGTACCAGGAAGATCAACCAATCGAGGGAGAAAACGAAATGCAAACTATCGTCAAACACGCGATGCGCGCGGCCGTCATCGGCGCCGTGGCAAGCGCCTTCGCCCCAGCGGCCATGGCGTCCAGCCACCGCGAAGCACCGTTCGTCGCGCAGAGTCCCAAAGTCGACGGCACCGACTTCTATATGTTCCGCAGCTACGAGTCCGGCCGCGCCGGCTTCATCACGCTGATCGCCAACTACATCCCGCTACAGGATGCCTACGGCGGCCCGAACTACTTCGCCATGGACCCGAACGCGCTGTACGAGATCCACATCGACAACAACGGCGACGCCAAGGAAGACCTGACCTTCCAGTTCCGCTTCAACAACGCCAACAAGGACAGCAAGCTCACCGTCGGCGGCAAGCAAGTGTCGATCCCGCTGGTGATCAACGGCGGCGCCATCGCCGGCCCCAACGCGGCCGGCGCCAACGTGCGCGAGACCTACACCGTCAACGTGGTGCGCGGCGACCGCCGCACCGGCGCCAAGGCCGCCGTGACCAACGCGGCCGACGGCGCCAGCACCTTCGACAAGCCGCTCGACAACATCGGCAACAAGTCGATCCCGAACTACGCGGCCTATGCGGCAGCCCACATGTACAACGTCAACATCCCCGGTTGCAGCACGCCGGCGCGCATGTTCGTCGGCCAGCGCAAAGACCCGTTCGTGGTCAACCTCGGCGAGACTTTCGACCTGGTGAACATCAAGGCCCCGGCCACCGAATTCAACGCCAACGCCGAGAAGGCCGCCAAGGACGACCTGGACGACAAGAACGTGACTTCGATCGAACTGGAAGTTGCCGCCTCCTGCCTGACCGCGGCCGGCAGCAGCGATCCCGTGATCGGCGGCTGGACCACCGCCAGCGTGCGCCAGGCGCGCCTGCTGAACCCGACGCCCAATTCCGGCGCGCCATCGAAGGAGGGCGGGGCCTGGACCCAGGTCTCGCGCCTCGGCATGCCGCTGGTGAATGAAGTGGTCATCGGCTTGAAGGACAAGGACACCTTCAACAGCAGCAAGCCTTCCGGCGACGCGCAGTTCGCGACCTACGTCACCAATCCAACGCTGCCGGCGCTGATTGAAATCCTGTACGGCAGCGCCGGCGCCAAGGCGCCGACCAACTTCCCGCGCAACGACCTGGTGGCGACCTTCCTTACCGGCGTCAAAGGCCTGAACCAGCCAGCCACCGTGACCGCATCCGAAATGCTGCGCCTGAACACCTCGACGCCGGCCGTCGCGATGGGCGCGCAGAACCGCCTGGGCGTGATCGGCGGCGACAATGCCGGCTTCCCCAACGGCCGCCGTCCTGGCGACGACGTGGTCGACATCGCGCTGCGCGTGGTGATGGGCAAACTGTGCACGCTGAACCTGGGCTGCGCGCCCGTCGACGCACCAGCCGGTGGCCTGCACTTCACCGACGGCGCCTACCTGGACGACAGCTACTTCAGCGCCGCCTTCCCGTACCTGAAGACGCCGATCGCCGGCTCGCCGCAGACCTCCGGCATCACGTCCGCACGGAGCAAGCCATGAAGTACCTTGGCCTGATTGCGCTGCTGGTGCTCAGCGCATGCGGGGGCAGCACCCACTATGAAGACCACACGCCGGTCAAGCCGCCGCCACCGCCACCGCCGCCGGTGACGATGCTCGATGCGTTCTACACGGCGGTACTGGCCATCATCGGCGATGGCAGCGAAACCTCCTCCGAGCCGATGGCGACAGACAGCGTTGTCGCCACCGCGCCGGAGGACACGGAACCGGTCGCGTACAAGTAAGCCATGCAGCATAAGGGCGGCGGCGAAATGCTGCCGCCCTTGCTACCGTTTTGAGGGCAACATGAAGAAACCAATTTTTGCATTGCTGCTGAGCGCCGCCGCAGTGGCGGCACAGGCGACGCCTTACCTTCCCGCCAGCGGCCAGCAAGTGATCGAAACGCTGCCGCGCCGTGGCGATCCGGTGCAGCAGGAACTGCGCCGCATGCGCAGCGAATTGAACGCGCGCCCCAACGATATGGTACTGGCCACCAGTCTCGCCACGCGCTATATCGGCCTGGCCCGCAGCGAAACCGATCCGCGCTACCTCGGCTACGCGCAGGCGGCGCTGGCGCCGTGGTGGTGGCTGTCGTCGCCGCCGGCGCCGGTGCGCCTGCTGCGCGCCACGCTGCTGCAAAGTACCCACCAGTTCAAGCCGGCGATGGACGATCTGAAGGCCGTGCTGGCGGCCGATCCCTCCAACGCGCAGGCATGGCTGACGCAGGCCACCGTGCAAACCGTGCAAGGCGACTACGCCGGCGCCACCGCCAGTTGTGCGCATCTGTCGGCGATGTCGATAGAACTGGTCACCATCAGCTGCATCGCCAACGTCGGCGCGGCGACCGGGCGTTCCGTTAAAAGCGAGCAGCTGCTGGACCTGACGCTGGAACGCAGCAGCAACGCGCCCGCTGAGCTTCAGGTATGGGCGCTGACGCTGCTCGCGGAAATGGCGCAACGGCGCGGCGCAGCCGACATCGCCGAAGCGCGCTACAAACGCGCACTGGCACTGAGCCCGCGCGACAGCTACCTACTGGGCGCCTATGCCGATTTCCTGCTGGAGCAAGGGCGCGCGAACGAAGTCGCCGCACTGCTGAAGGACCAGGCCCGCATCGACGCGCTGCTGTTGCGCCGCGCTTTGGCGTTGCAGCAGCAGGGCAACGCGCGCGTGGCGTTGGCCGCAGATGTGAAGGAACTGACGGCCCGCTTCGACGCCGCAGCCCAGCGCGGCGACACGGTACACCAGCGCGAACAGGCGCGCTTTGAACTGATGCTGCGCCACGATCCGGCCACCGCGCTGACGCTGGCGCGCAAGAACTGGGCGGTGCAAAAGGAAGCGGCCGATATCCGCATCTTTCTGGAATCGGCCGTGCAGGCGCGCGACGCCAACGCCGCCAGGCCAGTGCTGGACTGGGTCGCATTAAATCACACCGAGGACGTGGCCGCAACGCGCCTGATCCGACAACTGCAAGCGAGAACATGATGAAACGCCTGATGCTATTTTTCGCGCTGCTGTGCGGCGTCGCGCTGCCGGCTTATGCGCACAAGCCCAGCGACAGCTATCTGTCGCTGGAAGTGCAGGGTGAACGCATCACCGGCCAGTGGGACATCGCGCTGCGCGACCTGGATTTCGCCATCGGCCTGGACCAGGATGGCGACGGCAAGCTGACGTGGGACGAGATCCGCACGCGGCATGCGGCGATCGCGGCGTATGCGCTGGAGCGCCTGGGCATCGCCACCGACCAAGGCGCCTGCCGCATCGACACCGACCAGCAGCTGGTCGACAATCACACCGATGGCGCCTACAGCGTGCTGCGTTTTCACGCCGCCTGCCCCGGCCCTGTAACGGCGCTGACCATCAACTACCAGCTGTTCGCCGATCTCGATCCGCAGCATAAAGGCTTGCTGCGCTTGACGCGCGACGGCGCGACATCCACCGCGATCTTCGATCCAGCCCATGCGCGACAGACCTTATCGCTGACATCGCCGGACCGCTGGCAGCAATTCGGCGCCTACGTGAAGGACGGCGTGTGGCACATCTGGATCGGCTACGACCATATCCTGTTCCTGCTGTCGCTGCTGCTGCCGGCGGTGATGCTGGGTGTGCGCGGCACGCCGTCGGCCAGCCTGCGCGAGTCCTTCATCGACGTGCTGAAAGTGGTGACGGCCTTCACGCTGGCGCACTCGCTGACCTTGACGCTGGCCAGCCTGTCGCTGATCTCGCTGCCATCGCGCTGGGTGGAGTCGGCGATTGCTGCGTCGGTGGTGCTGGCCGCGCTGAACAACATCTATCCGCTGTTCCGCGGCCGGCGGCCGGTGGCGGCGTTCGGATTTGGACTGATCCACGGCTTCGGCTTCGCCAGCGTGCTGATCGACCTGGGCCTGCCACAGGGCGCTTTGCTGTCCAGTTTATTCGGCTTCAACCTGGGCGTGGAGATCGGCCAGCTGTGCATCGTCGTCGCCTTCCTGCCGCTGGCGTTCGCATTGCGCGGCACCTGGTTCTACCGCCGTCTGCTAACCGGCGGCTCGGCTGTGATCGCGCTGGTGGCCGTGGTGTGGCTGGCCGAACGTGCGTTCGACCTGAAGCTGATCAGCGCGTGATCAGCGAAAAAAAAGCAAGCCGTCTCGCGAGGGCTTGCTCTTTGCGGCGTTGCTGAATTTTTACACAGCGGCCAGCACGTTATGCGCCTGCTCGTCCGCGTGGTACGAGCTGCGGACCATGGCGCCGACGGCGGCGTGCTTGAAGCCCATCTTGTAGGCTTCGGCTTCGAACATCTTGAACACGTCCGGGTGCACGTAGCGGCGCACCGGCAGGTGGCTGTTCGACGGCGCCAGATACTGGCCGATAGTCAGCATGTCGATGTTGTGCTCGCGCATGTCGCGCATCACTTGCAGGATCTCTTCGTCGGTCTCGCCCAGGCCGACCATGATGCCGGACTTGGTCTTCACCGCAGGGTACATGTCCTTGAATTCCTTCAGCAGCTGCAAGGAGTGCATGTAATCCGAACCCGGACGCGCTTCCTTGTACAGGCGCGGCACGGTTTCCAGGTTGTGGTTCATCACGTCCGGCAGGCCGTCCTTGAAGATGTCCAGCGCTTTTTGCAGGCGGCCGCGGAAGTCCGGCACCAGCACTTCGATCTGGGTCTTCGGCGACAGCGCGCGGGTGTTCTGGATGCACTCGACGAAGTGGCCGGCGCCGCCGTCACGCAGATCGTCGCGGTCGACCGAGGTGATCACCACGTAGCTCAAACGCAGCTCGGCGATGGTCTTCGACAGGTTGAACGGCTCTTCCTTGTCCAGCGGGTCCGGACGGCCGTGGCCGACGTCGCAGAACGGGCAGCGGCGGGTGCACTTGTCGCCCATGATCATGAAGGTGGCGGTGCCCTTGCCGAAGCATTCGCCGATGTTCGGGCAGCTCGCTTCTTCGCACACGGTGACCAGCTTGTTCTCGCGCAAGATATCCTTGATCTCGTAGAAACGGGTCGACGCCGAGGCGGCCTTGACGCGGATCCAGTCCGGCTTCTTCAGGCGCTCGACCTGCTCGATCGGCACGATCTTGATCGGGATGCGCGCGGTCTTGCTGGCGCCTTTTTGCTTTTCGCTTGGGTTGTAAGCCGGGGCAACGCTGGTGGTGGTTTCAGAAGTCATTTGGCTGCGTGCCCTCGCGGGCAAAGTTTGGTTATTCGTGTACTGCGGGTTCGGCCACATGCGCCAGAACGCTGATCAGCTCATCGGCCAGCTGTTGTTGCACGTCGGACAACACTGCGGTCGCGCCGACGGTGCGCATATCGACTGTTTCCAGCCCGGCATAGCCGCAAGGATTAATCCAGGAAAACGGGGCCAGATCCATCGCCACATTCAGCGACAGCCCATGATAGGTGCAACCGTTGCCGCGCACCTTCAAGCCGAGCGCGGCGATTTTGGCGCCCTGTTTCGGTCCGCCGGCCATGTAGATGCCCGGCGCGCCGTCAACGCGCTCACCGACGAGATTATACGCCCCTAAGACGTTGATGATCGCCTGCTCGATTTTATTGACGAATTGCCGGGCGTACAGCTTGCCGCCCGGCTTGTTGCGGCGCAGGTCCATCAGCATGTAGATCACCACCTGGCCGGGGCCGTGGAAGGTGACTTCGCCGCCGCGGTCGGTCTGCACCACAGGAATCGAATCCGCTCCCGCCAGCAGGTGGCCGCGGTCGGCGCCCAGGCCCAGCGTGAACACGGGCGGATGCTCGACGATCCACAATTCGTCGCGGGTGTCCGGCGTGCGCGCGTCGGTGAAGGAGCGCATCGCGGCGAAGGTGCTGTCGTAGTCGGCGAGGCCGAGGTGGCGTATCAGCGCCGGCTCGGTTGGGGTAGGAGACGTCATGCCGACATTATAAATCAGCCCGGCTGGTGACGCTCCAGCCACTGCTGGATGGATGGCCGCCGCCACTGGCCGGTGGCGTAGTCCTTGAGTTTTTGCGGCACCTCGTCGCCGTTGAGGATCAGGCGGTTGAGCATCAGCGCCAGGTCGACGTCGGCCAGTGACCAGCTGTCGAACAGGTTGGGGCGGCCTTCCTGCACCAGCTGGCTGGCGGCGTGGATCAGCTTGTCGGCGGCGGCCTGGCCGGCCGCCGTCAGCGGCTGGCTGGCCTTGCCAAAAAATACAGTTTCCGTATCGCGCTCGGCGCGCACCGGCAGCAGGTCGCTGCGCAGCCAGGCCTGGACCTGCCGCGCCTGGGCGCGCTGGCGGCGGTCTTTCGGGTACAGCGCGATGTATTCCGGCGCCGGGAAGCTCTCTTCCAGGTATTCGGTGATCGCGGTCGACTCGGTCAGCACAAAATCACCCTCGATCAGCGCCGGCACGCGGGCGGTCAGCGCGCGCGCCGTGTAGGCGCTGTGTTTTTGCTGGCCGGCCTCCAGGTCCACCGTCTTGACGGTGAACGGCAAGCCTTTTTCGGTCAGCGCGACAAAGGCCGACATGGCGTAAGGACTGGTGAAAAGGCTGTCGACGTACAGTTCAAAAGGCATGGCGGCTCCCGCTAGAGTAGATTTATTCACATGGTAAGCCTTGCCGTAGCGCCTGTATAACGTTATATTTTCGTGATTCTAGCTAATTTTATTCACATAGTTATCCACAGCATGCCGACCTGATGAGCGCCAGCCGCCGCCTGCCCAATTTTTCCGCACTGCGCGCCTTCGAGGCGGCGGCACGCCACGAGAACTTCTCGCGGGCGGCGGAAGAGTTGCATCTGACGCATGGCGCGATCAGCCATCAGGTGCGCGCTTTGGAGGAGGAATTGGGCCGGCCGCTGTTCGTGCGCCACGGCCGGCAGGTGAAAATAACTAGCGACGCGCTGAAATTTGCCCAGTTTTTAGGCAAGTCTTTCAGCGATATCACCGCCGCGGCCGACGCCATGCGGGCCGCCAGCGTCAACCAGCGGCTGACGATTTCATCGATTCCATCGTTTGCCGCGCGCTGGCTGGCGCCCCGGCTGGGCCGGTTTATCGACCTGTATCCGGATATCGAGGTGGTGCTGCAATCGAGCGGCCAGCTGCAGGATCTGGCGCGCGACGGCATCGATGTCGGCATCCGCTTCGGGCGCGGCAACTATCCGGGGCTGGTGGTGCAGCGGTTGATGGGCGATGTCTACTATCCCGTAGTGAGTCCCCACTATCGCGGTGGACAGCAACCGGCCGCGCCGCATGAGCTGCGCCAGCACACGCTGCTGCGCTCGGTGGAGCCGTGGTCGCCATGGCTGCGCGCGGCCGGGGTCGACATGGCCGAGCCGTCCGGCGGCTTGATGTTCGAGGATTTGTCGATGCTGATACGCTCCGCCGCCGACGGCAACGGGGTGGCGCTGGTGCGCCATGTGGTGGCGATGCAGGAGATCGCCTCCGGGCAACTGCTGCGGCTGTTCGATACCGCCACGCCGTGCCCGGACGAGTACTTTTTCGTGTCGCCGCCCGGCGCGGCCGGACGGCCGCAGGTGCAGGCGTTTCGCGACTGGCTGTTGGAGGAGATTGCCGTCTTCCAGCGCCAGCAAGCCTGATTTACATCACAATCTTGACCATCGGGTGAGCCGACAACTCGTTGTACAGCGCGTCGAGCTGCTCGCGGCTGATGGCGCGGATGGTCACGGTCAGGCCGGTGTAATTGCCCTTGGGCGAAGGACGCACTTCCATCTTGCCTTCATGGAAATCCTTGTCGTGCTTTTGCACCACCAGCACGATGGTCGCGGCGAAATCGATATGAGTCGGGCCCATCACCTTGATCGGGAAGTCGCTCGGGTACTCGATGAGGGACTCTGACGGCGGGATCGCTTGCATATTCATTCCAATCAAAAAAGAAAACCGGCGGCGTCAACACGACGCCACCGGCCTCTATTGTAGCCAATTCAGCGCAGGCTTACGCTTTGCCCAGCGCCAGCGTGGCTGTTTCCTGCGGCGCGGCCAGCTGCGCCGGCTGCTGGCCGGACAGCCGCTGCAGGCGCGCCAGCGCCGATTCATTGGCGATGCCCGGCTGGCTGACCGACTTGCGGATCGCCTCCAGCTCGGCGGCCTGCTCGTACGGGCGCTGGCCGATGTCGGTGACGATCTTCATGCCGGCCGCCTCGTTGCTGATGGCCTGGGCGCGGCGGGTCAGCGCGTTCAAGGCGCTGGAGTTGCCGCGCATGCCCGACAGCCCTGCCAGCTGGCTCTGGCGCTCGGCGCGCAGGTTCTGCAAATCCTGCTGGGCACGGGCCGAGGCCAGCGCCTGCATCGCCTTTTTCGCCGCCGAATCGAAATCGGCCAGCTGCTTGGACAGCGCATCGACGATGGTTTGCAGTTCGTCCATGTACTGGCGGGCGTCGGCCTCCTCCTGCAATTCCTGCGGCATGCGCGCCTTGTTGCCTTCCAGCTCGTCGCAGAACAGGGTGATGGTCGCCTCCGAGATCTTGCCGGCGGCCAGACGCTCGGCCAGGGTGCCGGCCGCCTGCTCGTCGGTGGCGATCAGCTGGCGCAGCTTGACCACGTCGGCCGCTTCCTTGTCGAAGGCGCTGCGGGCGGCGGCCAGTTTTTGCGCGGTCAGGCGCAGGCTGTCGGCCAGCCGGTCGCGGTCGGCCTCGGTGGCCGTTTCCGGATCAAAATTGGCGATCGCTTCGGAAACACGGTCGCCCAGCGCGCCAAAATGTTTGGAAATCAAGCGCGCGGTCAAACCCCAGCCATTCAAGTTGCTCATGTCAGTCGTCCTTAAAAAGTTGCGCGTCATTGAATAACGACGCGTTGCTGCTCAACCGGGATGCCAATGACGAAGTCGACATGGATCCCGCGTTTTGATGCATCGCCGTTCACGCTGCTGATGATTTCAGTCGTGATCAGCAAATATTCGTGGCCGCCGCCGCGTAGTTCCCGCACATACGGCATGAAATACATTTCCTGGCGCAGGCCGGTGCGGCCGCTGGCGTCGTCCAGCCGGGTCTCGGTGCCGGAGAACGGCGTGACGAACTCGGCGTTCGGATCGCCGGCGTCGCGCCGGTAGTCGACGCCGTCGCGCTGGCCGAACACCAGGTCCAGGTCGGCCGCGTCCAGCCCGGCGTCGCCCAGTTGCTCGCGCCACAGCGTGTAGCTGCGGTCGCCCAGGCCGGCGCCGGCCAGGCCCATGTAGGCTTCCTGGTCTTCCACCGTTTCCGGGATCACGCGGGCCAGCTGGGTGCAATACATCACTTCGGCCACCTGGCCCTGGGCGTCCTGGTACACCTGCAGGAACTTCTCTTTCGACCCGCGCTCGCCGGTGTCCAGGTAGTAGCGGTACAGGCCGCCGTTCTGCCTGAGCCGGATCTGCGACACCGCGACGATGCGGTTGTCGCCCGCGTCCGGCAGCGCGATCAGCGAACCGTCGCCGGCGGCGCGCAGCAGCGGCGACTGCTGCATTTGGATCACGCTACCGATACGCGCCCCCAGCGGCAAGCCCTGGTCCGTGCGCGGCGCCTCGGCCCCGCCCAGCTTGGCCGCGCCATTGCGCAAGTAGTTGTATGCATCCGACCAGCCCATCTCAATTCCTTTCAAATGAATAATTCGTCGCGTTGCCGGCCCGCAGACGGCGCAGCTTGCGCACCGTGTACACCACCGCCCACACCATCACGCTCAGCACGCCCAGCCAGACCAGCCAGCGCGCCACCGTGGCCAGGAAGGACGGCGCCGGCGCAGGGGCTTGGGCGGCCGGGACCGGATCACCCAGTCCCGGCATGCCGTTGACCATGCCGGCCTGCGCGGCGCCACTGTCCGCTGGGGCCGGGTTGCCGATGGCGGGCGTCGTCGTGGTCGGGTACGACACCGGCTGATTACTCTGGCTCATCGCCCGTCCCAGCATGAAGCCCAGCACGCCGTGCATCAGGCCGCTACTAGGCTGCTGCACGATGATCGGCGCCTGCTGGTACACCGGCGGCGCCTGATACACCGGCGACGGCTGCTGGCGCGAAACCGTATCGTTTAGCGGCGGCGGCGCGGTTGGCGCGGCGGCGGCGCGGCGGGCGTCCAGCGTTTTCAGTGCATTGGCCTGGGCCGCGCTCTGGTCGAGGTCGCGCGAGGCGGCCGAAGTGTTGCGCGGCGTGGCCGAGGCCGGCGAGCCGGGCGCCTTGCCGAACGCGCCGGGACCGCTCTGGCGGTTGGCCGGTGGCGCGACCGGCGAGCTCCGCGTGGAGTTGCTCTTTTGTGAAGAAAATCCACTTTTATACGACGACGATGTGCCAGAATGTGAAGACGTTCGCGCCTCCGCCAGCACATTGGTGCCTAGCGCAAGGCACAGCGTCAGTAACAGCGCAGAATGAAAAGACTTCATGATGTCGTTTCGCAAAGAAGTTGAATGAAAATCAGCATAGCGCCGCGCGTCGGCGACTGCATCGGTAATAAAAGGCTCGCTTCACCATGACACGCAAATACTCGGACATGAATCAACACGACGCGCTCTACAAAGTGGCGCGCAGCTACCCCGGCGGCATCGACGCGCTGGCGCAGGCGATGGGCATCTCGGTCAACGTCCTGCGCAACAAGCTGGCGCCGACCATCGCCTCGCACTACCCCTCGTTCGAGGAAGTCTCGGCGGTGGTGGACCTGTGCCACAAGGCCGGCGTGGCCGACGCCCACCTGCCGCTGCACGCGCTGCTGGTGCGCCATGGCATGGCGGCCTTCGTGGTGCCGAATCCGGACAACATCGGCGACGATGACCTGTCGCAGACCGTGTGCAAGGTGATGAGCCAGGTGGGGGCGGTGGCCGAGGCGGTGTCGACCGCGCTGCTGGACGGCAAGGTCACGGCGGCCGAGGCCGACCTGATCGAACGCGAATTCCAGGGCGCCTTGTCGGCGCTGGGCGAATGGCGGGCGCGGCTGCGCCTGAAGGCGGAGCAGGGCTAAGGCGCCGCGCCAAAAAAAAGCCAGCCCGAGGGCTGGCAAAAACTATTCTCTGTTCGGAAATTGGGAAAAATCCGGAAAATAGTTGGGGCAAAGGGGAACAGTCTCGACGGTCCTGCGTGGCGGATGCTGCCATCCTTGTTCTCACGCTTCCCACCGGGTTTATCAATATTGCAACGTTATACATTGCGATAGATAAAGTCCATCCAAATGTGATGAACTGCTGTTTTGGCTCCCTGAACCACCTATTTCCCGGAGCAGGCGGTTACTCGCGGTTTTGATGCCGGTTGTCGCCGCGCTCCTTGCCTTCCTCCTTGCGGCGCTCCTGCTGCTTGTCGCGGCCGCTGTCGCGGTTTTCCCGTGGTTGCGGTTGCGGCTGAGCCTGCGGTTGGGCTTGCGGCTGCTGGCGCTGCTGCTGGACCGGCTGCTGCTGCACCTGCGGCGCCTGCTGCTGGTAGGTTTGCTGCTGCATCTGCGGCTGCGGCTGCGGCTGCTGCACCGGGCGCCGCTCCTCCTGCTGCCGGTACGGACGGCGATTATCGTCGTGCTCGCGATCGTAGCGTTCGCGGTTGGCGGGGAACGGCGTCGGCACCGTGGGCGCCGCCACCGGCGCCGCCGTGATCGGCGGATTGGCTTTCTGGATATTCGGCGTCACCACGATCGGCGGATTGGCCTGCTGGATCGTCGGCGCCGGCGCCAGCACCGGATTGGCTTGCTGGATATGCGGCGTGCCCGGCGCCTGGCCCGGCCGGCCGTACGGCCGCACATCGATGCGCACATCGCCCGGCTGGATGGTTTGCGGCGGCGCGTCGGGACGGCCGAACTGGCCCGGCGCCAAGGTCGTCGTCTGCGTCCGGCCCGGCTGCACCGGCGCCGGCCGCGGCACCGACGGCGCGGTCAACACCCGCACCGGACGATCCGGACGGCCGTCATGGTCGCGGTCCTGCCAGCCACGGCCGTTGGTGTCCAGCGTGCGCGCGATGGACGGCTGCGGCGGCGCCACCGGCGCGGCGCTGGCCGCCAGGTTGGCCGCCGGGATCACCTGCTGTCCGCGCGGCACCTGCACGCTGCGATGACGGCCTTCAAACTGATCGCGCGGCAGCACGGTCAGACCATCGCGCCGCTCCACCTGGCCGGGCACGCTCATGCGCGGCTCGAAAGGCTTGCCGTTGTGGGTCCAGCTCAGGCGCCGCTCGTGATCGGACGACACCCGGTAAGTCGGCACGTAGCGCTCGCGCGGCGACAGCGGGAACCAGCCCAGGCCGGGACGATGGTCGCGCGCGAAGTGCTCACCGCCGACCCAGCCCACCAGCGCCGGCGCCCACACCGGACGCCCGGCGGGCCGTCCCGGCGCCCAGCACCAGCGGCGGTTGACCATCACCCAGCGGCCGTAATGCGACGGCGCGTAGCCCCAGGGCGCGTTGTCGACCCAGGTCCAGCCCCACGGCGCCAGCCAGATCCAGCGGCCGTCGCGGTAGGGCGCCCAGTCGATCGCCACATTGCGCGGGGTCCACAGCGCGCCGTATTCGACGTTCTCGGTCCAGCTGCCGTTGCGGTCCAGTTCCTCGTAGCCGGTCATGCCGGTGGAAACGAAGCGGCTGCTGACCACCGCCTCGGCGGCGCGGTCGCGCTCGTCGGACCAGACATCGAAGCCGTCGCGCCGCGCCACGCTGGTGCTGACGTCGACGCTGCTGACGTCGACATGGCGACCGGGACTGACCGTCACCGACGAACCGGCGCCGTCCACCCGCGCGCTGCCGGCCAGCACGCTGACCTGGCTGGTGTCGGCGACGCGCTCGGCGTCGACCCGCAGCAGGCCGGGTTCGAGCAGGGTGATGCGCGCCTGCGGCGTGCTCAGTTCGAAATCGCGCAGCAGCTCCGGGCTGCGCACGCGGATGCTGACGCTGCCGTAATTCAGGCGCAGGTGCAGCAGCTCGTCGTCCAGGTCGACGATTTCCAGGTCGGAATCGCCGTCGAGCCGCACCGCCGTCGAGCCGACCCGGAATTCGGTGCGGGCGCCGCTGGCGGTGGTCAGATGGCTGGCGCCGGTGACCGGCCAGTTCAGCGAGGCGGCCATGGGCTCCTCGTCGCCGACCAGCGTGACCTGGCCCTGCACGGCGGAGATGCGGCCGACCATCGCCGGCGGGTCCGCCAGCGCGAACGAACTGAAGCCGGCCAGGGCGGCCAGCACGGCGATTTGGATCAACTTGCGGCTCATGGCGGCGTCTCCTTGTATATTTATCATTTAACGCTGCTGCGAGGAATTCGACTACCAGGCTTACACCGGGTTACACATCTCCGGCAAATCAGGCACTTGCGCCGCCCCGCTTGACGAAGAACAAGGCCGCGCCGACCGCCATCAGCAGGCCGCCGAACACCCGGTTCTGCTTCTTGACGGCGCCGGCGTCGCGGAAATAGCGCTGCATGGACGAGGCCAGGAAGGCGTAGCTGTGCATCACCACCAGGTCGATGCAGCACATGGTGGCGGCCAGGATCAGCAACTGCGGCAGCAGCGGCGAACCCTGGGTTATAAACTGCGGCAACACCGCCACCATGAAAATAATGCCCTTGGGATTGGTGGCGTTGGTCAGGAAGCCGGTCAGGAAGCGTTTTTGGGCGCTCGGCACCACCACCTCGGCGCGGTCTTCCTGCGCGCTGACGCTGACCTTGGCGCGCCACTGGCTCAGGCCCAGGTAAATCAGGTACAGCGCGCCCACCGTCTTGACCACGCTGAACGCCACTTCCGACGCCAGCAGCAGCGAGCCCACGCCGGCGCCGGCGATGAAGAAGATCATCATCAAGCCGCTCTGCAGGCCGAGGATGGTGGCGGTGGTGCGGCGCACGCCGAACGACAGGCCGTGCGACATCGACAGCACCGCGCCCGAGCCGGGCGAGACGGCGATGATGCAGGCGGCGATGAAAAAGGTGATCCAGGTGGCAAAGCTCATGATAGTCCCGTGCGGTCAGCCGCAGCACCATGCTGCGGGGCAAAGTACATTGTAGCGGCCTTGGCGTCTCGCCGCCCGGCCCGTCATCGGTTAATATTGTTTATCAACCAAGGAACCTCTATGACCCAACCTCCGCAGGAGCACCGCTGATGGCCGGCACCAGCCTGCTGGCGCTGATCGACGACATCGCCACCATCCTCGACGACGTCGCCCTGATGAGCAAGATGGCGGCCAAGAAGACCGCCGGCGTGCTCGGCGACGACCTGGCCCTCAACGCCCAGCAGGTGGCCGGCGTGCGCGCCGAGCGCGAGCTGCCGGTGGTGTGGGCGGTGGCGCTCGGTTCGCTGAAGAACAAGGCCATCCTGGTGCCGGCCGCGCTGGCGATCAGCGCGTTCGCGCCGTGGGGCATCACGCCGCTGCTGATGGTCGGCGGCGTGTACCTGTGCTTCGAAGGCTTCGAGAAAATCGCCCACAACGTGCTGCACCGGGACGAGGTGGACCAGCACCTGGGCGAGCTGGCCGACGCCGTCAGCGATCCGGACGTCGACCTGGTGGCGCTGGAAAAGGACAAGATCCAGGGCGCGATCCGCACCGACTTCATCCTCTCGGCCGAGATCATCGTCATCGCGCTGGGCACGGTGGCCGGGGCCAGCTTCCTGCAACAGGTGACGGTGGTGGTCGGCATCGCCGTGGTGATGACGGTGGGCGTGTACGGCATCGTGGCCGGCATCGTCAAGATGGACGACGCCGGCCTCTACCTCAGCCAGCGCGGCGGCAGCGCGGTGCGCGCGCTGGGCCGGCTGCTGCTGGCGGCGGCGCCCAAGCTGATGAAGCTGTTGTCGGTGGTGGGCACGGCGGCCATGTTCATGGTCGGCGGCGGCATCCTGACCCACGGCTTGCCCGGCGCCCACGACCTGATCCACCACGCCGCCGTGGCGGTGGCCACGCTGCCGACGCTGGGGCCGCTGCTGGCCTGGGCCACGCCGGTCACGCTGGACGCGCTGGCCGGCGTCGTGGCCGGCGCGCTGGCCCTGGCGCTGGTGATGCTGGGCGGAAAACTGTTGCGCATGGTCAAAAAATAAAACTGTTATTTTTGCTATGATCGCGCAGCGGCTGCCGACCGGCGCCGCGCCACCTCACCAGCAAGGAACAGACATGGCCCATACCAACCAACACGGCCCCACCGGCGCCTTCATCGCCGCTTCCTGGGTCGCCCTGATCGCCGGCGCGCTGACCTACCTGATCGGCCTGTGGAACGCCAGCATGGAGCTCAACGAAAAAGGCTATTACTTCACGCTGCTGATGTACGGCCTGTTCGCCGCCGTCTCGCTGCAAAAGTCGGTGCGCGACCGCAGCGAGGACATCCCGGTTAGCGGCCTGTATTTCAGCCTGTGCTGGGTGTCGGTGATGCTGGCGGTCGGCCTGCTGGGCGTGGGCCTGTTCAATGCCCGCCTGGCGCCCAGCGAAAAAGGCTTCTACGCCATGGCCTTCGTGCTCAGCCTGTTCGCTGCGGTGGCGGTGCAGAAAAACGTGCGCGACGTCGCCGCCATCAAGACCGGCAGCACTTCCGAGCCGGGCTAAGCCGGAAAAAACGTCGCGAACCACGGAACTCCCTGCCACCTTTGCTATCAAATGACAAAGGGGGTAGGGTATGGAGAAATCGCAGCGACATCTGCGCATGGCGCTGGACGCGGCGCGGATGACGATCTGGGACTCGGAACTGTCGGGAGGCAAGGTCATCGACAGCACGGTCAAGTGGATAGGCGCCGGCACCAGTCTGTTGGGCTTGCCCGCTGGCGACTTGACGCAGCCGTTTTCCATTTTTTTGCTTTCCGTCGATCCCGCAGACCGCGACCAGCTGCTCGACGCCATGCAGAGCGCGGTCGACCGCCGCACCGGCTATGAAGTCGAGTACCGGGTGCTGTGGCCCGACGGCAGCCGCCACTGGCTGGCCGCCAAGGCCCATGTGTTCTGCGACGAGCAGCAGGCACCGGTCGGCACCCTGGGCGTCGTCTGGGACATCACCGAGCGCAAGGAAGCGGAGCAGGCCACGGCGCGCCAGCGCGAGCTGGCCGCCGTCACGCTGCGCTCGATCGGCGAGGGCGTGATCACCACCAACGCCGACGGCGTAACCGACTACCTGAACTACATCGCCGAACAACTGACCGGCTGGACCGTGGACCAGGCGCGCGGCCTGCACATCTCGGCCACGCTCAAGCTGATCGACGACGCCGGCGCGCCCATCCCGGAACACGCGGCGCTGCAATGCCTGCGGCTGCGGCAGGCGATCGGCGTGTCGTCGCAGAACCAGCTGGTCACGCGCGAGGGCCGCCGCATCGCGGTGGAGGAATCGGCCGCGCCGATCTGGTCCGACAGCGGCGAACTGCTGGGCGCGGTGGTGGTGTTCCGCGACGTCAGCCACGAACGCAAGCTTAGCAAGCAGCTGTCGTGGAACGCCAGCCACGACACGCTCACCGGCCTGATCAACCGGCGCGAATTCGAGGTGCAGATCGCCGCCGCCCTGCACAGCGCCAAGCAGGACAACCATGTGCACGCGCTGCTGTACATGGACCTGGACCAGTTCAAGATCGTCAACGACACCTGCGGCCACAGCGCCGGCGACCTGCTGCTGCAACTGCTGGCCAAGATGCTGCAGACGCAGATGCGCGACAGCGACATCCTGGCCCGCCTCGGCGGCGACGAGCTGGGCGTGCTGCTGCCGCACTGCCCGCCCGACCAGGCGCTGCTGATCGCCGACCAGCTGCGGCAATCGATCAAGAATTTCCGCTTCGTGTGGGACCACCACACCTTCGAGCTGGGCGTGAGCATCGGCTTGGTCGAGATCAACCACCACAGCAAGTCCATGACCGAGCTGCTGATCGCCGCCGACCAGGCCTGCTACCTGGCCAAGGAGCGCGGCCGCAACCGGGTGCACCTGTACCAGGAATCGGATTTGCGGCTGGCGCGCCGGCAGGGCGAGATGCTATGGGTGTCGCGCCTGAACGAAGCGTTCGAGCACCAGTACTTCCGACTGTACGCCCAGCCCATCGTCGGCCTCGGCCGGCACGACGGGACGCACGACGAAGTGCTGATCCGCATCCAGCCGGCCAAGGGCGATCTGATACTGCCGGGCGCCTTCATCCCCGCCGCCGAGCGCTACGACATGATGACGGCGATCGACCGCTGGGTGATACGCGCGATTTGCCGCCACCTGCAAAACCTGCGCGCCGGCCAGGACGCCGGCACGCGGCGCACGCCGGCCCGGTACTCGGTCAACCTGTCGGGCGCCTCGCTGAGCGACGAGGGCCTGCACGACTACATCATCGAGCAGTTCGCCGAGCACGGCATCGATCCCGGGCAGATTTGCTTTGAAATCACCGAGACCGCCGTGATCGCCAACCTGATCAAGGCGCAGGATTTCATGGCCGGCCTGAAGGCGCTGGGCTGCCGTTTCTCGCTGGACGATTTCGGCAGTGGCCTGTCCTCGTTCGCCTACCTGAAGGCGCTGCCGGTGGACTACCTCAAGATCGACGGCATCTTCATCCGCGACATCGCCACCAACACCGTCAACCGCGCCATGGTCAAGGCCATCAACGAGGTCGGCCATGTGATGGGCCTGTGCACCGTGGCCGAATACGTCGAGGACGAGCCGACCCTGGCGGTGGTGCGCGAACTGGGCCTGGATTACGCCCAGGGCTACGCGGTCGGCATGCTGCGCCCGCTCAGTGCCTAGCCCACCAGCTCGGCCTGCAAGGGCGTGCCCAGCGCGCGCAGCGCGGTGTTGAAGTCATCCAGGCTCAGCTCGGCGCTGGCGGTCGCCACGCAGCGCGTGCGGCCGCCGCCGGCGCTGGTGTGCGGCGCCAGCTCGGCCAGCACGCTGTCGGCCGGATCGAGAAATTGCACGTCGGGCGCGGCCGCTTCAAAGTAGGGCTTGAGCCACGGCAGATGGGTCGACGACATCGTCATCACGTCCACCTGCGGATGGGCGGCGCGCAAGTCGGCGATGAAGCCGCTGATGGCGGCCTGGGTTTCCCGGGGCCTGTGGACAAAGGCGAAGTTTTCCACAAGCTCCACCAGCGCCGAGGCATTCACCAGCAGCACCTCGCCGTCGCCGCGATGGGCGTCGGCGTAGGCCTGCATGGCGGCGCTGCCCACCATGGCCCGCACGCCCAGCACCGCCACCCGGCCGCTGGCCGAGCGCCGCACCGCCTCCACCACCGGCGGGAAGATGCCGATCACCGGCACCGCCGCCGCCGCCCGCAACGGTTCCAGCACCACCACGCTGGGCGCGTTGGACGCCAGCACCACCGCCACGCAGCCCTGCGCCTGCAAATATTCGGTAGCACTTACCACCGCGTTCAGCAACTGCGGCGGCGTCTTCGCGCCGTAGGGAAAACTGGCGCGGTCGGCGAAATACACGATGTCCTGCGCCGGGAAGGCCGCCCGCACGCGTTCGACGATGGCGTAGCTGCCGATGCCGGCATCAAAAATTCCTATAGGGCGATGCAGTTCCATGATTTCCTTTGCTATCCCAATCCGGGGAATTTTGATCCACATCAATAAATTTGCGCGTCGGACTACGTAAACTGGTCGGATCAATTGCGATAGAGCAATTATTCGATCGGAGTCCCAACATGCGCAACAACCAGCCCGTCAGCAACCATGAAATGGAAGTCCTGGACGACCAGGCCATCGTCTCCAAGACTGATTTAAGTGGCAACATTGTCTATGTAAATCCCTATTTCACGCAAATCAGCGGTTACAGCGAGGCGGAGCTGCTGGGCGCGCCGCAAAACATCCTGCGCCATCCGGACATGCCGGCCGAAGCCTTCGCCGACCTGTGGGACTCCATCAAGAGCGGCATGCCGTGGACCGGCATCGTCAAGAACCGCTGCAAGAACGGCGATTACTACTGGGTGCGCGCCAATATCACGCCGATCCGCGAAAGCGGCCAGACCACCGGCTATATGTCGGTGCGGGTCAAGCCCACCCGCGAGCAGATCGAACACGCCGACCAGGCCTACCGCGCCATCCGCGAGGGCGGCAAGCACGGCATCCGCATCAAGAACGGCCAGGTGATCCGCTCCGGCGCCGGCTCGCTGCTGTCGCGCCTGAAGCATGTGTCGCTGGCGATGCGCATCTGGCTGGCCACCAGCGTGGTCAACGTGCTGCAGGTGATCGTCTGCGCGGCCGCGCTGATGGGCGGCGGCGGCAACAGCTACGCCATCTTCGGCACCACCTTCCTCGGCCTGCTGATCAACGTCTTCCTGTGGTACACCATCCGCTCCTCGGTGCTCAAACCGTTGGAGCACGCCTTGCACGGCGCCCGCTCGATCGCCGCCGGCGACCTGTCCTGCACGTTCGACACCGAGTCCACCGACGAAGTGGGGCAGCTGCTGCGCGCCTTGCAGCAAATGAACAGCAACCTGATCGCCACCATCCGCGACGTCCGCACCAACGTCGAGACCATGGCCGTGGCCACCCGCCAGATCGCCGCCGGCAACGCCGACCTGTCCGGCCGCACCGAGGCGCAGGCCGCCAGCCTGGAGGAGACCGCCTCCAGCGTCGAGCAGTTCTCGGCCACCGTCAAGCAGAACGCCGACAACTCGGCGCAGGCCAACCAGCTGGCGCAGAACGCCTCCAACGTCGCGGTGCAGGGCGGCGAGATCGTCGCCGACGTCATCGCCACCATGGACGAGATCAACGCTTCCTCGCGCAAGATCGTCGACATCATCGGCCTGATCGAAGGGATCGCCTTCCAGACCAACATCCTGGCGCTGAACGCGGCGGTCGAGGCGGCGCGCGCCGGCGAGCAGGGCCGCGGCTTCGCGGTGGTCGCCGGCGAGGTGCGCAACCTGGCCCAGCGCAGCGCCACCGCCGCCAAGGACATCAAGAACCTGATCAACATCTCGGTCGGCAAGGTCAGCGACGGCATGCTGCAGGTCGACCGCGCCGGCGCCACCATGAAGGAAGTGGTGACCTCGGTGCAGCAGGTGACGGCCATCATGCACGATATCTCGGTGGCCTCGCACGAGCAGAGCATCGGCGTCGACCAGGTCAACTCCGCCATCGCCCACCTGGACCAGGTCACGCAGCAGAACGCCGCGCTGGTCGAGGAGGCCGCCGCCGCCACCGCTAGCCTGGCGCTGGAAGCGGGCGGCCTGACGCAGGCGGTCAGCCTGTTCAAATTCGGCAGCAGCCGCAAGGTGCGCCCACTGCGCGCGCCGGTGCGCCAACCACAAACCATGAAACGACTCGCGGCCTGAACATGAAGACCTTTGAGAACCACACCGGCGGCGCCTTCCCCAACGTCGAATTCGACGCCGCCATCATCGGCAAGCTGAGCCAGTCCGGCCCGCGCTACACCTCGTATCCGACCGCCGACCGTTTTCAGCAGGACTTCGGCTACGGCCAGTTCCTGGAGGCGGTGGCCGGCCTGCGCATGCGCCGCAGCCAGCGTCCCCTGTCCTTGTACATCCACATCCCGTTCTGCGACACCATCTGCTACTACTGCGGCTGCAACAAGATCGTCACCAAGGACCACAGCAAGGCCGCCACCTACCTGGGCTACCTGAAGCAGGAGATCGACATGCAGGGCCGCCTGTTCGCCGGCATGGGCCAGATCGAGCAACTGCACTTCGGCGGCGGCACGCCGACCTACCTGAGCGACCGCCAGATGGGCGACCTGATGGCGCACCTGCACGCCAACTTCCAGTTCGCGCCGGACGCCCAGGGCGAATATTCGATCGAGATCGACCCGCGCACCGTCAGCGTGGAACGGGTGCACTCGCTGCGCGCGCAAGGCTTCAACCGCATCAGCCTGGGCGTGCAGGATTTCGATTCCGAGGTGCAGAAGGCCGTCAACCGCATCCAGCCGGAGGCGGAAACCCGCGCCGTGATGGACGCCGCGCGCGCCGCCGGTTTCCGCTCCATCAGCATCGACCTGATCTACGGCCTGCCGAAGCAGAGCATGGCCAGCATGGAGCAGACGCTGGACAAGGTGATCGCCGCCAATCCCGACCGCATCGCGCTGTACAACTATGCGCACATGCCGCACCTGTTCAAGCCGCAGCGCCGCATCGCCGACGAAGACCTGCCGACGCCGGCCGTCAAGCTGGACTTGCTGGCGTTGTGCATCCGCCGCCTGTGCGCGGCCGGCTATGTCTACATCGGCATGGACCATTTCGCCAAGCCGGAAGACGAGCTGGCGGTGGCGCAGCGCCAGGGTCGTTTGCAGCGCAACTTCCAGGGCTATTCGACCCGCGCCGAGGCCGAGCTGATTTCCTGCGGCGTGTCGGCCATCAGCGCGGTCGGCGCCACCTACAGCCAGAACGAGAAGACGCTGGAGGCCTACTACGAAAAGCTCGACGAAGGCAAGCTGCCGGTCTCGCGCGGCATCAAGCTCGACACCGACGACCTGCTGCGCCGCATCGTGATCCAGAAGCTGATGTGCAATTTCGAATTGTCGATCGCCTCGATCGAGCAAGCCTACCCGATCCGCTTCGCGCAGTACTTCGCGGCCGAGCTGGAAAAGCTGCAAGCCTTCGAGGACGACGGCCTGCTGGAGGTCGATCCGGAATGGATCACCGTGACGCCGAAAGGGCGCCTGCTGATACGCAATATCTGCATGGTGTTCGACCGCTACCTGAACCTGCCGCGCGCCGACGGCCCACAGCCGCTGCGCTACTCGAAGACGATATGAACGCGCCATGAACGCACTTCAGTTATTGCCGGTGATGGTGGTGGGGCTGGCGGGCAGCGTCCACTGCATCGGCATGTGCGGCGGCATCGTCGGCGCGCTGTCGGTGAGCAGCGCGCCACTGCCGCGCAATGTGATACCGATCGCCGTCATCGCCCACAGCAGCGCCTTGCCGCGCGTGCTGTCGTACAACGTCGGCCGCATCGCCAGCTACATGGCGGCCGGCGCGCTGGCGGGCGGCCTGGCCGGCGGCGCGCGCAGCATCGCCTCATTGGCGGGCCTGCAACTGGGCTTCTACTGGCTGGCCAACCTGATGCTGGTCGCGCTGGGCCTGTACCTGATGGACGCCTGGCGCGGCCTGGCCGTGCTGGAGCAGGGCGGACGCGTGCTGTGGCGGCGCGCGCAGCCGGTGATCGCGCCGATGATGAAATCGCTGATGCCGGCCACCCACCCGCACCAGGCCTTCGCGCTCGGCCTGCTGTGGGGCTGGCTGCCGTGCGGCATGGTCTACAGCGTGCTGCTGACCGCGATGCTGAGCGGCTCGGCCAGCGACGGCGCCGCCGTCATGCTGGCCTTCGGCCTGGGCACGCTGCCGATGCTGACCGGCCTCGGCCTGATCGGCGCCCGCCTGCAACGCGCGCTGCAACAACGCCGCGTGCGCATCGCCTGCGGCTTGCTGGTGCTGGCCTTCGGCGTGCTGGGCCTGGCGCGCGCGGCCGGCGGCATCGCTCCCGACTGGATGGACACCCTATGCCTGACACCACATCAATAAGCAGCATCGCGCCGCTCAGCGCCGACGCAGACGCCGGCGTCTGCTACCACTGCGGCCTGCCGCTGCCGGCCGCCGTCAAGCCGGCCTGGACCGTGCAAATCGCCGGCGTGGCGCACACCATGTGCTGCCCCGGCTGCGCGGCGGTGGCGCAAACCATCGTCGACCTGGGCCAGGAGTCCTACTACCGCGAACGCTCGGCCTTTGCCGCCAGCGGCGAGGGCGCCGACATGCTGCCGCCGGAACTGCGCCTGTACGACAATGCGGACCCGCGCTTCGCCCTCGACGAGGACTGCCGCGAAACCACGCTGGCGGTTGAAGGCATCCGCTGCGCCGCCTGCGTGTGGCTGATCGAACAGCGGCTGGCCAAGCTGCCCGGCATCGACAGCGCCCAGCTCAACGTCGCCACCGAGCGCCTGTACGTGCGCTGGCGCCAGGACGCCTGCCAGCCCGGCGACATCCTGGCCGCGCTGCACGCGATCGGCTACGCCGCCTATCCCTACGACGCGCTGCGCCACGGCGAGCAGCAGCGCAAGGCCGCCAAGACGCTGGGCCGCCAGCTGTTCGTGGCCGGCCTGGCTATGATGCAGGTGATGATGTACGTGGCGCCGGCCTACCTGGCCGAGTCCGGCACGCTGGACGACAGCATGGCCGCGCTGATGCGCTGGGCCAGCCTGCTGCTGACCTTGCCGGCGATCTGCTACTCGGCGCAGCCGTTCTGGCGCGGCGCCTGGGCCAGCCTGCGGGCGCGCGCGCCGGGCATGGACGTGCCGGTGGCGCTGGGCATCGCCGCCGCGTTCGGCGGCAGCGTGGCGGCCACCGTGCGCGGCCAGGGTGAAGTGTATTTCGATTCGGTGACGATGTTCATCTTCCTGCTGCTGTGCAGCCGCTACCTGGAGCTGCGCGCGCGCCGCAAGGCCGGCACCGCGCTGGAGCGCCTGCAGCACGCGCTGCCGGCCTCGGCCACGCTGCTGGCCGACTACCCGGACAGCCACGCGGCCACCCTGGTCAAGGCCGCCGCGCTGGAGGTGGACGACGTCATCATGGTCAAGCCGGGCGAGGCGGTGGCGGCCGACTGCGTCATCCTCGACGGCCGCACCGTGCTCGACCTGTCGCTGCTGAGCGGCGAGAGCGCGCCGGTGGCCAAGGACGTCGGCGACGCGCTGCCGGGCGGCGCCATCAACGCCGGCGCCGTGATCCGCGCGCGCGTGACCCGGCTGGCGCTCGACAGCACCATGTCCCAATTGGTCAAGCTGATCGACCGCGCCGGCCGCGACAAGCCGCGCATCGCGCAATGGGCCGACCAGGTGGCCGGCTGGTTCGTGCTGGCGCTGCTGGCGTTCGCCGTGCTCACCTTCGGCTTCTGGTACTGGCTCGACGGCGACAGCGCGGTGCGCGCCTGGCCGATCGCGATCGCGGTGCTGGTGGTGTCGTGCCCGTGCGCGCTGTCGCTGGCCACGCCGACCGCGCTGGCCGCCGCCACCGACCGCCTGCTGCGCCAGGGCGTGCTGATCACCGGTCCGCAAACGCTGGAGACGCTGCACCGCGCCACCCACGTGGTGTTCGACAAGACCGGCACCTTGACCCACGGCCGGCCGATGCTGCAGGAGATCGTGCAGCTGGGCCTGATGCAGCCCGAGTTCTGCCTGCAGGTGGCGGCCGCGCTGGACGCCGGCAGCGCCCATCCGCTGGCGCGCGCCATCGTCAACGCGGCGGCGGCGGCCCAGGGCGGCGCGCGCGCCGACTGGCAGCCGGTGGTGGCGGTCGAAGCGCCCGGCCGCGGCATCGAAGGCGTGCTGCACAACCGTCTGTACCGGCTGGGCAGCGCCAGCTTCGTGGCTGAACTGAGCGGCACGGCGCCGCCGCACGACGCCGGCAGCGGCGTAACCCCGGTCTACCTCGGCGTCGACGGCCAGTGGCTGGCCTGCTTCCACCTGCACGACGCCCTGCGCCCCGACGCCCAGGCCACGGTCGACTATTTCCGCCGGGCCGGCAAGACCGTGGTGCTGCTGAGCGGCGACCACGACCAGCTGGCGCGCCAGGTCGGCGACCGGCTCGGCATCGCCACCGCCATCGGCGCCTACCTGCCGGATGAAAAGCTGGCCTTCGTCAAGCGCCTGCAACAGAAGGGCGCGGTGGTGGCGATGGTGGGCGACGGCATCAACGACGCCGCCGTGCTCAGCGCGGCCGACGTCTCGTTCGCGATGGGCGCCGGCGCCGCGCTGGCGCAAGCCCACGCGGACGCGGTGCTGCTGTGCGGCCGCCTGGCAGCGGTGGCCGACAGCGCCCGCGTGGCGGCCCGCACCATGCGCGTGATCCGCCAGAACCTGGCCTGGGCCAGCGTCTACAACGCGCTGGCGATCCCGGCGGCGGCGCTGGGCTGGCTCAACCCGTGGCTGTCCGGCGTCGGCATGGCGCTCAGCTCGGCCGTGGTGGTGGCCAACGCGCTGCGCCTCAGAAGGGGAAGCTGATGGAGGCGCTCTACCTGCTCATCCCGCTCAGCGTGATCCTGGTGTTCGCCGCGCTGTGGATCTTCTTCGCCGCCTCGGACGGCGGCCAGTTCGACGACCTGGTCGGCCCGGCGCTGCGCGTGCTGCAGGACGACGACAAGCCGCCGGTGGAATAAGCTGATCCGGGAAATTTTGATTCACATCAAGGATTTTTGAGTCTCGCAAACGTAACCTTTGATACACATCATCAAAGCGTTCTTGGGAGAACTTCAAGTGGACCTTGCACAGAACTACAACTACAAGATTGTGAAGCAATTCGCGATCGCCACCGTGGTCTGGGGTATCGTCGGCATGCTGGTAGGCGTCATTATCGCCGCCCAGCTGGCATGGCCGGCGCTGAACCTGGACATTCCATGGTTGACCTACGGCCGCCTGCGGCCTTTACACACCAATGCCGTCATCTTTGCGTTCGGCATCAGCGGACTTTTCGCTACCTCTTACTACGTGGTCCAGCGCACCTGCCAGGTGCGGCTGTTCTCGGACAAGCTGGCCGCCTTCACCTTCTGGGGCTGGCAGGCGGTGATCCTCAGCGCCGTCGTCACCTTGCCGCTGGGCCTGACGCGCGGCAAGGAATACGCCGAGCTGGAATGGCCGATCTCGCTGCTGATCGCGGTGGTGTGGGTGTCCTACGCGGTGGTGTTCTTCGGCACGCTGCTGACGCGTAAGGTCAAGCACGTCTACGTCGCCAACTGGTTCTTCGCCGGCTACATCATCGCCGTGACCATCCTGCACGTGGTCAACGCCGCCAGCATGCCGGCCACCTTGTTCAAATCCTACTCCGCCTACTCGGGCGTGCAGGACGCGATGATACAGTGGTGGTACGGCCACAACGCGGTCGGCTTCATCCTGACCGCCGGCTACCTGGGCATGGTCTACTACTTCATACCGAAGCAGGCCGAGCGTCCGGTGTACTCGTATCGTTTGTCGATCGTGCACTTCTGGGCGCTGATCTTCACCTATATGTGGGCCGGCCCGCACCACCTGCACTACACCGCGTTGCCGGACTGGACGCAATCGATCGGCATGGTGTTCTCGCTGATCCTGCTGGCGCCAAGCTGGGGCGGCATGATCAACGGCATCATGACCCTGTCGGGCGCCTGGCACAAGCTGCGCACCGACCCTATCCTGAAGTTCATGATCGTCTCGCTGTCGTTCTACGGCATGGCCACCTTCGAAGGCCCGATGATGTCGATCAAGACCGTCAACGCGCTGTCGCACTACACCGACTGGGGCATCGCCCACGTCCACGGCGGCGCACTGGGCTGGGTCGGCTTCATCACCATGGGTTCGATCTACTACCTGCTGCCGCGCCTGGCCGGCCAGCAAAAAATGTATAGCACCAAGCTGATCGACCTGCACTTCTGGGTGGCCACCATCGGCATCGTGCTGTACATCGCCGCGATGTGGATCGCCGGCGTGATGCAGGGCCTGATGTGGCGCGCGGTCAATGCCGACGGCACCCTGACCTACACCTTCGTCGAGGGCGTCAAAGCCACCTATCCGTACTACGTGGTGCGCTTCTTCGGCGGCCTGCTGTACCTGAGCGGGATGTGCGTGATGGGCTACAACACCTGGATGACCTTGCGTAACCGCGAGACCGCCGTGGCGCGCATTCCCGCGCTTGCCGCCGGCCACGCCTGATATCGGAGCAAAGCATGAAATTTTCACATGACTGGATCGAGAGAAACCCCTGGCTGCTGATCGCGCTGGTGACGCTGGTGGTCAGCGTCGGCGGCGCCGTCGAGATCGTGCCGCTGTTCTTCCAGAAGTCCACCACCGAGCCCATCGCCGGCCTGAAGCCGTACTCGCCGCTGCGCCTGGCCGGCCGCGACATCTATGTGCGCGAAGGCTGCTACAACTGCCACTCGCAGATGATACGGCCGTTCCGCGCCGAGACCGAACGCTACGGCCACTACTCGGTCGCCGGCGAGTTCGTCTACGACCGGCCGTTCCAGTGGGGCTCCAAGCGCACCGGGCCCGACCTGGCGCGCGTGGGCGGCCGCTACAGCGATGAATGGCACCGCACCCACCTGGCCAATCCGCGCGACGTGGTGCCGGAATCGAATATGCCGAACTATCCGTGGCTGGCGCAGACCGCGCTGGCGCCGGAAGGCATCGTGCCGAAGATGAAGGCCCTGAAGCGCCTGGGCGATCCCTACACCGACGCCGAGATCGCCGCCGCCCCGGCCGAGCTGAAGGACAAGACCGAAGAAGACGCCCTGATCGCCTACCTGCAAGGCCTGGGCACATTAATCAAGACGAGGAACTAGCATGGCTATCGAGAACCTGTTTGACCGCGCCAGCAGCGTGATGACGGTGATTTCCTTCATCACTTTCGCCGGCATCCTGTGGTGGGCTTTCATCAGCAACAAGGAAGCCGATTTCGCCGAGGCGGCCCGGCTGCCGTTCGACGACGAGGAGAACCGTCATGGCTGATTTCACCAACGGCTTCTGGGACATGTACATCGTGGTGCTGACCCTGCTCGGCATCGCCGGCTGCGCCATCCTGCTGTATTCGCAATCGAAGATCAAGGGCAAGGCCGGCGAAACCACCGGCCACGTCTGGGACGAGAACTTGAGCGAGCTGAACACGCCGATGCCGCGCTGGTGGATGTGGCTGTTCTACATCACCATCGTGTTCGCGCTGGTCTACCTGGTGCTGTATCCGGGCCTGGGCAGCTACGCCGGCAAGCTGGGCTGGAAATCCTCGGGCCAGTACCAGGCCGAGCTGAAACAGGCCGACGCCGACTACGGTCCGCTGTTCGCGCAATACCAGAAGCAGGACCTGAAGGCGGTGGCGGCCGATCCCAAGGCGCACGCCATCGGCGAACGCCTGTTCCTGACCTACTGCGCGCAATGCCACGGTTCCGATGCGCGCGGCAACAAGGGCTTCCCCAACCTGACCGACAAGGACTGGCTGTTCGGCGGCGCCCCCGAGACCATCAAGGAAACCATCCTGCACGGCCGCACCGGCGTGATGCCGGCCATGGGCGCCGCGCTGGGCTCGGACAAGGAAGTGGAGAACGTCGCCCATTACGTGCTGAGCCTGTCGGGCTCGACCAACGACCCGATCAAGGCGGTGTTCGGCAAGGACAAGTTCGGCGCCTGCATGGCTTGCCACAGCGCCGGCGGCATCGGCAATCAGGCCATCGGCGCGCCCAACCTGAGCGACAAGATCTGGCTGTTCGGCGGCAGCGCCGAGACCATCATGGAAACCATCCGCAAGGGCCGCAGCACCACCATGCCGGCGTTCGCCGACTTCCTCGGCGACGCCAAGGTGCACGTGCTGGCAGCCTATGTGTGGAGCTTGTCGAACGACGTCAACCAGGTTGCCACCACACCGGTCGCGGCGGAGACAGAAACCGCCACGGCAGCAAAATGAACGAGCCTGCACCACAAGTGATCAAGATGTATGCGGCGCGCGAGGAAATCTATCCGCGTGAAACCTCGGGCCGCTACGCCCGGCTGCGCTGGCTGTGTGTCTGGCTGACGCAGCTGGCCTTCTACTGCACCCCGTGGATGCAGTGGAACGGCCGCCAGGCCCTGCTGTTCGACCTGGTGAGCCGCAAGTTCTACATCTTCGGCCTGGTCTTGTGGCCGCAGGACTTCATCTATCTGGCGGCGCTGCTGATCATCTGCGCCTACCTGCTGTTCCTGGCCACCGCGGTGGCCGGGCGGGTGTGGTGCGGCTTCGCCTGTCCGCAAACGGTGTATACCGAAATCTTCCTGTGGATAGAACGCCGGATCGAAGGCAAGCGCAGCGCCCGCATCGCGCTGGACCGGCAGCCGCCCTCGGCCGCCAAGTTCGCAAAAAAGGGCGCCAAGCACCTGGCCTGGGGCGCCGTGGCCTTGTGGACCGGCTTTACCTTTGTGGGCTATTTCACGCCGATCAAATTCCTCGGCAACGAGGTGCTGACCCTGAGCTTTGGCCCATGGGAATGGTTCTGGGTACTGTTCTACAGCCTGGCCACCTACGGCAACGCCGGCTGGCTGCGCGAGCAGGTGTGCAAATACATGTGTCCGTATGCCCGCTTCCAGAGCTCGATGTTCGACCGCGACACGCTGATCATCACCTACGACACCGAGCGCGGCGAACCGCGCGCGCCGCTGTCGAAACGCGAGGAAGCCAAGGGCGGTTCCTGCATCGACTGCAGCCTGTGCGTGCAGGTCTGCCCGACCGGCATCGACATCCGCAAGGGCTTGCAGTACGAGTGCATCGGCTGCGCCGCCTGCGTCGACGCCTGCAACGGCGTGATGGACAAGATCGGCGAGCCGCGCGGCCTGATCCGCTACAGCACCGAGCGCGCGATGCTGATGCATTACACGCCGACCGAGATCCGCCAGCGCACGCTGCGTCCGCGGGTGAAGATCTACGCCGGCATCCTGGCGCTGATCGTGGTCGCGGTCGGCACGGCGCTGTGGCTGCGCACGCCGCTCAAGCTGGACGTGATCCGCGACCGCGGCGCCATGGGACGCGAGGTGGAAGAGGGCATGATCGAAAACGTCTACCGCTTGCAGATCATGAACACCACCGAGCAGGCCCATACCTACCGCATCCGCGTCAGCGGCATGCCCACATTGACGCAGGTGACGCCGGACCTGGTGCGGCTGGAAGGCACCGAGACCAAGGCCTATCCGATCCGCCTGCGCAGCGCGCACGGCGCCGGCAATCCGGGGTCGAACAAGATCGAGATTGAACTGACCGCAGTCGACCAGCCGTCGCTGCATGTAGAGGAACATGCGGTGTTTTTCGTGCCGCGCTGAGGGGGATCAGATGAACGTATCGATGATGACGCAAACGCCGTGGTGGAAGCAGCGCTGGCCGTGGCTGCTAATGCTAGGCCCGGCCGTGGTGGTGGTGGCCGGCACCTACACCGGCTGGCTGGCCTACTCGCGCCAGGACGCGCTGGTGGTGGGCGACTACTACAAGCAGGGCAAGGCCATCAACCAGGACTTGCGGCGCGACCGCCTGGCTTCATCCCTGGGCCTGTCGGCGGTGATAGGCTATGACGCCACGCAGGGCACGCTGAACGGCCAGCTGCGCCGCACCGCCAGCGACCAGGGCCAGACCGAGCGGCTGTTCGTGCACCTGTCGCACGCGACGCTGCCGGAAAAGGATATCCAGCTGGTGGTGCAGCCGGATGAGTTCGGCGCGTTCCAGATCAACCTGCCGATGCTCGAGCGCAGCCGCTGGGTGGTGCTGATCGAAGGCGAGCAGCGCGACTGGCGCCTGGCCGGCACGTGGACCTGGCCGGCGCAACGCCAGGTCACGCTGCAGGCGGATTTGCCTCAACCGGCCGAAAATTAGGCGCAGGTCTGGGTGCCGGCGGTGATGGCCTTCAGCGTCGCCGGTTGCAGCAGCTCGATCTCGCGGTTGCTCACGCGCAGCAAGCCTTCCTTCTTGAACTTGGACAGCAGGCGGCTGATGCTCTCGATCGTCAGGCCCAGATAATTGCCGATCTCCTCGCGCGACATGCGCAGCTGGAAGGTGTGCGGCGAATAGCCGCGCGTCTCGTAGCGCGACGACAGGTTGACCAGGAAGGCGGCGAAGCGCTGGGTCGCCTGCATATTCCCCAACAACAGCATCACGCTTTGCTCGCGCGTGATCTCCTGGCTCATCATGCGGTGGAAGTGGCGCAGCAAGGTTGGCATATCGGCCAGCAACTGCTGCAGGCTGTCGAAGGGAATCTCGCACACTTCGCTGTCTTCCAGCGCCAGCGCGCTGCAATGGTGCAGGTCGGCGCTGATGGCGTCCATGCCCAGCAATTCGCCGGCCATCTGGAAGCCGGTGATCTGCTCGACGCCGTCGCGGTTGACCTGGTAGGTCTTGAAATGGCCGAGGCGTATCGCAAACAGGCTCTGGAAGGCGTCGCCGATGCGGAACAGCGGCGCGCCGCGCGCCACCTTGCGGCGGCGGCCGATGATCTGGTCCAGCCGGTTCATATCGTTGTTGTCCAGCCCCATCGGCAAGCACAACTGGTGCATGCTGCACGTCGCGCAACTGGCCTTGAGGTTCTCGATGCTGGCGCTGGGCAGGACCAGCGAAGGAAGTTCTCGTATCATGACCTCATTGTAGACCTTTGGTCGTCATTATTGGCCGATGCCGCAGCTAACCGATCAAGTATTCGCGCGCCATGCCGCGCGCCCGGTGCAGCCGGCTCTTGACGGCGGCGCTGCTCTGGCCGATGTCGGCGGCGATCTCGGCGATCGACATTTCGGCGAAATCGCGCAACAGCACCACCTGCAGATAGTCGGCCGGCAGCGACTCCAGCGCGTTGACCAGTTCCAGCCGCAGGCCGGCCGTGTCCTGGCTGGCCAGCCATTGCTCGGCGCGCTCGTCGTCCCACGGATCGTGGCCCAGCGCGGCGCGCCCTAGGCGGTGGCACTCGCGCCTGACCACCTGGAACAGCCAGCCGGAAAACGCCGCCAGCATGCGCACCGACGACAGCCGCCGCGACAGCACCAGCAAGGCTTCCTGCACGGCGTCGTCGACGTCGCCGACCAGGCAGTTGCGCTGGGCGTAGCGGCGGATGTCGGGCTGGCACAGCCGCAGCAGCTGCGCCAGCGCCGCCGGATCGCCGCGATGGGCGGCGTCCAGCACCGCCAAGTGTTGTACTGCCAGGCTCATAGCCCTCCGGATTGTTTGGCCGCCTTGTCGAGGCGGCGGCTGACCAGCGCACACATCGGGCAAAAGCCGAACAGGCCGGAGGCGACGATGCCCGCCGCCGATGCCGCCAGCGCCAGTCCCCACAGGCCACCCAGCAGGGCGATGCCGGCCCAGGCCGCGATCACGCCGGCCACCACGCGCAGCGCGCGCTCCCAGTTCGGTACGTTTTTGACATAAAACATAGTGCACTCCTATTCGTCGCAGAGGAAGTCCCTCGGCAGCTAAGAGGCGGGCGGCGGCCGTTTGGATTCGGAATTATCACAAATTATTTAAAATATTTATCTTGCGTACGATTTAGTTGCGCGCTATAGTTCATCACATCAAGTAGCGCACTACTTGATAGCCAACTACTTAACCACAAGGACCACATCATGAAACGCACTCTGATCGCTACCGCACTGCTGGCCTCCACACTGGGCGCCCACGCCGCCACCCCGGCCACCGACACCACCGTCGTCCTGGTCCACGGCGCCTTCGCCGATGGTTCCAGCTGGGAAAAGGTCATCCCGTTGCTGCAGGCCAAGGGCCTGAAGGTCGTGGCTGTGCAAAACCCGCTGACCTCGCTGGCCGACGACGTCGCCGCGACCCAGCGCGTGGTCGATGCGCAGACCGGCAAAGTGGTGCTGGTGGGCCACTCGTGGGGCGGCACCGTCATCACCCAGGCCGGCACCAGCGACAAGATCACAGCCCTGGTGTATGTGGCCGCGTTCGCGCCGTCCGAGGGCGAGGCCTCGGCCAACCTGGGCAAGGACTACGCCGTGCCGCCGGGCATCGCCAGCCTGCAGGCCGACGCCGCCGGCTACCTGTGGCTGCCGGCCGACTCGGTCAGCAAGAACTTCGCGCAGGACGTGTCCCCGGCCAGCGCCGCGCTGATCGCCGCCACCCAGGGCCCGATCAACGCCAAGGCCTTCGCCGACGTCACCACCGTGGCGGCGTGGAAAACCAAGCCCAGCTACTACATCGCCGCCGCCAACGACCGCATGATCGCGCCGGCGCTGCAACAGGCCTTCGCCAGGAAGCTCAACGCCACCACCGTCACGCTGAAAACCAGCCACGTGCCGATGCTGTCGCAGCCGGCCAGGGTGGCGGAAGTGATCATTGCCGCTGCTCAGCGTTAATCCTGTTGCCAAGGCCGGGCTTTGATAGGAGAATTTGCTGTCTGTTTGGCATTTCTCCGATACTCCGCCCGACCTCGCCTCCAAGGACGACATGAAGTCACCCGGCATCAAGACTAAAGTTGCGCTGGCCACCAGCATCACCTCGGTCCTGATGATCGCGCTGGTGACCGTGGTGCAGACCCACCGCATGCAGGACGACTTCACCAAGGTGCTGTTCACGCAACAGACGGCGCTGATCAACCGCACCGCCGAAGAGCTGGACGACAAGCTGCTGATGCTGCTCGATATCATCACCGTCTCGGCGCGCAACCAGCCGCCCGCCATCGCCCGCTCCACCGACCAGCTGCGCGCCTATTACCAGGACCGCGCGGTGCTGGCGCTGTTCGACGACCTGCTGGTGCTCAGCCCGCAGGGCACGATCGTCGCCGACCTGCCGCAAGTGCCGGGCCGGGTCGGCATCGAAGCGGCCGACCGCGACTACTTCAAGACGGTGATGCGCACCCGCAAGCCGATGATCACCGAACCGCTGATCGGCCGCGCCGGCAAGCAGCCCATCGTGCAGATGGTGGCGCCGGTGCTGGACGCGCGCGGCGAGGTGGTGTGCGTGCTGGTGGGCGTGCTGCGGCTGTACAAGGACAATCTGCTGGGCCATCTGCGCAACGCCAAGGTCGGCCGCACCGGCTACTACTTCGCGCTGACCCGCACGGCGACGCCGGTGTACGTGCTGCACCCCGACCTGAGCCGCATGCTGCAGCCGCGCCAGGCGCACGCCAACGCCGCCACCACGCGCGCGCTGGAGCAGGACTTCGAAGGCACGGTCGACAGCATCAATGGCGCCGGCCAGCGCACCCTCAACAGCTACAAGGCGCTGAAGTCGGTGGACTGGGTGCTGGCGGCCTCGCTGCCGGCCGAAGAGGCGTTCGAACCGTTCAACGGCGTGCTGTACCGGCTGCTGCTGTGGAGCGGCCTGGCCTCGCTGGCCGCGGCCGCCGTGATCGGCTGGATCACCTTGCGCCTGCTGGCGCCGCTGGTCAAGCTGCGCGACGCCATCGTCGCCTTGCGCGACAACCCCGGCCGCTTCACGCCGCTGCCCACCCATGCGCAGGACGAGGTCGGCCAGCTGACCAGCGCCTTCAACGACCTGATGCATGAACGGCTGGCGGCCGACGCCCGCCTGCAAAGCCTGGTGGAGTTCGCCCCCAACGCCATGGTGGTGGTCGGCGTCGACGGGCGCATCGAAACCTTCAACCGCGAGGGCGAGCGCTGCTTCGGCTACGCGCGCGCGGCGGTGCTGGGCCAGCCGCTGGAGATGCTGCTGCCGGAACGCCTGCGCGGCCAGCATGCGGGCCACCGCGTCAAGTTCTTCGCCGACCGCCTCAGCGCCGAACCGGTGCGCATGGGCGACGGCAAGGTGCTGTACGGCCGGCGCCGCGATGGCAGCGAATTCCCGATCGAAGTCAACCTGAGCGCGGTGCGCACCGACCAGGGCACCAAGGTGCTGGCGGTGATTTCCGACATCACCGAGCGCCACCGGCTGCGGCTGGAGGTGGAGGCGCGCGCCGTCGAGCTGGAGCGCGAACGCGACCGCGCCGAGGCCGCCAACCGCGCCAAGAGCGAGTTCGTGGCCAATATGAGCCACGAGATCCGCACGCCGATGAACGCGGTGCTGGGCATGGCCTACCTGCTCGGCAACACGCCGTTGACGCCGCAGCAGCGCAAATACCTGAGCATGGTGCGGGTGTCGGGCCAGTCGCTGCTGGGCATCCTCAACGACGTGCTGGATTTTTCCAAGATCGAGGCCAACCACATGGAGTTGTCGCCGGTGGCCTTCACGCTGGACGACACTATGAATTCGCTGGCCACCCTGATGACCATGAACGCCAGCGACAAGGAGCTGGAGCTGGCGATCAGCGTCGCCCCGGCGGTGCCGCGCCAGCTGCGCGGCGACGCCATGCGGCTGCAGCAAATCCTGGTCAACCTGGCCGGCAACGCGATCAAGTTCACCGAGCAGGGCGAGGTGGTGGTCAGCATCGAGCTCAGCGCGCGCGACGCCGACCACGCGCTGCTGCGCTTCGAGGTGCGCGACACCGGCATGGGCATGACCGAATCCCAGCTGGCGCAGCTGTTCCAGGCCTTCTCGCAGGGCGACCAGAGCATCACCCGGCGCTTCGGCGGCACCGGCCTGGGGCTGGCCATCACCAAGCGGCTGATCGAGCTGATGGGCGGGCAGATCGCCGTCCACAGCGAGCCGGGCCAGGGCACCCGGTTCTGGTTCAGCCTGCCGTTCGAGGTGCTGCCCGAGCTGCCGGACGAGCGCCGCAAGCCGGCGCTGGGCAATCTGCGCCTGCTGGTGGCCGACGACAACCGCACCAGCCGCGAGGTGATCGCCAAGCTGATCCGTGCCTGGGGCTGGCATGCCGACGAGGTCGACTCCGGCGCGGCCGCGCTGCGCCGCTACCGCCAGAGCCAGCAGGACCACCAGACCTACGACGTGGTGCTGGCCGACTGGCACATGCCCGGCATGGACGGGCTGGCCACGGCCAAGGGCATCCGCGAGGCGGCCGGCGGCGGCAAGCAGCCGATCGTGGTGATGGTCAACGCCTTCGCCCGCGACCATGCGGAGGAAATCTCCAACGCCCCGGAGGCCGACGTGGTGCTGGTCAAGCCGATCACCAGCTCCAACCTGTTCGACGCGCTGCACCAGGCGCTGGCGGCCACGAGCGACGGCCTGCCGCAGGCGGTGGCCGAGGCCGGCATCGCCGGCAGCCTGGCCGGCCACCACTTCCTGCTGGTGGAAGATAATGCGCTAAATCAAGTTGTAGCGCGCGGCATCCTCGAGCACGCGGGCGCGACGCTGGACGTGGTGGGCGACGGCAGCCAGGCGGTCGACCTGCTGCGCACCGGCGCCAGCCGCTACGACCTGGTGCTGATGGACATGCAGATGCCGGTGATGGACGGTTTTACCGCCACCCGCATCCTGCGCCAGCAGCTGGGCCTGACCCTGCCCATCATCGCCATGACGGCCGGCGTGCTGGGCTCCGAGCGCCACCGCAGCGAGGAGGCCGGCATCACCGATTTCATCCCCAAGCCGATCGAGGTCGACGAAATGCTGGCGGTGCTACAGCGCCACCTGCCAGGCCAGGCGGCGGCGGCAATGCCGGCCACCGACGAGCTGCTGGCCGCCATGGCCGCCGCCGCGCCGGCGCCGGCCCCGTCGACGCCGCCCGAAGCAGTGCCGGTCCAGGCGCCGCCGACACCGGTCCCGGCCGCCGTCATGCCGGCCGGCGAAGCCGCCGTCTTCAATATGGACAGCCTGATGCGGGTGATGGGCAAGGACGCCAAGGGCCGCGCGGTGATGCTCAAGATGGTGCGCGGCGCCGTCGACACCGGCATGGAACCGGCCGACCTGGCCGGCCTGGCGCTGCAGGAAGGACGGCTGCGCGACGCCGCCCGCCTGTTCCACAGCCTGCGCGGCGCGGTCGGCGTGCTGGGTGCCAAGCGCCTGATCCAGGCCACCGTCGAGGCGGAAAACGCCATCAACGAGCAGCGCGACAACGAACTCGAGCAGCGCTATCAAACCGTGCGCGCCGAACTGGAACAGACGCTGGCGCACGCCCGCGCCTGGCTGGACGCCGAACAATCCTAGCCCCCGCCGCTTCCCATCCGTCACATTGTGCGTCCCCGGCTCACCGCCGGGGCGCCGCCGCTTTTCGTATAACGAAACGCTATTGATAACAATTCGCATTTACATTTACTCGCTTCATTGTTACAATCCTCCGCATGAAATCGCCATGATCCGGCAGCCAGACGCAAGAACGCAGTAGTCCCGCGCAGCCAGCCGCCTACATTCTCGGAAGAAAGATGCAAATGATTAAGAGTCGCAAACACGCGCAATCGCGCTTCAATCAACAGATGGGCGCGGCATTGGCCGTGATGCTGCTGCCGGTGGCGGCCCACGCGGCCGACGCCGGCACCGACCCGGTGATCGTGGCCGGCAGCAACCAGACCTTGCAGGAAGTCAAAGTGCGTGGCGACGTCATCAACGACTTCAAGGCCGAGAAGGCCTCGTCCGCCAAGTACACCGAGAAGCTGGTCGACACCGCCCAGTCGCTGACGGTCATCAAGAAGGAGCTGATCGAACAGCAGGGCGCCGTCACGCTGACCGAAGCGCTGCGCAACACCCCGGGCGTGGGCGCCTTCTTCCTGGGCGAGAACGGCAGCACCACCACCGGCGACGGCATCTACATGCGCGGCTTCGACGCCTCCGGCAGCATCTACGTGGACGGCGTGCGCGACGTCGGCTCGATCTCGCGCGACACCTTCAACATCGAACAGATCGACGTGCTCAAGGGCCCGGCCGGCACCGACAACGGCCGCAGCTCGCCGACCGGCGCCATCAACCTGGTCAGCAAGAAGCCCCTGCTGGAAGACGCCTACATGGGTTCGCTTACGGTCGGTAGCGGCAGCCAGAAGCGCGCCACCGCCGACCTGAACAAGGTGATCAACGCCGACACCGGCACCGCCTTCCGCCTGAACCTGCTCGACCAGGACAGCGGCAATCCGGCGCGCGACGTCGTCAAGAACAAGCGCTGGGCGATCGCGCCGTCGGTGGCCTTCGGCCTGAACGGCCCGACCCGCGTCTACCTGAACTACCTGCACGTCGACCAGAACAACATCCCCGACGGCGGCGTGCTGACCATCGGCCTGCCGGGCTGGACCCCGCCGGCGCCGGTCGTCCTCAAGCCGGCCTCCGGCACCACGCCGCCGGTGCTGGGCCCGAGCTTCGACTTCATGGCCGGCGCCAAAGCGGTCGATCCGAAGAACTTCTACGGCTCGGTGCTGGACTTCGACAAGGTCAAGGCCGACATGTTCACCGCCCGCATCGAACATGACTTCGCCGGCGGCGCCAAGCTGCAAAGCACCACCCGCTATGGCCGCACCAAGCAGGACTACCTGCTGACCTCGTTCATGTCGACCGGCGCCAACCTGCGCAACGTCGTCGCCGGTTCGAACCCGGACAGCTGGATGATGGCGCGCACCAACCTGAACTACAAAGACCAGCTGAACGAAATCATCACCAACCAGACCACCGTCACCGCCGACTTCGATGGCGGCGCGCTCAAGCACACGGTCGTCGCAGGTGTCGAGCTGATCAACGAGAAGCAGACCAACTACACCAACGTCAACGCGCCGGGCGCGACCGGCCTGCCGCTGGTTTCCATCTACCATCCGGATTCCAGCCAGCCGGTGACGCCGGCCCAGGTCAGCCTGGTGCGCAACGGCGCCCGCGGCGACGGCAGCACCAACACCGAAAGCGTGTACCTGTTCGACACCGCCAAGCTGGGCGACAAGTGGATCTTCAACGCCGGCGTGCGCCTGGACCACTACAACACGACCTACAACGGCGTGACCGTGCAGGCGGTGACCACGCCGCAAACCATCCCGGTCGGCACGCTGCTGGCGAACTCGCTGACGGCCTCGGACAACCTGCTCAACGGCAAACTGTCGGCGCTGTACAAGCCGACCGCCGACAGCAGCGTCTACGCGCTGGTGGCGACATCGAAAGCGCCGCCGGGCGGCACCAACTTCACGCTCAGCTCGGCCGCCAACAGCTCGGCCAACCCGAACTACGATCCGCAGATCACCACCAACTACGAGCTCGGCACCAAGTGGGATCTGCTCAAGCAGAAACTGTCGCTGTCGGCCGCGGCCTACCGCACCGACGTGCGCAACGAGATCGAGGTCGACCCGAACAACGCGGCCAACTTCTTCCAGACCGGCAAGAAGCGCGTGCAGGGCATCGAGCTGGGCGTGACCGGCGAACTGATGCGCAACTGGCTGATCAGCGCGGGCTACACCCGCATGTCGACCAAGGTGGTGTCCGGCAAGGTGGTGACCGCCGCCGGCGACAACCTGCTGAGCTACACGCCGAAACAGGCGTTCACGCTGTGGACCTCGTACACGCTGCCGATGGGCCTGCAAATCGGCGGTGGCGCCCGCTTCAGCGACAAGCTGATGCGCGGCACCGACGGCGCGGTCGGCACCCCGGCCTTTGCCGATGCGTACTGGGTGGTCGACGCCATGGCTTCGTACCCGATCAACAAGCACGTCGACCTGCGCCTGAACGTCTACAACCTGGCCGACAAGCAGTACGTGCAGGCGATCAACAAGTCGGGCTACCGCTACACCCCGGGCGCGCCGCGCTCGGCCAGCCTGACCGCCAACTTCAAGTTCTAAGCCGCAGCCTTGCTGCCATGCTGGCCCCGTCCTCACCGGCGGGGCTTTTTTTTTATTCAAGGAGAGTGTTGATGATGCTGCATATCCCCGGCGTACTGAGCCGCGAACAAGTGGCCGCCATGCGGCGCCGGCTGGACCAGACCGACTGGGTCGACGGCCGCGGCACGGTCGGCGCCCAGGGCGCGCAGGTCAAGCAGAACCGCCAGCTGGCCGAGGGCTCGGCGCTGGCGCAGGAACTGGGCGCGGAGGTGCTGGCGGCGCTGGCGGCCAGTCCGCTGTTCTTTGCGGCGGCGCTGCCGCTGCGCACCTGTCCGCCGCTGTTCAACAGCTACGCCGGCGGCGAGCACTACGGCGCCCATGTCGACGGCGCGCTGCGCCGCGTGGCGGCCACCGGGCAATGGCTGCGCACCGACGTGTCGTCGACCTTGTTCCTCAGCGATCCAGAGGACTACGACGGCGGCGAGCTGATCGTCACCGACGCGTATGGCGAGCATGAAGTCAAGCTGCCGGCCGGCGACTTGATCGTCTATCCGTCGACCAGCATACACCGGGTCGTGCCGGTCACGCGCGGGGCGCGGGTCTGTTCCTTTTTCTGGACCCAGAGCATGGTGCGCGACGATATGCGCCGCACTTTGCTGCTGGAGCTGGACCAGAACATCCAGAGCCTGCGCGCGCGCCTGGGCGACTGCCCGGAACTGGTCGGCTTGACCGGGCACTACCACAACCTGCTGCGGCAGTGGAGCGAGGTCTAGGCCGGGCTCAAGCGGTGGCGGCGGCGCGCGCGTAGCGCCGCTCGATGCGCGCGCCCAGCGGACGCAGCGTGGACATCAGCACAAACACGAAGTTGGCCTTGCCCGGCGCGACGTAGCCGATCAGCAGCGCCAGCGTCGCGATCAGCATCACGCCGAAGCTGCGCACCATCGTCGCGCGGTAGGCGCCGATGCTCATCGGATGCACGCACAGGCCGAGATGGCGGTGGATGTGGCGCGCCACCAGCAAGGTGGACACGCTCATCCAGATCATCACGCCGGAATACACCATCTGTCCGGTGGTCGACGCGATCTGGCCGTTGACCGCCGAGGCGAACGGCAGCAGCGAGGCGCCGGACAGGCTGAGGATGGTCAACCACAGCAGGCCCTGGTCGGCATGCCGCACGTAGCTGTACAGGCGGTGGTTGGCGATCCAGAATATCGCCAGCACGAAAAAGCTGATCAGCCATGAGATCAGGTTGGGGATCAGCCCCACCAGCGCGCCCTGCAGCGCCGCTTCGGTGGCCACGTGGGCATGTTCGGGCAGGCGCAGATCGATCACCAGCAAGGTCATGGCGACGGCGAAGATGCCGTCCACCAGGGCTTCGATACGGTGTTTGCTCAGCTGCGGCTGGCCGTCATGGCTCAGGTCTGTCATCGGAGATCCTGTTGTTAATTGAACAGCAGCCATTCTTGCCGCGATATGCGGAAATTGCAACTTTTCAGCGCTTGGCCAGGCGGGTCGCGTGGTAGCGGTCGATGCGCCAGGCGTCGCCGTCGCGCTTGAAGACCGCCGTTTCCAGAAAACCGTAGGGGGTTTCCACGCCGTCGCTGGCGATCCAGACGGCATCGTTGCTGACCGTGGTCCAGGCGACGTCGCCCTGCGCCTGGGTGCGGAATCCGTGCAGGCCGGCCCGTTGCCGGCCCAGCGCGGCGCTCGACATCAGCAGCGCCATGACGGCGGCCTTGTCCAGGATGCGGTCCTGCTCGATCATGAGGAATTGCGCCGTCAGCCCGGCGTCGACCGCGCCCCAGTCATGCAGTTCCAGCGCGCGGTGCCAGTCCGTCAGGGCCGCCTCGGCGGCGCGGGTGTCGGATTCCGGGGTCTGCATGGTCATTCCTCTCTGGCAAGTGGGGACAGCATCGTCACTCCGCAAAGGTTAGCATGGACGCCAGCCTTCAGCTCGGTTATCGTAGCAAAAGATCAATAACCACTCTGAGGAAAACAATGCGCATTTTGCAGGCAGTACGCTCCAGCTTGACCCTGATTGCCACCTTGCTGTGCGCCGGCTGCGTGGCCATCGTGCCGCAGTCCGGCCCGGCGCCGTCCAGCACCGGCGCCAACGGCGGCGGCCCGCCGTTTTGCCAGAGCTCGCCGGACGGCAAGTCTGTGGCCTGCGGCAACGCCGCCGTGTTCTGCCAGAAGTCGTCCGACGGCAGCGCGGTCGCCTGCGGCGGCAAGGCCGGTTTCTGCGAGACCTCGGCCGACGGCAAGCAAGTCGCCTGCGGCGGCGCGGCGGCGTTCTGCGCCAAATCGAAGGATGGCGGCAAGGTGGCCTGCGGCGGCGCCGCGCCGTTTTGCGAGAAGTCGGCGAACGGCCAGAACGTCGCCTGCGGCGGCAAGGCGCCGTTCTGCGAGCACTCGGCCGACGGCCACCAGGTCGCCTGCGGCGGCGCGGCGCCGTTCTGCCAGGCCTCGCCCGACGGTTCGTCCGTGGCCTGCGGCGGCCAGTAGCGCCCGGTCGCCTACCGGAAGCGACACGGGAGAAAAAAACGCTCGTGTCGGCTTTTCCGCATTCTATTCCCGCCAAATTGCAGTGCGTCGTCGCGGCCTCGATCTTATGGTTTAACCAATTATCATGGCGTCTCCAAATCCAAGGAGACACCTGATGAAACTGAGCACTTTACTGAGCGCGACCCTGTGCCTGTCCGCCGCCATGTGCGCAGCGCAGGCGCAGCAATCGCCGCGCCAGCTGGCCAACGCCGCCGGCACCGCGCTGGAGAAGAAGGACTACGCGGCGGCAATCAGCGCTTACCGCGCCGCGCGCGAGGGCGGCTATCGCGACGCCACGCTGATGTACTTCCTGGCCGAAGCTAACCTCAAGGCCGGCCACCACGCGGAGGCGCTGGCCGCACTGGAAAACGGCGTCGCCGAAGGCATGCGCCTGGCCGACGTGCTCAACGAGGAACCCGAGCTTGAGCCCTTGCGCGGCAACCCGCGCTGGCCGGCCATCGTCAAGCGCGCCGTCGCCAACGAAGACGCCTACCAGGCCGCACACGCGGACCCCGCGCAATTCAAATTCATCACCAGCGACATCGACCGCTTCTGGAAAGTCTACGAACAACTGCCGGCGTCCGGCGCGCCGGCGCAGCTGCTCGACCAGCAGTACCTGGACGCCGGCAGTGTCGGACTGCAGGGCTTTGTCGCGCGCCGTATCGTCAGCGGCGCCAACCTGTACGCCACCATCAGCAAGCGGCCCAAATACTACGCGGCGATCCGTCCGCTGACGCTGCAGGTGAACCAGTCGGAACCTGCGGTGCGCGCGGCGATGCGCAAGTTCAAGGGCATGTACGACAAGGCGACCTTTCCCGATGTGTACTTTCTGATCGGCGCCATGAATTCCGGTGGCACCGCCTCGCAGGATGGTTTGCTGATCGGCACCGAAATGTTCACCATGGCGCCGGGCGTGCCGACCGACGAACTGACGCCGTGGCACAAGAACGGCATCAATTCCTTTGCGCTGATGCCGTCGCTTGTTACCCACGAGCTGATGCACTTCCAGCAAAAGATGTCGCCACAAAATCTGCTGGGCCACGCCATCAAGGAAGGCGGCGCCGACTTCGTGGCCTCGCTGGTCGTGCAAGGCAACTTCAACGAAAAACTCTACGTCTACGGCTACGCGCACGAGGCGGAACTGAAGCAGGAATTCTTCGCCGCCATGCGGGGCAGCGACATGAGCAAATGGCTTTACGGCGGCGCCAACGAGGCGAGCGGACGTCCGGCCGACCTGGGCTACTTCATGGGCTTCCGCATCTGCCAGGCCTACTACCAGAACGCCAGGGACAAGAAACAGGCCATCGTCGACATTCTCAACATCAAGGACTTCGAGCGCCTGCTTGCCGGCAGCGGCTACCAACGGCCACAATAGCGGCGCCTTAAAAAAACGCCGACCTCTATGGGTCGGCGTTTTCGCTACGTCTTTGTTGGCCGAGGCGAAGCCTACTTGACCGCCGTTGAACTATTCAACCGTAACCGACTTCGCCAGGTTACGCGGCTTGTCCACATCGGTGCCACGTGCCAGCGCCGAGTGGTAGGCCAGCAGCTGCAGCGACACCACGTGCAGGATCGGCGACAGCAAACCATAGTGTTCCGGCAGACGGATCACATGCACGCCTTCGCCCGAGGTGATGCGCGAATCGACGTCGGCAAACACGTACAGCTGGCCGCCGCGCGCGCGCACTTCCTGCATGTTGGACTTCAGCTTTTCGATCAGCGCATCGTTCGGGGCGATGGTCACGACCGGCATTTCCTCCGTCACCAGCGCCAGCGGGCCGTGCTTCAGTTCGCCCGCCGGATACGCTTCGGCGTGGATGTAGGAAATCTCTTTCAGCTTCAACGCGCCTTCCAGCGCGATCGGGTAGTGCATGCCGCGCCCCAGGAACAGCGCGTTTTCCTTGCGGGCGAAGTCTTCCGACCAGGCGATGATCTGCGGCTCCAGCGCCAGCACGGCGGAGATCGCCACCGGCAGGTGGCGCATGGCCTTCAGGTGCTGCTCTTCTTCCTCGTCGCTCAGGCGGCCGTTGACCTGCGCCAGCGAGAGCGTCAGCAGGAACAGCGCGGCCAACTGCGTGGTGAAGGCCTTGGTCGAGGCCACGCCCACTTCCACGCCGGCGCGGGTGATGTAGGCCAGTTTGCATTCGCGCACCATGGCGCTGGTGGAGACGTTGCAGATCGTCAGCGTGTGTTCCATGCCCAGGCTGCGCGCGTGCTTGAGCGCGGCCAGCGTGTCGGCGGTTTCGCCGCTTTGCGAGATCGTCACCACCAAGGTGTTCGGATGCGGCACGCTGTCGCGGTAGCGGTATTCGCTGGCGATCTCGACGTTGACCGGGATCTTGGCCACCGATTCGATCCAGTACTTGGCGGTCAGGCCGGAGTAGTAGCTGGTGCCGCAGGCCAGGATCAGCACGCGGTCGATCTGCTTGAAGACGTTGTAGGCGCCGTCGCCGAACAGTTCCGGCATGATGCCGGTGACGCCTTCGAGCGTGTCGCCGATGACGCGCGGCTGCTCGAAGATTTCCTTCTGCATGTAGTGGCGGTATGGGCCCAGCTCGGCCGCGCCGGTGTGCGCCTGCACGGTCTTGACTTCGCGCGTGACCGGCTTGCCGTCGACGTCGACGATCCAGGTGCGGGCCAGTTGCAGGTCGACCACGTCGCCTTCTTCCAGGTAGATGATCTGGTCGGTGGTGCCGGCCAGCGCCATCGCGTCCGAGGCGACGAAGTTCTCACCCTGGCCCAGGCCGACGATCAGCGGCGAGCCCTGGCGCGCGGCGACCACGCGGTGCGGCTCTTCGCGCGAGAACACGGCGATCGCATAGGCGCCGGTCAGGCGCTTGACGGCTTGCTGGACGGTGTCGAACAGGTCGCCGTTATACATATGGTCGACCAGGTGGGCGATCACTTCGGTGTCGGTCTGGCTCTGGAAGACGTAGCCGAGCGCGGTCAGTTCGGCGCGCAGTTCGTCGTGGTTTTCAATGATGCCGTTGTGAACCAGCGCGATGCGCGCCTGTTCGGTGGTCGGCGAGAAGTGCGGGTGGGCATTGTGCGAGGCCGGCGCGCCGTGCGTGGCCCAGCGGGTGTGGGCGATGCCGGTGAAACCCTGCATGCCGACTTCGGCGATCTGCTTTTCCAGGTCGGCCACGCGCGAGGTGCTGCGCGAACGTTGCAACTGGCCATCCACGTGCAGGGCCACGCCGCAGGAGTCGTAGCCGCGGTATTCCAGGCGCTTCAGGCCTTCGATCAGGATGGGGGTGATGTTGCGTTGCGCTACCGCGCCGACGATGCCGCACATAGAAAACCTCGCTAAAGATAAGTGTAGCCATGCTAGAGCAGTACTTCTGAAATATGCTTTCTAAATCCTGTATATTTTGGAATATTCTTTCATCACGCCAATTACGTGAAATATTATTTCATTTTCGAGGATTATTTTTATGGATGAAGTAGATCGTCGCATTTTGAATGCATTGCAAGTTGATTCGTCGCAAACAAACAGCGAGCTGGCGCTGGCGGTCCACGTTTCCGCGCCGACTTGTTTGCGCCGGGTCAAGCATCTGACCGAGAGCGGGGTGATCCAGCGCCAGGTGGCCATTGTGGCGCCGGAGAAGGTCGGGCCCAGCCTGACGGCGATTGTGGAAATCTCGCTGGATGTGCAGGCCGCCGAGCGCATGGCCGAGTTCGAGGCCCACGTGGCGGCCGACCAGGCCGTGTTGCAGTGCTACCGGGTGGCGCCAGGGCCGGATTTCGTGCTGATCGTCCAGGTGACTGACATGCCGGCCTATCACGCGCTGGCGCACCGGCTGTTCGCCACGCAGACCAATGTGCGCAATGTCAAAGCCTACTTTTCCACCTTCCGCAGCAAATTCGAGACGCGGATCGCGGTTTAGCCAGTTATCCCCGCCTTGTCCATGCGCTTTTGCACAGGTTTATCCACACCGGGCAAAACGCGGGAAATGTTTTCCCGTGTTTTCCATGGCTTTTCCCAGGGCTTTACACTGGCTTATACCCAAGCTTATCCACAGTAAAAAGTTATCCTGAATTACTCACACGATTTCCCACAGGCTTATCCACAGCCCAAGGCGGATCACGGCTGCAGGCCGTGGCGAGGGGTCACTTTTTTGATGAAAGGCGAGTTATCCCGCAGTTTTCCCCGGCTTATACGCCGCTTCTTCAGGGCTTATGCGCAGGCTTCTCCACATTGTTATCCACAAAAAAGCCGGGAAGTATCCCGGCTTGGTGTGGACTTCAGCGTGATTACTTCGGCTTTTTGACTGGACGGCTCCAGCCTTCCACGGTGATCTGGCGCGCACGGGAAATCGTCAACTTGCCGGCCGGCGCATCCTTGGTCAGCGTGGTGCCCGCGCCCAGCGTCGCGCCCTTGCCGACGGTCACCGGAGCGACCAGCTGGCTGTCGCTGCCGATAAAGGCGTCGTCTTCGATCACGGTGCGGAACTTGTTGACGCCGTCGTAGTTGCAGGTGATGGTGCCGGCGCCGATGTTGACGCGCGAGCCGATCGTCGCATCGCCGATGTAGGCCAGGTGGTTGGCCTTGCTGTGCGCGGCGACCTGGCCGTTCTTGATTTCGACGAAGTTACCCACGTGCACATCCTCCGCCAGCACTGTGCCGGGACGCAGGCGCGCATACGGGCCGATGACGGAGACTTCACCCACCACCGCCTGTTCGATATGGCAGAACGGCTTGATGTGGGCGCCGGCCAGGATGCGGGAGTTGATGATCACACTGTGCGGTCCGACGCGCACGCCGTCCGCCAGCTCGACCTTGCCTTCAAACACGCAGCCGACGTCGATGGTGACGTCGCGACCGCAAATCAGTTCGCCGCGCACGTCGATGCGGGCTGGGTCCATCAGCGTCACGCCCTGTTCCAGCAATTTCAGGGCGATATTGCCTTGGTGGATACGTTCCAGTTCGGCCAATTGCACCTTGCTGTTCACGCCGGCCACTTCCCACTGCGCCGACGGCTGGGCCGAAACGACAGGCACGCCGTCCGCCACCGCCATGGCGACGATGTCGGTCAGGTAGTACTCGCCCTGGGCGTTGTTGTTCTTCAGCGCGCCCAGCCATTGCTTCAGGCGCGCGGTCGGCACCACCAGGATGCCGCTGTTGATCTCTTTAACGGCACGTTCGGATTCGTTCGCATCCTTTTGCTCGACGATGCGCACAATTTCGCCATTTTCACGAATAATGCGGCCAAGCCCGGTCGGATCGTCCTGCACCACGGTCAAAATGCCCAGCTTGTCGTTGCCGGCCACGTCCACCAGCGCTTGCAGCGAAGCGGAGGTGGTCAGCGGCACGTCGCCGTACAGGATCAGCGTGGCGGCGCTGTCGTCCAGTTCAGGCAAGGCCTGCATGACGGCGTGGCCGGTGCCCAGCTGCGGTTCTTGCAGCGCGGTGGCGACCTTTTCCGGCTGCGCGGCCAGCATCTCCAGCACCGCAGCGCCCCCATGTCCGTAAATCACGCATAATTGGCTGGCAGACAAGCTGCGCGCCGTATCCAGAACGTGCGACAACAGCGGCTTGCCCGCCAGCGGATGCAACACTTTCGGCAACGCGGATTGCATGCGTTTGCCCATGCCGGCTGCGAGGATAACTACGTTCATAGGTGCCAAATCACAGAGTTAATTAAAGCGAAAGTTTAACATGCCAGATATCCACAACCGCGCACTGCGCCGCCTTTTCCTGATCGTCGTGATGGCGGTGCTGGCCGGATGCAGTTCGCTGCGCCTGGTCTACAACCACGGCGATACGCTGCTGTACTGGTGGCTGGACGCTTACGTCGACTTCAACGCCGATCAAAAAGGCTGGGTCAAGAAGGATATCGACGAGCTGTTCCACTGGCATCGCAAGACCCAGTTGCACGACTACGCGCAAATCCTGCAAACGGGACAGCGCCAACTGGCCGGCAACCCGACGGCGGCCGACCTGATCAACGACTACGACGAGGTCAAGAGCCGCACCCAGCTGCTGCTGTTCAAAGCGCTGCCGGAACTGGCGGACCTGGTGCGCTCGCTGCAACCCGCACAGATTGCCGCACTGGATAAGAAGTTCACCGCCAATAACGCCGAGTTCCGCAAGAAGAACATGAAGGGCGACACCGATGCGCAACTGAAGTTCCGCTATAAAAAATCGATGGAGCAATTCGAGCTATGGTTCGGTAACTTCAGCGCCGAGCAGGAAGCGCAGATCCGCAAGGCTTCCGACGCCCGCCCGCTGGACAACGACATCTGGCTGGACGAGCGCATGCGCCGGCAGAAAAACATCCTGACGCTGGTGCAAAAGGTGCAGCGCGAAAAGCTGAACAAGGAGGCGACGATGGCCTTGATCCACACGCTGATCAAGGATTCCTTCGACCGCCTCGAACACTCCGAGCGCAAGCAATTCTTCGACGCTTATGAAGCTTCCACGGCGCAGCTGGTCTTAACCGTCATCAAGATCGCCACGCCGACCCAGAAAGCCCACGCGCAGAAGCGCATGCAAGGCTGGATCGACGACTTCAACAACCTGGCTGCGGAACCCCGCTAAGGCCCATATGGTATAGTGGCTCCTGTTGAATCAATGACTTAGAACACAGCCACATGCCAAAAAAGCTCGCCAACAAGCCCGCGAAACCAGCCAAAGTGCCGGTCCACGGTCCCCAGCACAGCAACCAGGTGCGCATCATCGGCGGCGCCTGGAAGCGCACGCCGCTGCCGGTGCTGAGCGCCTCCGGCCTGCGGCCGACGCCGGACCGCGTGCGCGAGACCGTCTTTAACTGGATCAATCACCAGCGCGACGGCGATTGGGCCGACGCTCAGGTGCTGGACTTGTTCGCCGGCAGCGGCGCGCTGGGTTTCGAAGCGGCCAGCCGCGGCGCGCAATCGGTGACGATGATCGACACCGTGGTGCCGGTGGTGCGCCAGCTGGAGGACATCAAGGCCAAGCTCAAAGCCGAAAACGTGCAGATCATGCGCGCCGACGCGCTGGCCGTGGCCCAGTCGGCCGCCATGCGCGGCCAGAAGTACGACCTGATCTTCCTCGATCCGCCCTACCAGCAGGAGTTCCTTGAACGCTGCCTGCCGCTGTGCACGCGCATCTTGAAAGAGGGCGGCCTGATCTACGCCGAATCCGGCATGGCGCTGGAGTTCGAAGAGGGCGACACGCCGGATTGGATGGCGCCATGGGAAGTGCTGCGGGCTGACAAAGCCGGAATGGTGTTCTTTCATTTGTTAAAGCACAAGCAAACGGCAGCTTGAACGGCCCGCATTTGGCGCTAAAAGGACTGCAAGCAGCCCCAAATTAAGGCAAACAGGGATTTTCAGGCATAATGCGCGTTCTATATTGGTGCACTGCAAGGAGCCGCGATGGTAGTAGCCGTTTATCCAGGAACTTTTGATCCGTTGACCCGTGGTCACGAAGATCTGGTGCGTCGCGCATCCGGTCTGTTCGACACGCTGGTGGTCGGTGTAGCCGACAGCAAGAACAAGAAACCGTTCTTCTCGCTGGAAGAGCGCCTGACCATCGCCAACGAAGTCCTGGGCCACTATCCCAACGTCAAGGTCCAGAGTTTTTCCGGCCTGCTGAAGGATTTCGTGCGCGAGCATGACGCCCGCGTCATCGTGCGCGGCCTGCGCGCCGTGTCCGACTTCGAATACGAGTTCCAGATGGCGGGCATGAACCGCTACCTGCTGCCGGACGTCGAAACCCTGTTCCTGACCCCGTCCGACCAATACCAGTTCATCTCCGGCACCATCGTGCGCGAGATCGCGGTGCTGGGCGGCGACGTGTCGAAGTTTGTTTTCCCATCGGTCGACCGCTGGCTGCAAAAGAAAATTGCCGCCAACGCCGCCGCCGAGCAATAAGCGAGTTCCATCATGGCCTTGATGATCACCGACGACTGTATCAATTGCGACGTATGCGAGCCTGAGTGCCCGAACGACGCGATCTACATGGGCGCCGAAATTTACGAAATCAATCCGGACAAGTGCACCGAGTGCGTCGGCCATTTCAATGAGCCGCAATGCCAGCAGGTGTGCCCGGTCAGCTGCATCCCCTTCAATCCCGCCTGGCGCGAGACCGAAGAGCAATTGCGCGACAAATTCGACCGTTTGCAAGCCGCCAGCAAGGCCTGACGAGCCTAAAAAAGCATGACCGTGCGGCCAAATTGCGCCGCCACGCGTTTTTGCGCGACTCCCAATGGTATATTCCAGCAACGCCTACATCGCGGGCGAGATGCGGGCATCTATCATCCTCGGAGACAACTCATGAATCGCAGAAATATCATCAAGCGCCTGATGGCGGCCGCCTTCCTGGCCGGCAGCTTCAGCCTGCCCGCCTTTGCCGCCGTGGAAGTGGCCGGCGTTAAATTCGACGACACCATCAACGTTTCCGGCAAGGAACTGAAGCTGAACGGCGCCGGCCTGCGCACCAAGGTCATCTTCAAGGTCTACGCCGCCGGCCTGTACCTGACCGAAAAGAAAACCTCGGTGCCGGACGTGCTGGCCACCCAGGGCCCGCGCCGCGTGTCGATCACGATGTTGCGCGAAGTGAGCTCGGAAGAGTTCGGCAAAGCCTTCCTGGAAGGCCTGAACAACAACACCGACAAGAATGAACGCAGCAAGATCGCGCCGCAAACGATGAAGTTCGGCGAAGTGTTCGCGCAGATCCAGACGTTGAAAAAGGGCGACCAGATGCTGCTGGACTGGACCCCGGGCGAGGGCACGCAGTGCTCTCTGAACGGTAAGAAGATCGGGGAATTGATGCCTGACATGGCGTTCTACAACGCTGTGCTGCGCATCTGGCTGGGCGACCATCCGGTCGACAGTTCGCTGAAACCTGCCCTGCTGGGCGAGAAGTAATGCTGCGGCGCGGTACCGGAGGCTCGGTACCGTTGCTTAATTTCTAGGCACGTGCAGCCATGGCGCGCAGTTCGGCGGCGTGGCTGGGATCGCGTTCCATCGCATTGAGCATGCGCTTGAGCATCATTGCATCGCGCATCTGGCGGCGCTGCAGCTGCTCTTCCTTGCTGCGCTTCGGCTTGATAACCAGCATGGCGGCACGCGCCAGGCCGCGCAGCAGCGGTTTGAACAGGACGATCAGCGCGCACACGGCGCCGCTGACCAGCGCCAGCTCACCGGCGGCGACCAAGGAAAAATTTTGTACGATTGAGATGATGGTAGACATGTTGTAGCACTGCATTTAGAATCAAGTGTAACTATAGTGCAGCGCAACATAAGTATCCAATTTACTTCCCCGATAACAATTATTCGTTTGGTGAATGGGATGCTTGTCATTGACGTGAAATCCATATTTCTCGATACTGTACCGACCCCAACCCCACATCCCGAGCCGACATGAGCTTTTTGACGCTAGACTTGAATTTGTTACGCGTCTTCGACGCCGTGATGACAGAGCAGAACCTGACACGCGCCGCCGGCCACTTGGCCATGACCCAGCCCGCTGTTTCCAACGCCATCAAGCGCCTGCGCGAGAGCCTGGGCGACGAATTGCTGATCCGCACCGCCTACGGCGTCAAGCCGACCCCGCGCGCCGAGGCGCTGTGGCCGTCGGTGCGCAGCGCACTGGCCAGCCTGGAAGCGGCGGTGGCGCCGGAAACCTTCGACGTCTCGGCCGCCCACGCCACCTTCCGCATGGCGATGGCCGACGCCACCGCCGCCTTCTGGCTGCCGTCGCTGATGCGCTCGATCGAGAGCGAGGCGCCGGGCGTCAACGTGCGCATGGTGCCGCTGACCACGCGCGAGCCGCGGCCGATGCTGCTGCGCGGCGATATCGACCTGGCGGTGGGCTTCTTCCCCGGCGTGGCGGCGCAGCTGTCGTACGAGACCGGCTCGCCGATCCGCCATGAACGGCTGTATTCGGGACATTATGTGTGCGTGATGCGGCGCGACCATCCGCTGTCCAAGGTCGACCTGACGCTGGACAACTATTGCAAGGCCAATCACCTGCTGGTGAGTTTTTCCGGCCGCGCGCACGGCCTGGTGGACGAGGCGCTGGCGCAGATCCAGCGCGAACGCCGCATCCTGCTGACGGTGAACCAATTCTTCACCGCCGGCCGCGTGGTGGCCAATTCAGACTTGATCACCGTGCTGCCGCGCCACCTGATCGCCTCGACCGGCATGACCGACGCGCTGGTTTCCAAGGAATTGCCGTTCACCCTGCCGGCCGTGCACCTGGACATGCTGTGGCACGAGCGCGATGCCCGCAGCCCGGCCCATAAGTGGCTGCGCATGCATCTGGAAGGCATGAACACCGTGGCCCAGCGCACCGCGCCCGGCACGGCGCCCAAGAACGACACCTACTGATTACTCGTGGCTGGAGCGGTAGCCGACGCGGAAACCGCCCCAGTGCTTGCCGTTCACATAAATCGGCGCCGACAAGTCGTGCATCACTTCCCCCGTATCGCGCTTGTAGGTTTGCAGCAGGAAGGGCTTGGTGTTCGCGCCGCAGCGCTTGCCGGTGCGGTCGCTGAAGATGCGCTTGGTGCGGTTGTTGACCATATCGACGTCGTAATTGCCCGTCAACGGCTGCGAGAACTTCTTGTTGTGGGTGGGGAAATAGCCGTTGTTATCCACAGCACCGGCGTAGGCCAGCTGCGGCATGGCCGCCAGCAAACCTTCCTGCAACTGCGGCAGCGCGCGGTCGGTGAAATCGTCGAAGCGGGTCTTGTGCTTGGGCGGGTCGGTGTTCGGGATAGGCGTGTAACTGCGGTCGAACAGCGCATCGCGCGTGATCTTGCCGGAAGAGATAGCCGCCTCGAAAATCCGTCCCACCTGTGCCGCCGCCTGCTGCGCGGCGATACGGATCGCGTCGTGCGAGGTCTCGATCGACGATGCTCCCAGCGCGCCGGTGATGACTTCGGCCCGCTCCGCCAGCGCCATCGCCGAACTGGCCGCGCGCGGCAATTCCTTTTCCGTGGATAACAGGCTGTCGCGGATGCTGGCGATGGCCGTGGCGATTTCCTCGGTGGTGGCGACGTGCTCGCGCGACGCCCTGGCGATCTCGCCGATCTCTTCCTCCGATACCCCGGACGAACGTTCGATATTGCCCAGCAAACCATGCACCGTTTCCACGTTGCCGGCCGCGTCGCTGACCTTCAGCGCCAGCGAATTCATGCCGGTCGCCGCCTGTTCGGCCTGTTGATTAATCTCGCGCACCATGGTGCTGATTTCGTCGGTGGCTTCCTTGGTGCGCAGCGCCAGCTGGCGCACCTCGCTGGCGACCACGGCAAAGCCGCGTCCCTGTTCGCCGGCGCGCGCCGCCTCGATGGCGGCATTCAGCGCCAGCAGGTTGGTGCGGGCCGAGATTTCGCTGATGGCCTCGGTAAAACCGTAGATTTTGCGGGAATTGGTTTGCAGGCTGGCCATGACGGCCGCCGCGGTCTGCGCATCCTGGCGCGCCGTGTTGATGCGCTGTAGGCCGTGATCGGCCTCGGTGCGGCCCGCCACCGTCTCGCCGCGCACCTGGGCGGCGATCTTGGCGGCGCGCTCGGCATTGGCGGCGATGGCGGCGGTGGCCTGCGCGTTGTGGGACGCGCTGCGGACGATCACCTCGGCCGTGCCCACGTCCAGTTCGATTTTCTTTTTGACGGACTCGACGAAATACGAGGTTTCCGCCGCGCCGATCATGATGGCGTCGATTTCGTCGCCAACCACCTGGGCGAAGCGGCGCACGCCGCCCTCGTCCTTGTTCAGGCCGGCGGCCCACCAGGCCAGCAACGCCCCGGTCAGCGCCGCCGGCGCCGCTGTATAGACCAGCGCGGCGCCGTCGCCAATGGTCAGCTTGAACAAATATGCAAGGCAGGTACCACCAGCCGTCGCGCCCAAGATCCACAATCCACGTTGCACCAGCTTGTGCTGCAAAAGCTTCATTCGTCCCCCGTTTTACCAGGCGCCTTGGGCGTCTCGACTAATTTATTTCCCTGATGCTATTTTATAGGTAACTTGGTGGTATTCTTCACCTCTTCCATGACGGCGTAGGTGTGCGTTTCGCGCACGCCCTTCTGGAGCAGGGTTTTACCCAGGAATTCGCGGTAGGCCGCCATGTCCTTGACGCGGGCTTTGACCAGATAGTCGAAGCCGCCGGCAACCATGTGGCACTCCAGCACTTCCGGTATCACCTGCACGCTGTGTTTGAAGGCGTCGAACACTTCGGGTGTGGTGCGATCGAGCACCACTTCGATGAAGACGAGCAGGGACACATCCAGCAACTGCGGATTCAATTGAGCAGTGTAGCCCATGATGTAGCCGGATTCGTGCAACTTGCGCACGCGTTCCAGGCAAGCGGCTGGTGACAGGTTCACCCGCGCCGCCAGTTCCACATTGCTGATGCGGCCATCGCTCTGCAATTCCATCAAGATTTTTTTGCTGATCTTGTCTAACATTTCCGGGAACTCCCAAATAAATATTATTTGGTTAAATTGTCGCACTAAAAACAATCTATTGCTAGTCCCCTGCATTACCAGAATTAATCCAGAAGAAATCCCACTACAATCGAATCATCAGCAGTTGACTCAGATTCACGCTCTCCGGCACTCGCAGGCAGAGCGTTTTTTTGTCATCAGCTGCGCCCAAATTTTCCTTCTGAGAGTAATCAATGCAAGCAGCAGCAGCCACCGGTTTTACCCCTTTCGCCGCCATGCAGGCCGAAATCCTGCGCGACCCGATTCCCCTGCGCGCAGCAGTGACGGCGGCCTATCGCCGTGACGAAGTCAGCGCCGTTCAATGGCTGCTGGAACAAATCAAGAACAACGACGCCGGCACCTTGCAACAGGCCCAGCAACTGGCGCATAAACTGGTCAGCTCGGTGCGCGAACAGCGCACCCGCGCCTCCGGCGTCGACGCCCTGATGCACGAGTTTTCACTGTCGTCGGAAGAAGGCGTGGCGCTGATGTGCCTGGCCGAAGCACTGTTGCGTATTCCCGACAATGCCACCGCAGACCGCTTGATCGCCGACAAAATCAGCAAGGGCGACTGGCGCAAGCACCTGGGCGAATCGCCTTCGCTGTTCGTCAACGCCGCCACCTGGGGTCTGCTAATCACCGGCAAGCTGGTCTCCACCAGCAGCGAAACCGGCCTGGGCTCGGCGCTGACCAAGCTCATTTCCAAGGGCGGCGAACCGCTGATCCGCAAGGGCGTGGACCTGGCGATGCGCATGCTGGGCAACCAGTTCGTCACCGGCCAGACCATCGATGAGGCGATCAAGAACGGCCAGTCCAACGAGGCGCGCGGCTATCGTTATTCTTATGACATGCTGGGCGAAGCGGCGCTGACCGAAGCCGACGCCAAGAATTACTACGCTTCCTACGAAACCGCGATCCACGCGATCGGCAAGGCATCGAACGGCCGCGGCATCAAGAACGGTCCCGGCATTTCGGTCAAACTGTCGGCGCTGCACCCGCGCTACAGCCGCGCCCAGCGTAGCCGCGTGATGGAAGAACTGCTGCCGCGCGTGCGCGACCTGATGCTGTTGGCCAAGCACTACAACATCGGCCTGAACATCGATGCGGAAGAGGCTGATCGCCTGGAACTGTCGCTGGACCTGGTTGAGGCCCTGGCCTACGACCCCGAACTGGCCGGTTTCGACGGCATCGGCATCGTCGTGCAGGCTTACCAGAAGCGCTGCCCCTTCGTCATCGACTACCTGATCGACCTGGCCAAGCGCAGCGGCCGCAAGTTCATGGTGCGCCTGGTCAAGGGCGCGTATTGGGATGCCGAGATCAAGCGCGCGCAGGTCGATGGCATGAGCGGCTATCCGGTCTACACCCGCAAGGTCTACACCGACGTATCCTACCTGGTGTGCGCGCAAAAACTGCTGGGCTCGACCGGCGTGATCTATCCGCAGTTCGCCACCCACAACGCGCAAACCCTGTCGACCATCTACACCTGGGCCAAGCGCGACGGCGTGACCGACTACGAATTCCAGTGCCTGCACGGCATGGGCGAATCGCTGTACGACCAAGTGGTCGGCAAAGACAACCTGGACAAGCCGTGCCGCATCTACGCACCGGTCGGCACCCACGAAACGCTGCTGGCCTACCTGGTGCGCCGCCTGCTGGAAAACGGCGCCAACTCGTCCTTCGTCAACCAGATCGTCGATGAAGCGATCCCGGTCGATTCCCTGGTCAAGGACCCGGTCGCCCAGGCACGCGAACAGGGCGGCCTGCCGCACACCGGCATCGCCCTGCCGCTGGACATGTTCGGCGACCGCAAGAACTCGGCCGGTTTCGACCTGGCCAATGAAGACGTGCTGCGTAAAATTTCGGCGGAACTGGCCGTACCGCGCAGCTGGCGCGCCGCGCCTTTGCTGGCGGGCGGCCTGAGCGCCGGCCAGCCGACGCAGGACGTGAGCAACCCGGCGCAACGCAGCGACATCGTCGGCCAGCTGGTGGAGGCGAGCGCCGCCGACGTTGAAACCGCGCTGACCAGCGCCAGCAATTTCGCCATGGATTGGCAAACCACCGAACCGTCGCTGCGCGCCGCCGCACTGAACCGCGCCGCCGACCTGTTCGAAGCCAACGCCATGGAACTGATGACCCTGGCGATCCGCGAAGCCGGCAAATCGCTGCCGAACGCCATCGCCGAGCTGCGCGAAGCGGTCGACTTCCTGCGCTACTACGCCGGCGAAGTGCATGGCTCGACCAACACCCTGGCGCTCGGTCCGGTGACTTGCATCAGCCCGTGGAACTTCCCGCTGGCGATTTTCACCGGCCAGGTGGCTGCCTCGCTGGCGGCCGGCAACGTGGTGCTGGCCAAGCCGGCCGAGCAAACGCCGCTGATCGCCCACCGCGCCGTCGAGCTGCTGCACGAAGCGGGCATCCCGCAAGCCGCGTTGCAATTCCTGCCGGGCCGCGGCGAAGTGGTCGGCGCCGCGCTGACTGCCGATGCGCGCGTCAAAGGCGTGATCTTCACCGGCTCGACCGAAGTGGCGCAGCTGATCAACCGCACCCTGGCCAAGCGCGCCGTCGCTGAAAACGCCGACATCCCGCTGATCGCCGAGACCGGCGGCCAGAACGCCATGATCGTCGATTCGTCGGCGCTGCCGGAGCAGGTGGTGCAGGATGCGATCTCGTCGGCCTTCGACAGCGCCGGCCAGCGTTGCTCGGCGCTGCGCGTACTGTTCCTGCAGGAAGATATCGCCGACAAGACCATCAAAATGCTCAAGGGCGCGATGCTGGAGCTGCAAGTCGGCTGTCCGGACCGTCTGGTGACCGATATCGGCCCGGTGATCGACGCCGAAGCCCAGCAAAACCTGCTGGCGCACATCAACAAGCTGAAGGCGACCGCGCTGAACTACTTCTCGCTGGACCTGCCTTCCAAGGTGACGGCGACCGGCACCTTTGTGCCGCCGACCGTGCTGGAAATCCGCTCGCTGTCCGAACTGACGCAGGAAGTGTTCGGCCCGGTCCTGCACGTGATCCGCTACAAGCGCGCCGATCTGCCGAAGCTGATCGAGCAGATCAACGAAAGCGGCTACGGCCTGACGCTGGGCGTGCACTCGCGCATCGATGAAACCATCGACTACATCGCCGCGCGCGCGCATGTCGGCAATATCTACGTCAACCGCAACATCGTCGGCGCGGTAGTCGGCGTGCAGCCTTTCGGCGGCGAAGGAAAATCCGGCACCGGTCCGAAAGCCGGCGGTCCGCTGTACCTGAAGCGTCTGCAACGTGGCGCCATCACCGGCACTCAGCACGAGCGCCTGGCGACACCTGGCCTGGATGCACTGGCAGTCTGGTCGAAAACGCACGGCCACGAACGTGCCGCAGCCCTGGCCGAGCAGTACAGCCGCAGCACGATGCTGGGCAACGTGACCGTGTTGCCTGGCCCGACCGGTGAACGCAACACGTTGACGCTGGTTGCACGCGGCTCCGTGGTCTGCGCGGCCGGCACGCAAGCTGGCCTGCTGAACCAGATCGCAGCGACGCTGGCGACCGGCAATATCGCGCTGTTGACGGCGGAATCGTCCAAATTGCTGCCTGCGGACCTGCCGGCGGCGGTCAAGGACCGCATCCAGGTGGTCGGCACTTTGGAAAGCTTCGCCGGCGATTTCCAGATCGCGCTGGTGGAGACGATGCTGGTCGCCGGCCTGCGCACCTCGCTGGCGGCCCGTAGCGGGGCGCTGGTGGGCTTGATCGACACCAACGAGGATGGCGCCATCCCCCTGTGGCGTTTGCTCGCTGAGCGCGCTCTGTGCGTGAATACGACGGCAGCCGGCGGTAACGCCAGCCTGATGACGCTGGACGCATAAAGTAACGATCACCTGTTGTTGTTTTGGGGGCCGGGATAAAACCTGGCCCTTTTTTTATGCCCGCGATCTGACGAGACGGAATCCGAGGTCGTCAATGGCATACGTGGGATGGCTGCGGCGGCGGTTCGTCGCCAGACAGCCGCGTTCGGCATCCGACCAGCCACCGCCCCGGAAGACCCGATACAGGCCATAGACCTCGGGATCATATTGGTCTACGCACCACTCCCAGACATTGCCCAGCATATCGTGCAGTCCCCACAGATTGGGCTGCTTCAAGCCGACCACGCAGGAACGACCGCCGGAATTCTCCCGGTACCAGGCAATGTCGTCGAGATTGCCATAGTGTGGCCCATTGGCGGTCCGATCATCCCGCATGGCGATGCTCCCAGCCGGAACGATCACCATTTCTATGTATTTTCCGCCGGTTGAGTGGCCTTGCAGAAGTTTTCAATCACCTCAAAAGCGTAACGCGAAGCCACGGTTTTGATGAAATGCATGAAATCGACGGCGGCATCGTCATTGGCGTTGTCCGAGATCGTGCGGATGATGGCAAACGGGATACCCAGCTCGAAACACACTTGCGCAACGGCTGCGCCTTCCATTTCCACCGCCAATAAATCGGGAAAAGCGGCTTTCAAGCCCTGAATCTGGGTCAGTTTGCCTATAAATTGATCACCACTGGCGATCAATCCCCGGTGTACCCGCGTGGTTTGTGCGGCTGCGACAGCCAATCGCTGGGTCAGCGCGGTGTCGGTGGCGAAGCGCGACAAGCCTGTCAGTGGGATCTCAAACTGTGGAAAAAGCGGGCTGGCATCGAAATCATGCTGAACCAGCTCTTCAGCGACGACGATATCCCCGACTTTTACATTTTTATCCCCGCTTCCAGCAACGCCGGTGAAGACGATGTGGGTAACTCCGAACTTTTCCACAAGGATGGAGGCTGTCATCGCTGCTGCAACCTTGCCTATACGCGACAGAACGCACACAGCGTCGATTTCCCAGAGTTTCCCGCCCGTGTACTCCCGCATGCCGTGGACGAGCTTGTAGGGGCTCTCAAGGGCTTCTATCAGCCCGTGCTGTTCTTCAGCTAAAGCGCTGATGATGCCTAAACGCATAGTTTTCCTTGGTTTGTAGAGGTGGAGGCTGTGGATTTCACGCTGCTTTTCCACAGCAGTTTACAAAAAACGATCGATTTTAAAGCGTTTTTTGTGGTCAGGAGTGTTTTGAAAACACGAGCAGGCCTTCAGATTCGCGTTTTACGGGTTTAGTAGTTTACAAAAGATTTATATAAAAATAGTAGTAATAGTAAACGACCAAAAGCCTGTGGATAAGTCATGTATACGTTTACAAATCATTTGTTTACGAGAAAGATAAGCGCTTGCATAAGCGCTGTACCAGTTCAGGAGCAATTCTGTATAAAATGACGGCCTTTGGACAACTTCGTCCTTACTCACAAGTCGTCCTGTGGATATCCAGCGAGTTATTCACAGGTGCCTGCTCGCTTTTGATCTGTTTTTCCAGTTCTTCGCCTGAAATCGGCTTGGAAATCAGGTATCCCTGCCCTAAATCGCATCCAGCGGCTGTCAGAGCAGCCAATTGTTGAGGTGTTTCGATGCCTTCGGCGATCACTTTGATGTTCAGCTTGTGCGCCATCGCGATAATTGCCTCGCAAAGCACGATGCCATCTGTGCCGCTGGACAGGTTTGAGACAAAAGTTGGGTCGATTTTGATGTAATCGATATCGAAACGCTTTAAAAACGCCACCGAGCAGTAGCCGGTGCCGAAATCGTCCAGCGAAATCTGCATATGGGCATGCTGGAAAGCCAACATTCGTTCCGAAACCGAGTTGGCCGGGTCCAAAAGCAGGTTTTCGGTCACTTCGATGATGATGCTGTTGGCGTTCAGGTGCAGTTCCTGGAGAAAATCTAGCCATTGCTGGTAGTTGCTGCCGTTGTCGCGGAACTGCCAGGCCGATTTGTTCACGCTGACCTGGAAGTCGGGCAATCCCAGCGCCTGCAATTTCTGTACTTCCTGTGCCGCTTGCTTGAATACCCAGTCGCCGATACCGACGATCATGCCGCTGCTTTCCGCGATGCTGATAAATTCAGCAGGATTCAGCAGTCCGCGTACCGGGTGCTGCCAGCGCACCAACGCTTCCGCCTTGCAAATCTTGCCGCTGGCCAGGTCGATAATCGGCTGGAACAAGATCCGCAACTCATTGTGATTGACCGCTTCGCGCAATTCGTTGACCAGGGTCATGCGCACTCGCGTGGCTTCTTGCATGAACGGAGCGAAATAATTGAAGCGGTTGCGGCCTTGTTGCTTGGCCGCGTACATGGCCTGGTCGGCGTTTTTGATTAAAGTTTCAGCATCGGCGCCGTCTTCCGGGTAGAGCGTGATACCGATGCTGCTCGAAATACGGGCAATATGCTTGTCACCGTCATTGCCCAGGTTGAACGGTGTGCTCATTTGTTTGAGAATTTCCTGGGCGGTGCGCACCACATCGCCGGCGTTGTGCAGCTCGCTGAGGATGATGGTGAATTCGTCGCCGCCCAATCGGGCCACCGTATCGGTGCTGCGCACGGCGTTGGACAAGCGGCTTGCCACTTCTTTGAGTAGCAAATCGCCTTTATCGTGGCCCAGCGTGTCGTTAATTTCCTTGAAGTGGTCAAGATCCATGAAAACCAGCGCCATCGGCAGATGGGAGCGGTCGGTTTTTTTCATTTCCTGGCGCAGATGCTCGTGGAACATGCGTCGATTCGGCAAACCGGTCAGCGCATCGAAATTGGCCTGGCGCCAGATCAACTCCTCCGATGCTTTCTTTTTCGTGATGTCGCTTAACAGCGCGACGTAGCGGAAGGGATTGCCGACCTCATCGTAAACGGTGTTGAAACGCATCGCGACCAGGTAGTCATCGCCATCTTTATGCTGATGCCAGAGTTCGCCTTCCCATTGTCCGGTTTGGGCGATCGATTCGAACATGCGGGTGAAGAAGTTGATGTCTTGCCGGCTGGTCGTCAGTTCGTAGCCGCGGTGGCCGATGACTTCTTTTTCCGTATAGCCGCTCAGCAGGGAGAAGGCTGGATTCACCGTCAATATGCGTCCATCGGCGTCGGTGACCATCATGCCTTCGCCGCTGTTTTGGAAAAGCAGAGCCGCCAGCTTCATGGATTCTTCGTTTTTCTTGCGCTCTTCCTCGTTGGCCAGCAGCTTTTGCTCCATTTCGCGACTGGCGGCATACAGGGAGCGGAAGCGCAGTTCGCGTTCTTCCTGTTTGGTGTAGGTCCGTAGCGAGAAATGACCAGCGCCTGCCATCAGTATCAACAACATGATCAAACCAGCGCCAGCGATCAGGTAGTTTTGTTGGAGCAGCCTGGCCGATTCCGAATCGTTGCTGCCGACGACGATGATCAGCGGCAGGTTTTCAAACACCCGATAACTGAACACGCGGGTGAGGTGGTCGGCATTGCTCACGGTCTTGAACGTGCCCGAACTGGCGCGACGTACGTTGTCGAACAGGTCGGTCGATCCCAGGTCGCGGGCAAATGATTGTTCGAAGTTGGGTACGCCAGCGATCACTTTGCCGCCGCTGTGCATCAGCGTGATCGAGATATCGGAACTGAAGCGCGAATTTTCAAATACCGTGACATAGCGGTTGACGTTGAGGGGCGCGACGATTACTCCCAGGAATTCACCCTTGGAACTTTCCACACGTCGGCTGAGAAAAAGTAGCCGTTGGTTGCTGCGCCGTCCTATTGCTGGTACGCCAATGAACAATTTGCCACGCATGGCGACATCGAGATGGGCTTTGAAGTAATCGCGATCTCCGTATTTTGTGCCGGAAATGTTGTTGCCAGTGGAGGTGGCGACCGCTTCGCCTTTCGCATCCAGGAAACTGATCCAGTACTCGCTGTTGAAACCTGAGCCGCGTGAAGACAACAGCTCCAGCATCGTTTCTGGCGAGCGTCGTTGTTGAGGCGTCAGAACTTTGATGGCGTTGGCAAATCCAATCAGCGACAAGTCGATCGACTGTATCGAGTACAGCACGTGCGCTTCCATCGCTTTGACATAGTGCTCGGTCTGGGTTTTGACGGCGAGTTCGCGTTCGACGTAGGCGGTGCGGAATTGAGAAACGACCACAGCAATGGCAAGCGCAGCCATGAGGAAAAGGCCGGTGATCAGACGTCGCCGAAAGCGCAGATAAGCCGGCGACCGCATATTTTTGCGCTGTGAGGACAAAATGTCTCCGCCAGGGGCTGTTTGTTTGCGAATCCAGTATAGGGGAAAGCAGATGTTGGCGAAATCTTATTTCCGTTCCAATGGGGTATCAGGCCGTTCAGGCCCCTGCGGCTGTGGTTTTTGGGTTTATGGTTTACTCTAAAGATGTATATATAAAAATAGTAGTAGTTGTTAACGCAGACACTTTTCTGTGGATAAGTGTTCATTTTGGATTAAAATCAGGCGTTTACGAGCTGCATAAGCGGGCGAGAAAGCCGTGTATGAGCAAAGAACTGTTTTGGGATAAGAAAAAGCGTCCCCAAAAAATTTTTGTTTACTCACATTTCGTGCCTGTGGATATCCATAGACTTATCCACATGTCGTAAACGCCACTTTATGCGAGAAATCAGATGAATTTGGCATCAATTTTTCCTCATCCCATCATCCAGGGACCTACTGCCGGCGGCAACAACACCCCCGCGCAAGTGGCTGCGGTCTCGCATGCCGGCGGACTGGGTTCGCTGGCTTGTTCCTTACTTTCGCCAGACACCATCCGCACCCAGACCGCGCAGATCCGCGCCCTGACCGACAAGCCGTTTTGCCTCAATTTCTTCGTGCTGGAAACGCCCAAGCCGGACCCGGACGAAGTGGCCCGCGCCATGGAATGGCTGAAGCCGATCGCCGCGTCGCTGGGCTGGAGCGAGGTGCCTACGCCGGCCAAATGGTGCGAAGACTTTGCCGCCCAGTTTGAGGCGCTGATCGAGATGCGTCCCGCCGTGGCCAGTTTTACCTTCGGCATCCTCAGCACCGAGCAGATTCGCCGCCTGCACGACGCCGGTATCTTCGTCATCGGCACCATCACCCACGCCGACGAAGCGCTGGCCTGGCAGAGCAGGGGAGCCGATGCGGTGATCGCTTCCGGCACCGAGTCCGGCGGCCATCGCGGCACCTTCATCGGCGCGCAGGAAGACGCCAAGCTGACCACCTTCGAGCTGCTGCCGACCATCGTCGAGGCGGTGCATATTCCGGTGATCGCCGCCGGCGGCATCATGGATGGCGCCGATATCAAGCGCGCGCTGGATGGCGGCGCCCAGGCGGTGCAGATGGGCACGGCGTTCCTGGTATGCGATGAATCGTCGATCAACCCGATTTACAAGCAGCGTTTGCTGACGGCCGGCGATCATCCGACCCGGCTGACGCGCACCTTTTCCGGTCGCTATGCGCGCGGCCTGGAGAACCGCTTCATGCGTGAAATGGCGCCGGTGGAAAAACAAATCCCGGCCTACCCGATACAAAACGCACTGACCGGCGCGATCCGGGCGGAGGCGGGCAAGCGCGGTGAGACGGAATTGATGTCGCTGTGGTGCGGCACCGGCGTCGCGCGCGTCCGGCCGATGCCGGCGGCAAAACTGGTTGAAACATTGCTGGCGGAGATAGCGGCCGCCTGACCGAAACAGCACTCTTGGGGGAGAAGTTTTTGGAATCAGCAGGCATTTACGATTACATCATTATTGGTGCAGGCTCGGCGGGCTGCGTGTTGGCAAACCGTTTGAGCGCGAACAGAAACGCGAATGTCCTGCTGATCGAGGCGGGTGGACGAGATGATTATGTGTGGATCCATATTCCTGTTGGATATCTGCATTGCATAGATAATCCGCGGACCGACTGGATGTTCCGCACCGAGGCCGATCCGGGCCTCGGCGGGCGCAGCCTGCTCTACCCGCGCGGCAAAGTCCTGGGCGGCAGTTCCTCCATCAACGGCATGATCTACATGCGTGGCCAGGGCGGCGACTACGACCGCTGGGCCGAGCTGACCGGCGACGACAGCTGGCGCTGGCAGTCGGTGCTGCCGCTGTTTAAAAAGAGCGAGGATTATCACGGTGGCGCTTCCGAACTGCATGGCGCCGGCGGCCCGTGGCGGGTGGAAAAGCAGCGCTTGTCGTGGCAAATCCTGGACGCGTTCCGCGATGCGGCGGAGCAGGTCGGCATCCAGAAAGTGGACGACTTCAATCGCGGCGACAACGCCGGCTGCGGCTATTTCGACGTCAATCAAAAACGCGGCATTCGCTGGAACACGTCGAAGGCGTTTTTGAAACCGGTGTCGATGCGGCCCAACCTGACCATCATGACCGGCTGCCACGTGGAACGTTTGCAGATCGAAATGAGCGATCGCGGTCCGGTGTGCAAGGGCGTGATTTTCACCGGCGGCGGCACCCAGTTCAGCGCCACCGCCGACAAAGAAACCCTGCTGGCGGCTGGCGCCGTTGGTTCTCCACACATTCTGCAATGCTCCGGCATCGGCGCGGCCGACAGCTTGCGTCAGCATGGCATCGAGCCGCTGGCGGATCTGCCCGGCGTTGGCGAAAACCTGCAAGACCATCTGCAACTGCGCATGATCTACAAGCTCGGTGGCGGTGCGCGCACGTTGAACACGATGGCTTCCAGCTGGTACGGCAAGATGAAAATCGGCCTCGAATATGCGATGTTCCAGAGCGGGCCGATGTCGATGGCGCCTTCGCAGCTGGGCGCCTTTGCGCGCTCGGACGCCGCGCAGGCCACGCCGAATCTGCAGTATCACGTGCAGCCGCTGTCGCTGGAAAAATTCGGCGAACCCTTGCACGCCTTCCCCGCGTTCACGGCCAGCGTGTGCAATTTGCGCCCGACTTCGCGCGGCCATGTGCGCATCGCCAGCGCCAATTCGTATGCGCCGCCGAAAATTTCGCCGATGTATTTGAGCACGCCGGAAGACCGCAAAGTCGCCGCCGCCGCCCTGATGTTGACGCGCCAGATCGTCGCCGCGCCGGCCTTGCAACGCTACGCGCCGGAAGAATACAAGCCCGGCATTCAGTACCGCACCGAGGAAGAACTGGCCCAGGCGGCGGGCGCGATCGGCACCACGATTTTCCATCCGGTAGGCACCTGCAAGATGGGCCGCGCCGACGATCCAAGCGCCGTGGTGGACAGCGCGCTGCGTGTAATTGGCGTACACGGACTGCGTGTGGTGGACGCTTCCGTCATGCCGTTCATAACTTCCGGAAATACCAACTCTCCCACCATCATGATCGCAGAGAAAGCTTCAGAGCTGATCCGTTCAGAGTGGAAATGAAACCCTGTGCCCGCTAGGCCTAGATCAAAAGCGGACCGTAGTTATACTGTATTGTTAGCCAATTTGTTACTGTGTATGATCTAAAAAAATTTAGTAGTTTGAAAAGAATAACAAGGAGACAGGATGTCCGGCGTTATCTTGGAAACAAAGCATCTGACCAAGGAATTCAAGGGATTCACCGCGGTCAATGATGTGAACTTAAAAGTGCAGCGCGGCCACATCCACGCGCTGATCGGCCCCAATGGCGCCGGTAAAACCACATGCTTCAATCTGCTCACCAAATTCCTGGTGCCCACTTCCGGCCAGATTCTTTTCAACGACAAGGACATCACCTTCGCCAAGCCGGCGCAGATCGCCCGCATGGGCGTGATCCGGTCGTTCCAGATTTCCGCCGTCTTCCCGCACCTGACGGTGCTGCAGAATGTCCGCATCGGATTGCAGCGCCAGCTCGGCACCAGCTTCAATTTCTGGCAGAGCGAACGGTCGCTGAGCAAGTTGAACGACCGCGCCATGCAGTTGCTGGCCGAGGTCGACCTGACCGAGTTCGCCGACACCGTCACCGTCGATATGCCTTACGGCCGCAAGCGCGCTTTGGAAATCGCCACCACCTTGGCGATGGAACCGGAGCTGATGCTGCTGGACGAACCGACCCAGGGCATGGGCCACGAAGACGTGCACCGCGTGACGGAATTGATCAAGAAAGTGTCGGCCGGCCGCACCATCCTGATGGTCGAACACAATATGAAAGTGGTGTCCGGCATCTGCGACAAGATCTCCGTTTTGCAGCGCGGCGCGATGCTGGCCGAAGGCACATACGCCGAAGTTTCAAGTAATCCACAAGTGATGGAAGCCTACATGGGTACCGAAGCCGCCGTACTGGAAGGAGCCCACTGATGACGGCCGCTCTGGAAATCTCCAACCTGCAAACCTGGTACGGCGAATCGCATATTTTGCACGACGTGAACCTGACGGTGCAGCCCGGCGAAGTGGTCACGCTGCTGGGCCGCAACGGCGCCGGCCGCACCACCACCTTGCGCGCGATCATGGGTCTGACCGGCGCCCGCAAGGGTTCGATCAAGGTCAACGGCGAGGAAGCGATCGGCATGCCGACGCATAAAATCGCCCACCTCGGCATCGGTTATTGCCCGGAAGAGCGCGGCATTTTCTCGTCGCTGTCGACCGAGGAAAACCTGATGCTGCCGCCGCAGCTGGCGACCGGCCAGAAGGGCATGTCGGTCGAGGAAATCTACGCGATGTTCCCCAACCTGGAGGAGCGCAAGCACAGCCAGGGCACGCGCCTGTCGGGCGGCGAGCAGCAGATGCTGGCGGTGGCGCGCATCCTGCGCACTGGCGCGCGCCTGCTGCTGCTCGATGAAATCTCCGAAGGCCTGGCGCCGGTCATCGTGCAGGGCCTGGCCCGCATGATCACCACGCTCAAGGCCAAGGGCTACACCATCGTCATGGTGGAACAGAATTTCCGGTTCGCCGCCCCGCTGGCGGACCGGTTTTATGTGATGGAACACGGTCAGATCGTCGAGACCTTTGTTGCATCGGAATTGAGCGCCAAGATGCCGGTGTTGACCGAGCTTTTGGGCGTCTGAAGTTTGCAAGGCAAGTGTAAAAAAATAAGCAATAACACTACTTCTTGAACCAACGGAGACAACATGAAACTAAAAGCCATCACCATCGCAGCCACCGCCGTGTGCGCATTCGGCCTGTCCTTTGCTGCACAAGCCCAGGTTTCCGGCGACACCATCAAGATCGGCTTTATCACCGATATGTCCGGCTTGTACACGGACATCGACGGCGCCGGCGGTGCCGAGGCCATCAAGATGGCGATAGCCGACGCCGGCGTGGTCATCGCCGGCAAAAAGGTCGAGTTCATCTCCGCCGACCACCAGAACAAGGCCGACATCGCCGCCTCCAAGGCGCGCGAATGGTTCGACCAGCAGGGCGTCGACCTGCTGATCGGCGGCACCAACTCTGGCGCCAACCTGGCCATGGCCAAGGTCGCGGCCGAGAAGAAGAAAGTCTTCATTTCGATCGGCGCCGGCTCGGCCCGTTTGACCAATGAGGAATGCACGCCGTACACGATCCACTACGCCTACGACACCATCGCGCTGGCGCGCGGCACCGGCGGCGCCATCGTCAAGCAGGGTGGCAAGAGCTGGTACTTCATGACCGCCGACTATGCTTTCGGCCAATCGCTGGAAAAAGATACCGCGGAAGTGGTGAAAGCCAACGGCGGCAAGGTGCTGGGCGCGGTCAAGCATCCGCTGTCGGCGTCGGACTTCTCGTCCTTCCTGCTGCAGGCGCAGTCGTCGGGCGCGCAGATCCTGGGCCTGGCCAACGCCGGCGGCGACGCGATCAACTCGATCAAGGCCGCCAACGAGTTCGGCATCACCAAGAAAATGAAACTGGCCGGCCTGCTGATCTTCATCAACGACGTGCACTCGCTGGGCCTGAACCTGACCCAAGGCATGTACCTAACCGACGGCTGGTACTGGGACGCGAACGCCGACACCCGCGCCTGGTCGAAGCGCTACTTCGAGAAGATGAAGAAGGAACCGTCGATGCTGCAGGCGGCCGACTACTCGGCGGCGGCCAACTACCTGAAGGCGGTCAAGGCCGTCGGCAGCGACGACACCGACAAGGTCATGGCTTACCTGAAGGCGAACAAGATCAACGACATGTTCGCCAAGAACGGCGTGATCCGTCCGGACGGCCGCATGGTGCACGACATGTACCTGATGGAAGTGAAGAAGCCGTCGGAATCGAAATATCCATGGGATTACTACAAGGTCGTCGCCACCATTCCGGGCGACCAGGCTTACGCCACCAAGGCGGAAACCAAATGCTCGCTGTGGAAATAAGCTGAGTTGTACACAGGCCGGGCGCCCCTGCCCGGCCTTTTTCTGGTGCCACGCCTGCCCGTCCGGGACGGCGATCTTTATATTGTGATCTCATGGAAATATTCGGCTACCCCTTGCCCATGATTATGAGCCAGCTGATGCTGGGCCTGGTCAACGGCTCCTTCTATGCCATGCTGTCGCTCGGCCTGGCGGTGATCTTCGGCCTGCTGAACGTGATTAACTTCTCGCACGGCGCGCTGTACATGATGGGCGCGTTTGTCGCCTGGATGGGCATGGCCTACCTCGGCCTGAACTACTGGGTGATGCTGGTGCTGGCGCCGCTGGTGGTCGGCGTGTTCGGCATCGTCATCGAAAAGACCATGCTGCGCTGGCTCTACAAGCTGGACCATCTCTACGGCCTGCTGCTGACCTTCGGCATCACGCTGCTGGTCGAAGGCGTGTTCCGCTCGTTCTACGGCGTGTCCGGCCAGCCGTTCCAGGTGCCGGAGGCGCTGGCCGGGGCGACCGACCTCGGCTTCATGGTGCTGCCGAACTACCGCGCCTGGGTGGTGGTGGCGTCGGTGGCGGTGTGCCTGTCGACCTGGTTCGTCATCGAGAAGACCAAACTCGGCGCCTACCTGCGCGCCGGTACCGAGAATCCCAAGCTGGTGGAAGCCTTCGGCATCAACGTGCCGCTGATGGTCACGCTGACCTACGGCTTCGGCGTCGCTTTGGCGGGCTTTGCAGGGGTGCTGGCGGCCCCGGTGATCCAGGTGCAGCCCCTGATGGGTCAGAACCTGATTATCGTCGTATTCGCCGTTGTAGTGATCGGTGGCATGGGGTCGATCATGGGCTCCATCCTGACCGGCCTCGGCCTGGGCATTATCGAAGGCCTGACCAAGGTGTTCTACCCCGAGTTTTCGTCGACGGTGGTGTTCCTGGTGATGGTCATCGTGTTGCTGATCCGTCCTGCCGGCTTGTTCGGCAAAGAAAAATAAGAGGCCGTAGATGAACAAAAATATAGGTTACCTGATCGCCTTCGCAGTCGCGCTGGCGGCGCCGTTTATCGGCTATCCGATCTTCCTGGCCAAGCTGTTGTGCTTTGCGCTGTTCGCCAGCGCCTTCAACCTGCTGATCGGCTTTACCGGTTTGCTGTCGTTCGGCCACGCGGCCTTCTTCGGCGCCGCCGGCTACGTGGCCGGCAACGCGATGAAGATGTGGGGCTGGCCGGTCGAGCTGGGCCTGCTGGCCGGCGTCGCGGCCGGCGCCTTGGTCGGCCTGGTGATGGGCGCGCTGGCGATCCGCCGCCAGGGCATCTACTTCTCGATGATCACGCTGGCGCTGGCGCAGATGGTGTACTTCGGCGCGCTGCGTGCCGGCGAGTTCACCGGCGGCGAGGACGGCCTGCAAGGCGTTCCACGTGGAAAACTGCTGGGCCTGGTCGACCTGTCCAACGATACCGCGCTGTACTTCTTCGTGCTGGGCGTGGCCGTGCTGGCCTTCATGCTGATCGTGCGCACCGTGCATTCGCCGTTCGGCCAGGTGCTGAAGGCGATCAAGGAAAACGAGCCGCGCGCGATTTCGCTGGGCTACGATGTGGACAAGTACAAGCTGCTGGCCTTCGTGCTGTCGGCCGCGCTGACCGGCCTGGCCGGCGCGTCCAACATGCTGGTGCAGGGTTTCGAAACGCTGACCGACGTGCACTGGAGCATGTCGGGCCTGGTGATCCTGATGACCCTGGTCGGCGGCATGGGCACGTTCGCCGGTCCGATGCTGGGCGCCATCCTGATCATCGCGCTGGAAAACAAGCTGGGCGATTTCGGCATCTTCATGGTCGCCCATACCGGCATCGAATGGTTCAACACCATCGGCGAAGCGGTCAACATGGTGATCGGCTTTATCTTCATCGTTTGCGTGCTGTTGTTCCGGCGCGGCATCGTCGGGGAGATCGTCGCCAAGTTCGCCTTCAACAACGGCAAAAAACCGGCTTGATGTAGCGCACACGCCGGACGTTCTGTCCGGCGTTTTTTTTTCATCGGTAGTAAATTTTCGTCTGGCCGCCGGCCGGAGTGGGAGTAGTCCGTCTGTAACTTTTATCGACATAGAGGATGACATGCATATCAACAAAATTACGCTGGCGCTGGCCGGCATTGCGCTGACCGCTTGCGGTGCCAATGAACACGACACGGCCGAGGATTTGAACGTGCTGCCGGCGTATCTGGGCACCATCAGCAGCAAGACCTACGACGGCACCACCGACGATTTGCTGACCGCCGGCCTGGGCGCGACCAGCCTGGCCGGCGCCACGCCGGCCTATGCCGACCCGGCCAATCCCAGCGCCGCCGAGCTGCGCCGCAACGCCATCTACGCCAACTACCGCGCCGTGCTCGACATCAACGCCAACAGCGGCTACGGCACCTTGTACGGCCCGAATGTGGATGCCAAGGGCGCCATCGGATCGGGGCAGGGCATGATAGGCGGCACCGAGTACATCGCTTACTCGGACGACGGCACGGGCAACCAGAACGTCACGTTGATGGTGCAGATACCCACCGGCTTCGACATCAACAATCCCTGCATCGTCACCGGTACCTCGAGTGGATCGCGCGGCATATATGGCGCCATCGGCAGCGCCGGCGAGTGGGGCTTGAAGAACAATTGCGCCGTGGCCTACGCCGACAAGGGCAGCGGCACCGGCCTCTACACGTTTGACGACGACAGTGTGAACCTGCAGAACGGCGTGCGCGCCACCCGCACCGCAGCCGGCAAGAACGCCATGTTCGCACCGGCATTGAGCGATGCCGACCGCGCCGCGTTCGCCTCGTCGTCGCCGGCGCGCATCGCCTTCAAGCACGCGCACTCGCAACAGAACCCGGAAAAGGATTGGGGCAAGGTCACGCTGCAATCGCTGGAATTCGCCTTCTATGTGCTGAACGAGAAGTACGGCGTGCTGGCCAAGGACAACAAAAGCCACATCGTGCGCCTGACGCCGAAGAACACGGTGACGATCGCCTCCAGCATCTCCAACGGCGCCGGCTCGGCCCTGCTCGCTGCGGAACAGGACACCAAGGGCCTGATTGGGGGCGTGGCGGCCACCGAGCCGCAAGTGCAGCCCAAGACCGCCACCGGCTACACGGTGCGCCAGGGCGGCGTCAACGTGACAGGGCAGGGCAAGGCGCTGTTCGACTACTCGACCTATGCGGCGCTGTACCAGCCGTGCATCGCCTCCACGGCGGCCGCTCCAGGCCGCTGCACGGCACTGGCCGCCAAAGGCTTGTTGACCGGCGCCGACCTGCCGTCGCAGCAGGCCGATGCCAAGGCGCGCCTGAAGGCTTATGGCTGGCTGGTGGACTCCGACGTCCTGCAAGCTGCGCACGCCGGCACCAACATCCTGGTGGCGGTGACGTATGCCAACGCCTATGGCAAGTTCTCGGTGACGGACAAGGTGTGCGGATTCTCGTTCGCCGCAACCGATGCGACGGGCGCGCCGGTGGCGTTCACGGCTGCGCAAAAGGCCAGCAGCTTTGCCACGCAAAGCGGCATCGTCGGCAGTGTGGTCTATGAGAATTCGGTGGGCGGAGCCAGGGCCTACAACCTTGGCGTGTCGCCGAGCAGCACGCTGGCGGACCAGTCGCTGGACGGTTTCCTGTGCCTGCGGTCGCTGGCGACGGGTGTCGATCCGGTCACCGGCAACGCCCTGAGTGCGACGCTGGCCGCGCAGAGCGCGCGCGTGAAGGCGGGCATGGCGGAGGTGGCGGCGACCGGCAATCTGCACGGCAAGCCGGCCATCATCGTGCACGGACGCAGCGACGCGCTGATTCCGGTCAACTTTGCTTCACGTTCCTATGTGGGCCTGAACGCATCGGCGGAGGGCGGGGCAAGCAAGCTGCGCTACATCGAGGTGACCAACGCCAACCACTTCGACTCGTTCACCAACGCGCTGCCGGCCAATATCGTACCGCTGCATGTCTATCTGTTCCGCGCGCTGGATGCGATGCTGGCCAATCTGCGCAGCCCAGCCGTGGCCTTGCCGCCGTCGCAGGTGGTGCATACGGTGCCGCGCGCTGATAACACGACGCTGATCACCGTGGCCAACGTGCCGCCGATCGCCGCAGCGCCTGGCGCCAACGCGATCACGGTCAGCGGCACCACGGTCGATGTGCCGAACTGACGTAACCCGTAGAGCCTGGGGTCTGACCCCGCATGGGGTCAGACCCCTTCGGAGCGCCGTGCGGGGTTAAAGCGCGGCCAGGTAGATCGCCCTCGCATCGTCGCGCGTGACGGTGCGGGGGTTGTTTCCCAACAAGCGGGTCTGGAGCATGGCGTCGTCCGCCAGCCGGTCCAGATCCGTTTCCTTGATTCCCACCTGCTGCAAGGTCCGCTCTATCCCCGTGATGGTGGCGATTTGTTGCATCGCAACAACCAATGCCTCCGCCCTCGCTTCGACGCTGCCGCTGGCCTGAGGCACGACGATCTCCGCCAGTTCCGCATACAGCGTGGCGGCCTCCGGTGCATTGAAGCGCAGCACGTGCGGCAATACCAGCGAGTTCGACAGCCCATGTGGCACGTGGAATATGCCGCCTATCGGATATGCCAGCGCATGCACCGCCGCCACCGGCGCGTTGGAAAACGCCTGTCCCGCCAACATCGCGCCGAGCAGCATGGCCTGGCGCGCCGCCAGGTCGCGGCCGTTTTCGCAAGCGCGGATCAGGTTGGCCGACAGCAGGCCCAGGGCCTTGCGCGCAAAGATATCGGACAGCGGGTTCTTTTTGTGGCGGCTGGTGTAGGCCTCGATGGCGTGCACCATCGCGTCGATGCCGGTCGCGGCGGTGACCATGGGTGGCAGGCCGATGGTCAGCTCGGCATCGAGCAATGCCAGATCGGCATAGAGTTGCGGCGCGACGACGCCCATCTTTGTGGTAGTGCCGGTGGTGACGATGGCGATGTTGGTGACCTCCGAGCCGGTGCCGGCGGTGGTCGGAATCTGCACCAAGGGCAGCCGCGCACCCTGCACATTGCCGATGCCGTAGATCGCGCTGAGCGGCTGCTCGCTGCCGGCCAGCACCGCGATCAGCTTGGCGACGTCCATCGAGCTGCCGCCGCCAAGTCCGATGACGAGGTCGGTCCGATGTTTGCGGGCGGCCGCGACGGCATCCAGCACCACCTGCTCTGGCGGGTCCGCCACGACCTTGGAGTAGATCTCGACCGCCACGCCGGCGGCGCGCAGGCTGGCGGCCGGCGCCTCGACCAGGCCGGTTGCCAGGAAGCCGGGATCGGTGACGAGCAGGGCGCGCCTGGCCGTCGGGAAACGCTGGACCATATGTTCGCCCAATCTTCCGGCTGCGCCGAGCTCGGAAACGATGTGGGCGACGGTGCTGAATGCGAACGCTGGGAAATCGGTCATGGCGGTTCCAGGGTGGTGGATTTCACGTGAAGCTTACCTCATGCGGGGGCCTTGTGCCTGTCGCGGTCTATGCGGGATGCGCATAAGCCGCTCTGAATTTCTTCCGTACAATGTAGCCTTCGCAAGCGTTGAGGATGGCAAGGTGATGGTCGATTATCTGGTGTTGGGCGTGGCGGCGTTCGGTGCGGGTCTGGTGGACGCGGTGGTCGGGGGCGGGGGACTGATACAGCTCCCGGCGATGTTCTCAGTGCTCCCCAATATGGCGCCCGCCACGCTGATCGGCACCAACAAGCTGGCCAGCATCTTCGGCACCGGCGTTGCGGCCGTTAGCTATGCGCGCCGGGTTGCCATCGCCTGGTCGGTTGCCACGCCGGCTGCGCTTGCAGCGTTGATCTTCGCCTTCCTCGGTGCGTACACGGTGACCAAGGTGTCGGCCGAGTTCATGCGCCTGCTGTTGCCGGTGGTGCTGGTGGCGGTGGCCATCTACACCTTCGCCAAGAAGGACTTCGGCAGCGTGCACGCGCCCATCCATTCGGGTGCGCGGGAACAGACGCTGGCGCTGCTGATCGGCGCCGGCATCGGTTTCTACGACGGCTTCTTCGGCCCCGGCACCGGCAGCTTCCTGGTGTTCCTGTTTGTGCGCATTTTTGGCTTCGACTTCCTCGGCGCCTCGGCCGTGGCCAAGGTCGTCAATGTCGCCTGCAACTTTGCCGCGCTGATCTGGTTCGGCTACAGCGGCCATCTGATCTGGCAGTTGGGCGCGATGATGGCAGTGGCCCAGATCGCCGGCTCCATCATCGGCTCGCGCATGGCGATGAAGCATGGCAGTGGATTTGTGCGCAAGCTGTTCCTAGTCGTGGTGTCGATATTGATCCTGAAAACTGGCTACGATGCATGGTTGCGGTGGTGACACTGTTTCACGTGGAACAAAATTGGGGCTCTTATTGGGAACGATAAGGGCCCTTTTCAACGTTTCACGTGGAACAATCCAACGATATTTTTTTGCTTAAAAAAGTCGCAGCCACAAAAAGACTCTATAATCTGACCTTGATCCCTTCGCTTTAACCAATTCCAACATGCTATTTCCTACAAAATTCGACGTCATCGTCGTCGGTGGTGGTCACGCCGGCACCGAGGCGGCCCTCGCTTCGGCCCGCATGGGCCAGAAGACCTTGCTGCTCACGCATAACATTGAGACGCTGGGCCAGATGTCGTGCAACCCATCCATCGGTGGTATCGGCAAAGGCCATCTGGTCAAAGAAGTCGACGCCATGGGCGGCGCCATGGCCATCGCCACCGATGAGTCCGGCATCCAGTTCCGCATCTTGAACTCGTCCAAAGGCCCTGCCGTGCGCGCCACCCGCGCCCAGGCCGACCGCATCCTGTACAAGCAAGCCATCCGTTCGCGCCTGGAAAACCAGCCCAACCTGTGGCTGTTCCAGCAGGCGGTCGACGACCTGATGGTGGAGGGCGACCGCGTGATCGGCGCCGTCACCCAGATCGGCCTGAAGTTCCTGGCGCCGGCCGTCGTGCTGACCGCCGGCACCTTCCTCGACGGGAAGATCCACGTCGGCCTGCAGAACTACTCGGCCGGCCGCGCCGGCGATCCACCGGCGATCTCGCTGTCGGCCCGCCTGAAGGAACTGAAGCTGCCGCAAGGCCGCCTGAAGACCGGCACGCCGCCGCGCATCGACGGCCGCAGCATCGACTTCTCGCTGATGACCGAACAGCCTGGCGACCTCGATCCGGTGCCGGTGTTCTCGGTGATGGGCAATGCCGCCATGCATCCAACGCAGATGCCGTGCTGGGTCACGCACACCAACACCGAGACCCACGACATCATTCGTGCCGGCCTGGACCGCAGCCCGATGTACACCGGCGTCATCGAGGGCGTCGGCCCGCGCTACTGCCCGTCGATCGAGGACAAGATCCACCGCTTCTCGTCCAAGGAATCGCACCAGATTTTCCTGGAACCGGAAGGCCTGACGACCAACGAATTCTATCCAAACGGCATCTCCACCAGCCTGCCGTTCGACGTGCAGATCGCCCTGGTGCGCTCGATGAAGGGCATGGAAAACGCCCACATCCTGCGTCCCGGCTACGCCATCGAATATGATTATTTCGACCCGCGCGGCCTCAAGGCGTCGCTGGAAACCAAGGCCGTTGGCGGCCTGTACTTCGCCGGCCAGATCAACGGCACCACCGGCTACGAAGAAGCGGCGGCGCAGGGCATGCTGGCCGGTATCAACGCCGCGCTGCAAACCCAGGGCCGCGAAGCCTGGACGCCGGCCCGTTCCGAAGCCTACCTGGGCGTGATGGTCGACGACCTGGTCACACAGGGCGTGATGGAACCGTACCGCATGTTCACCAGCCGCGCCGAGTATCGCCTGAGCCTGCGTGAAGACAATGCCGACATGCGCCTGACCGAAATCGGCCGCAAGCTGGGCTGCGTCGGCGATGCGCAGTGGCAGGCATTCGAGACCAAGCGCGAAGCCGTCGCGCGCGAACTGGAGCGCCTGCGTTCCACGTGGGTCAATCCACGCATCCTGGAAGCGGCCGAATCCGAGCGCGTTATCGGCCAGGCGATCGAGCGCGAGTACTCGCTGGCGAACCTGCTGGCCCGTCCAGGCGTCGACTACGACAAGCTGATGAGCCTGTCCGGCATCGACGGCCGCGAGCTGGCCGGTCCCGGCGTGGCCGACGAGGCGGTGCGCGAACAGGTGGAAATCCAGCTCAAATATTCGGGCTATATCGACCGCCAGACCAAGGAAGTCGAGCGCCACGAGCACTACGAAAACCTGAAATTGCCGGAAGGTTTCAACTACCTGGACATCACCGCGCTGTCGGTGGAAGTGCGTCAGAAGCTGCACGCGCAGCGTCCGGAAACGCTGGGCCAGGCATCGCGCATTTCCGGCGTGACGCCGGCGGCGATTTCGCTGCTGCTGGTGCATCTGAAGAAGGCCGGTTTCGGCGGTTTTTTGAATCAAAAAGATGAGGCTGTTCAATGAAGGTGTTTGACCGTGTAGCAATTGCGGATGTTTTAAAACAAGGCATCAACAGTCTGAAGCTGGGCCTCGGCGACGACCAGGTGGAGAAATTGCTGGACTATCTGGCGCTGCTGAACAAGTGGAATTCGGTGTACAACCTGACCTCGGTGCGCGATCCGATGCAGATGGTCACCTTGCATGTGCTCGATTCGCTGGCGGCGGTGCCTGCCTTCGCCGGCGCGCAGAACGTGCTGGACGTGGGAGCGGGGGGCGGCTTGCCGGGCATGGTGCTGGCGATCAGCCGTCCGGATATGAAAGTGTCGATGATCGACACGGTGCACAAGAAGACCGCGTTCCTGAACCAGGTGAAGGCGGAGCTGGGCCTGGCCAACGTGACGGTGTACACCAAGCGCGTGGAGCAGCTGGAAGTGAAGACAAAGTTCGACGTCATCACCTCGCGGGCTTTCGCCGACCTGTCCGACTTCGTCAACTGGTCGGGGCACCTGCTGCAAGAGGGCGGGCGATTCATCGCCCTGAAAGGCACGGCGCCGGCAGAGGAGCGCGAGCGACTGCCAGAGCCATGGAAAGTGCAGAAACTGGAGCCTTTAGAAGTGCCGGGGCTGGACGCGGAGCGCCACCTGGTTTTCATCCAAGCCGAAACTAAGTAAATGATTTATACGATATAAATGGTTTATACAGTTTATTCTGTATAAACAGTATAAATCGTTTATATCGTTTTAATAGTATAAATAATTAAGAAGCACAACCCAAAGAAATACATGGCGAAAATTTTTTGCGTAGCAAATCAAAAGGGTGGCGTAGGTAAGACTACCACGACGGTTAACCTGGCCGCCGGATTGGCAAAGCTGAACCAGCGGGTACTGCTGGTCGACCTGGACCCGCAGGGCAATGCCACGATGGGCGCGGGCATCAACAAGGCGGGACTGGCCGCATCGACCTATGAGGTGATGCTGGGTGAATCCGACGTGGCCACCGCGCGCCAGCGTTCGGAGCCGGGCCAGTTCGACGTGCTGCCCTCCAACCGCGAGCTGGCCGGCGCCGAAGTCGAGATGGTCTCGCTGGAGAACCGCGAGCGCCGCTTGAAGGATGCGCTGGCCCTGGTCGACAAGGAGTACGACTTCATCCTGATCGACTGCCCGCCGGCGTTGTCGATGCTGACCCTGAACGGCCTGTGCGCCGCGCACGGCGTCATCATCCCGATGCAGTGCGAGTACTACGCATTGGAAGGTTTGTCCGACCTGGTCAACACGATCAAGAAGGTGCACGCCAACCTGAACCCGGACCTGAAGATCATCGGCCTGCTGCGCGTGATGTTCGATCCGCGCATGACGTTGTCGCAGCAAGTATCGGCCCAGCTGGAGCAGCACTTCGGCGACAAGGTCTTCAAAACCATCATCCCCCGCAACGTACGCCTGGCCGAAGCGCCGTCCTACGGCCTGCCGGGCGTCACCTTCGATCCATCCTCCAAGGGTGCGCAGGCGTATATCGCCTTCGGCGCCGAGATGGTCAAGCGCATCAAGAAAATGTAAGGCAATCACATGGCAACCAAAAAACTCAAAGGCCTCGGTCGCGGCTTGGACGCGCTGCTCGGCGGCGACGGCGACATCACCACCCCGGACGCCAACACGCCGTCCGAACTCCCGGTCACGCAAATGCAAGCCGGCAAATATCAGCCGCGTACCCGTATGGATGAGGGCGGCTTGCAGGAGCTGGCCGCGTCGATCAAGACCCAGGGCATCATGCAGCCTATCCTGGTGCGTCCGGTCGGCAGCGACAAGCTGACCGGCGCCATCAAGTACGAGATCATCGCCGGCGAGCGCCGTTTCCGCGCCGCGCAAATCGCCGGCCTGGAAGTGCTCCCGGTGTTGGTGCGCGACGTGGACGACCAGGCCGCCGCCGCGATGGCCCTGATCGAGAACATGCAGCGCGAGGATTTGAATCCGCTGGAAGAGGCGCAGGGCATCCATCGCCTGATCACCGATTTCAGTTTCACGCACGAACAGGCGGCCACGGCCGTTGGCCGTTCGCGCAGCGCCGTGTCCAACCTGTTGCGCCTGATGAACCTGGCCAACCCGGTGCAGACCATGCTGATGGCCGGCGATATCGACATGGGCCACGCCCGCGCGTTGCTGTCGGTGGATGCGGCCACGCAGATCAACCTGGCCAACATGGTTATCGCCAAACGGTTATCGGTGCGTGAAACTGAAAAGTTGGTGGCAAAAACTATCGAGGATCAAAAAGCTTCGCCGACCGAAGCGCGCCAGAAAGAGAAGTCCGGCGACATCGTGCGGCTGGAAGAAGAGCTGTCCGACAAGCTGGCCACGCCGGTCGTATTCAAGATGGGCAGCAAGGGCCGTGGTCAGATGATCATCGACTTCGCCGACCTCGACATCCTCGACGGCGTCCTCGCCCGCCTGCGCGCCTAACCCTGGGGTCAAGTCTGACATTCGGACACGAGCTCTGCAGTAGAAGCACTGCTACTGCAGAGCTCGTGTCCGAATGTCAGACTTGACCCCCCGATGTTGCGCTGGAGCCAATAAAAGACGAAAACGCTTAACTGGTTCCAACTTGGTGCAACCGGCTTGGAATTGTTTATAAAAGCGTCGCTTTCGTGCACCAATTGCTCTGCTGCGGTGCAGCAATGTTTGACGTGATACAGTAAAGACACATATAATCCCGTGTCTTTGGGTTTTATCGGCTTTTCAGGGAGCTCGCCAGATGAATGATTCGACGAGTATTTCCAAGCCGGTGTTTAAAGTTGTCGCCCTCCAGTTAGCCATCGCAACTGGATTCGCCTTGCTCGCCTGGAACTTGGGCGGAGTACTCAAAGCTTGGTCGGCCGCCTATGGCGGAGCAATCGCAGTCATCGGGAGTCTGATGTACGCGATGATTGTTGCGGGCGGAACAAATGACGCCAAAAAAGCTTTCCGGTCGCATGTACGCGCCGAAGTTGTAAAAATATTTATCACGGTAGTGCTGTTTGTGTTGGCACTGGCGCTGTTTCAGTCGGCCTCTTGGTTATGGCTGATCTTGGGTTTCGCGGTGGCAACCTTAGCTTATTGGTTTTCACTGCTCGCAATTTAATCACCAAAATCTAATACTTTTATGACCACAGAAAACGCTGTAGGGGCACACGAAGCGCCCACCTCCATTGAGTATATTCAGCATCACCTGTCGCACCTGAAGTCCGCGGACGGCGCTTTTAACCTGGACACGTTCTGGGTTTCGGCCATTCTGGGCTTGATTTTCCTCGGCGTGTTCTACATGGCTTCGCGCCGTGCGACCGCCGGTGTGCCGGGCAAGCTGCAAAACTTCGTCGAAGCCGTCATGGAGCTGGTCAACGAAGTCGTCAATTCCGCATTCCACGCCAAGAGCAAGGTCATCGCACCGCTGGCCATCACGATCTTCTGCTGGGTTTGGCTGATGAACGCGATGGACTTCCTGCCGGTCGATCTGCTGCCTAAGCTGCTTGGCTACGCTGGCGTCCACAAACTGCGTGTCGTGCCGACCGCGGACGTCAACCACACTTTCGGCATGTCGTTCGGCGTCATGCTGTGCATTATTGGTTTCTCGATCAAAGCCAAAGGTCTCGGCGGCTGGGGTAAAGAGTTGCTGACCGCTCCGTTCCACGCCCACGGCTTCATGGCCGTCGTGCTGGCTCCGGTCAACTTCGCCTTCCAGATGATCGAGTTGCTGGCTAAGCCACTGTCGCTGTCGCTGCGACTCTTCGGCAATATGTACGCCGGCGAGCTGCTGTTCATTCTGATCGCTCTGCTGCCATGGTGGGCGCAGTGGCTGCTGGGTGGTCCTTGGGTTATCTTCCACATCCTGGTGGTGACCCTGCAAGCGTTTGTGTTTATGGCGTTGACTGTTGTGTATCTGAGCCTCGCGGTTGAGAAACATTAAGCAACAAATCGTTTTAACTTTTTAGTATCTGTAGTCTTTTTTAAAATCTTAGGAGAAATTCAATGCAAGCTCTGATCGCACAAGTACAAAGCATGACCGTTCTGGCCGCAGCAATCATCATCGGCCTGGCCGCTATCGGCACCGCACTCGGTTTCGCAATTCTGGGCGGCAAATTCCTGGAAGCTTCGGCTCGTCAACCAGAACTGATGCCACAACTGCAAACCAAGCTGTTCGTTATCGCTGGTCTGCTGGATGCGATCTCGATGATCGGCGTCGGCGTTGCCCTGCTGTACACCTTCAGCAACCCGTTCCTGGCAGCTGTTCTGGCGGCACATTAATTCGCTCCCTTCTAGGAGAAACTTTTAGTTAGGAGCAAAGGTATGGACATCAATATGTCTCTCATCGGTCAGATGATCACCTTCGCGGTGTTGGTCTGGGTTTCGATGAAGTTCGTATTTCCATCGCTGAATGCAGCGTTGGATGAGCGTGCCAAGCGTATCGCTGACGGTCTGGCTGCGGCCGACCAAGGCCAGCAAGCGATGGTAGTGGCTGAGAAGCGCGCCAGCGAAGCGCTGGCAGGTGCACGCGAAGAAGCTTCGCAACGCGTTGCCGACGCTGAAAAGCGCGCGCAACTGGTGGCAGAAGAAATCAAAGCAAATGCACAAGCCGAAGCGGACCGCATCATTGCGCAAGCCAAGGCCGACGCCGATCAGCAACTGGCCAAAGCGCGCGACACGCTGCGCGCTCAGGTGGCTGACCTGGCTGTGAAGGGCGCCGAGCAAATCCTCAAGCGCGAAATCAACGCGTCGGCCCACGCCGATCTGTTGTCGCGCCTGTCTGTCGAGCTGTAATCATGGCAGAAAACGCAACCGTCGCCCGTCCCTACGCGGAAGCTTTATTCCGCGTAGCCCAAGCAGGTAAGGAATCGTTCAACCTCGCGGCGTGGTCCGAACTGGTGGCCGAACTGGCCCAGATCGGTGCCCACCCCGAGGTGCAAGCATTCGCCCGCAACCCGAAAGCGTCGGCTAGCGATGTGAGCGCCGCTATTTCGGCACTGGTCAAGTCGCCGCTGAACACGGAAGCGAAAAACTTCCTGGCGATGCTGGTCGACAATGGCCGCATCAGTCTGCTGCCGGAAATCGGCGCGCAATTCCAGGCGTTGAAAAACGCCGTGGAAGGTGCGGCAGACGCCGACATCACCAGCGCCTTCGACCTGAGCTCGGCTCAAGTGAGCGAGCTGGTCGCCACGCTGGAGAAGAAATTCAGCCGCAAGCTGAACCCGGTCGTGACCGTGGATCCAGCGTTGATCGGTGGCGTGCGCGTCGTTGTTGGCGATCAGGTGCTGGACACGTCGGTCCGCGCCAAGTTGCAGCAATTGCACGTTGTGCTGGTCGCGTAAGCGCCGCTTAGAACAGATTCTTCCCCTCGCGCAAGCTGAGAGAAACACTTTTAGGAGTTAGTATGCAACTCAACCCATCTGAAATCAGCGAGCTGATCAAGAGCCGTATCGAAGGCCTTGATGGCGGCGCTGAAGTACGCAACCAAGGCACGGTTATTTCCGTCGCCGACGGTATCGTTCGCATCCACGGCCTGTCGGACGTGATGCAGGGCGAAATGCTGGAATTCCCTGGTAACACCTTTGGTCTGGCGATGAACCTGGAGCGTGACTCCGTCGGCGCCGTGATTCTGGGTGCTTACGAGCACATCTCCGAAGGCGACACGGTCAAGTGCACCGGCCGCATTCTGGAAGTGCCGGTCGGTCCTGAACTGCGTGGCCGTGTGGTCAACGCCCTGGGCCAGCCGATCGACGGCAAAGGCGCCATCGACGCCAAGCTGACCTCGCCAATCGAAAAGATCGCTCCAGGCGTTATCGCCCGTGAGTCCGTCTCGCAGCCTATGCAGACCGGTCTGAAGTCGATCGACGCGATGGTACCAATCGGCCGTGGCCAGCGCGAGCTGATCATTGGCGACCGTCAAACCGGTAAGTCCGCCGTGGCGGTTGATGCGATCATCAACCAAAAAGGCCAGGGCATGACCTGCATCTACGTGGCGATCGGTCAGAAAGCCTCGACGATCAAAAACATCGTGCGTTCGCTGGAAGCGCATGGCGCGATGGAATACACCATCGTCGTCGCCGCCACCGCATCGGAATCGGCAGCGATGCAGTACATCTCGGCCTACTCCGGCTGCACCATGGGCGAGTACTTCCGCGACCGCGGTGAAGACGCCCTGATCGTGTACGATGACCTGTCGAAGCAAGCAGTTGCCTACCGTCAGATCTCGCTGCTGCTGCGCCGTCCACCAGGCCGCGAAGCCTACCCGGGCGACGTGTTCTACCTGCACAGCCGTCTGCTGGAACGCGCAGCACGCGTCAACGCCGACTACGTCGAAGCCTTCACCGGCGGCGCAGTCAAAGGCAAGACCGGCTCGCTGACCGCACTGCCGATCATTGAAACCCAGGCTGGCGACGTTTCGGCGTTCGTGCCAACCAACGTGATTTCGATTACCGACGGCCAGATCTTCCTGGAAACCTCGCTGTTCAACGCCGGTATCCGTCCTGCGATCAACGCCGGTATTTCGGTGTCGCGCGTCGGTGGCGCCGCCCAGACCAAGGTCATCAAAAACCTGTCCGGCGGTATCCGTACCGACTTGGCGCAGTACCGTGAACTGGCTGCGTTCGCGCAGTTCGCTTCCGACCTGGACGAATCGACCCGCAAGCAGCTGGACCGCGGCGCCCGCGTGACCGAACTGCTGAAGCAGGCTCAGTACTCGCCGCTGCCGATCTCCCTGATGGCCGCTTCGCTGTTCGCAGTGAACAAGGGCTTCCTGGATGATGTCACGGTCAAGCAAGTGCTGTCGTTCGAGGCTGGCCTGCACGGCTACCTGAAGACCAAGCAAGCCGACCTGCTGTCCAAGATTGAAGCATCGAAGCAACTGGACAAAGACGGCGAAGCAGCGCTGTCGGCCGCCATTGCCGACTTCAAGAAATCCGGCGCATATTAAGCTAAACGGCGGTCCCGGCTGAACCCTGGATCGCCTGCAGCGCAGAAGGAGTAAGGACTCATGGCAGCAGGCAAAGAGATACGTGGCAAGATCAAGAGCGTAGAAAATACGAAGAAGATCACCAAGGCGATGGAAATGGTCGCCGCATCGAAAATGCGCAAAGCGCAGGATCGCATGCGCGCCGCCCGTCCCTACAGTGAGAAGATTCGCAATATCGCCGCTAATCTGGCTACCGCAAATCCGGAATACACCCACCCGTTCCTGGCTGAAGAGCAAAAGGAACAGGCGAAGGCAGTTGGCTTCATCGTCGTCACCACGGACAAAGGTCTGTGCGGCGGCATGAACACCAACGTGCTGCGCATGGTGACGGCGAAAACCCGTGAGCTGGAAACAGCCGGCAACAAGATTGCCGCGGTAGCTATCGGTAACAAAGGTTTGGGTTTTTTGAATCGCGTGGGCATTCCTGTCGTTGCGCAAGTAACGCAGATCGGCGACACGCCGCACCTGGAAAAACTGATCGGACCTGTCAAGGTCATGCTCGAGAAATTCCAGAACGGCGAAGTCGACGCAGTCTACCTGTGCTACACCAAGTTCATTAACACGATGAAGCAAGAGCCGGTAGTGGAGCAGTTGCTGCCACTGCCAGCGGCGAAGACGCAGGCCGACGCGGGTAATCACAACTGGGATTACATCTACGAGCCGGATGCTGCGACCGTGATTGATGAGCTGCTGGAGCGCTATGTTGAAGCGCTGGTGTACCAGTCGGTGGCGGAAAACCTGGCGTCCGAGCAATCGGCGCGTATGGTGGCGATGAAGGCTGCGAGCGACAACGCTGGCAGCGTGATCGGCGAACTGAAGCTGATCTACAACAAAACCCGCCAAGCTGCGATTACCAAAGAACTTTCCGAAATCGTCGCCGGTGCGGCTGCGGTTTAAACGAATTAAACTATATAGAAGGAACGAACATGGCTGATGGCAAAATCGTTCAGTGTATCGGCGCTGTGGTGGACGTAGAGTTTCCACGCAACGCGATGCCTAAGGTATTCGATGCCTTGAAAATGGCTGGCTCCGAGCTGACCCTGGAAGTACAACAACAGCTGGGCGACGGCGTGGTCCGTACCATTGCTCTGGGTTCGTCCGACGGCCTGCGCCGCGGCATGATGATCCAGAACACCGGCAAACCAATCATGGTGCCAGTGGGCAAAGCGACCCTGGGTCGCATCATGGACGTGCTGGGCAACCCGATCGACGAATGCGGCCCGGTGTCGCACGAGCAGACCGCGTCGATCCACCGCGCTCCTCCTGCGTACGACGAACTGTCGCCATCGCAAGAGCTGCTGGAAACCGGCATCAAGGTGATCGACCTGGTGTGCCCGTTCGCCAAAGGCGGTAAAGTCGGCCTGTTCGGCGGCGCCGGCGTCGGCAAGACCGTGAACATGATGGAACTGATCAACAACATCGCCAAGGCGCACTCGGGTGTTTCCGTGTTTGCCGGCGTGGGCGAGCGTACCCGCGAAGGTAACGACTTCTACCACGAGATGGCCGATGCTAAAGTGGTCGATCTGGAAAATCCAGAGAACTCCAAAGTGGCGATGGTCTACGGCCAGATGAATGAACCACCAGGCAACCGTCTGCGCGTCGCGCTGACCGGTCTGACCATGGCGGAATCGTTCCGTGACGAAGGCAAGGACGTTCTGTTCTTCGTCGATAACATCTACCGCTTCACCCTGGCCGGTACCGAAGTATCCGCACTGCTGGGCCGTATGCCTTCCGCAGTGGGTTACCAGCCTACCCTGGCCGAAGAGATGGGCCGTCTGCAAGAGCGCATCACCTCGACCAAGACCGGTTCGATCACCTCGATCCAGGCCGTCTACGTTCCAGCGGATGATTACACCGATCCTTCGCCTGCAACCACCTTCGGTCACCTCGATTCGACCGTCGCCCTGTCGCGTGACATCGCCTCGCTGGGTATCTACCCTGCGGTCGATCCACTGGACTCGACCTCGCGCCAGCTGGACCCGCTGGTCGTCGGTCAAGAGCACTACGACACCGCCCGCGCAGTACAGATGACCCTGCAGCGCTACAAAGAACTGCGCGACATCATCGCGATTCTGGGCATGGACGAACTGGCGCCGGAAGACAAGCTGCTGGTGGCACGCGCACGTAAGATGCAGCGTTTCCTGTCGCAGCCGTTCCACGTTGCTGAAGTGTTTACCGGTTCGCCAGGTAAATACGTTTCGCTGAAAGACACGATCAAGGGCTTCAAAATGATCGCTTCCGGCGAACTCGATCACCTGCCAGAACAAGCGTTCTACATGGTCGGCACGATCGACGAAGCTATCGAAAAAGCCAAGAAGCTCAACTAATCATTGAGTTTCGATTGCGGCCTCGCGCGAGCGGGGCCGCATCACACCGACAGGACACACATGGCAAACACTATACACGTGGACGTGGTTTCCGCCGAGGAGTTGATCTACTCGGGCGAAGCCGAATTCGTCGCGTTGCCGGGCGAGCAGGGCGAGCTGGGGATCTATCCCAAGCACACGCCGCTGATCACCCGCATCCGTCCGGGCGCGGTGCGCATCCAGGTACCAGGTCAAGCCGAGGAAGAATTTGTCTTCGTCGCGGGCGGCCTGCTGGAAGTGCAGCCGGGCGCCGTGACGGTGCTGGCCGATACCGCGATTCGCGGCAAGGATCTGGACGAAGCCAAAGCAACGGCGGCCAAGAAACGTGCCGAAGAAGCGCTGGCGAACAACTCGTCCGGTATCGACTACGCGAAAGCGCAAGCCGAACTGGCGGCGGCCATCGGCCAGCTGGCGGCGATCGCCAAGCTGCGCGCCAAGCACTAAGCAACGCCACACAGTCAAAGGCGGCTTCGGCCGCAACGGACGGCCCGGTCGAGTTTTCGACCGGGCCGTTTTTATTTCAGACCAGGCTGGCGTCGTCTATCGTGCTGGCGAGCAGCTCGGCAAAGGCACTCGCCGCCGCGCTTTGGTAAGCGCCTTTCCGGCTGAGCAGCGCGACGCTGCGATGAGGGAAGGCCGGCGTCAGCGCGACCGACCGCAGCGCCGAATTGTCGCGGACGATCGCGTCCGGCAGTATCGTCGCCACCTTTCCCCGGCGGACGATTTCAACGATGCCGCTGATCGTGTTGGCTTCGATCGCAATCCTCGGCGCAATCCCGTGGGTCTGGAAGTACGCGTCCACATGCGCACGGGTCGCAAAATCGGCCGTCAACAGCGCCAGCGGCGTCGACGCCAGATCGGCGGCGCCGATGGCGCGCGGGCGCAGCGCAAAAGGATGACCGGCGCCGACCACCACGCTGAGCTTTTCAACAAACAAGCTGCGGCAATCCAGTTCCGCCGACCGCACCGCGCTGAAGGCGATGGCGAGATCCACCTCGTCCTGCGCCAGCGCGGATTCAATCGCGTCCAGCGCCATTTCACGGATGCCGAGCTTGATGCCGGGATAGCGGGTATGGAAACGCTCGATCACCGGTCCCACCAGATAGGCGGTGAACGTCGGCGTCATGGCCAGCCTGAGCACGCCGCGTGACAGGTCACGCACGTCATGTATCGCGCGCTCGCCCGCTTGAAGTTCCCTCAACGCCCTGCGCGCATGGCCGATATACGCTGTACCTGCATCGGTCGGTCGCACCGTGCGGCCGGTCCGGTCCAGCAACTGCACCCCTAGCGACTCTTCAAGTTGCCTGATCTGCTGCGACAAGGCCGGCTGCGACACATGCAGCGCCTCGGCGGCGCGGGTGAAATTGCTGTGCTCCGCCACGGCGAGCAGATAGCGGATGTGACGTAGTTGCATGTCCTGAACTATAAGCATTGATTATGGATTTCATTGTATATGAGTCTTGGACACAATAGCTGAACCGCTCCATCATGACCTTACTGCTACACCACCTTAGGAGAAACGCCATGAAGTCCATCGTCGACGGAGTTATCAAGTTTCAGCAACAGGCGTTCCCGGCGCTGTCATCGCTGTTCAAGCAGCTGGCCACCACCCAAAGCCCCACAGCGCTGTTCATCACCTGCTCGGACAGCCGGGTCGTGCCCGAACTGCTGACCCAGCAAGATCCGGGCGACATCTTTGTGATCCGCAATGCCGGCAATATCGTGCCCTCGTACAGCTCCGAACCCGGCGGCGTCACCGCCACGGTCGAATATGCGGTCGCGGTGCTGGGCGTGACCGATATCGTGGTCTGCGGCCATTCGGACTGCGGCGCGATGACGGCCATCTCCAGCTGCAAGTGCCTGGATCATTTGCCGGCCGTCGCCGGCTGGTTGCGCCACGCCGATTCGGCCAAGGTCGTCAACGCATCCCGCACCCATATCTCACCGGCTGCGCGCCTGAATTCGATGGTGCGTGAAAACGTCATCGCACAGCTGGTCAACATCCGTACCCATCCGTCGGTCGCGCTGGCGCTGGAACAAGGTCGCTTGAATCTGCACGGCTGGGTCTACGACATCGAGACCGGATCCATCGTGGCCCTGGATGGCGAGACCAACAGCTTTGTCCCGCTCGCCGAATTTCCACAAACCCGCGCTATGCAAGCCAAGCATAGCGCCCTGGTCGCCTGACCGTCTTCACCCCCCGTTGATAAAGGAAAATACCATGCAACAATCGAACGTTTTTCAAGATCCCCGCCTTGAAGTCACCTACCGCGTGCTGGCAGCCAAGGCGCTGAAGGACCTTTCCTGGAAAGAGATCGCCTCGGGCAGCGGCCTGAGCGTCCCCTACGTGACGGCGGCGCTGCTGGGGCAGCACACGCTGAACCAGGACGCTGCGGAGCTGGTGTGCCAGCGCCTGGGCCTGGACAGCGCCGACGCACGGCAACTGCAAGCCATTCCGCTGCGCGGCAGCATCCCCGGCGGCATACCCACTGATCCGACCATCTATCGTTTCTATGAAATGGTGCAGATCTACGGCACCACCTTGAAGGCCCTGGTCCACGAAGAATTAGGCGACGGCATCATCAGCGCGATCAACTTCAAGCTGGACTTCAAGACCGAAGATGATCCCGACGGCGGCAAGCGCGCAGTGATCACCTTGAACGGCAAATTCTTGCCGAACAAGCCGTACTGATGCGGCGCCGGCGCACCAGCATGGCTGATACCCCCACCCCCAGGCTCAGCGCCGGCCTCGTCATGCTGATGGCGACCGCCACCGGCGTTGCCGTCGCCAGCAACTACTATGCGCAACCTTTGCTGCCTACCATAGCCGCCCAACTGGGCATCTCCAACGCCAGCGCCGGATCGATCGTGACCGCGGCGCAAGTGGGATATGCGCTGGGCCTGATGCTGCTGGTGCCGCTGGCCGACCTGTTCGAACGCAGGAAGCTGATCGTCAGCATGACCCTGCTCTCGGCGGCAGGCTTGTTGCTGACGGCGCTAGCCTCCGGCATCACCCAGGTGTTGATCGGCACGGTGCTGACCGGCCTGTTTTCGGTGGTCGCGCAAATCCTGCTGCCCTTCGCCGCCACCCTGGCCGCGCCGGACCAGCGCGGCAGAGTCGTCGGCAATGTCATGAGCGGCCTGCTGCTGGGGATCTTGTTGGCCCGTACCATCGCCGGTTATTTTTCTTCGCTGGGCGGATGGCAAACGGTGTACTGGTTTGGCGCCGGCATGATGGTCGTCACGGCGCTCGCGCTTGGGCGCGCGCTGCCGCACCACCCGCAGTCGCCGGGCCTGGGCTACCCGCGCCTGCTGGTCTCGACGCTGACCTTGTTCGTGGAAGAACCTGTGCTGCGCGTCCGGGCTTTGCTGGGCGCCGTGGTCTTCTGCGTCTTCAGCATGCTGTGGACATCGTTGTCCTTCTTGCTGGCCGCCGCGCCCTACCATTATTCCGACCGCAGCATAGGTTTGTTCGGACTGGTCGGCGCAGCAGGCGCCCTGGCCGCTGCTCCGGTCGGGCGCTGGGCTGATCGCGGCAAGGCCGGCCATGTCACCAGCATGGGCCTGGGCCTGCTGCTGCTGTCGTGGCTGCCGTTGGCGGCCGCCCAGACTTCGGTCGTGGCATTGCTGGTTGGCGTGCTGGTACTCGACCTGACAGCGCAAGCGATCCATGTGATGAACCTCAGCGTCATCAACCAACTGCGTCCAGACGCGAGCAATCGGCTGACTGCTTGCTATATGAGCTGCTATTTCATCGGCGGCGCCTCCGGGTCCGTGCTCTCCACCTTCGTTTATGCCAGGGCCGGATGGACCGGCGTATCGCTGGCCGGCGCGCTACTCAGCGCAATTGCCATGCTCGCCTGGCGTGCGGGCAATACCATCCAGCTTGCCCGGAACGGTATTGTTGAGAGGAATTAAGCTTCGCTTGGTGACAATTGGTTAGTATTAAAAGACTATTTTCTGCAATAATTTCCGAAAATCAATAACTGTCGAAAAGCAAAGTTGATTTCCCAAAAATAAACTTGCTGGCCGTCGCTGGATTCCGGAGATTAACTTGCTTTTCAAAACGCCAGCCACCCCGCGCCTGTCCCTGCTGTTGCCGGCCTTGTGCCTGGCCTTGCTGCTGTCTCCCTTGTCGTCCAGCGCGCAGACGATCACCTTCGCCGGCTTCTCCTTTGCCGGCGATTAGGCGACGATAGCCGAACGCTTCCCGCACGCGGCCAGCATCGAAAAGTCGCTCAAGGCCGAGGGCGCCGGCCCCTCGCTGTCCCGCATCACCATCGACCGCGCCTACGCCGGCGAGCACGCCGGGCTGGAATACGCGCCGCGCGACACCCTGGCCAACGCCAAGGGCGCCGACCAGGTGCTGATGGCGGTGCTGCTGCTGAACGGCGAAACCGTCTCCACCGAACATATCGGCGACTACTACAAGACCTTCGTCAGCCTGCGCGCCGACGCCCTGATTTTCGACTACAAAAACAAGAACGTGGTGCGCAGCTATCCGCTCAGCGTGGTGATGTTCGACGCCACCGCGCAGCCGCCGACGCCGGCGGCGATCGAAGCCTACGTCAGGGACTTGCTGCTGCGCGAAGACGGCGGCGGCCTGCTGACCCAATTTACCCGCCGCCTGTCGGCCGCGCGCCTGCCGGCGCCCGGCACCAAGACCATCCAGGTACGCCGCGCCCAACTGGCGCCGGAAGCGATGGCGGTGATGCCGGCCGCGATCCGCGACAAACCGGCGCTGGCCGGACAGATGATCGCCGACGCCTTCGGCTCCATCCTGGCGGCCAAGCTGGGTGTGTCGCTGCTGCCAACCGGCCTCGGCCATGCACTGGGCACCATGTCCTTCCGCCTGGACAACGGCGACGCGCTGGACCTGAAGGTCGGCGAGGGCGATTACCTGTTCGACGTCAAGCTCAACAAGTTCGCCAAGATCAAGAGCGGCGAAAACAATGTCGGCGCGTCCTATGTCTACGGCGTGTACGGCAACGTCCGCTTCTTCGAGCCCTTGCTCAACACCGACTTCTTCAATTCGGATTTGAAGAACGGCGAAGTGAAGATCGTGCCGGCCAACCAGACCGACCTGGACGACTTCCCCGCCTACGAGGCGGCGATACGCGGCCTGTTCCTCAAGTTCGCCGACGCCCTGGTGCAGCCGGAGTCGAAGTGGATCGTCACCGCCGCCGCCGCCCCGGAAATCACCAAGCAAATCGCAACATCCAAAGCAATCATAAAGGCGAGTAAATAATGAAAAAAATTCTGTTGGCACTGGTTGCCACGCTGTTGGCGCTGCCGTCCTATGCGCAAGTCGTCACCGCCAAGGGCGTGGCGACGGTCAGCTACGGCGCCACCCTCGGCCCGGCCGACGTCGAGCGCGCCTACCGCGCCGCCCAGGTGGCGTCCATCGAGCGCTACTTCGCCGAAGCGGGCGAGGCGGAGTCCGAAAACTTCGAGACCATCCGGCCGCAGGTGGAAGCCAATCTCGACAAGTTCATCATGAGCGCCACCATGCTCAACGAGCAGGACCAGCCGGTGCTGCACAAGTATTCGGTCTCGGTGCGCACCGAACTGAACGTGACCAAGCTGCGCATCACCCTGCGCGGCGCCAGCCGCGTCAGCCAGACCGCACCGGCCGGCAATTCGCCGATGGTGTATGTCTTCCTCGGCCGCGAAGTGGGCGCGGTGAAATCGTTCGACGACCGCGTGGTCAAGCGCGTCGAAACCAAACTCGACAGCGACGTCAAGGTCAACACCACGGCCCGCGGCAGCGAAGGCGAGAACATCAAATCCAGCCAGATCGCCACCAACGCCAGCAAGCAGAAGACCGCCAAGGTCGCGCTGAACCAGACCCTCAACGTCGAAACCGGCGGCAGCACCACCCGCAAGCAGGACGAAACCAGCTTCCGCATGCTGTCCATGGCCGGCCACAAGACCTCGGTCACCAGCGTGTTCTCGCAATCGGGCTTCGCCGTCGCCGATCCCGAGTTCGTGCTGGCCGACGGCGACCTGAAGGCGGTCAACGCCGACTTCTCCAAAGGCAGCGACCTGACGCCGGCCACCATGCGCGCCCTGGTGCAGTCGCTGCGCAAGGCCGGCGTGCCGCTGTTCGTGCTGGCCACCTTCGACGTCGGCACGCCGGCGCAGGACCCGGAAACTGGCATGCAGCGCGTGACGGTCACGGTGTCGGGCCGCGTGCTCGACGTGAGCGGCGCGCTGCCGCGCGAAGTGGCTGCGGTGCCGCCGGTGCAGTACTTCGCCCTGGCGCCCGACAACGCGGTCGCCACCACCAAGGCGCTGAAAGATGCGTCGCTGCTGGCGGCCAAGGAAATCGTCAGCCGCCTCAACGTCAACGGTATTCACTGATGCATGCGACCGGCAGGCGAACGTCGATAGCCCGCCGGACTATCCAATCGACGGTCCTAAACTAATGAGAAGGCAATACCTATGAAAAGTTCTTACGTCAAAGCCATCGCCGCTGTCGCGATGGTCATGGTTGCCGGCGCCGCCTCGGCGCAATTGGGCAGCTTGACCAAGTCGCTGAACATCGGCACCGGTGGCGGCAGTGCGAGCGCCGAGCAGATCGTGGCCAAGTACGTGGGCGGCACCCAAAGCGTGATGCGCGCCGACGCCAACATGCTGGCGGCGGTGGGCTTGAAGGATGAGGCGGAGAAAGCATCGGTGCAGGCCAAGAACCTGACCGAAGGCGCCACCAAGGGTTCGCTGGAAGAGGCCGCGGCGGTTCGCACCTCCAGCAGCGAGGCGCTGGAGCGCACCTTGAACGGCAAGAAAATCGAGATGGACGCCGCCAGCAAGAAGCAATTCGCCAACGGCGTGGGCGACTTGGCCAAGGGCGTGATCCAGTACGTCGACATGAGCAAGGACGTCAGCGGCTTCAAGCCTGGCATGTCGTCCTTCGGCGCCGCCGCCGGTTCGGCGATCTTTGTCGCCAAGAACCTGCCCGATTCGATCAAGAACCTGGGCCGCACGCTGAAAACCGTGGTGGACTTCTCCAAGGCCAACAACATCCCGGTGCCGAAGGAAGCGACCGACGCCACCTCGCTGCTGTAATTCACCAGCACCATCGCAGCAAGGCGCGCCATCGCGCGCCTTTTTTTATCTCTAGGGAAGCGCAACGAATATGAAGAACATCGCGATAGCCAGCCTGCTGTGCGTCGGCCTGGTGGCATGCGGCCAGAAACAGGAAGCGCCCGCCGCGGCGCCCCCGCCGGCCGGCCCCAACCTGACCCAGACCCCGGACGTCGGCAAGATCGAGCAAGTCCAGACCACCGCCAGCGGCACCGGCATGACGCCCGGCGCGGCGATCAATGACGCGCTAAAGACGGCCATCATGCAAGTCAACGGCACGACTGTCGATGCCGCTTCCGCCAACCTCAACACCTTCTCGCAGGCCACCGCCACGCTGGACGTCGAAAGCTCCTACGGCAACGACAGCCTGAAGGCCAGCGCCACCGCGCAAGGCAGCCATTTCGCCGAGCAGATCGTCACCCAGTCCAAAGGCGTGGTGTCGTCGTTCAAGGTGGCCAAGCTGACGCCGCCGTCCAGCAAGGGCGGCTTGTACAGCGTGGAGATCGCCGCCAGCATCGCCAAGTTCAAGGCGCCGGCCGATAGCGGCAAGATCAAGATCGTGGTGGCGCCATTGCGCTCGAGCCGCAGCAGCTTCAATATCGGCGGACACAACGTTCCCGCCGCCGAGGTGCTGGGCGCGCTGCGCCAGCAAATCATCGACACGCTGTCGCAGAGCGGCCGCTTCACCGTGCTGGACCGCCAGTTCGAAGGCGAACTGCAAAACGAGCTGGACATGATCGGCTCGGGCCAGACCGTCAACACCGATTTCGCCAAGCTCGGCCAGGCCCTCAGCGCGGACCTGGTGTGGGTGGGCGTGGTCAACGATCTCGCTTATGACAAGCACGTGCGCAAATTGCAGACCTCGGATCGCGACCTGGTCAGCTATTCGGGCGGCTGGTCGGTCTCCCAGCGCATGATCAACCTGGCGACGCGCCAGATCCTGCAATCGGCTACCTTGCAAGGCACGGCGCCGTCGATCGCGGCCACGACCATGGGCGCCGGCATCGACGAAGGCGCGACCATGCGCAGCATGCAGTCGGAGATCGTCATGCGCTCGGCCGAAGCGATCCTGTTGCAGACCTTCCCGATCAGCGTGGTCGAACGCGACGGCATGACTGTCGTGCTCAGCCAGGGCGGCACGTCGGTGGTGGAAAACGGACGCTACAAGATCTACCTGCAAGGCAAGGAGATCAAAGATCCGCAGACCGGCCAGTCGCTGGGCAATATGGAATCGGCCTGCTGCGAAGTGGTGATCAACCGCGTCACGCCCAAGCTGTCGTACGGAACGTTGGAGAATGTCGCGATCAAGCTCGATGGCGTGCGTCCCGCCGCCTTGCAGCTGCGTGAAACAGTGACGGCGAAAGCGGCCGTGGCGGTGGCCGAGCCGGCGGAAAAACCGAAGGCGGCCGAACGCAAAGTCGCGGCCAATCGCAGCGTCCCCGCCGCTGCTGCAGGCGAACCGAAGAAGGAAGACTGGTAGTTGTGACAGCAGCCACAGCGGTGTGAAACCGGCCAGCTTTCCTGGCCTGGTCTGGCTGATCGGCGCAGGCCTGTATGTGCTGTGCCTGCCAGTGTTGGTGCGCAAAACTGAAGCGCCGCCGGCGACATCGTAGCCGGCGGCGCTACTGGCGCGGCTAACGCTTGCCGAGCTTGCCCTTCGAGCGGGCCACGGCGGCGCGCTGCATCACTTTCCACTTGGCGACTTCGGCGATGCGGTCCAACGGCGTCTGCTGGCTGCGGCGCGCCTCGCGCAGCAGCTTGTGGTAGTTCAGCAGACGGTCCTCGTCCACCGCGCCGCGCACCGCGCAGCCGGGCTCGGCGGCGTGGCGGCAGTCGCGGAACTGGCATTGCGCCGCCAGCGCGTCGATGTCTTCGAAGGCGGCCGTCAGGCTGGCCTCGTCGGCATCGGGTTGCCAGCTGCGCAGGCCGGGCGTGTCGATGATGCAGGCGCCGCCGTCGCACAGGTGCAGCGAGCGCGACGTGGTGGTATGCCGGCCGCGCCCATCTCCCTTGCGCACGCCGCCGGTTTGCTGGCCGGCCTGCGTCAGCGTGTTGGTCAGCGTGGATTTGCCGGCGCCCGAAGACCCCAGCAACACCAGCGTCTGCCCCACGCCCAGCCAGGGCGCCAGTTGCGCCGCGGCGTCGTCGCTGAGCGTGTTCACGGCCAGCAGCGGAATGCTGGCGGGCAGGCGCTGCCGCAGCAGCTCCATGCGCTGTTCCACCTCGTCGCCGATGTCGGCCTTGCTCATCACTACCACCGGCTCCACGCCGGCAGTCTTGACAATGGCGAGGTAGCGCTCCAGCCGGCGCGGGTTGAAGTCGTGATCCAGGCCCATCACCAGCAGCGCCGTATCGACGTTGCTGACCAGGCTGTGATGGCGGCCATCGTTGCCGCGCCGGGCGATGTGGGTGGTGGGCGGCAGCAGCGCGCTGAGCCAGCGTTCGTCGTGCGCCAGCGTGGTGCTGAGCACCCAGTCGCCGACGGCCAGGGCTGCGTCGTGCTGCACCGGCAGCACGCGCGCGCGGAACTCGGCCTGGCCGTCGTGGACGGTAAGCCAGTCGCGCTGGATTTCGGTGATGCGCACCAACTGGGCGTTGGCCGGGATGTCGTGCAAGAGATAAAGCTGGCTGGCGATGGTTTGCGTTAAGCCGATAAGGCGCAGCGATTCAAAATCGATGTCGATCATGGTGGTGTGTTTCCTGATTCCGGTAAGGCGAGCAATACCCTTCGCGGTAAGGCGAATAGGTGGCGAATACGGGAAGTCAGCTGCGCGAGTACGCGCGGATCAACACTCTACAGGGGGGAGTCCCGGCGTAATCAGGCAGCCGACAGGAGGGCAGTATCTACGTGGCGCATTTATGGTCTCCTGTGGTTGGGTAAGGCGCACAGTGTCGCACCGGAAGATAGCGCCGTCAATTGCCTTCACACTTCTTGAGGCTGGTTGGCGATCGCGATCAGTGCTTCAGGATGATGGAGGGCGATGGCGATCAGAGTCCGTACGGCACCGACAGGCGGCTTGCGGTCTTGTTCCCAGCTTTCCAGAGTGCTAACGGAAATACCGAATAAGGCGGCGAACTGCTCCGGTGTCAGCCCGGTATTTTTTCGTGCGGCGATGAGAGGCGAATAGACTACGCGTCCGAGCCCGGCTTTCATTTGCTCGCCAGCTTGAAGCAACTCGGCAGCCAAGTCGCGGGTGGCTTCAAAGGCTGCAAGCTCTTCATCGCTGAGAGGCAATTTACTATTCGTAGACACGGCGAATTTCCTTTAATGTTGCGCTGGACAGATTTGCGGTTTCTGCCTTCGCGTATAGCGTCAACAAAACAACTTCGTCAGCAGAGTTACGAGTAAAGTAAATCACTCTCACACCGCCTGACTTACCGGATCCTGCTCGGCGCCACCGGACTTTGCGAACGCCCCCGGTTGCTGGCACAACGTCGCCCGCCGACGGATGCATGGAGATGTATGCCGCAAAGGCTCCCCGTTCGTCCTCATTCCAATACAGAGGCCAGCGGCTTTGGAACAGCGGCGTTTCGATGACGGTGTACATGAAACGACTGTACCTTCAGGAAGTATAGTCGATTTGGCGTGGCGTCAAATGGTCGCCGGTCTTCGTGCTGCAGCTGGTTTGATACGGTCAACGATGCTGGCCGGCGAACGGAAACTCTTCCGCGGTGGTGAGGACATCAACCTGCTTGAAGCGACGACTCATGCTTGCTCCTTGCAACTGCGGCGGTAATCGGCGGGCGGCTTGCCGACCAGTTTTTCAAAATCGGTGGTGAAGTGGGCCTGGTCGTAATAGCCCAGCGCCTGCGCCAGCGAGGCCAGGTCGATCTCGCTGCCGTGCGACAGCTGGTCGGCCGCGTCCAGCAGGCGGTTGCGGCGTATCGCCCATTTCGGCGTGGCGCCCACATATTCCCTGAACAGCATTTGCAGGCGGCGCACGCTGGTGCCGGTGTGGTCCGCCAACTGCCGCACCTGCGTGATCTCGGGATGATGCTGGATCGCATCCAGGATCTGCGCGATGCGCGCGTTCTGCGGATCGGGCACGGGCAGGGCGCGGCGCAGGATGGCGCTGGCCGCCTCCACCATGCCGGCGTCGTCGGCTGCCGTCAGCACGCTGCGCTCGGCTTGCGCGTCGTCGCAATCGAACAGTGCCGACAGCGGCAATTCGCGGTCCGTCACCGACTGCACCGGCCGCTTCAGGAAGCTGCGGAAGGCGCCCGGCAAAAAGCGCACACCGAGGATGCGGCCGCTGTTTTTCAGCGTATATTCGAACGCACCCGTCATCACGCCGAACACCGCCGTGCGGCCGGCGTCGAACACCAGGTGGATGCAGGGCGAGGGCAGGGTGCGCTGCACATGGACCACGCCTTCGGGCAACTGCCACGCCACCAGCCAGAAGTACTCGACGAAAGGCGCCAGGTCGGGGCCGGGCAGGTAGCGTTCCAGGCGGAAGATTTTTTCGGCTGCGGCGGGATTGACCACGCCCTTGGGCCGGCTCGTCACGGTGTGCATACAATGTTCGCGTTTTTACAAGACCCCCATCATAGCAAGAGTTATCGTGGCGTTTCTTCACCATCGACAGGAGACATAACATGGCACCACTGCTGACTTTGTACCATTGCCCGTATTCCCGCTCCACCGGCGTCATGACCTTGCTGGAGGAGTTGCATGCACCCTACGACCTGCATGTGATGAACATGAAGAAGGGCGAGAACCGCGAAGCGGCCTACCTGGCCGTCAACCCGATGGGCAAGGTGCCGGCGGTCCGCCACGGCGACGCCGTCATCACCGAGCAGGTGGCGATCTACCTGTACCTGGCCGACCTGTTCCCGGACGCCAAGCTGGCGCCGCCGCTGGGCGATCCGCTGCGCGGACCGTACTTGCGGTGGATGGCTTTCTACGGCAGCTGCTTCGAGCCGGCCATCGTCGACAAGTGGATGAAAAACACGCCGGCCGACAAGGCGTCCTGCCACTACGGCGACTTCGACACCATGTTCAACACGCTGGTCGACCAGCTGTCCAAGGGCCCGTACCTGTTGGGCGAGCAGTTCAGCGCGCTGGACGTGCTGTGGGCCTCATCGATGGGCTGGATGGGCGCCTACGAGCTGCTGCCCAAGCTGCCGGTGATCGAGCAGTACGTGGCGCGCGTCACGAGCCGGCCAGCCTTTGCCGCAGCCAACGCCAAGGACGGCGAACTGGCCGCCGCCCAGGCCGCTTAGCGCTTTTCTTCCATCACGGCCAGCAGGTGGCCGTCCGGGTCGCGGAAAAAGCCCATCCACAGTTCGTGGTCGGGCATTTTCGCGACCAGGTGCGGCGCCGCTTCGAACACCACCCCTTTGGTTTGTAGCTCGGCGGCCACAGTCTCGATCTGCTCGACCTTGAAATAGTGGCACACGCCGGTACCGGCCTGCACCGGCGCCTTGCCCGACCCCTCCAGCATCAGGCGCACGCCGCCGCAATCGAAAAACACCAGCTCGCCGTAGCGGAACAGCTTGGGCAGCCCCAGGCTGTCGCCGTAAAACTGCTCCGAGCGGTCGGCATTGGAAACGGGCAGGGCGATCTGCCCCAGGCAGGAAAGCGTCATGGTGCACACCTTTGAAAATTGCATATTGTCATCGTCTATTTCCTGAGTGATAATTTGATGGGCAAGTTGTCCATCAGGGGAAATACATGAAAAGAATACTCGCTTTATCGTGTTTGTTGGCACTGGCCGCTTGCGCCCCGGCGCCGGTCATGGTCGTCGCGCCGGCGCCTCAGACTGCCGCGCCCGTCATGACCGCCAACCTGCCGCTGGAGGAAGTGCCGCTGAAACTGATGTCGCCCAGCCAGAGCGCGGCCCGGGTCAACTGATCGCGGGAGGCGCTCGCCGCACCGTGTTGATGCGGCTGGATGCAGGCTGCAAGGCCGTTTCGATGATGGTGAGCGCTAACTCAGGCTGCGCGCTGCCGCACATGAAGATGTCGGCGGCGGCAAAGCCGCATTCGGGCCAGGTGTGGATAGAGATGTGCGATTCGGCCAGCAGCACCACGCCGGTCACGCCCTGGCCTACGCCAAAGCCGTGAAAATGACTGAACAGCACGCGCGCGTGCGCGGCCTCGGCCGCCGAGCGCAGCAGCGCCTCCAGCGCGGCGCAATTGCCCAGTTTTTCAGCAGCGATGCCGCTCAGGTCCGCCAGCAGATGCGTGCCGGCCGGCTGGTGCACGGCCGCCGCCTGCGGAAGTGTTTCGCGTTTCACTTGTGGCCTCCGCCGCCGGAGCCGCCGCCGTAACTGCCGCCGCCGCCGCCGGTGTTCGAGCTCCAGGTGCTGCCCCGGTAGCCGCTGCCGTAGTTGTTGCCGCCGCTCGTGGCGCGCATCCAGCTGCTGCCCGAGGTGACCACCGACACGATGATCGCGTAGATGAAGAATTTGCTCATGACTTGTCCTCGTTATCCATAAACCAGGCGGGCAGGTAGATCGCCGCCGCGCCGACCAGGCTGAGGAACCAGGTGCCGGAGAAATTCATCAGCAAGGGGATCGCATTAATCGCCAGCATGAACCAGATGATGTATTTGGCCGTGTCGCGGTAGCGGCGCTTGCCGCCCTTGGCCGCCGCCGGCGCGCCCACGCGGCCCTTGAACTTGTCGCCGAACCAGGCCTTGAGCTGGTCGGCCGATACCGGCGAGGAGCGCGACCACGTCATCTCCTGGTCCGTCGTTTCGGACGCCAGCCGGATCTGGCCGGCGGAGAATTCCTCCACCCGCGTGCGGTCGCCCGCCGCCACCCGCCAGTTGAAGGCGCCGGCGGCGAAGGTCACCACCGAGCCGTAATCGTACAGGCGGGAAAACTGCGACTTATCCACAACCACTGTCGGCGCGCCCGGCGCATAGCGCGCCGGCCACTCGGCCATCACGTTGGAACCGGACCAGCCCTCGTCGGTTTCCACCAGCCACGAGAAGCCGGCGCGGGTGCCGTACATCAGGTACTCGTTCCACTGCGTGCCCTCGTCGTCGGCGCGGCGCATCATGCCGATGATGGTGAAGTCCTGGTTGTTGATCCTGGCGGTCGCGCCCAGTTCTATCGTCATTGGCACGGCGGCCACGCGCTCGCCGGCGGCCAGCACTTCGGCCTTCGGGTTGGCGGCGTCGATCTGCGCGTGGCAGGCCGGGCACACCAGCGTCGCCGTCACGCCGGGGATGTATTTGATCGCGCTGCCGCAGGACGGGCAATCGAGCGCATCGAGCTTGCCGCGATAACGGCCGGCCGCGCGCTGGATGGTGTCGTCGTCGCGCAGCAGCTGGCATTGCATGCTCTCCAGCGTCACCGCCACGCCGGTGTAGACCACGGGGCGCGGGGCATCCGAATAATCGAGCGTGATGAATTCGCCGCCGCGGCGGAAGTCCGCCACCTTGGCCTGGTAGCCTGCACCGACCTTGAACGGCAGCTCGCCCTGGCCGCCGATGCAATCGGCGGTGCGGATTTCGGCGGCGATGTAGGGCGCGCCATTGATCGGGTAACTCTGGCCGGGCCGCAGCTGCTCGAAGGCCGGCAACTCGCCCTCGCCCTTGTACTGCGCGGTGACGGTGTACATGCCGGACGAATCGCCCAGCCACGAGGTGATGCCGTCGTCGAACAGCAGATACCACTCGTTCCACATGCCGGCCGCATAGCGCAGCTGGATGCGGCCGACCACCGTGAACTGGCGCTTGCCCAGCACCCCGGTGGTGCCGATCTGGATCGGCGAATAGTCCTCCAGCACGGACGACATCTTGCCCAGGTCCTTGACCGAGTCGGCGTCTTTGAGCACGCTGGTGCTGCAATATTCGCAGACAGCCATAACCGAGGCGTGCGAGCGGAATTTGACTTCCGCGCCGCAGCTGGGACAGGAAACGATTTGCATTAGCCGATCAGTTTTTTCAGCAGTTCGGCCTTGGTGCTGTCGTAGTCGGTAGCCGAGATCAAGCCCTTGTCGAGCAGACCCTTAAGTTTTTCCAGCCGCGCCTCGATCGAGTCCTCGGCCGGCGCCGCAGGCGCTGCGGCAGCCTGCGGCGCCAGGGTCGCGCCGAGCGCCTGGCCCATCACCTGGCCCAGCTGCACGCCGGCGCCCAGGCCGACGCCGATGCCGGCCATGCCGCCCTCGTTCTGCGCCGCCATCGGAATCGCGCTGGCCACCTGGTACTTGGTGAAGCCGGCCATCTTGTCGGCGCTCATGCCGCCCTTCATACCGGCGGAGATGCGCTCGTCCAGCGCGGCCTGCAATTCCTCCGGCAGGCTGACGCTGGCGACGTTGAATTCATCGAGGCCGATGCCGTAGCGGCCGAACGCCGCGGCCAGGTCGCCCTTGACCTGCTGCGCCATCAGCGCCTGGTTGGCCGCCATGTCGAGGAAGGGCACCTGCGCGCTGCCCAGCGAGCTGGCCATGGTCGCCATCAGGATGCCGCGCAGCTGGTCTTCCACCTCGTCGCGGGTGTAGGCCTCGCGGGTGCCGCTGATCTCCTTGAAGAACAGCCGCGGATCGGCCACGCGGTACGAGTACATGCCGAAGGCGCGCACGCGCACCATGTCGAAGTCCTTGTCGCGGATGGTGATCGGTTGCTGCGTGCCCCATTTGCGGCCGGTCTGCACGCGGGTGCTGAAATAGTAGACGTCCGACTTGAACGGCGAATCGAACAGCTTGTCCCAGTTTTTCAGGTTGGTCAGCACCGGCAGGGTTTGGGTGCTCAGCTTGTGGGTGCCGGGGCCGAACACGTCGGCGATCTGGCCCTCGTTGACGAACACCGCCATCTGCGATTCACGCACCACCAGCACGCCGCCGTTCTGGATCTCCTGGTCCTGCATCGGATAACGCCAGGCCAGTACGCCGTCGATTTCCTCGTTCCACTGAAGTACGTCGATAAACTGCTTCTTGATAAAGCTGCCTAAGCCCATGATGGTCCTCGCTAATTAGGAAATGCAGGCGCCGTTGATGGCGCCGATGGAAATGGAGATGGCGCCCAGCAGGCCGCCGAAGGCCGCGTTGTTGCCTTCAATCTGGTCCTTCGACATGTTCAGCACACGCGTGGTGATGGCATAGGCCAGCATCTGCACCACCATCGCGCCGAGCGCCCAGGCGGAGAACTCCCGGTAATCGGCAGTATGCACCAGCGCCGAAGCGATGGTGATGGAAAAACCTATCAGGGCCCCGCCCAGCGATAGCGCCGCGGCGAAATTCCCCTGCCGTATCAGCAGCACCTCGTCGAAAGGCGTCATCCACGTGTAGGCTTTGAAAAATATCGCCAGCAGCACGGCGGCCAGCAAAAGGTGAATCAGGTAGTTTAGGATGGCGGGCACGGCGCACCTTGGGTTAAAGTGGTTAACTTGCTAACGCTCAAACATATTAGTGCAAAAATAGCTAAATGACCAAAAAGATTCTCATCCTGTCCGTCTTCGTCGTCGCTTCCTGCGGCCTGGCCTATGAATTGATCGCCGGCGCCCTGTCCAGCTACCTGCTGGGCGATTCCATCCTGCAGTTTTCCACCATCATCGGCTGCTATCTGTTCGCCATGGGCGTGGGTGCGCACTTTTCCAAGTATGTCAGGGATGAGGATGTGCTCTCGCGGTTTGTGGATATCGAACTGGCGGTCGGCCTGGTGGGCGGTTTGTCGGCGGCGGTGCTGTTCCTGACCTTTTCGTGGATGGCGGCGCCGTTCCGCACGCTGCTCTACGTGATGGTGTTTCTGATCGGCGCCTTCGTCGGCATGGAGGTGCCGCTGGTGATGCGCGCGCTCAACGAGCGCAAGACCGAATTCAATGAGCTGGTCAGCCGCGTGCTGACCTTCGACTACCTGGGCGCGCTGGCCGTGTCGCTGCTGTTCCCGCTGGTGCTGGCGCCGTATCTGGGGCTGGTGCGCACCGGCTTCCTGTTCGGCATGTTGAATGTGGGCGTCGCCCTGTGGACAATTACCGCGTTTCGCACAGAGCTGAAAAACGTCAGCGGCCGCATGCTGCGCGCCGCCAGCGTGATGTGCGTGCTGGTCTTCGGCTTCGCCTTCGCCGACAAGATGACCTACTGGGGCGAGCATGGCCTGTTCGGCGACGAGATCGTGTACGCCACCACCACGCCCTACCAGCGGCTGGTGATCACGCGCTGGAAGGACGACCTGCGCCTGTACATCAATGGCAACCTGCAATTCTCCTCGCGCGACGAGTACCGCTACCACGAGGCGCTGGTGCATCCGGTGCTGCAACCGCTGCCCTGGGCGCGGCGCGTGCTGGTGCTGGGCGGCGGCGATGGCCTGGCGCTGCGCGAGATCCTGCGCTATCCGAACGTCGAGCAGGTGACGCTGGTCGACCTGGACCCTGCAATGACAGGCGCCTTCACCAAGCGCGAAGAGCTGGTCAAGCTCAATCATGGCTCCTTCAGCGACAAGCGGGTGCGCGTCATCAACGCCGATGCGGCGATCTGGCTGCAACACAGCGACGACATGTTCGACGCCGTCATCGTCGACTTCCCCGATCCGTCCAGTTTCGCGCTGGGCAAGCTGTATTCGGTGCCGTTCTACGGCATGGTGAAGAAGCACCTGTCCGCCAACGGCCTGATGGTGGTGCAATCGACGTCGCCGTTCTTCGCGCCGCACGCCTACTGGACCATCGACGCCACGCTGCGCGAAGTCGGCCTGAAGACCTATCCGTATCACGCCTACGTGCCGTCGTTCGGTGAATGGGGCTTCATTCTCGCCACGCCGCAGGCGGACTACAAGCCGCCCACCGCATACCGCCTGCCGATGCGCTACCTGAACGCCGAGACCACGCGCGAGATGTTCATCTTCCCGCCGGATATGAAGGCGCTGCCGATGGAGCCCAACCGCCTCAACACGCAGTCGCTGGTGCACGAGTTCGAGCAGGACTGGCGCAGGGTGATCCGCTGATGCTGCGCCGCTCCTTCCTTGTATGGGCCGGCGCCAGCGGCGTGGTGGCGGCGGGCAGCGTGGCGGGATTTCATCGCTGGCAGGAGATCACGCCGGCGGTCCACTATCCGGGCCGCGACGAGGGCCACTTCCTGCGCGACCGCCGCGCCTTGCCTCCGCCGTCGGAAGTCATCCACACCGACATCGCCATCCTCGGCTCCGGCGTGGCCGGCCTGACCGCCGCATGGAAGCTGAAAAAAATCGGCAAGACCGAGGTGCTGATGATCGACGGCCCGCAGCCGCACGGCAACGCCGCCGGCGGCGCCTTCGGCGAGCTCGAATATCCGACCGGCGCGCACTACCTGCCGCTGCCGTCGCCGGAATCGGTGCATGTGCGCGAGATCCTGGCCGACCTGGGCATCATTCAAAAAGATGCGATGGCGGAGAAGCCCTACTACGATGAGCGCTTCATCCTGCACGGGCCGGAAGAGCGCCTGCTGTTCAACGGCCACTGGCAGGACGGCTTCATCCCCACCGACGGTGTGGCGCAATGGGAGCGCGATGAGCACAAGCGCTTCTTCGCCGAGGTAACGCGGCTGCGCCAAACCCACGGCGCCGACGGCCGCCGCGTGTTCGTGTTCCCGACCGTGCTGTCGTCGGAGGACCCGCAGTGGCAGGCGCTGGACCGCATCACGCTCAGGCAGTGGCTGGAGCAGAACGGCTACAAGTCGCCGACGTTGCACTGGTATCTGAACTACTGCTGCCGCGACGATTACGGCACCCGCTATGACCAGGTTTCGGCCTGGGCCGGGCTGCACTACTATTGCAGCCGCTGGGGCCAGGCCGCCAACGCCGGCAACGGCGCCTGGCTCACCTGGCCGGGAGGCTTGCAGCCGCTGGCTTCCAGCATCGAGCGCGCGGCCGGCGTCCAGCGCAAGGCCGGCACCGTGGTGTCGCTGAAAACCACCGCGGACGGCGTCGAGGCGCTGTGCTTCAAGCTGGAAAACAGCAAGCCGTCCACCTACATCGTGCGCGCCCGCAAGGCGATCTGCGCGATGCCGACCCACGTGGCGGCGCGGGTGGTGGATAACATCGCCGCTTACGGCTTCGACCCGGCCAAACACGTTCCCGACTACGCGCCGTGGATGGTGGCGAACTTCCTGCTCAAGCGCTTCCCGGATGAGCGTCCCAGCCAGCCGCTGTCGTGGGATAACGTGGTGTACAGCGAGCCGGGACTGGGCTTCGTCGTCTCGACGCACCAGGACATTCGCGTGGGGCCGCCGGAGAAGACGGTGTTCAGCGCCTACGTCGCCCTGTCGGACCGCAAGCCCGCCGCCGCGCGCCGCTGGCTGGAGGCGGCCAGGCCGGAGGAGCTGCTGGCGCTGGCCAGCGCCGATCTGAAGGAAGCCTACGGCTCGCAGTTCGCCTCCTGCGTTGAGCGGGTCGACATCACGTTGCGCGGCCACGCGATGGCGTCGCCGGGGCCCAACTTCCGCAGCAACGCCGGCATGAAGGCGCTGCGTGAAGTGGATGGCCCCATCCTGTTCGCGCATGCCGACCTGTCGGGCTTCTCGGTGTTCGAGGAAGCCGCATGGTGGGGCTATCGCGCCGCAACCCTCGCCGCAAAGTGATAAGCTGATCTCATGACACATAACGCCCGCCAGCGCTTCGGCGCCTCCGCCAAACTCAAACTGCACGAAAACCATGCAGACGACGCGGCGTTTTCCAGCCGTTCCGCCAACCCGGAACTGAGCAAGGCCAAGGCCAAGATTCTGGACCGCAAGCGCATCGCCGCGCTGATCGATCGCATCGGCGCCTTGCAGGACAAGCTGTACGCGCAGCACAAGCAGAAGGTGCTGCTGATCTTGCAGGGCATGGACACCGCAGGCAAGGACGGCACGATACGCGCCATGTTCAGCGGCATCAGCCCGATGGGCATACGCGCCGCCGCCTTCAAGCAGCCGACCGACAATGAACTGGCGCACGACTACCTGTGGCGCGTGCATCAGCAGGTGCCGGTCAAGGGCGAGATTGCGATCTTTAACCGCAGTCACTACGAAGACGTGTTGATCACCAGGGTGCAGGGCATGATCGACGGCGAGGAATGCCAGCGCCGCTACGCGCAGATCCGCGATTTCGAACGCATGCTGGCGGAGACGGGCACGGTGATCGTCAAGGTGTTCCTGCACATCTCGAAGGAAGAACAGCGCCAGCGCTTGCAGGAGCGGCTGGACGATCCCGACAAGCAGTGGAAATTCAATCCGGCCGACGTCGAACAGCGCAAGAAGTGGGGCGAGTACCAGCGCGCTTACGAACAGGCCATCCGCGAGACCAACGCGCCGCATGCGCCGTGGTACGTGGTGCCGGCCAATTCCAAGACCCACCGCAACCTGGTGGTCGCCAGCCTGCTGCTGGAGACCTTGGAAGGCATGGACCTGGCGTATCCCGAGCCGCATCCCGATTTGTCCTCATTCACCGTCGAATAAAGGAGCTTACCCATGTTGCAACTTAAAGATCCCAGCCTGCTGCGCCAGCAGGCCTACATCAACGGCGAGTGGAGCGACGCCGACAACGGCGCCACGCTGGCCGTGACCAATCCCGCCACCGGCGAGCAGCTCGGCACCGTGCCGCTGATGGGCACCGCCGAAACGCGCCGCGCCATCGTCGCCGCCAATGCGGCCTGGCCGGCCTGGCGCAAGAAGAGCGCCAAGGAGCGCGCCGTCATCCTGCGCAAGTGGAATGACCTGATCCTGGAAAACACCGAAGACCTGGCGCAGCTGATGACGGCCGAGCAAGGCAAGCCGCTGGCCGAGTCGCGCGGCGAGGTGGCGTATGGCGCTTCGTTCATCGAATGGTTCGGTGAGGAAGCCAAGCGCGTGTCCGGCGAAACGCTGGCCTCGCCGTGGCCGGACCGCCGCCTGGTGGTGACCAAGGAACCGATAGGCGTCTGCGCCGCCATCACGCCGTGGAATTTCCCGATCGCGATGATCACCCGCAAGGCCGGCCCGGCGCTGGCCGCCGGTTGTCCGATGGTGCTCAAGCCCGCCGAGTCGACGCCGTACTGCGCGCTGGCGCTGGCGGTATTGGCCGAGCGCGCCGGCGTGCCGGCCGGGGTGTTCAGCGTGGTGACCGGCACGCCAAAGGACATCGGCGCGGAGATGACGTCCAACCCGACCGTGCGCAAGCTGACCTTCACCGGCTCGACGGCGGTGGGCCGTTTGCTGATGGAGCAGAGCGCCAAGACCATCAAGAAGCTGTCGCTGGAACTGGGCGGCAACGCGCCGTTCATCGTATTCGACGACGCCGACCTCGATGCGGCGGTCGAGGGCGCGCTGGCCTCCAAATACCGCAACGCCGGCCAGACCTGCGTCTGCGCCAACCGCATCTACGTGCAGGACGGTGTGTACGAGCAGTTCGCTGAAAAACTGGTGGCCGCCGTGGCCAAGCTCAAGGTCGGCAACGGCGCGGACGAGGGCGTGACGCAAGGCCCGCTGATCGACGAGAAGGCTGTACAGAAGGTCGAGCAGCACGTGGCCGACGCGCTGGCCAAGGGCGGCCGTCTGCTGGCCGGTGGCAAGCGCCATGCGCTGGGCCACAGCTTCTTCCAGCCGACCGTGATCGCCGACGTCACCAGCGACATGATCGTCGCCACCGAGGAAACCTTCGGCCCGCTGGCGCCGCTGTTCCGCTTCACGACCGACGAGCAGGCCGTGGAGCTGGCCAACAACACCGAGTTCGGCCTGGCTAGCTACTTCTACTCGCGCGACATCGGCCGCATCTGGCGTGTGGCGGAGGGGCTGGAGAGCGGCATGGTCGGCGTCAACACCGGCCTGATCTCCAACGAGATCGCACCGTTCGGCGGCGTCAAGCAATCGGGCCTGGGACGCGAAGGCTCGCACTACGGGCTGGACGACTACCTGGTTATCAAATACATCTGCCTCGGCGGCATTTAGTGCGCGCCTAGCCGCACCAGCACGGTGGCCGGCGCCACGCCGGTCAGTCGGTCGACCATGCCCTTGACGGCCGCCATCTGGTGGCCGGATTTCTGCGCAAAGCGCGGATCGTCATAGGAAAACCAGTCCCAGCACGCGTTGGGATTGGTGTACGGGTAGATCGCCGACGCTTGCGGATACAGCACCACGATCTTGTTGCTGTCGGCCCAGGCGTTGTAGCCGGCGTGTTCGACAAAGGTGGTGCCGATGTTGTCCAGGTCTTGCAGGCAGCCGTGGAAGGCCACGTGCAGCTTGCATCCTGCGCCGCTGTTGCCGTCGCAGGCCTTGGGCACGTACAGATAACCGGTGCTGGCCATGCCGTGCCAGCCCGGCAGCGTGAGGAAATCCGACTGGTCGAAGGCGATCAGGCGGCCTCCCAGCGTACCGTTGTTGCGCGGTGTGAGCGGGCCATAAATCCATCGCAGCAGCTCGCCCGCCGCATCGTAGCCGCAGTTGTTGATGTAGGGCGTGCCCAGCGTGCTGCAAGTGTTGCCGTACTGGTCGGTCGGCATCGCGTGCTCGGCCGGCAAGGTGCGGGTGTAGGAGATGTGGTCGGCGTCGACATAGTGGCGATAATAAAAGTACAGGTCGGTCATCACCGCCTGCGGCACGACGGTATCGGCGCTGCCGGACAGCATCCAGATATGGTGGCCGGCCAGGGCGGCGGTGGGGTCGATGCTGCCGCCGCCGGCGAACCAGTCGGTGAAGGCGATCAGGTCGTTGATGCGGGTGGCGCCGGGGCGCACGCGGCAGGTGAACAGCTCGCTGGTGCAGCTGCAACTGGTGGTGGCGGTGAACACGCTGCCCTGCGAGCAGAAGTACGGCCCGCCGGCGATGATGCCGGCGCCCTGCACCGTCTCCGAGAAGGCCACCTCGAACTGCACCGCCATGTAGGCGCCGGACGAGAGACCGGAAACGGTGACCTGGGTGGTCGTCATATTCGGCAGGGGCGCCACCTGTGGCGTCTGTGCATGGGCCGCGCCCATCAGCAGCCACAGCAAACACAGCATTCTCATCACGCTCTCCTCGCGTCGAACTGGAATTCGAGTGTGGGGCAGGGGAGTGCACCTTGCTTAATTTCGCTCAATCGTGCGCGGGGCATGCAAGGGTTATTCACAGCCTCGGCAAGCAGGGTGTTGGCGTTTGGCATAGAATGGTTTTTTCCCCTTTTCAGCCCATCACCATGTCCAAGACCTTTGCCCAGTTATGCCTGCTTTCCTCGCTGACTTTGCTGGCCAGCGCGTCCGCGTTTGCCCAGGCGCCCGCCGCCACGCCAATGGCGGCCCCGGCCGCTGCGGCGGGCAGCTGCCCGGCCATTCTCAAGCAGACCTTCAAGCGCTTGCAGGATGAGTCGCCGCAGGACCTGTGTCAGTACGCCGGCAAGGTGATCCTGGTGGTCAACACGGCCAGCTACTGCGGCTTCACCAGCCAGTACGAAGGCCTGGAAGCGATGTACGCCAAGTACGGCAGCAAGGGCCTGGTGGTGCTGGGATTCCCGTCGAACGACTTCGGCCAGCAGGAGCCGGGCAGCAGCAAGGAGATCGCCGATTTCTGCTACAACACCTACGGCGTGAAGTTCCCGATGTTCGCCAAGTCGGTGGTGTCGGGCAAGGAGCCGAATCCGCTGTTCGCCAACCTGATCAAAATCACTGGCAAGGCGCCGGCCTGGAATTTCCATAAATACCTGATCGACCGCAACGGCAAGGTGGTGGAAAACTTCGGCAGCAAAGTCACCCCTTCCGACAAGCAACTGGTCGGCGCGGTGGAGAAGGCGCTGGCGATGTAAGTTGTGCTGAACTTTTGAGCAGCGCCTGGGTCTACCAGTAATGGCCGCCCCGGCGGCTCAATCGTCAGAGTGGGGGATGTTATGGCGCGTATTGCGAAGAAAGCAGTGGCTGAATCGGCCATGTCTGAAGCCAGCGATTTGATTGATATCACGGTTGGCAGCATTACCATCCGGGCAAAAAAACCGACTGCCCAGCAAATGGTGCGGGCGCGGGGCGAAGGCAAACGCGCCGCCATCGCGCTGGCCGGCGTGCTGGCCGAACCGGGCGTCGAATTAATCTTCGAGCCCGGCACGCCCATTTTCAGCGTTGATCCCCAAGACCCCAATCTGGTGATTCGCGAACTCGACGGCCGAACGGCGCGGGGCTATTTCAAAAATGGGAAGTTTGTTGAAGTCCCGTGACCTTATGTTGTCGCTAATGCGAAGCCCTCATCCACCCAACCGGTAATCCCGCCCGGCATCAATTTGACCGGACGGCCCAGCTGCGCCAGGCGCACGGCGGCGCGGGCGGCGCCGTTGCAGTGGGGGCCGGCGCAGTACACCACGAACAGCGTGTCGGCCGGGAACTCGGCCAGCCTGGAGCCGATGATCTTGCGGTGCGCCAGGTCCAGTGCGCCCGGCACGTGGCCGGCCGCGTATTTCTCCGTGCCGCGCACATCCAGCAGGACGAAATCCTGCGGGCCGTTGGTCAGCGCGTCGTGCACGTCCCAGCAGTCGGTTTCGTAGCTGAAGCTCGCTTCAAAGCGGGCCAGCGCATCGCTGCTGGCGGCGGCGGGTATGGCTGCGACGAGGGACTTGGCGGACATCGTGATCTCCTTCAATGAGTGGACAGTGACGCCATTGTGCGACGCCGCCGCCGTCGCCGGCAGTGGCGCATCTGCCATTCTGCGTTAAGATCACGCCATGAAAAAACATCTGGTTGTCGCACTGGCCTACGACCGCCTGTGCACCTTCGAGTTCGGCTGCACGGTCGAACTGTTCGCGCTGGAGCGCCCCGAGCTGGAGGTGGACTGGTACGACTTCGCCGTGTGCGCCGTCGAACCCGGCACTATCCGCGCGGCCGGCGGCATCACCGTGCAGGCGCCTTACGCGCCGGAGCTGCTGGAACGGGCCGACACCATCGTCATCCCCGGCTGGCGCGACGCCGACGAGCTGCCGCCGCCGGCCGTGCTGGACATGATCCGCGCCGCCCACCGTCGCGGTGCCCGCCTGTGCTCGATCTGCTCCGGCGTGTTCGTGCTGGCCGCCGCCGGCGTGCTGGACGGCCAGCGCGCCACCACCCACTGGCGCTACGCCGACCGCCTGGCGCAACGTTATCCACAGATCCAGGTCCAGCCCGACGCCCTGTACGTGGACAACGGCCAGATCATCACCGCCGCCGGTTCGGCCGCCGGCCTCGACATGCTGCTGCATCTGGTGCGCAGGGATTACGGCGCCAAGGTCGGCAACCTGGTGGCGCAGCGGCTGGTGGTGGCGCCGCATCGCGAAGGCGGCCAGGCGCAGTTCCTGCCGCGGCCGATGGCGCAGGGCGAGCAGGGCCGCCTGTCGCGGCTGATGGACTGGCTGCGCAGCCACCCGGAACAGCCGCACACCGTCCATAGCATGGCCGAACGCGCCGCCATGAGTCCGCGCACCCTGCAGCGCCAGTTCCAGCAGGCCACCGGTCTCGGCCCGGTCGAATGGCTGATCCGCGAACGCATCGCCATCGTCAAGGACATGCTGGAAATAGCGGACGTGCCGCTGGCGCAGATCGCCGAGCGCGCCGGTTTCGGTTCGGAGGAATCGCTGCGCCACCATTTCCGCCGCCTGGCCGCGACCACGCCGGGCGCCTACCGCCGCCGCTTCGCCCACGCGATTTAAGCGTCGCTAGTCGAATTTGTAGCGCTTTTGCAGCGCCTTCAGCTCGCCGGAAGCGTCCAGCTTGCGCATGCCGTCGGCGAGTGCGCGTATCCAGGTGTCGGCCCGCATGTCCTGCGTCGCGAAGCCGATGGTCAGGGGCAGTTCGTGGTCGAGGCAGCCCGCCTGGCGGATGCGGTCGGCCACGTCGAGGCGCTTGCCCAATTGCGCCATGACGGCGGTATGCTCCAGCATCACGCGATAGCGTCCGCCCAGTAGCTTCTGCACATTAGTGGTGCCTGCCGACGCGCCGAAGGCAAGCGCGATGAGGGACGGTTTGTGCCGGTTTTCGGCAATATAGGCATCCATCGGACCGTCGTCGTAGCCGTAGTCGTCGATCACGCCAACCGCCAGTGTCTTGAGCGACTTGATGGACTGAAAAGTCCAGTCGTCGCCTGCCCGCGTGTAGAAGCAGGCCCGCGAGTGCGCCAGGGGAGCGCTCAGGCGCAGGCGCTGATCGATCGGTGGCGCATATACCCCCTCGATATCGCCATGCGCCGTTTGCGTGATGGCGCGATTGAGCGGCATGAGCACCGGTTCCGCCCGATACCCTTCCTGCGCCATCGCCAATGCGGTCAGTTCCACCAGGTAGCCGCCGGGAGGTTTGCCGTCGACCGCGCATACGAATGGACACCAATCGTCCGAACCCAGGCGGATCAGCGGGGCGGCCCGCGCCGGCCCCGAGGATGCCAGCATGCCAGCGAGTACCACAGCGGCAAACAGTCGGCCCGCGTTGATCGTCATGCCGCCCTCCCAATGTGTTGGTATCCAAGCTTACCTCATTCGACCGCGTGCACGGCACTGCTTGTCATTTCGGCCATATTTGGCTACCCTGAATTTCCATTCTGAGAAGGAGACAGCCATGTCCTATGTAGACGGTTTTGTGATTCCGGTGCCGAAGGAAAACGTTGAGGCGTACAAGAAAATGTCGCTTGAATGCGGCAAGGTCTGGAAGGAATTCGGCGCGCTCGAATTCCGCGAGTGTATCGGCGACGATGTCCCGCCCGGCAAGGTGACGTCGTTCCCGCTCAGCGTCGATTTGCAGGACGGCGAATCCGTGGTGTTTTCATGGATCGTCTACGCCAACCGCGCGGCGCGCGACGAGATCAACGAAAAGGTGATGAAAGACCCGCGCATCGCCCACTTCATGGATCCGAAGAACATGCCGTTCGACGGCAAGCGCATGGTCTGGGGCGGCTTCGAAATGATGATCGACCTGTGATGCGGGCACTCCAGCCTGCTGGAGTGGCGGTCCTAGCCTGCCAATACGGCTCGCATGGCGCCGCGCAGCGCATTGCAAACGACGATTTCATCGGCCGCCGCCAGCATCGCCCGCGTGACGACGGCTTCGCCGGCTTGCCATTGCGGATCGTCCAGCAACACGCCGCGCATCACGCCGGGCAGCACGCCGCTGCCCAGGGGCGGCGTCATCCAGCGGCCGTCCACGCGCACGAAGACGTTGGTGCGGCCGCCTTCGGTCAATTCACCGCGCTCGTTGAAGAACAACGTATCGAAGGCGCCCTGCGCCTCGGCCTCGCGCCAGGCGGCGTCGTAGCGGCTGCGGATGCTGGTTTTGTGGCGCAGGAACAGGTCGCCCGATTCGGTGGCGTCCGGCGCCAGCAGCACGCGTACCGGTTCGGTCAGCGGGACCAGCGGCGCATGCTGTACCGAGAACGCACCCGCTGAGCTGAGCGCCAATCGCAGCCGGTAGTCGACGCCCGCATCGAGCATCGCGCAGGCGGTGTCCAGGTAGGCGTTGGCCGCCGCCACGTCCCAGGCGTAGCCGAAGCAGGCCGCCGATGCCGCCAGCCGCTTCAGGTGGCGCGCGCGGTGGCGCACGCCGTCCGCCCGCGTGGCGCGCGTGGTCTCGAAAATCTCGAAGTCGTTTTTCAGGCCGGTGAGGAAGCGCGCCTTCAGCTGGCATTCGGCGTATTCCTCCTGCGCGTCGCTGTCGAAGACGATGCCTGCGCCCACGCCCATCTCGCCGCGGCGCACCCCGTTCGGGCTGTCCGGCGCCTGCAGCGTCAGCGTGCGGATCGGCACCGACATGCAGAAGTCGCCCACCTTGCCATCCTTGCGCGGATCGAACCAGCCGATGGCGCCGGTGTAGATGCCGCGCGGGTCCGGCTCCAGTTCGCGGATGATTTCCATCGTGCGCCGCTTGGGCGCGCCGGTGATCGAGCCGCACGGGTACAGCGCGTTGAAGATGTCGGCCAGCGTGGCGTCGTCGCGCAGCCTGGCCGTGATGGTGGAGGTCATCTGCAGCACGCTGCTGTAGCGGTGCACCTCGAACAACGCAGGCACCGTCACGCTGCCGGTCTGCGCGATGCGGGCAATGTCGTTGCGCAGCAGGTCGACGATCATCAGGTTCTCGGCGCGGTTCTTCGGATCGGCCGCCAGCGTGGTGGCGCGCAGGATGTTCTCGGCCGGTTGCGACGGCGGCGCGGCGGGCGCGGTGCCCTTCATCGGCCGCGCCGTCAGCACGCCGTCCTCGTGGCGCACGAACAGCTCGGGCGACAGCGACAGGATGGCCGTGCCGTCGTCCAGCCGCACCAGCGCGCCGTAGGGCACCGGTTGGCGGCCGCGCAGGCGCGCGTACAGCGCGTGGATGCTGCCAAACGCGTCAAAACGCAGCCTGTACGTGTAATTGACCTGGTAGGTGTCGCCGGCCTCGATGTAGTCGTGGATGCGCGCCAGGGCGCCGCTAAAGGCTTGCTGGTCGATGTTGGCGCGGACGTTGGCGATGCCGGACGGACGGTCGACCGGGAAGGAGCGCGCCGCCAGCCAGTCGCCCACCTCGTCCGACGACAGCTGGGCGCAGTGCGAGAAGAGCAGGATCTGCGCCAGCGGTGGGGCTTCGGCGGAGTTTGTGGCGTGGTTGGCGGCGGCTGCGCCCAATTCCAGCAGCTCCGCTCCCAGCTCGTAGCTGCAGACGGTGACGGCGTATTCGCCGCGCGTCAGCGCCGCCTGCATCTGCTCCAGCAGTTGCGGCCACTGGCCGATGTCGTCGCAGCGCAGGGTGCCGGTATGGCCGGTGTACAGGCGCGAACGCGCGCCCGGAGTTTGCGTACCTTCCGGGCTGGCGTCGTCCAGCAGTGCAAAACATTCAGCGTTCATCTTCTACGTACGGCAGCAACAGGGCTATTTGCAGCGGCGCGTCCTGCGCCGGGTTGTTCTTGAATCCACTCTTGGCGTAACGGTGCCAGCGGCCGATGACGAAACTCACCAGCATGCCGGCGCGCGCGGCCACTTCCGTCTCATGCGCCTGGCCTTCGGTCACGGCCAGCCGCAAGGCCTGCTTCAGCGCCAGCTCGACGCGGTCGTAGAACTGGTTCATGCGCAGTTGCAGGCGTTCGTCCTCGTTGACCAGCGCCTCGCCGGTCAGCACCCGCGTCATGCCGGGATTCTGGCTGGCGAAGTTGAGCAGCATGCCGAGGATGTCGCGCGCCTGCGCCAGGCCGTCGCTCTGACGCTCGGCGATCTGGTTAATCAGGCCGAACACCGACGATTCGATAAACTCGATCAGCCCCTCGAACATCTGCGCCTTGCTGGCAAAGTGCCGGTACAGCGCGGCCTCGGAAAATTCCAGCTTGCGCGCCAGCGCAGCGGTGGTGATTTTCTCGCCTTTGGGTTGTTCCAGCATCTCCGCCAGCGCCTGCAAAATTTGCATGCGGCGCTGGCCCGGCGGGTTGCTTGCCATGTGATCTCGCGGATAAGTGAATGGGTGTTGTGTTCTTTGGTTCAGCGCAGGTGATGCAGGCGTGCCGGCAAATTCCTGACAGATTTTACTTTGACATCGACATAAGCGGGGCGAATTAACCTTTTTTGCGGATGCGCCAGGCCGACCGCGTCGCCCACTTCCAGGTACTGCGTGACCCAGGCGGTGCGCATGCCCAGCGCGTGGGCGCTGCGCAGGTTGGCCAGCGTATCCTCGACCAGCACGCAGCGGCGCGGCGTCAGTCCGTGGCGGCGCATCAGTTTGCGCAGCAGCAGCTTGGACGGCTTGGGCCGCATCTGCCGGTGCACCTTCATCGATTCGACCGAGATGTGGTGGCTGAAGTGGCGCTGCAAGCCCAGATGGCGCAGCACCTGCATCGAATAGCGTTGCGGCGCGTTGGTCAGCAGGATTTTGCGGCCGGGCAGGCGGCGCAGCAGTTGGCGCAGCCCGCGTTCGGCGCGGATCATGTCGGTCAGGCTGTCGAAGCGGTGGGTTTCGTCGAGAAAATGCGCCGCTTTGACGCCATGGTGCTTCACCAGTCCCAGCATGGTGGCGCCGTAGCGCCGCCAGTACAGCGTGCGCGCGGCGTTGACCGCGTCCTCGCTGGCGGGCGTGACGCCGTCGCCCAGCACATGGGCGATGTAGGCGTTCATGTTGGCCATCAGCGCCGGGAAGATCGCGTGCGAGGCGTTGTGCAGCGTGTTATCCAGATCGAATAGCCACACCGGGGCGTTGCGAGTAATAATGTTCACTTCAAGTCAGTCATCCAAGGAAGCCATGCGGGTAGCCATACAGCGCCAGATTATAGTGATGTTCTGGACTTTGTTCAGTTTCACGTTCATGCCGGCGTGGGCCGCCGACAAGGCGCCGGCGCCCAACCACGGCGCCTTGTTCAAGGTGCAGCAGGGCGGACACACACTGTACCTGTTCGGCACCATCCACGTCGGCGCGGCCGATTTCTATCCGCTGGAGCCGCGCATCAGTGCCGCGTTGAAGAAGGCGCCGGTGCTGGCGCTGGAGATCGATCCGCTGGGCGACCAGCAGCCGCTGATGCGCGCCGTGCAGCGCCACGGCATGCTGACCAGGGGCGGCCCGGCGGGACCGGAACTGTCGGCCGACTGGCGCCAGCGGCTGGACCGACTGCTCAAGCAGTACAACATCGAACCGGAGACCGTGGCGGCGATGAAGCCCTGGCTGCTGGCCAGCCTGCTGACGGTGAGCGAGTTCTCGGCCCAGGGCTACGAGGCGGCGCTGGCGGTGGACGCCCATTTGTCGCGGCAGGCGCACGGGCGCGGCCAGAAAGTGGTCGAGCTGGAATCGGCCGAGAGCCAGATGGCCCTGTTCGACCAGATGAGCGCTGCGGAGCAGCTGGTGTTCCTGCAGGAGGCCATCGCCGGCATCGAGGACAAGGAGCAGGCCAACCAGGCGCGCGAGATCGCCGACGCCTGGCGCAAGGCCGATGTCATTGGGTTGGACGCGCTGGCGCTCAAGGCCGAGATGGACGACAGCTTCTCCGGCCGCTTCGTGCAGAAGGTGCTGCTGGACGGACGCAATCCGTCGCTGGCCGACGGCATGGCCAAGCTGATGGCGCGCGATAACAACAGCGTGGCGGCGATCGGCATACTGCATTTGATCGGTAACGGAAGCGTGCCGGAACTGCTGCGCAAACGCGGCATGACGGTAGAGCGGATTTACTGAGCAGGGAGGGTGCTACGGAAGGGGTATTGCAGAAATGGTGCCCTTTACGTGGATTGAACACGTGGCCTCTCCCTTACCAAGGGAGTGCTCTACCACTGAGCTAAAAGGGCGTACTGGTATGACGATGCACTTGAAATCGCGGCTAAAAGTGCATCGCCGTTTTTTCAGTGAGACCGGATCATAGTGCCAAAAGCCTGTTCGGTCAACACCTCGAGCAATAAACTGTGTTCAATTCGCCCGTCGATGATGTGAACCGTGTTGACGCCGGACTTCGCCGCGTCCAAGGCTGATGAAATTTTAGGCAGCATGCCGCCCGAAATCGTCCCGTCGGCGAACATCTCGTCGATCTCGCGCGCCGACAAATCGGTCACCAGGTTGCCCTGCTTGTCCTGCACGCCGGCGATATTGGTCATCATGATCAGCTTTTCAGCCTTCAGGATCTCGGCGATCTTGCCGGCGACGACGTCGGCGTTGATGTTGTACGCCTGGCCATCCTGGCCGAAGCCGATCGGCGAAATGATCGGGATGAAGGCGTCGTCCTGCAGCGCCTTGACCACGGCCGGGTTGATCGCGTCGATCTCGCCGACGAAGCCGATGTCGAGGAACTGGCCCGGATTGTCCTTGTCCGGCATGGCCATCTTCTTGGCGCGTATCAGGCCGCCGTCCTTGCCGGTCAGGCCAACCGCCTGGCCGCCGTAGTGATTAATCAGCATCACGATGTCCTGCTGGACTTCGCCGCCCAGCACCCACTCCACCACTTCCATGGTTTCTTCGTCGGTGATGCGCATGCCCTGCACGAAGGTGCCTTGCTTGCCGATTTTTTTCAGCGCGTTGTCGATCTGCGGACCGCCGCCGTGCACCACGACCGGATTCATGCCCACCAGTTTGAGCAAAATGACATCGCGGGCGAAGCCGTGTTTCAGGCGCTCGTCGGTCATCGCGTTGCCGCCGTATTTGATGACAATCGTCTTGCCATGGAAATTACGGATGTAGGGCAGGGCTTCAGCCAGGATCTGCGCCTTGATCTGCGGCGCCACCGCGGTCAAGTCGTCAGTCATGCCTAAGTTAAGGTTGCTTAGTTGGGTCATGGCGAGTCCGGTTAGAAAATTTTGTGCAATTTTACAGCGTGAAGCTGCAATCAACCATGCATTATAGGGCTATCCGGTTGTATTTTCAGAGATCATCCGATACGCTGGCCGTCATATGAGCCCTATCGATACCCTTCACCGCCAGTTGGAAGTCATGCGCCCCCTGCTTGTTCGATTTGCACAATTGCAAATACGGAATCAGGCCCTGGCCGAAGACGCGGTCCAGGACGCGCTGATCGCCGTGCTGGAAAAACCCGAACGCTTCAACGGACAATCCTCCCTGCGCACCTATGTGACGGGGATCCTGAAGTACAAGATCATCGACTGCCTGCGCGCCAGCTCGCGCGAGCGCCAGATCGACACCGCCGAGGACCAGTCCGAGGACGACGCCATCGATGCGCTGTTCAAGGCCGACGGCCACACCCGCGAGCAGCCGCTGGCCTGGGGCGATCCCGATGCGACCTTGGAGCAGAAGGATTTCTTCAAGGTGCTGGAGATTTGCCTGGAAAAGCTGCCCGCCAAGACCGCCCGCATTTTCATGATGCGCGAATGGCTGGAGCTGGAAACCGACGAAATCTGTAAGGAACTGGCGATTACAACGTCTAATGCCTGGGTGCTCCTGTACCGGGCCCGGATGCGCTTGCGCGAATGCCTGGACTTGAACTGGTTTGGCAACCGCCAGGCCACGTGACCGCGCCATTGACCGTCTCACTTATTGTCTGCGACCATGGAACCACATAAAACCGGCTTGAAACCGACCTGCCGCGAAGTACACCGGCTGGTGTCGGAGGGGATGGACCGCGACTTGTCCTTCATCGAACGCACCCGCATGCGGCTGCACCTGATGGTGTGCGACGCCTGCACCCGGTTCAACGGCCAGATGTCGCTGCTGCGCACGGCCATGCACCGCTTCCCTGACGACAGCCCGCCGCCGCTGGACGACGACGAGCACGCGGAACATCCTCACACGTAAGGGCGCCATGAGCACCTGTTCGCGCTGCGGCGCCCAATTCAGCTGCGCCATGGTGGACGCCGATCCGTCGGCGCCGGCGCAGCCCTGCTGGTGCACGTATTTGCCGGCCTCGCTGCCGGTGCCGTCCGCGCCGGGCGCCAGCTGCTGGTGCCCGGATTGTCTGAAACAGCATATTTTGGACCAACCCGCCGACCATCCCAAACCGGCCGGCTAACCTGAAGGAAGCATGATGCGCCGTTTTAGCGACATGGGTATCCGCGCGCGCATCAGCAGCGGCTATATCATCCTGATCCTGCTGATGATAGGCGTGATCCTGGTGGGCGTGAGCCGCATCTACGCCATCCGCGGCGAGAGCGACCATATCCTGCACCAGGACTGGGCCGCCAGCGCCGCCATCAACGCCATCGACACGCAATCGCGCGAGGCCGCCACCCGCATCATCACGCTGATCATCCAGAAGGACCAGAAGCACCGCGTCGACAGCTACAGCCGCATCGACCGCATCAAGCTCGATATCGACGCCCAGCTGGAACTGTTGGCCAAGCTGGACGCCACGCCGGAAGCGCGGGCGCAGATCGAACAGGTCAAGCGGGCGCGCGCCGCCTACTACGACACCTTCATCGCCGTGGCCGACATGGTGGAGGCCGAGGACCGCGACCGGGCCGAGGAAAAAATGAACGCGATCGCGCTGCCGGCGCTGGATCACCTGCTGGAGCAGATCCGGATACTGGGCCAGCTGCAGCAAAGCCAGGTGATGGCCAGCGCCGAGCGCGCGCGCGCCGACATCAACTTTTCGCTGATGTTGATTTCGCTGATGGGCGGCGCGGCGGTGCTAGTGGGGATAGGCTTCGGCTTTTCCGCGCGCTCGATCACGCGGCCGCTGGAAGAGGCGATCGGCATCGCCAAGCGCGTCGGCCAGGGCGACCTGAGCTCCGTGATCGAAGTGACTTCGCACGACGAGACGGGCGAGCTGCTGCACGCCCTGAAGCTGATGACGGCCAGCCTGGCGGCCGAACAGCAGCTGCGCCACGCGGTGACGGTGGCCGAGGACGCGACCAAGATGAAGTCCGACTTCCTGGCCAATATGTCGCACGAGATCCGCACGCCGATGAACGGCATCATCGGCATGACCCACCTGGCGCTGCAAACCGACCTCACGCCCAAGCAGCGCAACTACCTGGAGAAGGTGGAAGGCGCGGCCAAGAACCTGCTGGGCATCATCAACGACATCCTGGATTTCTCGAAGATCGAGGCCGGCAAGCTGGCCTTCGAGCAGGTCGATTTCTACGTCGAGGACGTGATGGCGAATATCGCCGACCTGTCCGTCATGCGGGCGCAGGACAAGGGCCTGGAGCTGCTGTTCGACGTGGCGCCGGACGTGCCGCAGGCGCTGGTCGGCGATCCGCTGCGCTTCGGCCAGGTGATGATCAACCTGACCAACAACGCCATCAAGTTCACCCAGCAGGGCGAGATCGTGGTGACGATCCACGTGCAGGAGCGCTTGCCCGACCAGCGTGTGCGCCTGCGCGTGGAGGTGCGCGACACCGGCCCTGGCCTGACGCCGGAGCAGCAGGCACGCCTGTTCCAGGCCTTCTCGCAGGCCGACACCTCGACCACGCGCCACCACGGCGGCACGGGCCTGGGCCTGACCATCAGCAAGCGCCTGGTCGAGCTGATGGACGGCGAGATCGGGCTGGAAAGCCAGCCCGGCGTTGGCAGCACCTTCTACTTCACGGCGGTATTCGGCGTCGCCACCGTCGAGGCGCCGCTGCCGCTGCCGGACATCACCGGCCTGCGCGCGCTGGTGGTGGACGACAACGCCAGCGCCCGCGAAATCTTCATGGGCATGCTGGCCACGATGCAGTTCAACGCCGCCTGCGCCGACAGCGGCCAGCGCGCCATCGACATGGTGGCGCAGGCCCGCAGCGAAGGCCGGCCGTTCAACATCGTGCTGCTGGACTGGCAAATGCCCGGCATGAACGGTCTGGAGACGCTGCAGGCGATCCGCGAGCAGGCGCAAGCCGCCGGCGCGGAATCGCCGGCCTTCATCATGGTCACCGCCTACAACCGCGACGTGCTGATGGAAGAGGCGCGCGGCATCGCCATCGACGCCATGCTGAACAAGCCGGTCAGCGCGTCGACGCTGCTCGATTCGATATCCACCGCGTTCGGCAAGGACTTGAGCCGCTGCCGCAGCACGCGCCGCCGCGCCGACTACATGGCGGCCGAAGAGGCGATGCGCGGCGCCTACCTGCTGCTGGTGGAGGACAACGAAGTCAATCAGGAAGTGGCGCAGCAGATCCTCAGCGACGCCGGCATCCGCGTCGACATCGCCGTCAACGGCGCGATGGCGCTGGCGAAAATCGCCGTGGCCGACTACGACGGTGTGCTGATGGATTGCCAGATGCCGGTGATGGACGGCTACGACGCCACCCGCAAGCTGCGCGAGGACGCGCGCTACGCCAGCCTGCCGGTGATCGCCATGACCGCCAACGCCATGGTCGGCGACAAGGAGAAGTGCCTGGCCGCCGGCATGAACGACTTCATCGCCAAGCCTATCGACGTGGCGCAGCTGTTCACGACGCTGGCGCGCTGGGTCAGGGTGAAGAATCCGCTGGCGCCCGAAGCGGAGGCCGAAACGCCGCCCGGCGCGGCCCGCGACGAGTCGCTGCCGGTGGTGGCCGGCCTGCGCATGGAAGCCGCGCTACAGCGGGTGGGCGGGAATGTTAAGCTGATGCGCAAGCTGCTGTCGCGCTTTGTCGAAACCCAGATCGACGCCATGCAGCGCATCGCCACCGCCATCGAAAACAACGATTTATCCGGGGCCACGCGCGAGGCGCATACTGTCAAGGGACTGGCCGGCAATATCGGCGCCGGCGGCATGGCCGACGCGGCTGGCAAGGTGGAGCAGATGCTGGCGATGGGCGCGACCAAGGGCCGCGACGAAGCCATCGCCGACATGGCGAGCGAATTGAACGAGCTGGTGGCGCGCATCGCGATGGCGATGTCGCTGGACAGCAAGCCGGCCGCCGATGCCGCCGAACCTGCACCGGCCGCGCAGGCGGTCGACATGGCCGAACTGGCGGCGCAGGTGCAAGCGATGGCGCGCCTGCTGGCGCAGGACGACGGCGCTGCCGTCAAGCTGCTGGACCGCCTGTGCGGTGCGCTGAGCGCCGCCGGCCAGGCGGAACATGCGCGCCAGATGCGGCGCAAGCTGGGACAATATGATTTTGAAGGCGCGCTCGATGAACTGAAGGCCGCCGCCGATGCATTGAACATCGCTTTGTGAAGAGAGAACGCCGATGAACGCTAAACCTACGATCCTCGTGGTCGACGATATCCCGGACAACATCGATCTGCTGTGCGCCGTGCTGGAAGACGACTACCGCACCAAGATCGCCGTCAACGGCGAGCGCGCCCTGAAGATCGCCAACGGCGAATCCAAGCCGGACCTGATCCTGCTGGACGTGATGATGCCGGGGATGAGCGGCTACGACGTCTGCAAGGCGCTCAAGGCCAATCCCGCCACGCGCGACATTCCGGTCATCTTCGTCACCGCGATGAGCGAGGCGGTGGACGAGCAGCTTGGCCTGAGCCTGGGCGCGGCGGACTACATCACCAAGCCGATCTCCGCGCCGATCGTGCAGGCGCGCATCAAGACCCAGCTGTCGATGAAGCGGGTGCACGACTTCCTGCGCGACCAGAACAGCTTCCTCGAAACCGAAATCGAAAAGCGCACGCGCGAAATCGTCGCCTTGCAGGACGTGACCATCCACACCATGGCGTCGCTGGCCGAAACGCGCGACAGCGAAACCGGCAACCATATCCGCCGCACCGCGCACTATGTGAAGACGCTGGCGGAAAAGCTGCGCACCAATCCGCGCTTCAGCGATTTTTTGACCGACAAGAACATCGAGCTGCTGTTCAAGTCCGCGCCGCTGCACGACATCGGCAAGGTCGGCATCCCGGACCGCATCCTGCTCAAGCCCGGCCGCTTCGAGGGCAACGAGTTCGAGATCATGAAAACCCACACCACGCTGGGCCGCGACGCGATCCGCCAGGCCGAGCGCGAGCTGGGGCTGGAGGTGGACTTCCTCAAGTTCGCCAAGGAGATCGCCTACGGCCACCAGGAGAAATGGGACGGCAGCGGCTATCCCGAGGGCCTGAGCGGCGACAACATCCCGATCTCCGCGCGCCTGATGGCGGTGGCCGACGTGTACGACGCGCTGATCAGCCGCCGCGTCTACAAGGCCGGCATGTCGCACGAGGCGGCGGTGGCCATCATCATCGAGGGACGCGGACAGCACTTCGATCCCGACATGGTCGACGCCTTCCTGGAACTGCAACAGGAGTTCATCGACATCGCGAAACGCTACGCGGACTCCGATCTCGACATGGAACAGAACCGCGCGAAGATCGAGCGCTTCAGCGGTTGAGTCATTCGGCCAGCAACGCCAGTCCGGGGACGGTATGGTTGGGAGCTATGTCGAGGATCTCGGCCTTGACGATGTCGTGGACCACGAACGGGTCCTGGTCGATGCGGGCTTGCAGCGCTTCGGGCGACGGCCCGGCGGCCAGGATGGCGCCGCCCAGCCCGGGGCGGATACTGCCGGCCAGCAGGAATACGCCGTCGTCGATCCCTTTTTGCAGCCATTCACGGTGGGCGGCCATGTGCGCGGGCGCCAGGCTTTTGTTGGCAGAGAAGCGAAGCAGGATGATGTACATGTGGTTTCTCCTTGGTTAAGTGTCGAGTGACATGAGCCGGGTCTTCAGCCGCCGCACGTCGCGCTCGACGTAATCGCGGTCGCCGAAAGCGTTCGACAGCGTCGCGACGCCCTGGCTGAACGCCAGCACCTGCAGGGCGAGATCGTCGGCGTTGGCCGAGTGGCCGAGTTCCTTGAACTGCTCCCCCAGCCAATCGCGGAAGACGCCGAAGATGCCCACCGCCTGCGCGCGCGAAGGATGACCCAACTTGGCGAGCTCGCTGGTCAGGGTCCCGACCGGGCACCCGTAAAGTTCGATATCGCCGCGGTTGGTCACCACGATGTCGACGAAGCGGAACACGCGCTCCAGGGGCGTGGCCGCAGCTTCGGTCCAGCCGGCCAGCATGGCGCGCGTGTCCCCCAGGCGCGCCTGGAGGACCGCCTCAAGGATCTCGTCCTTGGTCTTGAAGTGATAGTAGAAATTGCCGCGAGAAATACCGACGGCTTCGGCGATGGACGCGAACGACGTCCGTTCATACCCTTGCTGGTAGAACAGCCGGTTCGCGGCATCCACGATCTGCTTGCGCGTTCCCATTCGTGCTCACGTCTCCCGTTGGCTAAGTTGTCGGGAGATTGTAGGACAATTGTCCTACTGTCGCAATATGAATGTTGTTAAAAAGCCTAACTGACGGTACGGAAGAAGCGCAGCATCTCGCGGCTGGCGTCCGGGCCTTTGGCGTCGGTGTAGGTGCCGCCGGCGTTGCCGCCGAACCAGGCGTGGCCGGCGCCGTGCACCACCCAGTGCTCGCCGATCGGCGTGCCGTCCGCCTTGGTGTGGGTGGTCTGCGTGTAGCGGTGGCCGTTCGGCACGCTGCCCGATTGCACCGACTGTTTGCCCTGCTGGCGGTGCAGCAGCTGTTCGATCACCTGTTCGCCGTTGCGCGGATGGACCGTGTTGTCGCTGTCGCCGTGGAAGACGATGATGGGCTGCGAACCGTCGCCGGCCTTGCGTGGCGACATAACGCCGCGCTTCATGGCCGTCAGCGCCGACGGCAGGTCCTGCGCCGAGGCAAACGGCAGCCCCGAATGCACGCCCACCGCCGCAAACAGTTCCGGGTACAAAGTGCCGACGATGACCGCCATCGCGCCGCCCGCCGACAGGCCGGCCACATACACCTGGCGCTCGTTGACCGGGTAGTCGTCGATGATCTGCTGCGTGATGCCGGCGATGATGGACGGTTCGCCCTGGCCGTGCTGCTGGTCGATGGCGCTGAACCAGTTCCAGCATTTGCTCTGATTGGCGTTGGCGGTCTGCTCCGGATAGACCACGAAGCATTCCATTTCCTCCGCCAGCTGGTTCATTTGCGTGCCGGTGGCGAAATCATCCGGGTTCTGGGTGCAGCCGTGCAGCATCACCAGCAGCGGCATCGCCTGGCCGTGATAGCTGGCCGGGATGTACAGCTTGTAGTTGCGGGTGCCGGCGTGGTTGGTGTAGCTGCTCTTGATGAACTGCGCGCCGTCCGGCAGCGCCACTTCCGGCGCCGGGTGCATGATGGCGCCGACGTCGATGGCGCGGTCGATATTGGCTTGCAGGTCGACCTTGATGCCCATGCGGTTCAGCATATCCTGCGCGAACTCGGTCGGATGCGTGGCCGGATTCGGCCGGGCGCCATTGGGCGGCGGCGCCGCCTTGGCCGTGACTTCGGGCGCCGCTTCCGCGGCGGCCCGTGGTGGCGGTGGATTGATGTCGCGCATGGTGGGTTGCGCCGGCGCGGCCGGCGGCATGGACGGATGTCCACGCAGGCTGTCCATGGCCTGCTGGATGGTGGCCGACGCGCTTCGGTTCATCAGCTTTTGCGCCGCTTCGCGCATGTGTGAAAACAACGGTAATTTCATGATGCTCCCTTAATGGATGCGGTTTGCCAGCGCGGTTTTGAGCACCGCGCTGGCGTGCAGCGATCCCAATACGAAAATTGATTCGATCGTTGCCAGCGCCAGTTCGACGGAAACGTCGTTGGCGATGCTGGCCAGTCCCAGTACCTGGATTTGCAGCCGCTGTCCCGCCGCCTGAGTCGCTTCGAGGTCGGCGCGGGTGTAATGCTGCATCCCGAGCACCAGGCTTTTGCGCGCCACCGTCTGTTTCACGACGTCGGCATGCTGGTTCAACTGATTGCGGATCGCTGTGCGTATCAAGTCGGTGCGGTTGGAATAAAAGCCCTCCTGCACCAACAGGTCAATTTGTCCCAGGTCGATAGGACCGAGGTTGATCGTGATCTTTTCCGATTCAGCGGTCTTCAGTTTTAATTCTTGCTTTGCCATGAGTCTCCATCCGGTTACCATCTACATGGATGGTAGTATAGACCTGAAAATCTCCAAGTCAAGCGAGTTCGCGGGCATAATGGCGGCATGAGTGAACCAGCTAACCTAATTCCCCCCGGTGCGCCGGAATTGGCCACACCGGTGCCGTCGCCTTGTGTCAGCCTGTGCAAAATGGACGCCGACCGCCTGTATTGCATGGGCTGCATGCGCACGATCCCGGAGATCATCGCCTGGTCCAATGCGGACGACGACTACAAGCGTGGCGTATGGGCGGAAATCCGCCGCCGTGAACAATTAATCAACTTCGACGACGAATGAACGCGCTCCCCGATACCATTCAAGTGTTTGAACGGGGTTGGCTGTCGTCCAACAACGTGATGCTGCTGGGCCGCCACGACACGGCCATCATCGACACCGGTTACCTGAGCCACGCGCCGCAAACGCTGGCGCTGGTGCGCCATGCGCTGCACGGCCGCCACCTCGACCAGATCGTCAACACCCATCTGCATTCCGACCATTGCGGCGGCAACGCCACCCTGCAGGCGCATTTCGGCAGCCGCACCTCGATCCCGGTGGCCGAGGCCGACAAGGTGCGGCGCTGGGACGTCGAGGCGCTCAGTTTCAAGGCCACCGGCCAGCGCTGCGAGCGCTTCACCTTCGACGCCACCATCGCCCCCGGCGACGTGCTGACACTGGCGGACATGGAATGGCAGGCGCTGGGCGCGCCCGGCCACGATCCGCATTCGCTGATCTTTTACTGCCCGCAGGAGCGGCTGCTGATTTCGGCGGACGCGCTGTGGGAAAACGGCTTCGGCATCATCTTCCCGGAGCTGGACGGCCAGTCCGGCTTCGCCGAGGAGCGCGCCACGCTGGAGGTGATCGAGGGACTGGACGTGCGGCTGGTGATCCCCGGCCACGGCAAGCCGTTCAACGACGTGGCCGGCGCGCTGGCGCGGGCCCGTTCGCGGCTGGACTACCTGGAGGCCGATCCGCTGCGCAACGCCCAGAACGCGCTGAAGGTGCTGCTGAAGTTCCTGCTGCTGGAGCGCCAGCGCATCCCGCTGGCGGACGTGCCGCAGCTGCTGATGGCGATGCCGGTGTTTGAAAAGGCCAACACCAACTTCCTGAAGCAGACGCCGGAACAGGTTGGTGCCTGGGCGGTCGGCCAGTTGGTGCGCGCCGCTGCGGCCCGTATCGAGGGTGAGTACTTACTCAACGAGTAGTTGCGGAGTAGTCGCCAGGAAATATAGAGGAAGCCGCCTAGTTTCGGCACGGTCGTACTATTTTCGATCTATAATCGATTTTCCTTAACTCACCGACAGCGAGTTCGCCATGGCCCTGCCAGCAGCGTTGCAAAACCTTACCCTCCCAGTTATCGCATCCCCGATGTTCATCGCCAGCGGCCCGGCCCTGGTCGCGGCGCAGTGCAAGGCCGGCATCGTCGGCTCCTTCCCGGCGCTGAACGCCCGCCCGGCCGAGCTGCTGGACGTGTGGCTGACCGATTTGCAGAAAGAGCTGGCCGAATTCCAGGCCGCCAATCCGGACCAGCGTGTCGGCCCGATCGCCGTCAACCAGATCGTGCACCAGTCGAACGACCGCCTGGCGCACGACGTCGAAGTGTGCGTCAAGCACCAGATCCCGATCATCATCTCCTCGCTGCGCGCGCCGCCGAAAGAGATGCTGGACGCGATCCACAGCTACGGCGGCATCGTCCTGCACGACGTGGTCTCGATCCGCCACGCGCAGAAGGCGCTGGAAGCGGGCGTCGATGGCCTGATCCTGGTGGCCAGCGGCGCCGGCGGCCATGCCGGCACCTTGTCGCCGTTCGCGCTGGTCGGTGAGATTCGCAAATTCTTCAAGGGTCCGATCGCGCTGTCCGGCTCCATCGCCACCGGCGATGCGATCCTGGCGGCGCAGGCGATGGGCGCGGACTTCGCGTACATCGGCTCACGCTGGCTGGCGACGCAGGAATCGAACGTCAGCGACGACTACCGCAACGCGATCGTGGAATCGACCGCGGCGGACATCGTGTATTCGAACCTGTTCACCGGCGTGCATGGCAACTACCTGAAAAAATCCATCGTCGCCGCCGGCCTGGACCCGGAAGCGCTGCCGCAGGCCGACAAGAGCTCGATGAACTTCGGATCGTCCAGCGCCAAGGCCTGGCGCGACATCTGGGGCGCAGGCCAGGGCGTGGGCCTGATGGACGACGTGCCGACCACCGCCGAGATGGTGGCGCGCCTGAAGCAGGAATACGACGCCGCCCGCGCGCGCCTGGCGCTGTAAAACCCCTGGGGTCAAGTCTGACATTCGGACACGTGCTCTGCCGTAGAACCCAACTACGGCAGAGCACGTGTCCGAATGTCAGACTTGACCCCGGGTTTATTTGACCGACAGGCTGCCGCGCGCAGCCTGTTTGCCGCGTACCCAGACGGTGTCGATGCTGTCGTAGGCGCGGATGTCGGCCAGCGGCGAGATCTTCATCAGCACCAGGTTCGCGACCTTGCCCGCTTCGATGGTGCCCACTTGCGCATCGATCCTGAAGGTGCGGGCGTTGTTGATGGTGGCCGCCTTGAACAGCTGCGCCAGCGACAGGCCGGCCTGGTGCAGGTCCTGCATCTCCAGGTAGCCGTTCAGGCCGGGGATGTTGCCGTAGGTGGGCGACGACGGCGTGTCGGTGCCGAACACGAAGTTGGCGTCCTTGCCAGCCAGGTAGGCCACCACCTGTCGCTGGCGGCGCAGCGGCGCTTCCATTCCTTTCAACACCGCCGCATCGGTTTCATCTTCCGCCAGCTCCTGCTTGAACCATTGGCCTTCGGGCGTCTTCAGCCAGGCCAGCATGGCCGGCGGCAGCAGCTTGGCCAGCGCCGGGTGGTTCAGGTAGGCCGGATCAAAATAAGCATTCAAACCATGCAGCACCTGCATCGTCGCCTGGTAGCCGATCTTGCGCTCGGCGATCTTGTCGAGTAGCTGCCTGATCTCGGCCGGCAGTTCCTTTTCCTTGTCCAGCGCGCCCCAGTGCCACATGCCGTGCGCCAGCACGTCGACGCCGCCGTTGACGGCGAAAGTCTGCGCTTCGAACGAATTGCCGTGGGTGACCAGCACCAGGCCGTCCTTGCTGGCGGCCGTCCGTACCTCCGAATACACGGCGGGGCTCATCACCGGCAGGTTGTGCATGGTGCCGAAGCCGTGTTCGAAATGGGTTTTGACGCAGATGGCGTGGTCGGCCTTGACCCGCGCCACGCCCTTGGCGGCGGTGTAGTCCTCCGGCTTGAAGCGGGCGGGGATCTTGTCGGCCTGCGCCGGGTCGTAGATAAAGTTGGAGAACATCTCGAAGCGGCTCTCCGGCGGTGCGTAGGACGAGGGATAGCCGTTGGCGAACACCAGCGGCGCGCCGCAGTCGTAGACGTCCGGGTGCAGTGGCGTGGCTTTCACCATATCGATGAATTCGCGGCTGCCGGCGGCCAGGTCGATCACCGTGGTGTAGCCGTAGTAGAGAAAGGAGCGCGGCATCTGCGCGAAGTATTCGGCGGCCATGGTCTTTTTCTGGTCGGCCTGCTCGAAGCTCATGCCGGGGACCGAGAACAGGTGGACGTGCGAATCGATCAGGCCGGGCGTGAGGAACTGGCCTTTGCCGTCGATGCGGCGGGCGCCGGCCGGCGTCTTCTTGCCCACGCCACGTTCGACCCGGACGATGCGTTCGTCTTCGATCAGCACGCTACCGGCCTCGATGCGGTCCAGTTTTTCCGGCGACACCAGCTTGACGTTGGTGATCCAGGTCTGCTCGCCGGCCCAGGCCTGGGCGCAGAGGAGGAGGGAAAGGCTAGCCAGAATGCGAGTGGTTTTCATGTGAAGCTCCGTGTTGAGAGGAGCCCAGTGTGCCGCCGCACGCCGCGTTTTGCGTCTCAAATGATGATTTGGCACCTGCTACGCCGGTGTTTTGGCCTGGTCGCGGAACTCGCCCGGCGTCATGCCGGTCTGCTTCTTAAATACGCGGTTCATCGCGCTTTTGCTGTTAAATCCGGACTGTATCGCCAGATCGAGGATGCTGGCGCTGGCGTGCTCGGGGTCCTGCAAGGCCTGTTTCAGGGCTTCCACGCGGTGGCGGTTGAGGAAATCGGCGAAATTGGCGCCGCAGTTTTCGTTGATTAGCTGGGACAGTTCGTGCGGTGTCATTGCCATCTGCGCGGCCAGGTCTTCCAGCTTCAATTCGCCGTTGCGGTAGGGGTGGTCCTGCTCCATGCGCGCGTTCAAGCGCGCGAGGAAGGCGTCGCGGTCGGCGGTGGATAACTGCTTGCTGGCGTAGCGTTGTTTGGGCGGCGGGGGCGGAGGCAGCGCGCGCGGGCGATAACCCAGCGGCAGTCGCATCGCCGTGAAGGCGGTCGCGAACACGAACAGCATCAGCGAAATGCCGTCCATCGCGTCGGTGGACAGCGGCCACTCCACGTCCAGCACCGCCATCGCCAGCGCGACGATGCTCAGCGCCGCGCTCACCAGCCACATTCCCATCAGGCGCCGCAGGTCGCGCACCAGGTCGGAATCCGCAGGCACCCGGCCCACCAGCCGGTAGGTGGCGCGGATGTAGGTCAGCAGGATGGCCAGCTTGGCCAAGCCCGCCAAGGTCAGATACCACGGCCAGCCATGCCATAGCTGCATCCACGCCAGCTTCTCTTCGGCGGAGCGCAGGTAGAACGGCGTCATCGCCAGCGTGGCGACGGCGAAGGGTACGAAGTGCAGCAGCGCGCGCCAGCCCAGGGGCTGGTCCGACAGCATCGCGCGCAGGTAGAGATATTGAAGCGGTCCGACCACCAGTCCCAGGGTGACGATGGCCAGCGCGCTGTGCGGATACTGCTGATAGAGGTGATTGAGGCCCAGCCAGTTGTGGCCGATGATGGCGGCGAATACCAGCAGCAGCGCGGACAGCAGCCGGTTGGCGGTGCGCATCTCCGGCTGGCGCACGCTGAGCAGCGTCGCCGTCATCAGGAAGGCCTGGCCTATCGCCAGAAGAAAGAGCCACGAAAGTATCAAATTGTACATTCCGTCGATGCTGCCAGTTTCCGAGGGTGAAAGCAATTATACTAATTTTAATCTTATCAATTAGTGAAGCTCACCCGATGAAAAAAATTCGCGTTTTGACCATGGTGCTGGCGCTGGCCGGCGCCCAAGCTTATGCCACGGTACTGCCCAACGACGCGGCGCAGCCGTTGGTGCAGGAAGGCTCCGTGCTGGCTGCGCAGGGCAAGTACCAGGACGCGCTGAACAAATTTTCAGCAGCGATGAAAGTCGATCCGGCAGCATCGATGCCGCTGTCGCACATCGCCCATACGTTGTTGATGGCATCGCTGCACGCCAGCGGCGACAACGCGGCCAAGCTGCGGCAGCAGTCGGAAGGCGCGGCACGCCAGGCACTGGGCCTGGACGCGCAGGACCCGCTGGCGCAGGAGGTGCTGCGCTTACTGCTGGACGACAAGGAGTCTTCGCTGCACGTGCCGACGCCCGAAGCCTGGAAGCTCACGCAAGAGGGCGAGGTACTGTACCAGGGGAACAAGCTGGAAGAAGCGCGCGCCAAATACGAACAGGCGGCCAAGCTGGACCCGCAGTATTCGTCGGTGCTGGTGTATATCGGCGACACCTTTTACGTGCAGAAGAATATGCCGGAAGCGGAAGCCTGGTTCCGCAAGGCGGCGGTGCTGGAGCCATTGAACGGCCAGGCGTGGCGCTTCCTGTCGGATGCGCTACTCCAGCAGGGCAAACGGGCGGCAGCCGAAACCGCGCTGTTGAGTGGCATCGCCGCGCAACCGAGCCAGGGTCCCAGCTGGGATAAGCTGGCCGCCCTGCGCGCCGCTAACGGTTTTCCGCTGACCGCCTTGAAGATGACGCGCAAGGCCCGCGTCGGGATGGACCCGGCGACCGGCAAGTTCACCCTCCATCTCAATGACACATCCAGCCCGCCGGCAGAGCGAAAGGGACCCGATGTGTCGGTGTGGCTGACGCTCGCGATGAAAGAGGCGGACATACGCAGAAAAAACCGCGAGGACAAGGTCGCCGACCAGTCGTTCGCGATTGAACTCGAATCGTGGCAGGGCGCGATGACGGTGGCCGACGAACTGGCCGCCGACGGCGCCGGGGAAGTCACCGATCCAAACCTGAAGACCATGCGCATGCTGGCCAAGGCCGGCCAGCTGGAAACCGCGCTGATGCTGTTGCAGTACAAGGAGTCCTGGCGCCCCGAGTTCGAGGCGTGGAAGCGCGAACACCCGGACGGTATCCGCAAATTCGTCGACGCTTACGGCCTGCGGCCGTAAGGACTAGTTTTCGGTCTGGATGGCCCACAGGCCTGGCAGGTTGCGCCAGTAGCCGTAGGCGTCCATGCCGAAGCCCACCACGAAGCGGTTGGGGATGGTGATGCCGACGATGTCGGCCTTGCACGGCTTGGCCTTGCCGATCGCCTTGTCGGCGAAGACGGCCAGCACCACTTCGGCGGCGCCCATGTCCAGCAGGCGCTGTTTGACGTGGGCCAGCGTTTCGCCTTCGTCCAGGATGTCGTCCAGCACGATGACCACGCGGCCGTTCACGTTCGAACGCGGCACCACTTTCCAGACCACTTGGCCGCCCTTGTCGTCGTCGCCGTAGCGGCTGACGTGGATGTAGTCGAATTCGAGCGGGAAGGTCAGTTGCGGCAGCAGATTGCCGGTGAAGACCACGGCGCCGCCCATCACGCCCAGCACCAGCGGGAACGAGTCGCTGTCCGGTCGGTCGAAACGGGCGTTGAGGGTGTTGGCCATCGCGGTGACGGCCTGGTCGACGTCTGCCTTGCTGAACAGTTCTTCCGCGTTCTCCAGCAGGGCGCGGGCGCGGTTGTGGTGGAAGTCTTGCATGATCTTCTTCGGCTTCTAAAAACAGGTGGTAAGTTCGCTATTATCCGCCATATCCCGCCTCACCGCATGCCGTTGGTTTTCCACCACAATCAACGCAGCTTATGTATAGTCGCGCACGTCGTCGATCACCTTGCCGTCATTGGGCAGGCTGCCGATGGTGGCAAACCGCACTTCACCCCGCAATTTGGTCAGGTCGCGTATCGATTCGGTGATGGCGACGGCGCTGGAGGCGCTCGACGGGTCGGCCACCTCGCAGTGCAACGTCATCACGTCCTGCGCCATGTGGCCCGACACCACCAGCCGCGCCTTGACGATTTCCGGATGGCGGCGGGTGACGTCGTGCACCTGCGACGGATGCACGAACATCGCGCGCACCTTGGTGGTCTGGTCGGCGCGGCCCATCCAGCCTTTGATGCGGGTGTTGGTGCGGCCGCAGGGCGATGGTGGCACGCCGGCCAGGATCGCCGACAGGTCGCCGGTGGCGAAACGGATCAGCGGATAGTCCGGATTGAAAAGGGTGACGACCACTTCGCCGATCTCGCCGTCCGGCACGGGATCGCCGGTGCCGGGGCGGACGATTTCCAGTATCAGGTCTTCATCCAGCACCATGCCGGGATTGCGCGCGCCGCCGCTCTGCGTTTCATAGGCGATGCTGCCGATATCGGCCGACGCATAGCATTGCAGCACGTGCGGCACGCCGTGCTCGACGAACCAGCTGCGCAGCGATTCGGGCAGCGCCTCGGCCGACATCAAGGCCTTCTGGATGCTGCTGACGTCCGCGCCCAGCTCCTGCGCTTTTTCGATGATGATCTTCAGGAAGGACGGCGTGCCGATGTAGGTATCGGGCCGCAAGTGGCTGATGGCCTGCACCTGCAACTCGGTCTGGCCGGCGCCGGCCGGTATCACGGCGCAGCCTATGCGCGCGGCGCCGCCTTCGACCATGAAAGCCGCCGGCGTGAAGTGGTAGGAAAAGCAGTTCTGCAGCAGGCCGCCGGGGCGCACGCCGGCCGCATACATCGGCCGGGCGAAACGCCACCAGTCCTGGCCGCGTCCCTCGGGATCGAAGATCGGGCCGGGCGACATGAACACGCGCGACAACTGGCCGACCGGCGTGGTATTGAGCCCGCCGAACGGCGCCTGCTGCTTCTGCAAGGCGTGCAGCTCGGACTTGCGCGTCACCGGCAGCGTCGCCAGCGCGGCGCGGCTGTTGATGTCGGCGGCGTTGACGTCGTGCAGGATGCGCGACCAGCCGGCGGCGGCCTTGGCGCGCGCCACCAGCTGCGGCAGGCGTGACATCAGCTCGCGTTCGCGTTGTTCGGACGAGCGCGTTTCGAGACTGTCGTAGGTATCGGCCATGATTGTTTATCCTTGTATCTCGCGTTGCAGCTTCTTGGTCAGTTTGCCGAACACCAGTTCATAAGAGCGCGTCAGCAGTTCTTTGGCTTCGACGTCGCTGAGGTTTTTTAAATCGTCGACACGCACCCACTTCGCCCGCGCCAGGTAGGGCGCGGGGATGATGCCGGGGCGGTCGGTCAGTTCCAGGAAGCGGTCGTCGTCCACCTTGAAGCTGATGCCCTTGGCCTTGTCATCGAGCTCGGTGACGGCGAACATTTTCGTCCCGACGGAGAACACGAGATCCGCGCCCCACTTGGTATCCTCGGTCGCGCCGGGGAAGGTGCGGCACAGGGCCTTGGCCTGCTTGATATTCATGCGGTGTTGTCCTCTGGTCCTCAGGCCAGCCAGCGTTTGCGGCGGCGGTAAAACTTCATGTCGCGGAAGCTCTTGCGGCCGGCGCCGGAAACGCCGAGGTAGAACTCCTTGACGTCTTCGTTGCTGGCCAGTTCGGAGGCCGCGCCCTCCATCACCACGCGGCCGTTCTCCAGGATGTAGCCGAAGTCCGCGTAGCGCAGCGCGATGCTGGTGTTCTGCTCGGCCAGCAGGAAGGAGACGTTCTCCTTGCTGTTCAAGTCCTTGACGATGCCGAAGATCTCGTCGACGATCTGCGGTGCGATGCCCATCGACGGCTCGTCGAGCAGGATCATCGACGGCTTGGCCATCAGCGCCCGGCCGATGGCGCACATCTGCTGCTCGCCGCCGGAGGTATAGCCGGCCTGGCTGCCGCGCCGCTCGCGCAGGCGCGGGAAGTAGTGGTAGACCTTCTCCAACGATTCCTTCAGCTCCGCCCGCGATGCGCTGCGGGTGTAGGCGCCGGTGAGCAGGTTCTCTTCGATGGTCAGGTGGCCGAAGCAGTGGCGGCCCTCCATCACCTGCGACAGGCCGCGCCGCACCAGTTCATTGGGCGTGAGCTGGTCGATGCGCTGGCCCTTGAACTGGACTTCGCCCTTGGTGACGTCGCCACGCTCGCCGCGCAGCAGCGTGGAGATGGTTTTGAGCGTGGTGGACTTGCCGGCGCCGTTGGCGCCCAGCAGGGCCACGATCTTCCCCTGCGGGACCTGCAGGGACACGCCCTTGAGCACCAGGATCACGTGGTCGTAGATCACTTCCACGTTGTTCACGGACAGGTAGGGCGCTGCCGCTGGAGCGGCCGCTGTGCTGGCGGCTGTCATCATTTTGCGCAGGCTGGGGTGATTTTTTTCTCGGCCGCGTAGGCTGCGGAGCTTTCCTCCAGCAGCTTGCGGGTCAGGGCCTTGTCGCCGACGATCCAGTTCGGCGTGATGGCGTTCCACTTCTTGCCATCCCATTGCTGGACCTTGACCGCGCCCGAGCCTTCGTGGTCGTCGCAGCTGGTCTTCACCACCGGCAGCATGCCGAAGGCGCCGATGGCTTTCTGGCGCGCTTCGTCGACGTTCAGGTGTTCCAGGCCCCAGCGCATTTGCTCGCCGTTGACCGGTTTGCCCTTGCCGAATTTGTCCTGCGCGGTGCGCATCGCTTCCACCCACAGGATGGCCGCGCTGACGCCGCGCATGTGGTACACGGAGCCGATGCGGCTGCGGTCGGCCAGGTTGCCCTTGCCGGCGTCGTAGAGTTTTTTGTGGATCTCGTCCATCACCGGGTAGTTGCCCGGCGTGTTGAAGGTCATCGCGCTGTAGCCCTTGGCGGCGTCGCCGGCCGGCACGGTATCTTCCTCGGAGCCGGCCCACCACACGCCCAGCATTTTCTCGCGCGGGATGCCGTTGCGTTGAGCGGTCTTGATGGCGACCGCGTTCATCGCGCCCCAGCCCCACAGGATCACGTGGTCCGGATTGGCCTGGCGGATTTGCAGCCACTGCGATTGCTGCTCGGTGCCCGGCGGCGTGACGGGAATTTTGATCAGGTCGAAGCCGTACTGCTTGGACAAGGCCTCCAGCACCGGCAAGGGTTCCTTGCCGAACGCCGAGTCGTGGTACAGGTAGGCGATCTTCTTGCCTTTCAGCTTGTCCATGCCGCTGTTTTTGTCGCCGAGGTATTTGATCATTGCGGCGGCCTGGTTCCAGTAGCTGGTAATCAACGGGAACACATAAGGGAAAACCTTGCCGTTGGCGGCGTCCGAGCGGCCGTAGCCGATCATCGTCATCGGAATTTTATCGGTCGGCAGGCGATCGAGTACGCCGTAGGCGACGCCGGTGGACAGCGGTTCGACCAAGGTGGCGCCGCCGTTCTTGGTCTTCAGGCGCTCGTAGCATTCGACGCCGCGCGACGGGTTGTATTCGGTTTCGCATTCTTCCCACGAGATCTTGACGCCGTTGACGCCGCCCGCCAGGTTGACCAGGTTGAAGTAGTCGATGATGCCGCCGTAAAAGCCGGAACCGCCCGCCGCATAAGGGCCTACGCGATACGAGGGCAGGGCGACGTATTGGTCCTGCGCCCATGCCGGGACGGATGCTGCCAGTGTGAGTCCAAGTACCAGGGATGCGATGCGCTTCATTGTCTACTCCTCCAGGTTATTGTTTTGTATGTGCTCAGTGCGGGAATGGCCACAGACGCAGTTTCTCTTTACCGATTTGCCATAAACGCGCCAGACCGTGCGGCTCCACGATCAGGAAAAATATAATCAGGGCGCCGAACACCATCAGCTCCAGGTTGGACGCCACGCTGGTCGGCAGCGCCAGGCTGTGTGCGAAAATATTCAGGAACACCGGCAGCAGCACGATGAACGCCGCGCCCAGGAAAGAGCCGAGCACCGAGCCGACGCCGCCGATGATCACCATGAACAGGATGCGGAACGACAGGTCGAGGTTGTAGGCTTCCGGCTCCACCGTGCCGAGGTAGGCGTAGGCGTACAACGCGCCGGCCACGCCGCAGTAGAAGGAGCTGACGGCGAACGCCAGCAGCTTGGTGCGCATCAGGCGGAAGCCGATCACCTCGGCCGCCACGTCCATGTCGCGCACTGCCATCCACGAGCGGCCGACGTTGGAGCGGATCATGTTCTTGGCCAGCAGCGCCATCACGGCCACCACGCCCAGCACCAGCAGGTATTTGCGGCTCGGCGTGTCGAACTGGTAGCCGAGGATGGCGATCTTCTGCGCGGTGATCACGCCGGAGCTGCTGTAGTTGGTCAGGTAGGGGATCTTGGTCAGGCACCACACCACGAAGAACTGCGTGGCCAGCGTGGAGGCGGCCAGGTAGAAGCCGCGTATCCGCAGCGACGGCAAGCCGAAGGCGATGCCGACCATCGCCGCGCTCAAGCCGCCCAGCACAAAGGCCAGCAGCACCGGCAGGCCTGGCAGCCGCGCCAGGAAGTTATACGAGGCGAAGGCGCCGACCGCCATGAAGGCCGCCGTGCCCAGCGACAGCTGTCCCGCGTAGCCGGTCAGGATGTTCAGTCCCAGCGCGGCCAGCGAGAAAATCAGGAAGGGGATCAGGATCGCCGACAAGGCGTAGGGCGACGCGAACAGCGGCACCACCACGATCGCCACGACGAGCAACGCGAACAGCGCGATGCGGTCCTGCAGTATCGGGAAGATCTGGCTGTCGGCCTGATAGCTGGTTTTAAATTGTCCTGCTTCGCGGTAGAGCATTCTGGCCTCTCAGATTCTGCGGATGATTTTTTCGCCGAACAGGCCTTCCGGCCGCACCAGCAGGAACAACAGCGCCAACACGTATGGGAACCAGCCTTCGATGCCGCCGCCGACCAGCGGGCCGATATACACCTCGGCCATTTTTTCGGAGGCGCCGATAATCAGGCCGCCGACGATCGCGCCCGGCATCGACGTGAAGCCGCCGAGGATCAGCACCGGCAGCGCCTTGAGCGCCACGAAGGTCAGCGCGAACTGCACGCCGTTGCGGGCGCCCCACAGCAGGCCGGCCACCAGCGCGACCAGCCCGGCCACCGCCCACAGCACCGCCCAGATGCGCTGCAGCGGAATGCCGACGGCCAGCGCGGCCTGGTGATCGTCCGCCACCGCCCGCAGTGCGCGGCCCACCTTGGTCTTGGAGAACAGCAGTGCCAGCGCCGTCACCAGCAGGCCGCAGACGGCGGCCGCCATGATGTCGAACTGCGAGACCAGGATGTTAAATTTGTTCATCAGGTACTCGGACGGCACGTCCTCGATCGGCAGGTCCAGCTTGTGCACCTGCGAGCCCCACATCAGCTGCGCCAGGCCCTCGATGAAGAAGGCCAGGCCGATGGTGGCCATGAACAGCGTGATCTCCGGCTGGTTCACCAGCGGCCGCAATACCACGCGTTCGATGGCGATGCCGAGCAGGATCATGATGACGATGGTCAGCGGTATCGCCACCCACAGCGACACGCCGAATTTGTCGACGATGCCGACGCAGGTCAGCGCGGCGAAGAACACCATCGCGCCCTGGGCGAAGTTAAATACGCCGGAGGCCTTGTAGATCAGCACAAAGCCGATCGCCACCAGCGCGTACATCACGCCGGACAGCAGGCCGCCGATCAGCACCTCAAAGAAAAAGTTCACGTTCATTCGCAGGCCTTTCCAAGGTAGGCGTTGATCACGTCCTGGTTGCAGCGGATGTCGTCGGGCGTGCCGTCGCCGATTTTCTTGCCGTAGTCGAGCACCACCACGCGGTCCGAGATGTCCATCACCACGCCCATGTCATGCTCGATCAGCACGATGGTGGTGCCGAATTGGTCGTTCACGTCGAGGATGAAGCGGCACATGTCCTGTTTCTCTTCGACGTTCATGCCGGCCATTGGTTCATCGAGCAGCAGGATCTCCGGCTCGGCGGCCAGCGCCCGGCCCAGCTCCACGCGCTTTTGCAGGCCGTAGGGCAGGCGGCCCACCGGCGTCTTGCGGATCGCCTGGATTTCGAGGAAGTCGATGATCTCCTCGGCCTTGACGCGGTGGGCGATCTCCTCGCGCCGCGCCGGGCCCCAGTACAGGGCCTGCATCAGGAAGTTCGATTTCATCTTCAGGTTACGGCCGGTCATGATGTTGTCGAGGACCGTCATGCCCTTGAACAGCGCGATATTCTGGAAGGTGCGGGCGATGCCGGATTTGGCGGCCGCGTGGCAGTCCATGTTCTTGCGGTGTTCGCCGCGGTAGATGATCTCCCCCTGCTGCGGGCGGTACACGCCGTTGATCACGTTGAGCATCGAGCTCTTGCCGGCGCCGTTGGGGCCGATGATGGCGCGGATCTCGTGCTGCTTGACGTCGAAGGAGATGTCGGTCAGCGCCTTCACGCCGCCGAACGACAGCGAGATATTTTTCAGGTCGAGGATCACCGGGCCGATTTTCCGGCGGCCTGGGTCTGCATCCGCACCGAAGTGGGTGTCTGGTTCGTTCATTTGCATGGTCGTTTCCTCTGTCATGCCGCTGCTTGGATGGCAGGGAAAGTCTTGCAGGACTCGATCTTCAGGTCCGCCGCCACCAGCCCGCTGCGTCCATCCTCGAACTTGACCTGCGTTTCGATGTATTGCGACTGCTTGCCGCTGTAGAGCGCCTCGATCAGCACCGCATACTTCTCGGCGATGAACTTGCGGCGTACCTTGCGGGTGCGGGTCAGCTCATCGTCGTCGGGGTCGAGCTCCTTGTGCAGCACCAGGTAGCGGTGGATCTGGGTGTCGCTCATCATCGGCTCGGCCGCCAGGTCGGCGTTGACCTGCTCGATGCAGTCGCGCACCAGGCCATACACCTGCGGGTGCGCGGCCAGGTCGGTGTAGCCGGAATAGGCGATGCTGCGGCGTTCGGCCCAGTTGCCCACGGCTTCCATGTCGATATTGATGAAGGCGCAGACCTCGTCGCGCCGGTCGCCGAACACCACCGCCTCCTTGATGAAGGGGAAGAACTTGAGCTTGTTCTCCACATAGTTGGGCGCGAAGATGGCGCCGCCGTTCATCTTGCCCACGTCCGCCGCGCGGTCGATGATCTTCAGGTGGCCTTCGTGGTCGAACAGGCCGGCGTCGCCGGTGTGGAAGTAGCCATCGGCGTCGATCGCTTCGCTGGTGGCGTCGGGGCGCTTGTAGTAACAGTCCATCAATGTTGGCGACCTGACCAAGACCTCGCCGTTGTCGGCCAATTTGACCTCGACCCCGGGCGCCGGCAGGCCGACGCTGTCGAACTTGATCTGGCCGTCCGGCTGCAGACATATATAAGCGCAGGTTTCGGTGGAGCCGTAGAACTGCTTCAGGTTGACGCCGATGGAGCGGTAGAAGCGGAACAGGTCCGGCCCGATCGCGGCGCCGGCCGTGTAGGCGACCCGCACGCGCGACAGTCCGAGCACGTTTTTCAGCGGGCCGTAGACCAGCACCTGGCCGACCGCGTAGGCCAGGCGGTCCGACAGCGGCACCGGTTTGCCGTCCAGGATGGCGGCGCCGCTGCGGCGCGCCACCGCCATGAAGTGATGGAACATGCGGCGCTTGATGGCGCCGGCGTCCTCCATCCGTATCATCACGGTCGTCAGCATGTTCTCGAACACGCGCGGCGGGGCGAAGTAATAAGTCGGGCCGATTTCGCGCATGTCGGTCATGACGGTGTCGCCGGATTCGGGGCAGTTGACGGTGAAGCCGGCCGTCATCGCCTGCGCGAACGAGAACAGGCAATCGCCCACCCAGGCCATCGGCAGGTAGGACAGGATGTCTTCCTCGTCGGTCAGGTGCTCGAAACCGACGCCGCCGGTGCCGGCCGCGATCAGCGCGCTGTGGGTCTGGCACACGCCTTTCGGCTTGCCGGTGGTGCCGGAGGTGTACAGGATGATGGCGTTGTCGCTGCCCTTGCCGGCTTTGACGGCGGCGTCGAACATGCCGGGATTGGCCTTGTCCCAGTCCCGCCCCAGTTCCTGCAGGCGGGCGAAGGAGAGCAGGCCTTGCTGGCGGTAGTGGCGCATGCCGCGCTCGTCGTCGTAGGCCACGTGTTCGATGTGCGGGTACAGGCTTTGTAATTCCGTCAACTTGTCGACCTGTTCCTGGTCTTCGACGATGGCGTAGCGGATTTCGGCGTTTTCCAGCACGTAGGCCATGTCGGCGGCCGGGGCGTCCTGGTACAGCGGCACCGGCACGCCGCCCAGGCATTGCGCGGCCAGCATCGACCAGTAGAGGCGGGGGCGGTTGTCGCCGATGATGGCCAGGTTCATGCCGCGCTGGAAGCCGATGGCGGCCAGGCCGCAGGCCAGCGCCCGGACCTCGTCGTTAACCTGGGCCCAGGTCCAAGTTTGCCAGATGCCCAGGTATTTTTCGCGGAATGCGGGTTTTCCTGGGCGGAGCTGACCGTGGGTCAGCAGCCAGCGCGGGAACGTCTCGTTCTGTGTATGCACCAGTGTCTCCTGTTGCTGTTTGCTCGTACTTGTTAAACTTCTGATACGGCAGCCTTTTTATGTGATGATATTAGCCTGCCGCCGACAAGCAGGTTGTCTTTTCGGCGACATTTGACCGAACTTTCCATATTGCGTTGCAATAATGCCTAATCGACATCAGATTACTCTTAAGGAATCACTGCGCACGGCGATCTGGGCCCAGGGTCTGACGCCTGAACAAATGGCGCGTGTGGAGTCCGAGACCTTTGAAACTTTTGTTCCAAAGGGCGGTTATGTTTGCCGCAAGGGTGAAATGGTCGAGCATTGGCTGGGGATTATGGAAGGCATGGTCAAGATGACGAATTTCTCGGCGGCCGGTAAAAGCGTGTCATTTACCGGCGTGCCACCCGGCGGCTGGTTTGGCGAGGGTTCGGTATTAAAGCGGGAGATACTGAAATATGACGCGATGGCATTGCGCGATAGCCGTATCGCCCGCATGCCGATGTCTACTTTTCACTGGTTGCTCGATACCAGTTTGCCATTCACAAGGTTTTTATTGATGCAATTGAATGAGCGGCTGGGGCAGTTTATCGGCATGGTGGAAAATGACCGCTTATTAAATCCCGATACGCGTGTGGCGCGCTGCCTGGTTTCCATGTTCAATTCCCATCTTTATCCGGGATTGGAGAAACTGGTCCAGATATCGCAGGAGGAATTAGGCCTGCTATCCGGCGCCTCGCGCCAGCGCGCCAATCAGGCATTACAGCTGCTGGAGAAACAAGGCTTGTTAAGTCTTGATTACGGCGGCATCCGCATACTCGATCTCGAAGGCCTGCGCCGCTACGAGGCCTGAGCGTCAGCTCCCCGAACTATGAATTCCCGAGCGGGGAAGTCTTGCCCTCAAATCATGCTAGTTTTTGGTGTGTTTGCGCCAAATTCTGGCACTTATCATTGGTGGCGATTGATTGGGAATGTGGTATTTCATGGGATTTGAGTAGACAGAAAATAAGCGGGAACGGGTTATTCGTGATGATAGTCCTGTACTTATTTCCATCAATAGCAGCTCTAAAATGATCCTGGTGTTCAACCAGTAAATTCAAGCTTCCGGAAACCTCTTTGGATTTTCCATAGCTTGTTTTTAATCAAATTCACTCTTCCCTATTGCTGCCAACATATTCTGTCATGGCTGTCATGGCTGCTGGGGCTAGAAAATGAATAAACTTGAATTGCATAATGAGATCATGCAAGCGATTCTTTTGCTAATTGTCAAAGAATCGGTGATTCAATCATGAGCGACCGGCTCAATTTGTCCGATCCATACGGTGACAGCGAAGTTGCGCGAATTGCGTCCGTGCTCGAGGAAAAAGATCACCAAAAGAGGATTCGAGAACTCCAGGCAAATATTGCCACTCTTGAAAAGGCGATGGAGGAACGAAAGCCGGTCCAAGAAAAAGCGGCGCCCAATGGCAATAATAAGATCGGGGCCCGCAAGCATGATGGCTTTAAGGCCATCAGCACGGCCCCCTCGATTAATAGAACACCCATCGGACCCACTATGGTACCGATACCTTATCCAACCGTGCAGGACCTGAGTAATAGTGCCAACACGGCGCGCACTGTCAATTTCAACGGATGTCCGGCCTACCTGCTCGACATCACCACACAGCCCCGCTGCACCGGCGACGAACCGGGAACCGGCAAAGGGATCAAATCCGGCACGGTTAGCGGCGAAGTCAAACCCATCAAAGGAAGCCGCACGGTACGCATCGAAAGCAAGCAGGTTTTGCGCGAAGGCGATCCCTGCACCATGAATGGTGGAAACAATCCTGGAGTTTATGTCACCACATGTTCGCCGAGCGTAGCCCCGCCGAAGACTGCTGTTCAGACATCCGATCCACCGATTGTGCGCAAGACCTTGCCCAATTCCTTGGTCAACCCACCTGCTTGGGATGCTGACAATCCGCTCGGATTGCCAGTGCCGCAATCCTTATCCGAAAAACTGGCAGCGCAAATGCAGCGAGAAACGCTGAGTGGTACCAGCGGAATGGAGCGTTTGAAACGATCTATGCGGAGTTGGCCGAAAGGACCTCAGTTAGTGCCTTGGGACCCTGCTATGGACTCAGCGAAGCAGTTGCGAACAACGAATAATCTGGAAACTGCGCTGCTAGGGATCTTCGGCGGGCCAGGTGTAGCAGCTCGCCTTGCCGGCCAAAGCGAAGAGAAAATAGCGGCGGCCAATCAGGTCGGCTTTGCCGCAATGGGTCTGGCTCTCTCAGTTGCAACTATGCCAAGCCGACAGCCGATCAGCATTGGTCCTAGAACGACTCCCGCAATGCGAAGCACTGTTGTCGGGGGAAAATCCAATTCAGGCGATGGTGTCAGGATTGTTGGATGCAAAGGGCCGTTTGCGGCTGCGCGGCGTTCAGCAGGTGAGTCATACAAGAAAATTGTGGCATCGGTCAAAGGGACCGTGGTCGGCGAATATGACGCGTTAAACCCTGGGCCGTTGCCAGCTAATCGCGCGGAGACTTTTTCTGGTGGTCGGTATGCCGATATTGTTCTCAGCGAGGATACTGTAGTGTACCGTGCGTGGAGTCCTGGTACTTGGGCCGCAGAGGATGGCGGATATTGGTCTCTCGAGAAGCCCATTGGGTCGCTTCAGACTCGTATTGATTCCGCGTTGCTTCCTGAATGGGGAGGTGGAAAACCTCCCTTCAGCTCAAGTATTTGCAGCCAAGCGACCGACTGGACTGCGATAAAACTGCCCGCAGGTACTGCTATTTCGGTTGGCGAGGTGGGAGGCCAACGCGGGGTCTGGGTTGGCGGCGGAAGCCAACTTTTGATCAAAGGCGGCCCCGATTTATCTCTGAAGATTGATGGAGGAAAGTTAAAATGATTACCAAAGACTGCACATGTGACGCAAATAGATTCTCTGGAGGATTTCGTTCGCCCTCTGAATATATAACTTTGACGACTTGGATTGCACAAAATTCAAATTTTCAGCAAACGCCAGTATTAACGCCGTACGATACGGTCGGCAGCAAAGAGAAATGGTACAGCTGTGCGTTATGTCATCAAGTCTGGCGACTGGTAGATCCCGACCCACCATTTACCGGCGTGTGGGAGCGGGTGACAGACTGAGTGGCTACGTAGTTGAAGTATCTTGAAGGGTACTGCTGCGTCTTTCTAGCCAGCGATCATGTATTTCCTGCATCGTAAGCCAACTCTCCGGCGAACTTCCTAAGCCCACCGCCAAGCGCCGTGCCATTTAAAGTTCAAGGCCTGTGCCCCAGGCAATCGCGGTATCATGGCGACAAGCGATGCCGCATTGGCGGCGCACCGGAAATCGACTTATCCCATGCATATTCCAGAAACCTCTCACGTTGTCGAGCGCCTGGCGTTGTTGCGCGCTGCGATGCGCCAACAACAGATCGACGCCCTGATCGTGCCTTCCGCCGATCCTCATTTGTCCGAATATCTGCCGGCACGCTGGCAGGGCCGTGAATGGTTGTCGGGTTTTACTGGCTCGGTCGGCACCTTTATTATCACGCCGGAGTTTGCCGGCATCTGGACCGACGCCCGTTATTGGACCCAGGCCGAGCAGCAATTGGCCGGTACTGGTATTGCGCTGATGAAACTAACCTCCGGCGCCAGCGTGCAATATGTCGACTGGCTGGCCGCGACCATGAAGTCCGGCCAGACGGCGGCGGTCGACGGCGCGGTACTTGGCCTGTCCATCGCCCGCCTGCTGGAAACGGCGCTGCGCGCGAAGAACGTCACGCTGCGCTCCGATTTCGATCTGTTGGATCAAGTTTGGGCCGACCGGCCCGCGCTGCCGGCGGCGCCGGTGTACGAGCATCTTCCACCGTTCGCGTCCCAAACCCGCGCCGAAAAACTTGTCAATTTACGCAAGACGATGCGGCAGCTGGGCGCGCAACGCCACCTGATCTCGACGCTGGACGATATCGCCTACCTGTTCAACCTGCGCGGCGCCGACGTCAATTACAACCCGATCTTCCTGTCGCACGCGCTGATCGGCCCGGACCGCGCCACCTTGTTCGTCGCCGACGGCAAGGTTTCGCCGGCGCTGAGCGCCACCTTGGCGGAGGACGGCGTCGATGTCGCTCCCTATCAATCGGCCGCCGCCGCGCTGGCCGCGCTGCCTGCCGACAGCACCTTGCTGATCGATCCGCGCCGCCTGACCTACGGCACGCGCCAGTGGATCCCGGCCACGGTCCGGGTGATCGAGGCGATCAACCCGACCACCTTCGCCAAATCGAAGAAAAGCGACGGCGATGCGGCACACGTGCGCGCCACCATGGAGCAGGACGGCGCCGCCCTGTGCGAATTCTTCACCTGGCTGGAGCAAACGCTGGCCGATCCGCAGCGCCCAGCGCTGACCGAACTGGCGATCGACCGTGAAATCACGGCCGCGCGCGCACGCCGGCCGGGCTTCGTCAGCCCCAGCTTCTCCACCATCGCCGGCTTCCGCTCCAACGGCGCGATCATGCATTACCGCGCCACCGAAGCCCAGCACTCCGTCATCGAAGGCGACGGCCTGTTGTTGATCGACTCCGGCGGCCAGTATTTAGGCGGCACCACCGACATCACCCGCGTGGTCGGCGTGGGCGCCCTCACGGCCGAGCACCGACGCGATTTCACGCTGGTGCTCAAGGGCGTGATCGCCCTGTCCTCGGCGCGCTTCCCGCGCGGCACCAAATCGCCGATGCTCGACGCCATCGCCCGCGCGCCGCTGTGGGCCGAGGGCCTGGACTTCGGCCACGGCACCGGCCACGGCGTCGGCTACTTCCTCAACGTGCACGAAGGCCCGCAGTCGATTTCGCAATCGGCGATGCCCGAGCCGCACACCGCCATGGAACCAGGCATGATTACATCGATAGAACCGGGCCTGTACCGGCCCGGCAAGTGGGGCATCCGGATTGAAAACCTGGTGCTGAACCGTCCCGCGGGACAGACCGAATTCGGCGAGTTCCTCGATTTCGAGACGCTGACGCTGTGCCCGATCGACACCCGCTGCATCGAGTCCTCGCTGCTGCGCGACGACGAGAAACGTTGGCTGAACGACTATCACGCCACGGTGCGCCAGCGATTGCGCCCGCTGCTGTCCGGCGCCGCGCTGGCCTGGCTGCAAACCCGCACGGAGGCGCTATGAGCGGCCGCGCAACCCGGGCCACGACGGCCGTCGACCGTCTCAAGGTTCGTAGTGGAAACGCCAAGTATTCGATGTCGCGCACCGGCAGCGGCCACTTCTTCCTGACCGAAGGCGCCGGCCAGCCGCCGCTGTGCGCGCCGCTGGAGCTCGACGACTTCGTCGCCTTCGTCAACGGCATTTCGCCGGGGCCGCCCCGGCGCGTGAGCAAGCTCGATGTCGCGTTCGAAAAACAGCTCGTGAAAAAAACGCCGTAGCGCCACCACTGAAAGAGACCACGCATGCCATCGATCGAGTTCCTGTTTGCTTATTGGTCAGTCCATGAAATCGCCATCAATGGCGTCATTCTGTTGAATCTGGTCGGCGCGCTGCTGCTGGGCCTGATGGTCGGCTACGAGCGCTCGTATCACGGGCGGGCGGCAGGCATGCGCACCTACGGGCTGGTATGCATGGCGTCCGCCGCGCTGACGGTGATCGGCGGCTATCCCGGCGAGTGGTTCGGCGGCCATGCCGGCCACACCATCCTGACCTCCGACCCGACCCGCATCGTGCAGGGCATCGTCACCGGCATCGGCTTCCTCGGCGCCGGCGTCATCATGCGCGAAGGCTTCAATATCAGCGGCCTGACGACGGCGGCCTCGATCTGGGCCTCGTCGGTGATCGGCGTGATGGTCGGCATCGGCTTCTACCTGGGCGCGATGGGGCTGGCGGTGTTGAGCGCCGGCTCGATGATCTTTTTGAGTAAGCTGGAAGCCAGGCTGCCGTCGCGGCACGCGATTGCGATCACCATGCGCTTCAAGGCCGGATACCTGCCGCAAGAGCCGGCGCTGCGCGCGATGGCGCTGCAACGCGGCTATGAAATCGCGGGCGGCTCGCTGATGATAGGCAGCGACGGCGGCATGCAGGAATGGCGTTTCGTCGCCATCGCGCTGAGCAAGCGTAGCGGCGCGCCGATGTCGGTGCTGTCGGCCGAGCTGGCGCAATTCGACGGCATCCACAGCTTCCAGCTGTCCCACGCACGTAACTAAAACACGAACATAAGCATGAACGAACAAGCCAGGGCAGTATTCGATTTCTGGTTCCAGCCCGCCCCAGGGCAGGCCGCCGACGCCACGCGCCGCGAGTGGTTCCAGAAGAACGACGATTTCGACCGCGAGGTCGCCAGCCGTTTCGGCACGCTGATCGAGCAGGCGCAGGCCGGCGGCCTGCACGCGTGGGATGCGGAAGGCCCGCAGTCCGCGCTGGCGCGCATCCTGGTGCTGGACCAGTTTTGCCGCAACGTCCACCGCGGCACACCGCTGGCCTTCGTCGGCGACCCGCAAGCCTTGCAGGCGGCGCTGAAGATGGTCGAGGCGCAGCAGGACCTGGCGCTGCCGCCCTTGCAGCGCGCCTTTGTTTACCTGCCGTTCGAGCACGCCGAGGACATGGCGATGCAGGAGCAGGCCGTGGCCCTGTACACCCGCATGGCCGACGCCGGGCGCGGCACGACATCGCCGGCCACCAGCCAGGCCATCGCCGGCATGCTCGATTTCGCCGAGCGCCACCGCGAGGTGATACGCCGCTTTGGCCGCTTCCCGCACCGTAACGCCATCCTGGGTCGCGCGTCGACGCCGGAAGAACAGGCGTTCTTGCAGCAACCTGGCTCCGGTTTCTGATGGCGACCCTCAACCTGATCGGCGCCGGCCATGTCGGCCGCGTGCTGGGACGTTTGCTGGCGACACAGGGTGGCTTCCAGGTGCAGCAGGTGCTGACGCGTTCCGCCGCCTCGGCGCGGGCCGCCGTGGACTTCATCGGCAGCGGCGCGCCGGTGGAGCGCTACGACCAATTGCAGCCGGCCGACATCCATGTGCTGGCCGTCGGCGACGACCAGATCGCCTGCGCCTGCGCCGCGCTGGCGCAGGCGACGCCGCTGCAAGGCAGCATCGTGTTCCATTGCAGCGGCGCGCTGGCGTCCGGCCAGTTGCAGGCCGCGCGCGATGCGGGCGGGCTGGTCGCCAGCGTCCATCCGATCCGCAGCTTCGCTGATCCGGCGGCGGTGGCTGCTCAATTTTCAGGCACCTTCTGCGGCATCGAGGGCGACGCCGCCGCGCTGGCCGTGCTGACGCCGGCCTTGCAGGCGATCGGCGCGCAGCCGGTGGCGATCGACGCCTCGGCCAAGACCGTGTATCACGCCGCCGCCGTCTTCGCCAGCAACTACCTGGTCACCGTGCTGGACGCCGCCTTGCGCGCCTACATGGCGGCCGGCATTCCGGAAGCGGTGGCGCGCCAGATGGCGCAGCCGCTGGCCACCGAGTCGATGGCGAATGTTTTCCGGCTCGGCGCCGCCGCCGCCCTCAGCGGCCCGATCGCGCGCGGCGACATGGATACTGTGGATCGCCAACAACGGGCGGTCGATCAGTGGGATAGAGCAACCGGCGAACTTTACCGGGCGCTGGTGGCGCCCACGGCCGATCTGGCGCGCAGAAAACGCCAGAACTAGCCCGCAGCGACGGTTACGCCTCTTATCTCCTTGCAAATTACTACTTAACAACTATATTTTAAGTAGGTGTATGCTTTTCCCGAGAGTGAGCGTTGCAGTTTTATTGGTACGAATTCACAAATAAGTGGCGGGATTAGTCGACAAACCTCGGAATTAGCAATAAGCTTGTTTCTTGGAATGTTTTCTTGAAGAATCAAGCACGAAGCCGGCGCACCAATAGGATAGGGGTAGAACATGTTATTTCTGAAGAGTACGACCGTCACGAAAGCGCCAGGGATTTACGACGTAGATATCGCCGCCAAACCGCCCGGCAAGACTTTTGGTGTGTTCATGGCCACCGATCCGGACAATCCTCCGGCCGAAGTGCTGGCGGCGTTGGCGGCGATGGGTTTCAAGAACACCTACAGCGGTGGCTACACCCACAAGGACCGCGGCAAGGTGCTGGACCTGCACTTCCAAAAAGACGGCACTGATTTGTTCCAGGGCTGGAAAGCCGAAGAGATGGAAGTCAATATGGCCGCCATCACCGCGCTGTTTTCCGGCATCGGCATCACCATCGCTCCGCGAGTGATGACTCTGGCCGAAGCCTACGCCTAAGGCCTAAATCTGCACCTCGATGTGATACAGGGCCCACGGGCAGGAAGCGAACCGTTCTGCGAGCGGTTTGGCGGCCATCTCGGGGACCTTGTCGGCATCGTAGATCGCCCATAGCGGACCCAATCCGCCCAGCGCCATCGCCGCGCCATCCAGATGGGTGGCAACGATGGTGCGCTGCGCGCGCGCCTGCGCCACGCTGACCGTGGCCGCATAACCATCCACCGCACGCAACACCAGCTTGCCGCCTTCGCCCAGCGATGCGCCGGCCGCCTTCATCACGTCCAGCAGCAGCGGGCCGCGCAGCGTGTGCGGCTTGCCGTCGTATTCCAGCGTCGGCTCGATGGTGATGGCCGGCAGCGCGGCCAGCGCGGCGAAGTCGAAGGCGTGCGCCTTGTCGAAGCTGAGTTTTTGCTTGTGCATCATCTGGTCGCGCACCGGATCGAAGCGGCCGCGGTTGACCTTGCCGACGGCGCCGGTCACGGTCAACAGCGCCGGTCCGGCATTGTTGGCGGCGGCGACGGCCTGCGAGGCGGGCAGGGTGGCGGCGGCCATGCCGGCCAACGCGGCGCGGCCCAGAAACTGGCGTTTTTGCATACGAGGTTCTCCTGTCTGACGTAGTGCCGGTATCATAACGCGCATGGACTTATTTGCCGACGACAGCGCCTTGATGCCCATCCCGATCGAGGATGGCGAACTGTGGTTCCAGCAGCGGCTGGCGCTGGACCTGGCGCCGCCTGAGGCCATGCAGCGCCTGCTCGACGAAACCGACTGGCGCGCGGAACAAGTCCAGGTCTGGGGTAAATTGCATATGCAACCGCGACTGACGGCCTGGCATGGCGAGGCCAGCTACCGCTATTCCGGCAAGACCTTCCATCCGCTGCCGTTCACGCCCTTGCAGCTGCACATCAAACAGGCAGTCGAGCGGGCCACCGGCCGCCAGTTCAACAGCGTGCTGCTGAACTACTATCGCGACGAACGCGACAGCATGGGCTTCCACGCCGACGACGAGCGCGAGCTGGGGCCGCAGCCGGCCATCGCCTCGGTCAGCTTTGGCGCGCCGCGCACCTTCATCCTCAAGCACCGGCGCCTGCCGAAAACCATCAAGCTGGCGCTGGGCGACGGCTGCCTGCTGCTGATGGCGGGCAGCCTTCAGCTGCACTGGCTGCACGGCATCAACAAGGAACGCGGCGCCCGCGGGCCGCGCATCAACCTGACTTTCCGCCAAATTCTGCGAGAACCTTAAGTGTCTCTTAAGTTTGGTGGAAGTCGATTTGTTCCGGTCTTTATTTGGCTTACATCCTGTCACACTTCTTACTAAATCGGTGCGGACAGGTGTTGGCGTGAGTGCTATCTTGGCTCCATCGCAATTCAGAGAACTGCGATCCCAAGCAAGTCCAACACTCATTTTGCTGAAAGATCCAAGACCATGAAAAAAATTCTGTTCGCATTAGTTGCTTCCGCTGCCGCTCTGGCTGGCACCTCCGCTTACGCCGCCGATGACGCGGGCACCGCCTACATCGGCGCCGGTGTCGTGGGCAGCCACTACAAGTTCGACGTGCCGGGCGCAACCAGCGTTTCCGACCGTAGCGGCGACCAGGCGACCGGCAAGATCTTCGCCGGCTACAACATCGACAAGACCTGGGCGGTCGAGGGCGGTTATACCGACTTCGGCAAGAAAGGTTATGACTACACGACGGGCGGCGCAGCCGGCCACGTGCAGACCAAGGCCAACTCGTTCTATGTTGCAGGCAAGGGCACTTACACGGTGAATGACCAGGTCGCCCTGTTCGGCAAGCTGGGCGTGGCGCGCAACCATAACGACGTTACCACCACCGGCATCGCTTCCGTCTCCGGCGACTCCAACAAGAGCGCGTTGTATGGGTCGGTTGGCGCCGAGTACGCGATCAACAAGAACGTGAAGGTCTCGCTGGAGTATGAAAACTACGGCAAGAACAACGTCGACCTGGGCCGCAAAAACAGCGCCATCACCGCCGGCGTGCGCTACAACTTCTAAGTTCGGTTCACCACCATGAAAAAAGGCCACCTCATCAAGGTGGCCTTCGTCGTTTACACGGTCAGTGGCTTGTAGCGTATGCGTTTTGGTTTCGCACCTTCCTCGCCCAAACGTTTCTTCTTGTCGGCTTCGTATTCCTGATAGTTACCGTCGAAGAAAGTGACCTGCGAGTTGCCTTCGAACGCCAGGATGTGGGTGGCGATACGGTCCAGGAACCAGCGATCGTGGGAGATCACCAGCACGGAACCGGCGAACTCCAGCAGCGCATCTTCCAGCGCGCGCAGGGTTTCCACGTCCAGATCGTTCGACGGTTCATCGAGCAGCAGCACGTTGCCGCCCTTGAGCAGCGTCTTGGCCAGGTGCAGGCGGCCGCGTTCACCACCGGACAGGTTGCCGACGATCTTCTGCTGGTCCGAACCCTTGAAGTTGAAGCGGCCCAGGTAGGCGCGCGACGGCATGTCGAAACGGCCGACGCTGAGCATGTCGGCGCCGCCGGACACGTCCTCGAACACGCTCTTGCTGTCGCTCAGCGTATCGCGGCTCTGGTCCACCAGCGAGATGCGGGCGGTCTGGCCGATCACCACTTCGCCGCTGTCCGGCTGGTCGAGGCCGGCGATCATCTTGAACAGGGTCGACTTGCCGGCGCCGTTCGGGCCGATGATGCCGACGATGGCGCCCGGCGGAATGGTGAACGACACATTGTCGATCAGCAGGCGGTCGCCAAACGCTTTCGACACGTTCTTGAACTCGATCACTTCATTGCCCAGACGCTCGGCCACAGGGATGAAGATCTCCTGGGTCTCGTTGCGTTTCTGGTATTCGTACTCGCTCAGCTCGTTGAAGCGGGCCAGGCGGGCCTTGGACTTGGCCTGGCGCGCCTTGGGATTCTGGCGCGACCATTCCAATTCCTTCTGCAGCGCCTTCTGGCGCGCGGATTCGGTCGACTCTTCCTGCTTCAGGCGGTTGGACTTTTGGTCCAGCCACGACGAGTAGTTGCCCTTCCATGGAATGCCATGGCCGCGGTCCAGCTCCAGAATCCATTCGGCGGCGTTGTCGAGGAAGTAGCGATCGTGGGTGATGCCGACCACGGTGCCCGGGAAACGCAGCAGGAACTGTTCGAGCCATTCGACGGACTCGGCGTCCAGGTGGTTGGTCGGCTCGTCGAGCAGCAGCATGTCCGGCTTGGACAGCAGCAGCTTGCACAGCGCCACGCGGCGCTTTTCACCGCCGGACAGCACGCCGATCTTGGCTTCCCAAGGCGGCAGGCGCAGCGCGTCGGCCGCCATTTCCAATTGCAGGTTCAGGTTGCCGCCGTCGGAGGTCGAGATGATCGCTTCCAGACGCGCCTGCTCGGTGGCGAGGGCGTCGAAGTCGGCGTCTTCCTCGGCGTAGGCGGCGTACACGGCTTCCAGCTTGGCTTGCGCTTCAAACACTTCGCCCAGGCCCGATTCGACTTCCTCGCGCACGGTTTTTTCGGGATCGAGCTGCGGTTCCTGCGGCAGGTAGCCGATGTTCAGGCCCGGCATCGGCACGGCTTCGCCCTGGATGTCGGTGTCGATGCCTGCCATAATTTTCAGCAAGGTCGACTTACCGGAGCCGTTCAGGCCCAGCACGCCGATTTTTGCGCCCGGGAAGAAGGACAGCGAAATATCCTTCAGAATCTGACGCTTGGGCGGGACGATTTTGCCCACCTTGTTCATGGTGTAGACGTAATTTGCCATTGAGAATCTCAGTAAGAATTTTTTAATTGCGTAGAAACGCAAGGAAGGACGACAGGATACGATAAATCCCGCCGTCCGCCCACTATTTAGCGCGCTGGCCGGCCCACAGCCCCTCGGCCACATACAGCGCCAGCGCGCTCCAGATGATGGCGAAGCCGACCAGCCGCGCCGGCGGGAAACTTTCATTAAACACCCACACGCCCAGCAGCGCCTGCATGGTCGGCGACAGGTATTGCAGCAGGCCCAGCACCGACATCGGGATCTTGCGCGCGCCGGCCGCGAACATCACCAGCGGTATCGCGGTGATCGGCCCGGCCGCCGCCAGCAGCCAGCGGGTGCTGTCGTACGGGGTGTTGATGAAGGTGTTGTGGCCGTGCCAGGTCAGCCACACCACATACACCAGCGCCAGCGGGAAGAGCAGCATGGTTTCCAGCGACAGGCCCTCCAGCGCCGCCAGCGCGGCGGTCTTGCGCAGCAGGCCGTAGCCGCCGAAAGTGAAGCCTAAAATCAGGGCGATCCACGGCACCTGGCCGGCCGACCAGGTCAGCCACAGCACGCCGCTGGTGGCCACGCCGATGGCGATCCACTGGCCGCGCCGCAGTTTTTCCTTCAGCACCAGCAGTCCCAGCAGCACATTGACCAGCGGATTGATGAAGTAGCCCAGGCTGGAATCGATGACATGGCCGTTGTTGACCGACCAGATGTAGACGAACCAGTTGGCCGTCAGCAGCAGCGCCGAGGCGACAAAGCTGGCCAGCACGCGCGGATTGCGCAGCACCTTGGGCAGCCACTTCCATTGCTGGCGCGCGGTCAGCACCAGGCCCAGGAACAACAGCGACCACAGCATGCGGTGCGCCAGGATTTCCATCGCCGGCACTTCGCCGATGGCGTGGAAATACAACGGGAACAAGCCCCAGCAAAAGAACGCGCATGTGGCGTAAACAATACCTATGTTCATGAAGAGGGGCGGCGGGTCGAAGGCAAGGTCTGGCATTATCGCCGATATGGCGCACGGCCGCTGCCGGCCTCGCGCTTCGGCCCGCACCAGCGTACACTGGCGATATTGAATTTTTGGAACACCCTTCCATGCGAAAATCTCCTTGCCTTTTGCAAATACTTATCCTATTGTGCAATGCACCAAAACAACAACAGGTGCAATCTTGACCGAGCAACATAAGAAAAGCAGCCTCGTCGCCCTGACGCTGGCTGCGGTAGGCATCGTCTACGGCGATATTGGTACCAGTCCCCTCTACACCCTCAAAACCATCTTCGATCCCGAGCACGGCCTGGTCCTGAACGAGGGTAACCTGCTGGGCATCATTTCGCTGATCTTCTGGGGCCTGACGACCATCGTCTCGCTCAAATACGTCAGCCTGGTGCTGCGCGCGGACAACCGCGGCGAGGGCGGCATCATGGCGCTGATGGCGCTGGCCCTGAACTCGGTCACCAAGAAAGCGCCGCGTTGGCACTATCCATTGATGCTGCTGGGCGTGATCGGCGCCACCATGTTCTACGGCGACAGCGTGATCACGCCGGCCATCTCGGTGCTGAGCGCGATCGAGGGTCTGGAAGTGGCCACGCCGGGGCTGGAACAGTACATCGTGCCGCTGACCATCATCGTCCTGGTCTCGCTGTACGCGGTGCAGCGCCACGGCACGGCCGGCATCGGCCGCTGGTTCGGCCCGGTGATGCTGGTCTGGTTTGCCGCGCTGGCGGTCATGGGCCTGATCAACATCGTGCAGGCGCCGCAGATCCTGTGGGCGCTGAACCCGCTGCACGCGCTGCGCTTCATGTTTGAAAACCGCATGATCGCCTTCGTCGCGTTGGGCGCCGTGGTGCTGGCCTTCACCGGCGCCGAGGCCCTGTATGCCGACATGGGCCACTTCGGCGCGCGGCCGATCCGCTTCGCCTGGTTCATGATCGTGTTCCCGTCGCTGGCGGTGAACTACCTGGGCCAGGGCGCGCTGCTGTTGACTCATCCCGAAGCAATCGCCAATCCCTTCTTCCAGCAGCTCGGCGCCTGGAGCGTCTACCCGCTGGTGGCGCTGTCGACGGTGGCGACGGTGATCGCCTCGCAGGCCACCATCTCCGGCACCTTCTCGATGACCAAGCAGGCCATCGCCCTGGGCCTGCTGCCGCGCATGCGCGTGCTGCACACCTCGGCCACCGAGATCGGCCAGATCTACATCCCGATCGTCAACTGGCTGCAACTGTCGGTGGTGCTGATGGCGGTGGTCGGTTTCGGCTCGTCGGAGAAACTGGCCGGCGCCTACGGCATCGCGGTCACGGCGACCATGCTGGCGACCACCTTCCTGACCTTCTTCGTGATCCGCTTCCGCTGGAACCTGCCGCTGTGGATGTGCATTGCCTCCACCGGCTTCTTCATCGTGATCGACCTGCTGCTGTTCTCTGCCAGCTCGCTCAAGCTGTTCCACGGCGGCTGGTTCCCGCTGCTGCTGGCCATCATCCTGTTCACGGTGATGCTGACCTGGAAGCGCGGCCGCGAGCTGGTGTTCCAGAACTTGCAGAAGCACGCGATCCCGCTGGAAGACTTCCTGGCCTCGCTGTTCGTGGCGCCGCCGACGCGGGTCTATGGCACCGCCATCTTCCTGCGCGGCGAGAGCGACGGCGTGCCGCACGCGCTGCTGCACAACCTGTCGCACAACAAGGTGCTGCACGAGCGCGTGGTGTTCTTCACGGTGCACGTGGTGGAAGAGCCGTTCGTGCCGGTGGCCGAGCAGGTCAAGGTCACGGACCTGGGCCACCAGTGCTACCAGGTGAATGTCCACTACGGCTTCAAGGACGAACCGGATATTCCGAAGGCGCTGGCCCAGTGCGATTGCCTCGGCCTGCCGTTCGAGATGATGGAGACCTCGTTCTTCATCGCCCGCCAGACGGTGATCTCGACCCCTGGCGCCGGCATGTCGACCTGGCGCGAACACCTGTTCGTGACGATGTCGCGCAACGCCCGCGGCGCCGCCGACTACTACCAGATTCCCACCAACCGCGTGATCGAACTTGGCACGCAAGTGGAAATTTAAGCACACACACGGCGCTAAAAGATGTAACCGAATGTAGCGCCCGGAGCGGAAGCGGCATGGTCTGCTAAACTTCTGCTCCGAATGTGCGACCAATACGAACACTCATCAAAGGTAATCATGAAATCGATGTTTCAATATTTTGCTGCCGTTGCCTGCGTAGCGGCCCTGACGGCCTGCGGTGGCGGATCGAAAGCGCCGGTGGCGGTGGTGGTGGTGCAGCCGGCGTTCAAGCTGACCGACACCGTGGTCGGCACCGGCGCCGCCCCCAAGGCGGGCGACATCGTGGTGATCAACTTCACCGGCTACCTGTATGACTTGACCAAGGCCGATTTCAAGGGCGCCAAAGTGGAAAGCTCGGTCGATACCGGCAAGCCGGCTTCGCCGTTCACGGTGGGCCTGGGCGCGGTGGTGGTGGGCTGGGACCAGGCCATCCTCGGCGTAGCTCCTGTCGCCGCCATGAAAATAGGCGGCAAGCGCACCGCGATCCTGCCGGCCAACCTGGTGTACGGCGCCGCCTCGCGCGCCGCGACAGGCATCTATCCGGCGATTCCCGCCAATTCGCCGATGGTCTACGATTTCGAGCTGGTTGATGTCATCCCGGGCGTCACAATCCCCAACGTTCCGCCACTGCCGACGCTGCAAAAGGCCGATACCTTGATCGGTACTGGCGCTACAGCGTCAGCTGGCCAGACCATTACTGCAAACTATGCGCTGTATCTTTACGATGGCACCCGTCCTCCCGATTATCGTGGCCCGCAGGTGAGTTCCAACATTGGCGGGACGTCGCAAGATTTTGTGCTGGTAGATGGCAAGGTCATCACCGGCTGGATCCAGGGCGTCCCCGGAATGCAGGTCGGCGGCAAGCGCACACTGATAGTTCCGCCTGATCTGGGTTACGGTGCTGTGGCGCAGACCGGTATTCCTGCCAACTCGACGCTGATCTTCGATATCGTGTTGGTAGGCGTCAAATAACTTCTGTTGTCCTATGAGACTGAATGTGAAAGCCCAAAGTTGGATTCAACTTTGGGCTTTTTTGTTGCCGCATACGGGACACCAGTATCTTGCTCTCTGTCTCACAACTCACTGCGAATGACTTGCGCTGGGATATAACTTTATTGCCCACAGCTTCGATAGCTCGAGATTTTTGTTCATAGCAATTAGCTGGGCTTGCTGAATTTGCGGCAGGTCGAGTTGCGGCGCCGTGGACAGCAGAACCTTGTTGGCATCCTTGTCTCCCGATTCCTGAGAGACTAATGCCCAGGCATAGGCTTCTGTCGGATTTTCTTGCGAGAGCCTGTTGGCAAGTATTAACGCGGCGCGGTTGTACCCTGCGAGAAAGGCTTCGTTTGTATATCGCAAAGCCAAGGATTTGGGATTTTCTTTGAAGTCGTAGTCGGGGTCTTGCTCCAACATTGCGCCTTCATCCCAGTACTGCTGCCCAAGTTGGAGCAGCGCGAAAGGGTCCCCTGTTTTCCCTAGTTCTTTCAGGACTTTTAGAGGCATATAAAAATACTTCTCTGGGGTGCCCACTCCCATTTTTCGCATTTTCTCCATACGCTCAGTGGCAAGCGTTTTCGCATCAGGGACTGTTGATGGGCTAGCGGTGCCAAAAGGTGAGTACCCCCAGGCCCTCATGACGGGACCTGCCCCCTCCTTTGTGGGCGTTTGCGCGGTCGCCTTGGCTGGCGGGCTACCGGGGCCTCCTATCGGCGTGTTACTTGGTCGCGGCTCGCCGCCGAGCAAATAATATCCTCCACCTATCGTGAGAGGAATCAGAGCGATAAAAAATAGCTTGTTCATGACCTTGATGTTGAAGGGGGGAAGCACCCATTTGTGGTCAGGGTGCTCAAATTGGATTAATGGCAGGCGCCGAAGTTCCAGCCGTGCTGGCTTGCGTAGGTGGCAGCGTCGCTTTGGGAGCAAGCTGAAACCGAACTATTGTATTGAGATGGTGTGCCAGGGAAAACGCAGACAGGGAAGGGGCGCATTTGGCATGGTGGATTTGGATTGCCACCCAAGGTAACGCCTGCGGGAATAATGATCTTCCAGAGTCCTGGTGAAGCCACCATCGGGCCGCGCACGTACACGGCGCCGTCATTTTGCACCCCTATCGTGTAGTGATTGTAACTTGTGGAGGGTGGTTGAACTGTATCGGAGGCCCATACAGGGGTGCTGCCGCGATATTGAACAAAATTGCCATCGGCCTGTATGACCGTATGAGTGCCGTTTTGGAAGGTCGCCCAGATAGCAACTCCACTTTTGTACAGTACCAGATTGCCGTCCGTTTGCTGAGTCAAGCGGAAAATATTATTTTGCGATATCAATCCGTTGTTAGGGTAAAGGACGCCATTGCTGACGTCTCCAGAAGTAAGCTCGAGCTGGTCGGCATAAGCGCTTTGGCTGAGAGTAGAGATGAAAAAAGTAAGCCCGATCAAAAACTTTTTCATATAATCCTATAAATATTATTAAAAAAACATAGTAGCATTTATTGGAACTTAGTGCTCACCAACTATCACCTATCGTGCGGTACCTACAAGGTACATTCATCCCATTTTTTCTAGTCTCGCAGCGCCTGCGCCGGTGCGATGCGCATCGCCGCCAGCGTGTGGCGGGCGGTGGCCAGCGCCACGATCAGCAGCGTGAACGCCAGCGCCGCCGCGGGCGCCCAGCTGCCCAGCGGCGTGCGCGCCGCGAAGCCCGCCAGATAGCGCTCGATGGCCAGCCCGGCCAGCGGCAGCCCGACCGCGGCGGCGGCCATTGTCAGCAGCAGGAACTCGCGGCTGACCAGCACCGCGATCGCCCTGCGGCCGGCGCCGTGCAGCTTGCGCAGCACGATCTCGCGCGCGCGGCGCTGCACGCTGTGCGCCGCCAGCACGTAGATGCCGAAGGCGGCCAGCGCGAATACCACCGCCGTGGCGCAGGCCAGCAGCCTGGCCATGCGCACATCGTCGGCATAGGCCTGCGCGTAGTAGCTGCCGGCCCGGCGTATCACCGGCTCGCTGGCGGGGAAGTAGCGGCTCCAGGCGGCGGCGATGTCCTGCTCCAGCGCGGCGCGGCCTTGCGCATCCGGCGCGGCGCGCATGCGCACCGTCAGCAGCTGATTGTCCCTGGCGATCCGGTACATGGTCGGGCGCACCGAATCGCGCAGCGTTTCCCAGAGCAGGTCTGGCGTCACGCCGGCGATGCGTAACTGCGTGCCGCCGATGCGCTGGCCCACCGCCTGTTGCGCGGACGGCCAACCCAGCGCCAGCACCGCCGCCTGGTTGAGCACGACGTTCTGCTCGCCGTCGCCTGCCGCTGCTTCGATGCGCGGGTCGAACAGGCGTCCGGCCAGGGCCTTCAGGCCGTAGACGTTGAAGAAATCCGGTCCGACAAAATGCACCGTCAGCGCTGCGCTGCTGCCGTCCACGCGCTTGACCGTGTCGCTGCCATGCGTGCCGGTTTTGTCGTCGCGGCCCGGCACGTCGCGGCTGTCCGCCACGCCGGCCACGCCGGGCAGTTGCGCAATGGCGTCGCGCAGCGCGCGGGCGGCGGGATTGTCGCGCAGGTTTTCCGCCATCTCCACCACCAGCAGCGGCTCGGGATCGAAGCCCGGTGGCGCCTTGGCGGCGAACTGCGTCTGCCACAAGATCGCCAGCGCCACGCTGCCCATGCTCATCGCCGCGCCGAACTGCACCGCCGTCAGGCTGCGGCGCAGCCACGCGCCGCCTGTGGTCTCGCCGCTGCGGTGGGCCAAGGTGATGCCCATGTCGACGCCGCGCGCCAGCCAGCCCGGATAGACGCCGGCCGCCGCGCCGACCAGCGCGCCGGCCAGCAGGCAAATGCCGATCGCCGCCGGCGTGAACATGCCGTCCAGGCGGCGCTCCAGCAGGTCGGAGGCCAGCGGCAGCAGCAGCCACGCCAGCAGCACGCCCAGCGCGGCGGCGGCCACCGACAGCAGCATCGATTCGGCCATGAACTGCGCCAGCAGCTGGCGCGTGCTTGCGCCCAGCACGCGGCGCACCGCGATCTCGCGCTGGCGGCGCAAGGTGCGCACCGTCGCCAGGTTGACGTAGTTGACCACGGCGAGCAGCAGTATCAGCAGGCCGGTGGCGCCGAGCGCCAGCACCATGCGCATGTCGCCGCGCGGGCCGGTGCCCATGGTGTTGGCGACGCTGCGGTCGAAGTAGGCGTCGGCCAGCGGACCGAGGCCGATATCGACCATCTTGCGCTGGCCCAGCGCGGCCTTCATCTCAGGCGTGGCCAGGCTGGCCCACGGCGCGCGGTCGATCGCGTCTTGCAGCGCCCGTTGCAAGGCCTGAGGACTGACGCCCTGGCCGGTTTTGACGTAGATGCGGCCACCGATGCCCATCCAGTTCGACAGCGCGTCCTGGCGTTCCTTCTCCGGCCACAGCGCGCTGCCCACGCCGACCAGCGCGTTGAATTGCAGCGTGCTGTTGGCCGGACGGTCCGCCAGTACCGCCCGTACTTGCAGCGCCTGGCGATTGATCTCGATGGTGCGTCCCAGCGCCGGCGTGGCGCCGAACAGGCGCAGCGCGGTCTGCTGTGTCACGGCCAGGCCGTCGGGTTGGGTCAGCGCCGCGCGCAGGTCGCCGGCCAGTGCCTGCAGGCCGCTGATGGACTGGAACGCCGGGTCGACCGCCGTGACCTCCAGCTGCTGCATGCGTCCGTGCAGTTGCAGCGTGGTCTGGCGCGGCCACCAGGCGCTGGCCTCCAGCGGCACTCCGCTGCGCAGCGCCACCTCGCGCAGCGCGAACGGCGTGTACTCCATCCATTGCGGCTGCGGAATGAAGTTCAGCCGGTGCTTGATGACGAACACGCGCTCGCGCTGCGGCACGTCGCGGTCGTAGCTGAAGGAGTAGGCCACAAATCCGAGTAGCAGAAAGCAGACGGCGAAGCCGGTCGCCAGTCCCAGTATCTCCACGGCGGAGTGTAGCGGATGGCGCAGCAGCAGGCGCCAGCCAATGCGAAAGTCGCTTGGTTTCAATTTGTTCTCCGGTTCAGTCGCGCAATGCCAATGCGGGCGACATGCGCAAGGCCGTCGTCGTATGGCGGGTGGTGGCCAGCAGCGCCACAAGAAGGGCCATCGCCAGCGCCGCCGCCAGCGTCCAGGCGCCAATCGGCGCATGCTCGGTGTAGGCGGCCAGGTAGCGCTGGACGGCCACCGCCGCCAACGGCAGGCCGATCAGCGCACCGGCGCCCACCAGCGCCGAGAATTCGCGGCCCATCATCAGCGCGATGTCGACGCGGCCGGCGCCGTGCAGCTTGCGCATCACGATCTCGCGCCGGCTGCGCTGCACGCTGTAGGCCGACAGCACGTAGATGCCGAAGGCCGCCAGTGCGATGGCGATCACGCTGGTGGCAGCCAGTATCCGGATCAGCCGCGCTTCGGTGGCGTAGCGTTCTTCGAGCACGGCCTGTTGCGTCTTCATCTCCATGATGGCGTTGGGGAAGTGGCGGCGCCACAGTGGTTCGATCTCGCTGTACGCCGTCTCCAGGTTGTCGCTGGTGCGTATCATCAGCACGCCGCCGGGACGGACGGAATAGACGATCGCCTTCGATGGCCGGTGCAGTCCCTGGTAGCGCACGTCGGGCGCAATGCCGACGATCTCCATGCCGCCCGGTACCACCTGACCGACCGCGTCCTGCGGCGCCGCATACCCCAGGGCCAGCGCGGCGGCGGTATTGACCACCACACGCGGGGCCTTGCCGTAGTCGACATCCTGCGCCGCGCGGAACAGCCGTCCGTGCAGCGCCTGCAGGTGGTTCACTTCAAACCAGTTGGCGCTGACGTTCTTGCCTTCCAAGGGTATCTCGCGGCCGTCCCTGGCGGTCACGGTGTTGGTCAGCTTCATGCCGTCGCGGCCCACCGCTTCCGAAATGGAGGATACGCCTTCAACGCGCGGCAGCCGGGCCAGCTGTTCCATGAAGGCGATCGCTCCCTGCTTGCCTTCCGCGTCGGACGGCAGGTCCAGCACCAGCAGGTGCGCGGGATCGAATCCCGGCGAGGCATGGGTGGCGTAGTACGTCTGCCAGCCGACCGCCAGCGCCGTCGCCGACAGCGCCATCGCGCTGGAAAACTGCAGCACGGTGAGCACGCGCCGCACCCACAGGCCGGCGGCGGTTTCGCTGTTGCCGCGGCCAGCCAGCGCAGGTCCCGGTAGCGCGTGCTGCGCCAGCCAGGCCGGATAGGCGCCGGCGCACACGCCGATGAACAGGCCGAACGCCAGCGCGATCACGCAGCGCGTGGGCGTGAACATGCCGGCCAGCGGACGGTTCACCAGCTCCGCGAAGGTCGGCAGCAGCAGCCACGCCAGCACCAAGCCGGCGACGGCCGCCAGCACGGAGGTCAGCGCCGCCTCGCTGAGGAATTGGCGCACCAGCCGCGCCGAGCTGGCGCCCAGCAGCTTGCGGATGCCGATCTCGCGTTGGCGGCGCAGGGTGCGCACCGTCGCCAGGTTGATGTAGTTGATCGCGGCCAGCAGCAGGATCAGGAAACCCGCCGCCGCCAGCCCGAAGACGCTGCTGCGCTGGCCGTACTGCTCGCCCGCGCGGCTGTTGGCCAGGCCTTCGTCGAAGTAGGCGTCGTGCAAAGGCAGAAGGCTGATATCGGCGACGTTGCGGCCGTTCAGGCCTTTGCCCAGCGGGCCGTTTTTAACGCGCTGGTTGATGGGCGATTTTTCGCTGGCTTCCTGCAGCAGCGCCGTCAGCGCCGGCATCGAGGCGCCGGGCTTGAGTTTCATGTAAACGATGCCGCGCCCCCATTTGCTGATCGCGGTCTCGCGCTCCGGCCATGCGCTGCTGCCGGTGCCGACCAGTGCCTCGTACTGCTGGCTGCTGTTGGCCGGCGGATCGGGCATCAGCGCCCGCACTTGCAATACCGTGCCATCGACATGGACGGTCTGACCAGCTGCGGGATGGTCACCGAACAGTTTCTGTGCGCCGCTCCGCGTCAAGGCCAGGCCATCGGGCTGCGCCAGCGCGGCGCCCAAGTCGCCCTGTAGCGCGACGATGCCGAACATGGTGCGGAAATCGGGATCGACCGCCAGCAGGTTCAGCGCGCGCAAATCGCTACCGGCGCGCAACGGCGACTCGATGGGCTTGGCGACGCTGGCCTGCGACACCATGCCGCTGGCGAGAGCCACATCGCGCAAGGGCAGGAAAGCCCAGGCTTGCCATTCCGGGCGCGGGAAAACGTTGATGCGCTGCTTGACCACGAGCACGCGGTCGTTGTCCGGTATGGCGCTGTTGAAGTTCAGGCAGAATTCGACAAAGCCGAACAGCAGGAAGCAGGCGGCAAAGCCGATGGCCAGGCCGCCGATGACCACGGCGGAATAGGTCGGCTGCTGCAACAGCAGCCGCCAGCCTATGCGAAAGTCGCGCAGGTTCATGAAGGTGATCCTGACGCTTTAAGCGGCTTGCAGAACGTCGACCATGATGCGGCCGTCCAGCAGATTCAGTGTGCGCGAAGCCTGCGCGGCGTGGTCCGGCGAGTGCGTGACCATCACCACGGTGGTGCCTTCGGCGTTAATCTCGCGCAGCAGGCGCATGACCTCATCGCCATGTGCGGTGTCCAGGTTGCCGGTCGGTTCATCGGCCAGCAGGACGGCGGGGCCGGCCACCAACGCGCGCGCGATCGCCACCCGCTGCTGCTGGCCGCCCGACAGTTGCGAAGGGCGATGCGCGGCGCGGTGGCCCACGCCCAGTTTGTTGAGCATGGCCGTCACGCGCTCGCGCCGTTCGCGCGCCGGCGTGCCGTTGTATTCCAGCGCCAGTTCGACGTTCTCGAACACGGTCAGCTCTTCGATCAGGTTGAAGCTCTGGAAGATGAAGCCGATGCGGCCGCGCCGCAGCTGGTTCAGTTTCGATTCGCTCCAGCCGGCCACGTTCTGGCCCTCGAACCAGTATTCGCCGTGGTCAGGCACGTCCAGCAGGCCCAGTATGCCCAGCATGGTCGACTTGCCGCAGCCGGACGGCCCGGTGATGGCGACGTATTCGCCCGCTTCGATTTCCAGGTCGATGCGATCCAGCGCGGTGGTCTGGATTTCGCCTGCCTGGTGGATTTTGCTGATGCCGACGAGTTTGAGCATGGGGTTTGCCTTTAGTGATAGTGATGGGAATTTACTGCGTTATTTGCAACCGTGGTGAATTTCCGTAGGCCGCATAGCTCGACAGGATCACCTTGTCGCCGGCGGCCAGGCCTTCGAGCACTTCGAGCTGGCTGTTGTTGCGGCGGCCGACGCGCACCGCGCGCCGCTGCGCCGTGCGGCCGCCGGCGTCCAGCACATAGACCCAGGCGCCGCCGCTGTCGTTGATGAAGGCGCCGTTCGGCAGCAGCAGCGCCTTGGCCGGCTCGCCCAAGGTGATGCGCGCATCCAGGCTCTGGCCGGGATTGAGCACCGGCGGCTGGCCGCCGGTGAACACCAGCTCCACCATGAAGCGGCCCTCCTTGATCTGCGGGTAGATGGCGCGGATGTCGACCGCGTAATTGCGCTCGTCCTGCTTGACGCTGCCGTGGCGGCCGACCGCCATGCGGTTCAGGTAGTACTCGTCGACGCTGGCGGCGAGTTTGAAGCGCGCCGGATCGTCGATGCGGCCGATGTTCTTGCCGGTGCTGATCGATTCGCCCACCTGCAGGCGGAAGTTGGTCAGCCGGCCGTCGACCGGCGCCCGCACGGCCAGCGCATCGACCGTGGCGGAGACCAGCTTCAGGCCGGAGTTCAGGCCGCCGATCGCCGTTTCCAGCTGCGTGGCGGCGTCGCGGCGCACGCCTTCCTCGGTGCTGGAGGCGCGTTCTTCCTGCGCCAGCAGGCGGCGATGCTGCTGCAGCTTGTCGGCCGATTCCTCCAGCGCGACGGCGGAGATATAGCCCTGCGCCGCCAGCCTCACATTGCGTTCGTGCTGCTTGCGGACCTGATCCAGCGCGAACTGGAGGTCCTCACGCCGTCGCTGGTGGTCGCTGGCGCTGGCCTCCTGCGCCACCCGCAGGTTGGACAGGTTGAAGATGCTGACCGCGTGTTCCGACTGGCGCGCCAGCAGTTCCAGGTTGCGCTGCGGGTTGGAGATGCGGAACAGCAGCTGGCCTTTCTTCACCAGCGTGCCGTCGATGGCGAAGACTTCTTCGACGCGGCCCGATTCGACCGAATCGAGTATCACGGAATTGAGCGGTTCCGCATTGGCGCGCACGACGATTTCGTCGACGAAGATGCCGCGCGCGGCCTGGCCGATGCGCAGATCGGCGCCGTCGATCTGCAGGCCGCGCGGCATCCACGACCACAGCGCGTACCCGGCGGCCGCCAAGGCCAGCGTGGCCGCCAGCCCGATGACGATGGCCTTGCCGCGCTTGCGGGGCACCACGACGTCCATCGCCGCGCCGCTGGATGGCAGGTGGGAAGGAGAGGGGCCGATATTTTTTTTGATGTGCATGTAAGCGATACAGCAAACCCTGTGCCATGGCCAAAAAGCCCATATTGAGGGTCTGTTTGGCCCGGATTGGCCGTTCGCTGTCCGCTTATGAACAGCGGCCACTGTTCGGAACTGAACACTTGCGGCGCGCGCCCATGGCCTGCGGCCGGAAGCCCCGTCCGGCGCCCGTTGGCGGCTGCTAGAATGCCTGCATGAACGCCTACGTACTGATACTCGATGATGACGCCGATGTCGCCACGGCCGCGCAGTTGCTGCTGCGGCGACGCTATGGCAAGGTCGCCACGCTGTGCGATCCGGCGGGCTTGCCGGCCTTGCTGGCGCAGGGCGTGCCGGACGTGGTGCTGCTGGACCTGAATTTTACGCCCGGCTTCATCGACGGCGGCGAAGGCCTGGGGCTGCTCGATCTGCTGCGCTCACAGGCGCAGCCGCCGGCGGTGATCGCGATGACCGCCTACGCCGACGTGCCGCTGGCGGTGGAAGCGCTGAAGCGCGGCGCCGGCGATTTCATCACCAAGCCGTGGGACAACGCGCGGCTGGTGGCCGCCATCGATCAGGCGCTGGCCCGCCGCGCCGCCATGCGCGGGCCGACCGCGCCGACGCCCGACCTGATGGGCGAATCCGCGGCGATGCGCGAGTTGAAGGTCTTGATCGCCAGCGTGGCGCCGACCGAGGCGAACGTGATGGTGCTGGGCGAGAACGGCGTTGGCAAGGAGCTGGTGGCGCGCGCCATCCATGCGCTGTCGCGCCGCGCGGCCGGCACCTTGCTGGCGGTGGACATGGGGGCGCTGCCGGAATCGACGTTCGAGAGCGAGTTGTTCGGCCATCGCAAAGGTTCGTTCACGGACGCCAGGGCTGATCGGGCGGGGCGCTTCCAGGCCGCGCGCGGCGGCTCGCTGTTTTTGGACGAAATCGGCAACATGCCGCTGGCGGCGCAGGCCAAGCTGTTGACCGCGCTGGAACGGCGCGAGGTGACGCCGATCGGCGCCGACAAGCCGGAAGCCATCGACGTGCGCATCATCAGCGCCACCAACCTGGACGAGGCGCGGCTGTTCGATCCCGCCGTGTTCCGGCCGGATTTGCTGTTCCGCCTGAACACCATCGTGATCCGCGTGCCGCCGCTGCGCGAACGGCGCGAGGACATTCCGCTGCTGCTGGCGCACTATCTGAACCTGTACGCCTTGCAGTACGACCGGCCGGTCCGCAACGTGAACGCGGCGGCGATGGACGGCCTGCTGCGCCACGACTGGCCGGGCAATGTGCGGGCGCTGCGCCACGCCTGCGAACGCGCCGTGATCCTGGGGCAGGGCGTTGAATTGTCGCTGGGCGATTTCGGCCTCGGTGCCGGCGCTGCGGCGCTGGACGATGGCGACGATTTCGCCGCGCCGTTGGCGCCGATGCCCTCGGCGCGCGGCGCCGTCAGCAATGACATGACGCTCGACACACTGGAACGCGAAGCCATCGCCTCGGCGCTGGCCCAGTTCAACGGCAATATCAGCCATGCCGCGAAATTGCTGGGCGTCAGCCGCGCCGCGCTGTACCGCAAGTTGGGCAAGCATGGCATCTGAACGCCTCCTCAAGCTGGGCGCTGCCGCCAGCGTCGCCGGATTGATGGCGCTGGCCGCCGTGGCCGACGTCATGTCCGCCACGCCGGAGCCGCGCCGCATCGTGCTGTGCGGCCTGGCCGCGCTGCTGCCCGCCGCCGCGCTGTGGCAATGCCTGCGCCGCCTGGCGCCCCGCACACCGCGCATGGAGGCGCACGACAGCGCGCTGCATCACGGCATACCTGCGGGCCGCGAACTGGCCGACACCCTCTACGCGCTGGAAGCCCGGCTCGAACACGCGCCCATCGCGCTGTTCAGCATCCAAAACGCGGCCGGCGCCGGCGCGGTGGCGCCATTGAACGCCAGCGCGCGCCGCCTGCTCGCACCCGGCCGCGCCAGCGCGCCGCAGGACCTGCACCAGCTGCTGGCCGCGCAGAGCGCCGGCCAGCGGCAGCTGATCAGCTTTGACACCGAGCGTGGCGTGGAGCGCGCGCTGGTCGCCGTCGCCGCACTGACGATGCAGGGCGCGGCCCAGCGCCTGGCCGCGCTGATGCCGGTGGAGAGCGAACTGGAAGCCGAAGCGCTGAACGCCTGGCGTGAACTGGTGCAGGTGCTGACCCACGAGATCATGAACTCGCTGACCCCGGTGGCGTCGCTGTCGCGCACCGCCTGCGGCCTGCTGGACGAAGCGGCGGCCGGACTGCCGGCCGATATCCACGCCGACCTGGGCACCGCGCTGGACGCCATCTCGCGCCGCGCCGCCAGCCTGGTTGATTTTGTCGGAAGTTACCGCAGCCTGTCGACCGTGCCGCAGGCGCAGCCGCAGCGCGTGCTGCTGGAGGAACTGTTCGAGCGGCTGTCGATGCTGATCGCGCCGCAGTGGCAGGCGCTGGGCGGCAAGGTATCGTTCTCGGTGGAGCCGGCGTCGCTGGCGGTGATGATCGATCCCGGCCAGCTGGAACAGGCGCTGATCAACCTGCTCAAGAACGCCTCCGAAGCCATCACCGGCAAGGCGCCGGAAGCGCAGGTGCGCGCGCGCTTCAGCCGGGGCGGCCGTTTGCGCATCGAGGTGGTCGACAACGGCCCCGGCGTGCCGGAGGCGCTGGCTGCGCACATCTTCACGCCGTTTTTCTCGACCAAAAAACAGGGCCGGGGCATCGGCCTGGCGATGGTGCGGCACCTGGTGCACGCCAATGGCGGCACGGTGCGCTATGCGCGCTCGGTCAGCGCCGGCGCGCGCTTCACGCTCACTTTTTAACGCACAGGTCTTAGCGCACCATGTCGATGTGCAGGATGCCGTCTTCGTCGTACGGCTCGGTCACCTTCCTGAAGCCATAGCCGCCGTAGAATTTTTCCAGGTGCGCCTGCGCGCCGATGCGGAAGCCGTGGCCGGGATGCAGCGCTTCGGCCAGCGGGATCGCCTTGGCCAGCAGCTCGCGGCCGATGCCGCTGCCGCGCGCGGCCTGCGTGGTCAGCACGCGGCCCAGCGACATTTCGTCGAACTTCACGCCGGGCGGCACGCAGCGCAGATACGCGACCAGCGTGCGCTTGCCGTCGATCTCGCGCCAGGCCATCAGGTGATGGCACTGCGGATCGCAGCCGTCGATGTCCGGGTACAAACAGGTCTGCTCCAGGATGAACACCTGCTGGCGTTGCAGCAGCACTTCATACCAGTCCAGGCGGGGGATGTCGTCAAAGGCCAGCCATTGCCACTCAATCATTGCGTATCCCGTTGCGGTTCAAAACAACGATTGTATGTGAAAAAAGGCCGGCGCCTCGGAGGAGGGGCCGGCCTGTCATGCGGGGACCGTATCGATTAAACGATGGTCAGCGTCACGTCGATGTTGCCGCGGGTGGCGTTCGAGTATGGGCACACGATGTGGGCGGCGGCGACCAGTTTCTCGGCTTCTGCGCGGTCCAGGCCTGGCAGCGAGATTTTCAGTTCGACTTCGATGCCGAAACCGGTAGGGATGGCGCCGATGCCGACGATGCCTTCCACCGACACGTCGGCCGGGACGGCGATCTTGTCGCGGCCGCCGACGAATTTCATCGCGCCGATGAAGCAGGCCGAGTAGCCGGCAGCGAACAGCTGCTCAGGGTTGGTGCCGACGGCGCCGGCGCCGCCCAGTTCTTTCGGGGTGGTCAGCTTCGCGTCCAGCACGCCGTCGGAGGAAACGGCACGGCCTTCGCGGCCACCGGTTGCTTTTGCGTTTGCGCGGTACAGAACTTGTTGGATCGACATGGTGATATTCCTTTGTGTGAGTGGTGAGTGAGAATGCTTAATTCACTATTTAATCGCTAGCTACTTACTTCTACTATCCGACGCTGTTTGCAGCGCCCATGAACACACTATAGATCGTGCGCTATTTAATAGCAAGCGATTTTTGAAAATATTTTCAACTACTTGTGCGCTTGCTTCTCAGCTAATCCGCCGAAAAATAGTCATGAACAATGAAAAATAGTCGTGAACACATGTTAAATCAAAAAATTGTCACCCCGATCTTGCGCCTGAAGAATAGAACCTTGAATAGAAAAAATAGACGCTTACATGTACTTATCTGATTATGTCTTTACCTCAGACGCTGCCACTATCTTCCGCCTCGAACACGGCCATGTATGCATGACGGCGACGGCCATGCGGGGCAACATCGCGGCCATGTCCGCTCGTCGATTGAAGCGGTACTGCACTTCGGCCAGATAGCGCCGCGCATACTTGGCGAACTTGAAGGCATGATGCGTCCCCGACAACGCCGTTTTCAGATTCCCCAGCACGACGTTGAGCCACTTGAACGGCTCGATTTCGGTGCCGGCCTTGCCGCGCGGTGCCAGCACGACCTTGTGCGTATAGCCGAGCCGTTCGAGCACCTCGAAGCCCAGCAAGCCGTCCGAGACGACGCAGCTACCCGGTGCGATCGCGCGCCTTGCCCACGGCGTGAGCGCGGCGAACGAGAAGCCATCGACCGGATCGAAGCGCACCCGTTGCGGACGGCCCTCGCGCAGTTCCACGGCGGCCACGAACGCCACCTTATTGGAGGAGCCGCGCCCCGGGCCGCCACCGGTACGCTCACCGCCCAAATAGGCGTCATCGACCCGCACATCCCTCCAAGGGACGGTCGGCCTCGCGCTGCGCCATCACCTCCATCAGCTTGTGTTTGAGCAGCCAGGCCGCCTTCCACGACACGCCCAGGTGCCGCATCAGCGCCAGCGCGGCGATGTTCGTTTTCGATTGCGTCATCAGGTAGATCGCCAGGAACCAGGTCGTCAGCGGCAGTTGGCCATGCTCCATGACGGTGCCGGCGCGCAGGCTACTTTGATAGCGGCAGGCCTTACATTGCCAGTAGCGTGTGGCGCCGCGCTTGAACTCGTAGGCCAGCCGATGCGCGCAGCGCGGACACCGGAATCCGTCGGGCCAGCGCGCCTTCACCAGAGCCTCCTCGCACTGCGCTTCGGTGCCGTATTCCTTCATGAATTGCGCCAGCGACATCCCTTTTTGAAATTGAATTCCATTGATCGCCATGATCGCTCCTCCTTGGATAAGCCTGACTGTCGTTGGACAGCCAACCTTCACACAAGTTCTGAAGATCGAACATAATCAGGTGTACTTATCCATATCGCTCTTTCACCGGAGTCGTGCGTCGTTTCAGGGATTTTTTTCGCATGCGATAGCCGGCCACCACGACATCGCAGAAAAAATCTATCAAGGCGTTCCAGTCCTGCTCGCTGTCCAACTGATGCAAGCGGATTTCATAACCGAACCGCGAAGCGTTGAATAACTGGCGGCATGGTACATAGCTCTTTTCTACGTTCCCCCGATTAAGAAGGACGTTGAACAGGACGCGAGCCAATCTTCCATTACCATCCCGAAATGGATGCAAGACACAGATTGCATAGTGGAAAACCGCAGCCCGTACAATCGGGTTCAGCGCAACACTTTTGTTTTCGAATTCCCATAGTTGTTTAAGACCAAGGGTAACTTCTGAGGCGTTGGGGAAAGCCCGACAGCGCCCTTTGCTGTCCGGTATTGTTCCCATCGGGACCGTCCTGAAGGATGTGGCAAACTCATCCAACTCTGAACCGGTTGACAACAAGGCCTGCAGGAAGACGGCACTGTCATCGGCATGCAGTGCTGCCCACAACGCACTGCAGTGCCGCCGGTAGGCCTGCTTCTCCAACATATACTTACGCCCGGCTTCGGCCGCTTTGAAGGCCATGTCGTCGCCACGCATCCTCATGGCATGCTCGGATAACACGTGATCCAGCCGAGCCAGCGCGCCATAGCGCCTGCCAAGTATGCTCCCTTGGGCAATAGTATGCAGCAAACGCGCATCCAAATCGTCAACGGCGGCTACCACGCATTTTTGTGCCTTGCGTTGACGCTGTAACTCCGCAGCGGTAAAACGTAACGCCCAGGGCAAGTTCAGCGACGGTACGGCATATACCGTCGTCACCGACGAGGAATTGATATCTCGCATGATGTTTGTCAGAACCCAAAATTCATGCAAGTGTCCCACGGGCGATCCTCATTCCACCCCGCGCTGACCAAGGCCATCAATGCGCCGCTTTGCCCTTCCAGGAAATTGGGACTTCCCTCATGGACCTGCAAAGCCAGGTCGCGCCCGAGGATGGTTGCGATGCAGTGTGCGGTCATGCTGTCCACCTCGTCGATCGCGGCCCTCGCCGCGATACGTTGCCCCATGCGCCAGTTCCCCGCATGACCGTGGCATAGGCCGGAATCAAAGACCATGAGTTTTTCAGCGGAGGACGAGCAGCGCTTGCGCAATACGTGCTCGGCAAAGGTTTTTTGCGCCGGATCGTTCAGTGCTTCGGATGCCAGCAACAGAGCGCAGCCGATACCCAGGTCGCCGTAACACCACGCCGCCCGGGACGATTGTTCCGGATAGTGGCTCATCGTGGAGAAGGTTGAGATTTTATGTTCCGGCAAAGCGTGGCCGCGCAAGCAGCGGATGGCCTGCGCCAGCATGTCCTTGCTCCGGACCGTGTGTAGATCGGCCCGTATCGCCCCTGCGATCATGCCGATGATGCCGGCTACACCGTGCGCGACCCCGAAATCAATATGGTCGCCCATATGCCGCAAGTCGACACCGGCAAACCTAACAGGTGTCAGCCACGTCAACCCATCCTCACGCCGCTCGGCGCGCACAGCCAACGCCTGCTCCACGGCCGCATAAATCCGCCTGCCCGCTTCGGCATCTGTACGCATCAACGCGTAGGCACCAAATCCGCACAGTCCGACAATGAGGTCAAAATGCATCCGCTCAGGAGCTTGCTTGGTGGCGGCGATCAAATGGTCGTCCATCGAGTCGATGAATTCAGCGACTTCCTCCGGCACCAGCGCCTGATCGGTCCTGCGGATGTATTCAAAGACGTAAAGCGGACCCAGCAAGCCAGTCCATAGGCCAGCTTGCTGGGGGCGGCTCTCCAGGCCTTCCACAATGAATTGGAACAGCATGTGGATGCGCTCCTTCCGCGCAGGTGCCGGCGCCTGCTGGTAAAGTGCGGATTCGAGCATCAGGTAGCCGGACAGTCCTGATGCCAAGCTGATGTCGCTCCTCGCGTGTTGCAGGGTTTGTTCAAATTCAAGGTCCCATTTCTCAATGGCACGCGATACAAAAGCATCGAAATTCTGATTCGTCATTTTATTTATGGCTCAATGTGTTTTGGAGAATTTTTTCGTTCGATACCCCGGGCGTTAAAAGAATGGTAGGCCTTGGCTAGATAGTGATAAAGGCGCAGTTCCCAGGGACGCGAGCCGCTGACCAGCCGGTTGCAGCTCATATGCACATGGCTCTTGAGAAATTCATTGGCTTCCCAGGACTCGCCCTGGCTCACCAGTTGCCGACGGCACTCGCGCATCAAGCCGACGCGCTGATGGCGCTGGTCGCGCCAAAACGCGTCCAGCGCCCCCAGCCACGGTAAGCTTTGGTCATTACCGAGCAGAATATTTTCAATGTTGCCGGCCTCCTTGCGGAAAGCCATTCCCATACCCGCATGCCGTTTCTTGTCGACGCCAAATTCATGTGAAAAACCTTGCGCAAGTGACGCAAGCAAGGCATGCGAGGCCCTGTAGTCCAGGCCGGCGTCGGCCAGCAAGCGATCGACAGCAAATATCAGGCTATGCAAGGTAGCAAACGCGCCGGCCTGCTCGTTACGCACCTTGAGCACCTGGCACGCCAGTATGCTGTCCTGGCCAAACAGGCGCTCGCTCAATGCGGTCAGCCGCGGTCCCTTGTAACGCGCATACTCGGGTGTATACAAGTCGAACCGATAAGTATCGACCACGCGCTGCCGCCAATATGGCGTCAACCATGCCATCAGGCGCTCCATGACGAATCCATAGGAAGCGTCATCGCTGGCAAGGCGCAGGCGTATATGATGATCGGGATCGGCATAGCGGATAAAGAACCAGCCACGCAAGCGCGTCGCCAAGTCGGCATCCCGCATCAACCCGGTATAGATCTGCTCCAGGAAGGCGTCGAACGCGCCCGGTGCCATATACAGTTTTACGTAGATCATTGCCGAATGCGGCACCTGCCGCATGAAGCCGTCGGCCATCTGGTACGCGGCGACCTGCGGGAAGTCCGTACGCACCGGGCGGGCTGCCGGCAACGGCACGCGCCGACGCAACGGCAGCAATAGTTCATGATTGACTGACAGCGGCGCATGCGGCGCAAAATATTCACGCAAGAACAGCGATCCATTGGTCTTCAGCGAGCGGGCCATCTGCGCCACATCGAATTCATCCTCGGTGTCGAGCACCAGCGTATTGTCGAACTCTGTCATCCTAACCCAGCGCGGCACGTTCCGCTGTCGCAATAAAGCCGCCAGATCCCTGTTTCTTTCAAGGGATTCAGATCGAATGACCCAGTTGGCGGGATAGACGACTATGCCTTCGTACTCCACGCGCGGCATGCCGTCCAGGCCCGCGAAGGCCGAGCTGGGCACCAGGCGGAATTGCCATTGGTTTTGGCGTTCGAACGCACGCAAGAACCTGTACAGGTTGGTATTGCCGGGATGGCGGGCATTGTGCGCGGATGTCACGTGCGGCTGGACCGGCCGCTGCAACGATTGCGACCAGAGCTCCAGCCCATCGGGGGTCGCCCCCAGCCAGAGGTCCGAAATTGGCAACGCGCCATCATGCTCGGTCTGCTCCACCAGATCCAGCACATGGCTCCAGATGAGCGGGCGCCGCATGATATTGCCCAGACGAGCCACGGGCATGTAGGCGACTTCGGCGTGTACCACCAATGGGTCGCGCCGCTCCACTTCCTTCGCCACCCCGGCCATCAATGCGGCGACGGCTTCATCGCCATGTGCGAATCGCGCAAGCCAGTCAATGCTATGGGTACTCAATATATCTTGCAATTCGAAGCAGATGCCGGCCCCGTTACCGGAATGGTCGATCTTTTCGACAATGGCGAAGGGATCGGAGACCGCCGCCGCATGCCGGCTCGGGGCCACGGCTGCGATGTCCGCGTAACTTAAGCGGATAGTTTGCCCTGGGGTCGCATCCAACATTTTCTTTATCAGGATACGATCCAACTCCGTCACCTGGTCGGTGCGTTGCGCGTCAAAATCGAAGGCCTCAGTCAAGGCTTCGTCGTCCAGCACGTCCACCAGCCGTATGAATTCATTCTCATAGCGCTGCCTGAAGTGTTCCGTAAAACGGTCCAGGCCGTTGATCCGGTAGCCGAAGCGCGAAAACAGGTCGCCGGCCCGCTCCGCCAGCGAGACGAATTCACCGTCGTCGAGATGGTCTTGCGGCAATGGACGAAACGAATCCGCCTGGATGCACGAATTGGTTTTGAAGCCATCGGGGTAAAGCTGACGGAAGCGCTGGTTGGCCTCCCGGAACACCTGCACGGGCACCGGTTGCGCGCAAGGCTGGCGCGCCAGCGCATGTAGTTCGGCCTCCACCTTCTCCACCAGTCCGGCCAGCGCGGGCACGCGCGGCAAGGCTTGGCAGAGCACGGCCGATGCGTCTCCACCGAAGAAGTTCAGACCAGGACAGGGCAGTAGCACTTGCCATTGGCACAAGCTGGAAATAAGTTCGTGGCTTTCCTCCACAGAACAGTCCGCGGCCGTGGCCAGGCTGTCCAGCAACTGGTCGTACGTAAATGGGCCACGCCCACGCGCCACGAGTACTTGCGCCAGTTCTTCGGTCCATTGGACCTCGGAGACGGTATAGGAGCGCGAACCGAATCTGCCCTGGCGCCAGTCGACGAAACGGAACATGTCGCCCCGCTTGTACAGCGATGCGTTGACCGAATAACGTAACACACGCGGCGCCAGCGAAACCGCATGGTGCAGCAAATGGAACGCCAGTTCGGCATCCAGCGTGAAGACACGGCGCAGCGCGATATCGCCGAGCAGGCCGGCAGAAAACGCCGGATCGTCGTGGCCGCTCCGCAGTTTGGCAAAGGAAAACGATGAGAATGTACCGAAGGGAGTCGCTCTGAAGCACATCCGGTTGTAGTAGCGGTCGAACGCAGACAACAATTTTTTATCGTCGTCGTCGCGAACAATCCAGTCCCATTTACCGAGCCGTTCCAGCAAGCCGGCGCTGGCCAGCCAGATCGCTTCCTGCACGGCCATGTCCTGGAAGATGCGGCAGGCGGCATCGGCTCGACGTTGCAGGGACGAATTGCCGATCGCATCTTTTGACGACGCGATATAGTTATGCCACGCCGCAGCATTTCTGGCAGGCGCACGGATCGCGAGATGGCCACCATGGGTAAATGTATTCTGCTTCACTTCATTGCCTTTTAGTTTGTTCAGGATGGGCAGCGGCCTGCACGGCAAGCTCGACCGCGGTGTCCAGGACTTCATCTCGCCCATCCATCAGGCCAGCCAAAGAGGGATGAACCTCCACGTCGGGCGTGACACCCAGTCCATGGAAGCGTTCACCGTCTTGCCGGAGAAAGCGCAGCCCGGTCCAATATGCGGTAAAGCCCCCCGGCAAAACCATGCTCGCGACATCGCCGCTCGTGCCGGCGGTGCGTTCGCCGACGATCGTCCCCAACTGGTGATGTCTGACGATTTGCAGATATGTTTCCGACGCACTGATGGTGCCGCCTCCCGTGAGATAGAAAGCCCGGGCCGCGATGTGGGGTTGCAACGCCTCGAAATGCCGTTGCAAGCGCCGCCATTGCCAGTCCTGTGGCCGCGGACTGGCAATCAAGGGGATCTCTGTCAGGGGACCGGATAAGCGCTCGCCGGAGAAATGTCCCAGCAAGGCCGGGTCGACAGTTACATAGCCTCGCACGTCGAAGATAATCGCGCTGGCACGCGCCAGCGAGGGCATCGCCGCCTGCACCTCGGCTTCTGTCACGCGGCTCAAGTCCACGTACCAGATTCCTGTATGTATGGCCCGCAACGCCGGCAGGCTGGCCGGACAAGTCAATGCAAACGAGCTTATCGACCGTCGCAGCGAAGCCCGTCTCAGCTCTCCTGAGAGCGTCGTATAGACGATTGCAGCGGGCACGTCTTCCCGGCCAGCCAGCATGAACTCCTCGGCATCGGCCTGCCGCGCCGTCTCCGACGCGCCTGCCCGCAGGTAGAGCATGGCATCGCGCCTAGCCGGCACGGACAGGCCGTCCACCGAGACCAGCTCGCTTCCGGACGGAATGACAGGCGTATCGCACGGCACGCCGTCCGCAGTGCGGCGTGGCACCGCATAAGCATGCCCGTCGATCAAGGCAAGCCGTAGCGGGGGCACGTATTCATCGTGGAAGCTGGCCGACCTGATCCATGCATGCCCGTCACGCAAGGTCGCGGTCATATGGCTCAGCGTGGCGCGGAAAGCCAAGGTGTCCGCATCCCGCGCGGCATGGGCCAACGCCTCGTCCAGCATCTCGTTCCAGTCGATGCCGAGCACGTCGTCATAGGGATAGAAATAGCGTAACGCCCCCCACAACTGCAACGCGTCGGCAAGGCGCGTGTAGCGGTCTTCCGCACCGAATTCCGGTTCGACCCGCGCTGGAGGCAACTCGCCATCCGCAGCCAGCATGACCCCGTAGGCGGGCTGCAACGCCGGGCTGGGAAGGCGCGGCGCGGTGGCTGCAAGCGGAAGCACAAGGGTCACGCCCCCGGCCAGCGCTTCGCGCACCTGGGCATGCTTCCATGGCGCCTCCGCGGCGCGTGCATATTCCCATGCCGAGCCGTAGAAAGCATGGCGGGTGCCATAGCCGCGATGCACCTGACGCACCACAAATGGCGCCCCGTCCGGTATGGCGGCCGGATTGGCCCCATCGTCCGGCGCCAGCCACAACGCTTCGGGGGCATAAGCACCAAGGAGGTTGCGCAGCTGGGCCGCGTATTCCGCTGGTGTCAACGGCATGGAGAATAGTCGCGCGCCGGCCCTGGCTACAGCGTTCCAGTCCGCAGTTTCGGACTGCCGGCTCGGGCTGAAATAACGGACCAGCGCCAATGCGTGGCCGAAGCCGTTCAATTGCCGGACCATATCCGGCGCCAGCGGTTCGGTATTGCGCACTTCAACACTTGGCGCGACCGTATCCAACACCCGCAGCGTGACATCGCTCAGTATGGCGGTCGCGCCAGGCGCCAGCTCTATCCCGGCCCGCAGCCGGGTGACGGTGGAGTCGACCAGCAAGCGCGTGGAAACCTCGCTGCGTGCGGCGTCGAGTTGCAGACGCATGCCCACCATGCGGGCGCTGCCACCATAGACGTCGGAGCGCAGCCATGCCCTGGCCGGCGTGGGGCCGCCCGTCGAGCGGATACGGAAGTGCAATTCCACGATTTTTCCGCGCAGGTGTTCCGCGTCGATACCGGCCGATACGGTCTGCGCCTGCGCTCGCAAGGCGCGCAGAACAAGTGTGTCGTTCGCCGCCTTGCCTGCGGCGGGTTTGACTAGTTCCACATTGGTGTACTGGGCTCCGGCATCCTGCTGAAAGTAGTCGGCGATATTCATCCGGCCCCCGCTGTTTGCCGCTTGGCTCCCGACATCAGTCAAGCCCGCGGCCGCAGCTACCGGAACCATTGCAAGCGAATATGCGTAGCAAGCCGCATGGCGTAATAAGCGTTTAGCGAAGGACATCGTGTCAATTCTGGTTCATGCAGGCCAAGCTGTGCTTGGCCTGGTATTGCGTTAGTCGTCCCTGGCAGCAATGCTGGCGCGGAAGGCGCCAGCACAAATCATGCAGAGACACCAAACCGGTGTCTCAAACCGATATTAATCGCCCTGGACCTTGCATTTCCGGTCATCGATGCGCTGGGTAGCCGCGCAGTGCGTGCCGTACGAAGGGCAACGGCATTCGGTATCGAAGGTTCCCTTGGGGACGGCGGCGCCGCCACCGCCGAAATCAACGCCACCGCCACCGCCGAAATCACCGCCACCGCCACCGCCACCGCCACCAAAGATCCCCGGTTCGAGCGATCCAAACGATGAATCGGTGCCGCCGGAAATTAAAGCTTCCTCAGCTGGAGTCAGAACGCGCAACGTTTTTTTGTTTAAAACTATTTTCTTCATTTACAAGTCAACCTTGTGATAACAAACCGGCGCCACAACGGTGCCGGACATCTGCGGGATTGCAGATCCGGGCTAGCCTGGATGTTCCAGGCAGTCACAGCGAAGGAAATCGCTGTGATAAAAGGGGGCTAACGTTCTGGTCGCAACTCCACCACGCGCTCGGCGGCAGCGATGGTTTCGGGCCGGTGGGCAACGATAATGCGTGTGATGTCGAGCCTCTTCACGGACGTGTTGACCTCACGTTCCTTGCGAATATCGAGATGGCTCGTGGCTTCGTCGAGAAACAGGATACGGGGCCGTTTGTACAGCGCCCGCGCAAGCAGGACGCGTTGCTTCTGTCCGCCGGACAAGACGGTTCCCATGTCTCCCACCAGCGTGTGATACGACATGGGCATCGCTTCGATCTCATCGGCAATGGCAGCCATGCACGCGCATTCCGCGATCCACTTATGGTCAGGCTGCGCGTCAAAAAACGAGATGTTTTCAGCCAATGTGCCGGCGAACAACACATCGTCCTGCAGGACAGTGCCGGCGATGTTACGCAGACCCGCCACGCCAAATTCCTTGATATCAATACCTTCGACGGCAATGCTGCCGGCGGTGGGCGACAGCAGTCCCAGCAAGAGATTCAACAATGTCGTCTTGCCGCATCCCGACGGCCCAACAATGGCAACGGATTCGCCGCCCCGGATCTCAAAGCTGACGTCATTCAAGACCAGCGGCTCGTGTTCGGAATAGCGAAATTGCAGGTTGGAGACCTTGATCGACGGGGCGGACGATACCTCCCCCATCCTCGCTGATGGCAGGCTGTGCGGTTCCGCTTCGGTATGGACGATGTCGGCCAGACGTTCGCCCTGTACCTGCAGCAATTTCAGCTCGAGGAACTTGTCTGTCAGGGAGCCTATCCTGACGTCGAACTGCGACTTGTACGCGTTGAAAGCCATCAATGCACCAACGCTGAACTCACCGTTCAATATCGCAATGGCACCGAGCCACAGCACGGCGATATTTTCACCACCGGTAATGGCGCCGCTCAGAAAACGAAACAGTAGCTGCAGCTTCTGTATGCGTATCCCGGCGTTCATGGAGTCAACCACCAGGTTGACCCAGTTGGACCGGCGCTGCTCCTCGCGCTGGAACAGCTTCACGGTCTTGACGCCACGGATGGATTCAAGGAAGTGCGATTGCTGCTTGGCGCCATGAATAATCGACTCCTCATTGGCCGAACGCATCGGCTTGTACCAGATCGCGCGCAGCAGCCAGTACAGGGCGGTGCACAGCAACGATATGCTGGCCAGCAACTTACTGAACGCGAACATCATGCACAACGTAACAATCGTCATGACGCCGTCCAGGATGGCCTCGACAAACGACGTCGTCAACGTCCGCTGGATCTGCTCGATGCCACCGAAACGGGAGACGACATCGCCCAGATGGCGCTTTTCGAAATAGCTGACAGGCAGCCTGATAAGATGAGAAAACGCATTGGCGCGCCACTGCAAGTTGACGGTAGTCCCCATGCAAGTGATGACCCAGGAGCGGAAAAACGTGAATACCTGCTCGACCAGCATCAGTAAACCAAAGCCTATGGCCATGGTTACCAGCAGCGTACGGTCCCCCGAGACGATCACTTCGTCGATCAGCCATTGCATGAAGAATGGCGTGACCAGAGAAAACACCTCCAGGCAAGCCGCCAACAGCAGGATCTGGGCGAGTGACCTTTTCAATCCGTCGATCCGGCCCATCAGGCTGCTCAACTTGACCGTCGAGCGCTCCTCCTTTATCTGGAAGCCTGCATTGGGCCACAATTCCAGCGCCACGCCGGTAAAGTAGCCAGACACCTCTTCCAGAGTAAGCTTGCGTGTCCCGGCCGCAGGATCGTGAATGACAACATGGCTGCCGCTGACCTTGGTCAAGACCACAAAATGTGCAAAGTCCCAGTGCAGGATACAGGGGAGTGCCAGCTGATCCAGTTCATGCAGTTCGGCGCGGACCGAGCGCGTCGACAAGTTCATTTGCGCCGCAATGCGGATCAGGGATGTCAACGTCACGCCCTTGAGCGTGATGCCATGGCGCGAGCGCAATGCCGTCATATCGGCCAAGTAACCGTAATACCCGGCCACCATGCCAAGGCATGCCAGGCCACACTCAGTGGCTTCGGTCTGCAAGAGCAATGGCGTGCGTCTGTTCGCCCGCAACCTCAACGCCAGGGATTTGATGACCGCCATGCTCACATCCTTCCAGTAATGCTGTATAGGGGATCTAGCACCCATTCATGTAAATGGCGTGCCGACTGCAGGATGTCCGCGTCCACCTGCATGCCCGTCACCAGCGGCTCCCGCTTGCCGTACGCCAGCACGTCCTGGCGCTCCAGGCACACGCGGACCGCGTACAGGGGTTCCGATGGCGACACGCCAGGCAAATTGCCCACGCCGCCCAACTCTCCGCTTGGCGCGGCCGCCCTGGAAACGGACAGCACCGTGCCTTGGGCATGGCCGAATTTTTGATAAGGGAACGCCTGGTAGCGCAGTTTCACCGTGTCGCCGTTACGGATAAAGCCGACGGATTTGCTGCCAACAAACAAGCGTGCCTCCAGTTGGCTGTTGTCCGGCACGATGCTCACCAGCGGCCGCGACGGATCGACCGATTGGCCGGCTTCAGCTGTAATCACGGTGACAGTGCCGCTGACCGGCGCCGTCACCACTTCCTGCCGCCGACTCTCGCTCTCAATAAACTCCTGTTTGGTTGCTTCGATACTGCGTTCGATTGCCGCCAACTCCTTAGCCTGTTGCAGCGGCAACGACGCGAGATTACTTCGTACTTCGCTCAGCTCCCGCGTGGATACTTCGTAATCGCGTCCAAGTGACAGCAATGCAGCCTGTTCTTCCAGCAGCGCTGCCAGTTTTTCCTGTGTCTGTGCCGCCGAGACGAAACTCTGCTCCTGCAGGGACTGGAAACGCCGCGCGGCTTTTTCAAAGATGGCCACGCGTGCTTTCCTTGCTTCGATTTGGGACTGCAATTTGCCAAGGACCTCCAACAAACTATTTTCCTGACGCTTTAACAACGCGAGCTGGGCACGGTGCATGGCGGCGGTCCGCGTAACATCTTCGCTGAGGGACAGGCGCCGGGTTTGAATTTGTGCACTGATGGTACTTTGTACGGCGGCGCCTACCGCATAATTGCGTTCCCCGGACAGAATGAATAAGACGTCGCCTTGCTGCACATGCTGGCCTTCGATAATGCGCTTTTCACGCACCTCGGCGGAGAACTTGGGCAATATCCGAATTAGTCCCTCGACCGGCATGAGTTGGCCAATTGCGGCGGAGCGCATTGCATAAGTTCCGAATACTAGGAAAGCGATGACTCCCGACGTACACAATGCTCCAGCAATCATAATATAAGTAAACGACACTGGGCGGGCCAGCAATATGCGTCCCAATTGGGGGAGCTGACGTCGGGCCTGTACTTCCAGCCTAAATAATGGATTATTAGTCATCAGTCATGCGGCAAAAAAATAGGCAATAGTGGCCCGGTCCCATAACCGCCTAAGCAGGATGGAATGATTAAATAAAAAAACAACCAAGTGAATAGGTTACCAGCAGAAGCACAGCTGATATTTAAGAAAACAGAATATTAAAAACCCATATACATACAAACGTCCCAGTGGTGACGTCCACGATGGGCACCGTCGATTTTTGTCAATAAGAGACCAGCACTTCCTGCAAATAGGCCGTGACGCGGCTTGATACTTTCCCCACCATTTAGCGCCTGTGGAACAGGGAAAGCTGGACTACCGCCGTAAATCTTATTAAGCAGGTGCATGGCGCCAGCTCTTCCGTGGCATAGGGAATCGTCATGCAAATGAAACGTATGAGCGGGCTGCATTAACCGTTCCTCGATGATGTCGCGTCCTAACGCCTGCCAGTCGTCCCGTATCAATGCCAGACCCGCGCTGTGTATGGCTGTTGCAGCACTTAAATCGCCATAACACCACGCCAGGCCACTGCCGACCTCGGCGGTCTGCGCCGCCAGGTATGGAAAGGTTGCACCCTGAGTGGGAGGGCGCCGGTAAGCCACCAGCGCCTCGACCGTCGACTGCAACAGTTCCGGTGTGCGTGCCGAGCCGAGTCCGTAGCGCACGGCCCCGGAAAACAGCTGCACCAGACCAGCCAGCCCTTGCGTCATGCCGATATCCACCTGCCCTTGTACGCCGGTCGCGGCGGACGTCAAAGGACGACGCAGACCTTGACGTGTCAACCACACACGCCGCCCGTTCTCCTCGATGGACATGGCAAGCAGTGCGTCCTCCACAGCTCCATACAGACGCTTGGACATCTCGATATCGTTGCGCATCAAGGCATAGGCTCCAAGTCCAGCCACGCCTGTCGCCAGACCGAAATGCAGAGTACGGCTGCCACCTTCAACATAAGCAAGTAATTGCTCATCCATGTCCGCGATAAATTCTTCCAACTCCACCGGAATGAGATTCGCATCCACAGAACGAATGAACTCAATCGCATACAAAACGCCAGTGATCCCATGCCACAAGCTGGAATCGAGCTCTCGCGTTTGAATGACTTCAATCAGCTTTTCCACCAGGGCAGTTATTAACTGCCGATGTGTGGCCGTTGGAAAACGGCTGTACATCTGCCCTTGCATGAGTAATGCACCAGCCAAACCGTTCGCCAAGGAAGCTTCGCCACGCGTCAGCGCAAATTGCACATTATCGGTTGCCACCGCAGCCATGTGCAGTGGGATTGAATACACTTCGCCGAATACCATTGAATAGCAGCCTTACTAGTAAAAACCCGGGCCTTCGGCAACGTACCGGATATCAACACGAAAGTTATAAAAATTTAAGGCCGCATCATATTTTAGAATTGCTATATTGTAAATAGAAAAATGTTGAAATTAAAGTATTCCTTCCAACCTGTAACGTTGCGAGAATCTAAGGGCTATAATCGGCACCTTTTTGCCGGTGACGGAGTCCGGCAGGGACACCTCATCTATGCCGCAAAAATGACACATATACAGCAAGCCTCCCACGAAAAAATCAAGGTGCTGGACGGTATCGTCCCGCAAGAGCTTTATCAGGAACTGATCAACGTATCGCACTCCATCGAATGGAAGTATTGGTGGACAACGGACTCGAACACGGCGATGCGTTACTGGCACCATGAAGTAGGTCATGGCGGGAAGGAGAATGCCGAGGACGTTTCCGACCGGGTGGAGCGGCATCCGATAGCGGCATTTCACCTGTACCAGACATGGCTGGCCACGCACATTGTCCCGCACGGCGCCAGAGTCTTGCGCTTCTACCTGAATGCGCATACGTACGGCACCGATGGCTGGCCGCATGTCGACAGCAGCCGGCCAAATGAACTAACGACAGTGTTGTATCTGAATGAGGAGTGGTATCCGGAATGGGGCGGCGAAACCGTGATATTTAACAAGGCGGGCGACATCGCCGCCGCATCCATGCCGCGCCGGAACCGCCTGCTGACCTTCCCGTCCCATTGGCTGCATGCGCCGCGCCCCCTGCACAAAGCCTTCGGCGGTTTGCGGGTGGTGCTGGTCGTGAAGTTCGCCCTGCCAACGGAAGCGTGGGACGATATCGCGCGCAACGCAGGGATCGCGGAACTGGTCCGCTTCCTGGACAATTCCGGCTCGGGGGCGGTGACCCATTCCGGCCGCAGCCTGCTGACACACCTGGTTGGGACCTGCCGCATCCTGCAAAGCCGTAACGCGGACGAGGACGTGTGCCGCGCCGGCCTATTCCACAGCATTTATGGCGCGCCAATCACGCATTGCACGCTGGCCCTGGACCGGATCGCGGTACGCGAACAGATCGGCGAGCGGGCGGAACGCCTGGCATGGCTGTTTTGCGTACTCGACCGGCCCCGCTGCTGGTCGGAGTCCGGACCGCTGCTGCCGCTGGCGCAAGGCGGCAGTATCGAAGTCTCGGCACGCGAAATCGCCGACCTGCGCCTGATCGAGCAAGCCAACCTGGATGAGCGGGGTACTCATAGACGGCGGACTCCCGAGATCGCTGTGTAGCATAATCGGGAATTGGTGAGAGATTAGGCGGGCGAACCAAACTGAGCGGGTCTAGGAAGGGCTGCAAGGGCCGCCATCTGCCCAGCTGCGGCACATGGATGCGCCGCTTGTCGCTAGATGCAGGTCCAGAACAACAGTGGACCGTGTCGGCGATCAAGGACGGCGCCTGCGCCTTCTACGCTAGCCAGGAGCGCTATGGCACGTTATATGCTGCGAGTGAGTGATACCGATTTCAACCGGGGCAGTAGTTGGCCGGCCGCGACTTGGTAATTGCAACTCATCTTGTCATGCGCTGTGTTTATTTGTATGAACTTTTGACCCTACCTTAGGCGCAGATTTGCGTCGCCGGTTGACCCGTGCGACTTGCTCCTTAAATCATCTCTTCCGGGGCTTGATGTCGGAAAAGGCGGGTCAATCGTAGCGGGTCAAATCGGCGCGCAAACGAACAGTGTATAACCTGTTTTTTGTGAAAACAAGGTAAAACCTGTTATTAATGACTACAGCCTGAGTACTGTAATTCAATAATACAAGTTGTGGCCTGTAATTTACTTTGGCATCTCCAACTCGCCCAGCAGCGCCAGGCAGGCCCGGGCGGCCGCGTTGTCGAGGTCCTTTTCCTCGTGCCAGGCCGACACCGATACGGCGACGATGTCGGGCCCGCGCAGCGAGCGGAACAAGGCCGCCATGTCGGCGTAGCCCGGTCCCGATTTGACGTGGTATTTCAGCGCCGGTATGTCCGCTTCCGCGTCCATCACGTCGCTGTCGAAATGCAGGTAGAGGCGTTCGCCCGGCTTCACATGCTCGCCGATCTGCGCGATGCTGCAGCAGGTGATGCCGGAGCGTCTCACCGCTTCCAGCTCACCCGGATCGAGGTCGCGCGCATCGGACAGGATCACCTGCTGTTCGGGGAACGGCATGACGCCGATGGCCGACAGCATCGCGCCGATGCTGTCGCGGCTTTGCTTGCGGCGGTCGCCGCGTCCCACCAGGATCGCCAGCGGCATGCCGCCCAGGTATTTGGTCTGCGTGGTTTCCCAGGTGTGGAAATCGCCATGGGCGTCGAGCCACAGGATGCGGTCCGGCGGGCGTCCGCTGCGTTGCAGGCCGCCCAGCATGCCGAGCGTGGACATGCAGTCGCCGGAGATGCTGACCGGGACCTGGCCCGCATCGACGATCCGCTCGACGCGCTCGGCCATGTCGGCGTAGATCCTGCCCATCCTGCGCAGCTTTTCGTTCGGATCGCTCAGCGTGGCCTCGGTAAAGTCGGGCACGTCGACGACGTCCCACTCATGGCGGTCCAGGTCGGTGACGCGGCGCAGGCCGTCGCGGCGCTGCCCGATCAGGAAGGGCACCAGCAGGTGATTGTTCATGTCCACGACTCCGGATTCATCGTGTAGCCCAGCTGTTCCATCAGCGCCCGCACCGGCGGGCGCTGGCCCATGTCCAGCAAAGCCTGTTCGCGCTTGCGCCAGCGTAGCGCGCCGGGGGCGTCGGTGGCCATCGTGACAGGTAGCTGCGCCGGCAGCGACAGATTGGACAGGCCAAGCAGGTCGCCGATGCGCTGCAACTGCGCCGCAGGATGGTCGATAAAGGCCTCGAAGCCCACGCGCAGCGCCGGCACGCCGCTGGCCAGGATCGCCTCATTCGCCGCCAGCCATTGGTTCAGGCATACATCGCCCAGGTCGGATTGAATGAACTGGCGCCAGTTGGGTGGCAGGTCGAACTTCCACCAGCGCCGGCCGAACGGCGTGGCGTCGGAATAGCCGCCCATGCGCAGCGCCGTGCCGGCGCGCGTCATGTCGTGCGCGAAGAAGCCCTTGGGCGACAGCCAGCCGTCCATCAAGCCATTGACCGACTGCGCATAGCCGCGGGTGAGGTGGATGTACTGGATATCGGCGTTCGGGAACAGCTGCTCATGCATGCCGATCCGGTAGGCGTCGCTCGGCGATTTGAACAGCAGGATCTTGCTGGCCGCGTCGTCGATGGTGAACGGGCGGCGATAACTGCGCGGCAGCACGAAGGGCGGCTCTTCGATCTTCAGCGGCTCGTCATAGTAGCCGCTGGGGCCCAGGCCGAAATCGCGCAGCGACGACGACGGCTGCCCATCATAAAAATTCATGCGCCATGGCTGGTCGCGAAACACCGCCGCCAGTATCGCGCTAGCGGTCTGCTGCGGGCACGATGGCAGGGCCAGGTCCAGCGCATCGTTCAGCTTTAGGCGCTGCGCCGGGTCGATGAACAGCAGCGGGAACTGCAACAGCAGGCGCCGCCGCCATCGGTCCTTGAGTTGCTCCAGCGGCGGCAGAGTGGGACTGGGTACGCTGAGCTCGGCGAAGATGTTGTCGGCCAATAGGTCCGGCTGCGCCAACAAGCCGATGGCGTCACTGTCGGCGTGGACGCCGAAGCTGTTGCCGGTGAGCGCCAGATACGGTTCCATCTCGCCATCGAGCGAGGCGATGTCCGGATGCTCGGCCAACACGTGCTTGACCAGGCTGGACCCCGCGCGCGAATTGCAAAGTATCACCGCCACACGCCGCACCAAGGGGCGCCACGGCGCGTGGGCGACCGCGCGCAAGCCGGCGATGGTGTCGAACACCTCGTTCATGCGCGTGCGGTGTGAGGCAATCGCTTGATGAGGAAGGCGTAGAACTCCTTGGTTTCGTCGGCGCGCGCGCGCGCCACCATGCGCATGCTGTAGCCGTTTTCCTTGGCCAGCTTGCGCACTTCCTTGACCGCGCCGAAATTGGAATGCGCAAAATAAATGCGCCCATCCGGTTTCAGATATTTGCCTACCTGCTGGAAGAACTGGGTATTGGTTCGGAAGTCAGTGTCCCACTGCGAACGCGCGACGACATCGGGAGCCTCCTTGTTGCGGAAGGGGAGGTTGGCGGTGATGACGTCGAACTGCTCGTCGCCGATGCCGTCGAACAGGCAGGAATACCGCACTTCCATCGTCTCGCCGAAGCCGTGCTCGGCGGCGTTGTGGAGTGCGCTCTTCAGCGCGGCGGGGTTGATGTCGACCGCCAGCACGCGGGCGGCGCCGCCATAGCAGGCGAAGACCGCGATGACGCCGGAGCCGGTGCCGACATCGAGCACGCTGTTCCCCGGCTTGACGCGCAGGCTGCTGACCAGCGGCTGGCTATCCGTGTAGGGCCAGAAGGTATTGGGGAAAACGTGGAATTCTTTGCCGAGATAGCGGAATGTCTTGCCGTCGTCGGGTATTATTTTGAAAGCCTTCTGACGGTCTTTTTGCCAGCGATCGATGTGCGCCAGTTTGCCGGGGGAATTGTCCATTTCTATCACCTATCGGATGAAGGAAAGCAGTATTGGATACTACACCGATAAGTTATCGTTGGGAAAAAAATTGAGTATTGAGAGTGAGGACATCAGGCAGCCGGCCTGGGGGCTGTTCCTGCGTCAGGCGGGTAATCCGCCTTCAGGCTGCGCGCGGTGATTTGGTGGAGCTGGGCCAGCGTTTGCGCCTCTTCCGGCCAGCGGGCCAGGCCCAGCCTGGCGGGCGTTCGCGCATCGGTGTTGAGGCGCGCCAGCAGGCGGTCGGCGATCTGCTGGCCCTGCACCTGCGACACCCACGGCACCAGTACGCAGTAGCTGTCGTCGCCGAAGCGGAAGGCCCAGTCGCTGGCGCGGCACACTTCCCCGATCAGCCGCGCGGCCTCGATCCGCCGGGTGTCGTCGGCGCCGGGCGCCAGCGCCACCAGCATCATCGTCACCGATTGCGGCTTGCCGCGCTGGCTGCGCGTGAGCTGGCTGAAGATGGCTTCCAGGTACAGATGGTTGTGCAGGCCGGTCAGCGGATCGAGCGAGGCGGTGCGGCGCAGCACCGCCGTCAGCGCCGCGCGCCGCGCCTCGAACCAGTGCGACAGCAGGCCCACGCCCAGCACGGCGGCGGCGGTGCCCAGCAGCGTCCCGCTGGAGCTGCCCGGCCGCAGCACCAGCACCGCCAGGCCCAGCACCGACCAGCCGATGCTGTACACCATGCCCATGTGGCGGCCCAGCATCAGGTAGGACGCCAGCGGCACCACGCACAGCAGGCTGGCCAGCGGCGGCAGCAGATACACCGCCGCCAGCAGGGCGCTGAAACAGCAAAACAGCACGGCGCACCAGATGGTCAGGTGCGGCGTGTCGTCGGCCCAGGGCAGAGGTTGGTCCATGGTTGGGTCAGAGCGCCGTCTCGTAACCTTCGAGGACGTTGACGACGTTGGTGCCCAGTTCCTTGACCGCGTAGCCGCCCTCGAAGATGAAGGCGGTGGGCACGTTCAGGTAAGCCAGGCGTTCGCCGATCTTCAGGTAGTCGGCGCTTTGCAGCGCGAAGCGCGACAGCGGATCGCCGACGAAGGTATCGACGCCCAGCGACACCACCAGCGCATCCGGCGCGAAGCTGCCCAGGCGGATGCAGGCTGTCTCCAGCGCCGCGAACCAGGCCTGCGGCGAGCTGCCCGCCGCCAGCGGCAGGTTCATGTTGTAGCCCAGCCCCGCGCCTTCGCCGCGCTCGTCGGCGTGGCCCAGGTAGAACGGATACTCGTTGCGCGGATCGGCGTGGATGGAGATGAACAGCACGTCGTCGCGGTGGTAGAAGATGCTCTGGGTGCCGTTGCCGTGGTGGTAGTCGATGTCGATGATGGCGACCTTGCGGGCGCCGTCGTCCAGCATGTGCTGCGCGGCCAGCGCGGCGTTGTTCAGGAAGCAGTAGCCGCCGAAGAAATCCGCGCCCGCGTGGTGGCCCGGCGGGCGGCTCAACACGAAGGCGCCGCGCTCGCCCAGCCGCAGCGCGTGCGCGGCATTGACCGCGCAGTCGGCGCCGGTCTTGGCGGCAGTCCAGGTGCCGGCCGTCAGCGGCGTGCCGCTGTCCATCGAATACAGTCCCAGCTTGGCGCAGAAGTTGTCCGGCTCGATGTCGTCGCGCAGCGAGCGGACCGGCCAGACGGCGGGGAAGGCGTCCTTGCCGGCGTTGGCCGGATCGAGCGCCAGCCATTCGTTCCAGGCGCCGCGCAGGAAGTGCAGGTAGCGCGGCGTGTGGATGCGCTCCAGCGACATCAGCGGCACGCCGTGCGGCGTGACGATCTTGCCCAGGCCGCGCCGCCCCAGCTCCGCCAGCACGGAATCGACCCGCTCCGGCTTTTCGAAGCACGGCACCATCTCGCCGCGGAAGATCTCGTAGCGGCCGCGATGCTGCGCGTGCAGTTCGTTGTAGAAGGTGAGCAAGGAGGCCCCTGGGTTTAGTCGCAGTCCATGCTGGAGTGGCACAGGTTGCTGGCGCGGTAGGCGGCCACGTAGTCGTCGAAGCTCGATTGCGGCGCGGCTTCCATTTCCGCCTGCTCGGCCAGCGAGACGGCGGCCAGGCCGTCGAAGTAGGCGGCTTGTTCGGCGCTTGGTGCGTGGCTGCGGAAGTAGGCCGCATGCCGCCTGCTTTGCTCCAGGCCGAAGGCGGCGAACGATTTGCCGTTGGCGCGCAGCGCCGCCAGCACCTTGGCCGACGGCGTCAGGTCGGCGTCGAGCAGCTTGGCCGCCTGTTGCGCCATGGCGTCGGCGTGCACGGTGTCGCCGCGCTGGGCGTCGAGCAGGGCCGCCACCGGGCGGATGCGCTCCAGCAGTTGCTGGCCCCAGGCTTGCAGGCTGATTTCGCCGTCGTCGTTGTTGAGCATCAGGCCCGGGCGGCGGCCTTCCTTGACGGTGCGGGCGAAGTTTTCGGTGTGGCGCAGGCCTTCTTCCGGCGCGATGGCCGGGCTTTCCTCCAGCGCGCAGAACAGCAGGAAGGCGTCGAGGAAGCGGCCGGTCTGCACGCTGATGCCGACCGGTTCGAACGGATCGACGTCCATGCAGCGCACTTCGATGTACTGCACGCCGCGCGCGCACAGCGCCTGGATCGGCCGTTCGCCGGTCTGGATCACGCGCTTGGGGCGGATGGTGGAGTAGTACTCGTTTTCGATCTGCAGCACGTTGGTGCTCAGCTGTATCCAGACACCGTCGCGCTTGGTGCCCAGCGCCGCATACGGTTCATACGGCTGGTTGACGGCCTTGGTCAGGGCCGCGACGTAGCTGTCCAGACAGTTTTCGTGCGGGCTCAGGCCCGATTGCGCGTCGTTCTGGTAACCCAGGTCGCTCATGCGCAGGCTGGTGGCGTAGGGCAGGTAGAGCGTGTCGTCGGACAGCGTTTCGAGCTTGTGCGGACGGCCGCGCAGGAAGCCGGTCGACAGCACCGGCGAGGCGCCGAACAGGTACATCAACAGCCAGCTGTAGCGGCGGAAGTTGCGGATCGTCGCCAGGTAGGCTTCGGACTGGAAGGCCTTGGACGTCAGGCGCTGGTCGTTGCCCTCATGCTCGGCCAGCACGCGCCACAGACGCTCGTCCAGCGAATAGTTGTAGTGGATGCCGGCGATGCATTGCATGGCCTTGCCGTAGCGCAGCGCCAGGCCACGGCGGTACACATGTTTGAGCTTGCCCATATTGGAGCTGCCGTACCAGGCGATCTCGATGTCTTCCTCGCCCGGCAGCTGGCAGGGCATGGACTGGCTCCACAGCAGCTCGTCGCCCAGCCTGGTGTAGGCGTAGCGGTGGATGCCGTCGAGCTTGGCGAGGGTGGTGGCGATGTCCGCCTCGGCCGGGGTGATGAACTCCAGCAGCGTTTCGGCGTAGTCGGTGGTGATTTGCGGGTGCGTCAGGGCCGAGCCCATGGCCACCGGATGCGGCGTCGCCGCCAGGTGGCCACGCGCGTCCACCCGCAGGGTTTCGCGTTCGATGCCACGCAAGCCACCCAGCACCGGACGGTGCTCTGGCTGGGCCAGCAAGGCCAGGCGGCGAGTCAATAGATTGGACAATTGGATCTTCCTTTCGTAGTGCATCAAATGTTGCATCAAAGCGTGAGGTGCGAGATTAACCGAAAACCGGCAATCGCGTCGGCGCCGGCCCAAAGTCCGACGGCGCCGAAGATCGCTTGCTAGTTTATCAAATACTTGGAGACGTGGCCGAAAGCCAGAATATTGCGTGCGGATGCGGCCGTCAGTGCGCCCGCGCGCCGGTGACGCGCTCGATGCCGGCCAGGTCGGCCCAGCTTTGCACCTCGGTGTAAGCTTGCTCGGTCAACAACTGGCGCACGGCGGCGGCCTGGTCGTAGCCGTGCTCCATCAGCAGCCAGCCCTGCGGCTTCAGATGGGCGGCGGCGCCGGCGACGATGATGCGCAGCGCCGACAGGCCGTCGGCGTGGTCGGTCAGTGCGCCGAATGGCTCATAGCGCAGGTCGCCTTCGGACAGGTGGCGGTCGCCGCTGGCGATGTAGGGCGGGTTGGAGGCGATGACGTCGAACGGCGGCTGGCCTTGCAGCGCCGCGTACCAGTCGCTCTGCAGGAAATTGACGTGGGCGTTGTTGGCGGCGGCGTTGCGGCGCGCCACGGCCAGCGCTTCCGGGCTGACGTCGAGCGCGGTGACGGCGGCGTCGCGCCGGGTGTGGGCCAGCGCCACGGCGATGGCGCCGCTGCCGGTGCCCATGTCCAGCACGCGGCCTTGCGGCGGCAGGCGGTCCAGGGTCAGTTCGACCAGCAGTTCGGTGTCGGGACGGGGGATCAGCACGGCGCCGTTGACTTCAAACGGCAGGCCGAAGAATTCGCGCTGGCCGACGATGTAGGCGACCGGTTCGCCGGCCGCGCGGCGCTGCACCAGCGCGGCGAAACGCGCGGCCTGTTCGGCGTCGAGCGCGCGCTCGGACTGGGTGATCAGGCTCACGCGCGACAGGCCCAGCGCGTGGCACAGCAGCACGCGGTTGTCCAGCGGGTCCAGCAGGGACTGCACTTGCAGCGCGCCGATGGTGACGCCCGCGGTGATGGCGCCGAGGTCCGAGATCATCAACGTGCGCGGCGGATCAGCAGCCAGGCCAGGCCCAGCGTGCACAGGCCGAAGCCGAGGAAGGACCACTGTGGAATCGACAGGCCGAACCACGGCGCCAGCGCGTCTTCGCACAGGCCGTCGGCGTGGAACAGGAAGGGCAGGTAGGTCGCGGTGGGGATCTTGTTGAGGAAGGTCTCCATCGGATCGATGCCGCACGACAGGCCGGGATGGGCCAGGATGTACAGGTGCTTGCCGGCGGTGTACAGGCCGCCCAGCGCGGCCATCAGCGCGAGGCCGGCGCCCAGCCTGGGCTTGGTGTAGGCGCCGGCCAGGCAGCAGAGGCCGATGGCGATGAACAGGTAGCGCTGGATCACGCACAGCGGGCACGGCAGCATGTCCAGGCCGATCTGCAAATACAGGGCGACGCCGATCAGGCCGAAGCAAGCGATGGCGATGGACAGCAGCAGGGAGCGCGTATGTAGCATGGGGTGATCCGATTCGAGGGAAGTAGCGCGCAATTCTCGCACAAAGTTGTTGTGTCAGCCTTAGCAAGCTATTAAATTCAACCCCACCGCGAATGGGGTCGGACCCCGTCCGGGGTCCGACCCCCGGCTTGCGGGTTAATCGCCCAGCGCCGCCAGCAGCTCGGCCTGGTGTTCGGCGGCCAGCGCATTGGTCAGCTCGGTCAGATCGCCGTCCATGATGAAGTCCAGCTTGTACAAGGTCAGGTTGATGCGGTGGTCCGTCATGCGGCCCTGCGGGAAGTTGTAGGTGCGGATGCGTTCGCTACGGTCGCCCGAGCCGATCAGGCTCTTGCGGGTGGCCGCCTCCTTCGACTGCTGCTCGCGCAGCTGCACGTCCTTGATGCGTGCCGCCAGCACCTTCATCGCCTGCGCCTTGTTCTTGTGCTGCGAACGGTCGTCCTGGCACTCGACCACGATGCCGGTCGGCAGGTGGGTGATGCGCACGGCCGAATCGGTCTTGTTGATGTGCTGGCCGCCGGCGCCGGACGCGCGGTAGGTGTCGATGCGCAGCTCGGCCGGGTTGATGTTGACGTCCTCCACCTCGTCCGCCTCCGGCATCACCGCCACCGTGCAGGCCGAGGTGTGGATGCGGCCCTGGGTTTCGGTGGCCGGCACGCGCTGCACGCGGTGGCCGCCGGATTCGAACTTGAGCTTGGAGTAGACGCTGTTGCCGATCAGGCGCACGATCACCTCGCGGTAGCCGCCCAGGTCCGACGCCGATTCCGACACCACTTCCACCTGCCAGCGATTGCGCTCGGCGAAGCGGGTGTACATGCGCAGCAGGTCGCCGGCGAACAGCGCCGACTCGTCGCCGCCGGTGCCGGCGCGGATCTCCAGGAAGATGTTGCGCTCGTCGTTGGCGTCCTTCGGCAGCAGCATCTTCTGCAGCTCCAGTTCCAGCTCCGCCAGGCGGGTCTTGGCCGCCTCGATCTCGTCCTGCGCGAAGTCCTTCATCTCCGGATCGGCCAGCATCTCCTGCGCGGCGGCCTGGTCGCCCACGGCTTCCTGGTAGGACTTGTACAGCGCCACCAGTGGGCCCAGTTCGGCGTGCTCGCGGGTCATCTTGCGGTAGGCGTCCATATTACTGGTCGCGCCTTCGCTCATCAGCAATTCATCGAGTTCGACCAGGCGGTTTGCCAATTGATCGAGCTTGCCCAGCATGGATGGTTTCATAGCGTATTCGGTAAAGGAGTTGGAGCAGATGCCGCGGTGGCGGCGGGGAGTGCGCGGCGGCGTGGCGCGCGCGGCGCGGGGTCGGGCAGTGGCGCTAACGACGGCCGCGGAACAGCTGCGGCAGCAGCTCGGCCAGGTGGGCGCGTTCCTCGCCCTGCGCGCGGTGCAGCGCCTGCTGCGGTCCGTGCATGAATTTCGCGGTCAGGCCCTTGGACAGGGCTTCCAGCACGGCGTCGATGTCTTCGCCCTTGGCCAGCATCTTGCGGGCGCGTTCCAGTTCCAGCTGGCGCAGCGCTTCGCCGTTTTCCTGCAGGCTCTGGATGATGGGCACCACGGCGCGGTCGTCGATCCAGTGCATGAACGATTGCACGCGGGTTTCGATGATCGCTTCGGCCTGCGCCACGGCGGCCTGGCGGTTTTCCATGCCGGTCTGGACCACTTTGCCGAGGTCGTCCACGGTGTACAGGAAGACGTCGTTGAGGCGGCCCACTTCGGTTTCGATATCGCGCGGCACGGCCAGGTCGACCATGAACATCGGCTTGTGGCGACGGGCCTTGATGGCGCGCTCCACCATGCCCAGGCCGATCAGCGGCAGCGACGAGGCGGTGCAGGAGATGACGATGTCGTACTGGTGCAGCTTGTCCTGCAGCTCGGCCAGGCGGATGGCGCGGCCGCCGAAGCGGTGCGCCAGGATCTCGCCGCGGTCCAGCGTGCGGTTGGCGATGGTGATGCTTTTCGGATTCTGCGCCGCGAAGTGGGTGGCGCACAGCTCGATCATCTCGCCGGCGCCGATGAACAGCACGTTCGTATCAAAGATCTTGTCGAAGATGCGCTGCGACAGCCGCACGGCGGCGGCCGCCATCGACACGCTGTGGGCGCCGATCTCGGTGGTGCTGCGCACTTCCTTGGCGACCGAGAACGAGCGCTGGAACAGCTGGTGCAGATAGGTGCCCAGGCCGCCCGCCTCGTCGGCGGTGCGGATCGCGTCCTTGATCTGGCCGAGGATTTGCGTCTCGCCCAGCACCATCGAATCGAGCCCGGAGGCGACGCGGAAGGTGTGGCGCACGGCGTCGTGCTGCGGCAGCAGGTACAGGTGCGGGCGCAGTTCGGCGTAGTTCAGCTTGTGGAAATCGGCCAGGAAGTGGGCGCCGGCGTCGAGCGAATCGGGCACCCGGCTGGCCGCGTACAGCTCGGTGCGGTTGCAGGTCGACAGGATGGCCGCCTCGTCGCTGCCGCGATGGTCGATGCGCTCGAACCAGGAACGCGCCGCCACCACCGCCTGCCCCAGTTGTTCCGGGGCGAACGCCAGCTGCTCGCGCAGCGAGACGGGGGCGGTATTGTGGTTGAGGCCGACGGCAAGCAGCTGCATTTCGGGTCCGTGCGTTGAGTGTTCGGACATTATACCGTGTTGTACCCGTAGGTTGCCTGTGGCTGCCTATATCTCAGGCAGCATACCGGCCATATCAGAGGTCCGATCAGGCGCCCAGTTTTTCCAGGCGGTAGCCGTAGCTGTAGACCGGCACCAGGCGGTAGCCGTTTTCTGGCTTTAACTGCAATTTATTGCGGACGCGGGATACATGGGTGTCCATGGTGCGCGACGGCACGGCGGTCTCGCGTATCCACACCGCCTCGTGGATGTAGGCGCGCGACAGCGGCCGTCCGATGTTGCGGAAAAATAACAGGGCCAGGTAGAACTCCTTGTGGGTGACGTCCAAAACGATGCCATCCATCAACAAACGGCCGGGACGGGTCTCGAACACATACTGACCGAATTGTAATTGTTCGGCGCCATTTTGCGCCGGGTAGGAGCGGCGCAGCAAAGCTTGCACCCGGGCCACCATTTCGCTGCGGCGCAGCGGTTTGATCATGTAATCGTCGGCGCCGGCGGCCAGGCCGGCGACGATGTCGTCCTCGCCCGAGCTGGTGGTCAGGAACAGGACCGGGGCGCTGTCGGGCAGTTTTTCGCGGGCGCGGCGCAGCACTTCCGCCCCGCTGAGATCGACTACTTGCCAGTCGAGAATCAACATGTCATAGCTGTCCTTGCGCAATTGCGCCAGCACGTCCTTGGCGGTCTGGAAGCTGTGGCAGACATGGCCTGCCGAGGTCAGCACCTGGCAAATCAGTTCGGCTTGGCTGCGGTCGTTGTCAAGTACGGCGATTCTCATACTGCTGCCTGTAGGAAATTATGTTAAGGAGAAGTCACTACAAATATAACAGAGATTTACAAAAAAAGTTAGCAAAATAGCTAATTATTTTTCTTAATGCACTAATATTTCCTTGACGACAACCCGATAATCCACCGTGTGACCCTGCACAACCATTACACGGTACACTGGAAAAACGCCGAACTCAATGAAGAAGTTGAAAAAAGGAAAGAAAGTCAGTGGACCGCAAGGAGCACGCATGGGACTGAAAAAAGACACAAATTGGACGCTGGTGCCGGGCACCGAGCGCGATATCGAGGCCGTGCGCGAGCGTTGCCGCAGGCTGGTGCGGCGGCGCGCGATGGTCTCGGCCGGCGTGGCGGCGGTGCCGATACCGGGGCTGGACGTGGTGTCCGACCTGCGCCTGTTCGCGCTGCTGATCGACGACATCAACCAGGAGTTCGGCCTGACGGCGCAGCAGATCGAGCGCATGCAGCCGAAGTTCCGGCTGATCGCCTACGAGGCCGCGATCGGCGTCGGCGGCATGCTGGTGGGGAAACTGGTGACGCGGGAAGTGGTGTTGCAGCTGCTGCGGCGCAGCGGCCTGAAGTCGGTGGCGCGCCAGGCCGGCAAGCTGGTGCCGCTGGCCGGACAGCTGGTCTCGGCCGGCATCGGCTTCGTGGCCTTCAGCCGGATCGGCTACCAGCATGTGGATGCCTGCGCCAAGGTGGCGCAGGAACTGGTGACGGCCGGGATCGCCCGGCCGCTGTAACGCGCTGGCGTGCTTAAGCGTCCGGCAGCACCACGTTCACGTCCAGCACCTCCAGGTTGCCCTGGCGGTCCAGCGAGATCTTGATGTCGTCGGCGTTGACCTTGGTGTACTTCGAGATCACCTCGATCAGCTCCTTGTGCAGCGCCGGCAGGAAGTCCGGACCGCTGCGGCCATTGCGCTCGCGCGCGATGATGATCTGCAACCGCTCCTTGGCCGCGGTGGCGGTTTTCGGTTTTTGCGGGAACAGGAATGAAAGCAGGGCCATGATTACTTGCTCCCGAAAATACGCTGCAGCAGGCCAGGCTTCTCGTAGTTAGTGAAGCGCAACGGCAATTCCTGGCCGAGGAAGCGCGACACCACATCTTCGTAGGCTTCCGCAACATCGGTGCCCTTGAAGTGAATCGCCGGGTTACCCTGGTTCGACGCGTGCAGCACCGATTCCGATTCCGGAATGATGCCGATCAGTGGAATGCGCAGGATTTCCTGCACATCTTCGTACGACAGCATTTCGTCCGCTTCCACGCGTTTCGGCGAGTAGCGGGTGATCAGCAGATGCTCTTTGACGGGCTCGCCGCCGGTCTGCGCGCGGCGCGACTTGGCCTGGATGATGCCGAGGATGCGGTCCGAATCGCGCACCGACGACACTTCCGGATTGGTGACGATGATCGCTTCGTCGGCGAAGGTCAGCGCCATCAGCGCGCCGTGCTCGATGCCGGCCGGCGAATCGCAGATGATGAACTCGAAGCCCATGTTGATCAGCTCGTGCAGCACGATTTCCACGCCGTCTTCCGACAGCGCATCCTTGTCGCGCGTCTGCGACGCCGGCAGGATGAACAGGTTGTCGCAGTGCTTGTCCTTGATCAGCGCCTGGGTCAGCGACGCCTCTTTGTTGATCACATTGATCAGGTCGTACACCACGCGGCGTTCGCAGCCCATGATCAGGTCGAGGTTGCGCAGGCCGACGTCGAAGTCGATCACCGCGGTTTTATGGCCGCGCATGGCCAGCCCGGTGGAGAAGCTGGCGCTGGAAGTCGTCTTACCGACACCGCCCTTACCGGACGTTACAACAATAATTCTCGCCACAAAAAAATCCTTTTCAGAGAGTTGCTACTCAAGCGCGGTTTGCAGAATTGACAGATAGTATATCGATTCGGTCGCCGACCAAGCGAATTTGCGCAGGAGAACGTGCATATTCGGCCGGGAAACCGTCTTCAAAAGTGCGGTAAACGCCGGCAATGGAGACCAACTCCGGCGACATATTCATGGCAAAGATGCGCGCCTCGGCATTGCCGGAAGCGCCCGCCAGCGCGCGGCCGTTCAGCGTGGCGTACACGTGGATGCTGCCGTCGGCGATGATCTCGGCGCCGTTGTTGACCACGGCGGTGATGATCAGGTCGCAGCCGCGCGCGTAGATGCGCTGGCCGGCCCGCACCGGGGTGTCGATGATCATCACGCCGGCCTTGGCGGGGGCGGCGTCGGCGGTTGCGGCGGCGGCCGGCGCTGCCGCCGGGGCGGCCTTGACCGGCGCCGGCGCAGGCGTGTCCGCCTGCTCTTCGCGCGGCTTGGAGGCGGTTTCCACGCTCAGGCCGTGGGCGGCGATCTCGGCGGCCATGGCCGGCGTCGCGTTGCGCACGGCGACTGGATTCAAGCGGTATTTCTTCAGCAGGGCGATGATGCCGGCCCAGTCGACCGGCTCGCAGCCGGCCGGCAGCGCGGCGACGTCGATCACGGTCAGGTCGTCTTCGAAGAAGTCGGTGGTGCCGCCGGTCATTTCGGCCAGCGCGGCGTCGAGGGCCAGGCGGTCCGCCGTGGACAGGATGGCGGAGACTGCGACTACGGTGGAGATCTTGATTTCTATGGGCTTTTGAAACAGGCTCTTGGACATGGGCGACAGTAATAGAGGGTTAACCTCGCGCGCATGCGCAGGCACCAGCATTTTACTGTGGAAAACGGCGGATGGGGAGGGCTGGCACCGTACTGGGCCAGTAAAAATGCGGGATGGCGGCGGCCCGGCAGGCCGCCGCCACGGTGTTGCTTGGTAGTGGCTTAGTAGATCGCGTGTTCGGCGCGCAGCTGGCGGGCGGCGGCCACCATGTTGCGCAGCGCGGTTTCGGTTTCCGCCCAGCCACGGGTTTTCAGTCCGCAATCCGGGTTGACCCACAGATGGTCCGGCGGGATCACCGCGCTGGCCTTCCGCAGCAGCCGCACCATCTCGGCCTGGCCCGGCACGCGCGGCGAGTGGATGTCATACACGCCGGGACCGATCTCGTTCGGATAGCGGAACTGGCCGAAGCCGTTCAGCAGCTCCATGTCCGAGCGGCTGGTCTCGATGGTGATGACGTCGGCGTCCATGGCGGCGATCTGCGGCAGGATGTCGTTGAACTCGGCGTAGCACATATGGGTGTGGATCTGCGTGCCGTCGGCCGCCGCGCTGGCCGACACGCGGAAGGCGCGGGTGGCCCAGTCCAGGTAGGCGTCCCAACGGCTGCGGCGCAGCGGCAAGCCCTCGCGCACGGCCGGCTCGTCGATCTGGATGATGCCGATGCCGGCCTGCTCCAGGTCGGCCACCTCGTCGCGGATCGCCAGCGCGATCTGCAGCGCGGTGAGCGCGCGCGGCTGGTCATCGCGCACGAAGGACCATTGCAAAACCGTGATCGGGCCGGTCAGCATACCCTTCATCGGCTTGCCGGTCAGGCTTTGCGCGTGCACGGTCCAGTCCACCGTCATCGCCTTCGGACGGCTGACGTCGCCGAAGATGACGGGCGGCTTGACGCAGCGCGAGCCGTACGATTGCACCCAGCCCAGCTGCGTGAAAACGAAGCCTTGCAGCTGCTCGCCGAAATATTCGACCATGTCGTTGCGTTCGGCTTCGCCGTGGACCAGCACGTCCAGGCCCAGGTCTTCCTGGCGGCGCACGGCGTAGGCGATTTCATCGCGCATCTTGGCGTTGTAGCTGGCTGCGCTCAGTTCGCCGCGCTTGAAGCCGGCGCGGGCGGCGCGGATGTTGTCCGTCTGCGGGAACGAGCCGATGGTGGTGGTCGGGAAGGCCGGCAGCTTGAAGCGGGCGCGCTGCTCGGCCTGCCGCTGGGCGAACGGTGAACGGCGCTGGTCGGCCTCGACCGGCAGCGCGGCGATGCGCTCACGCACGGCGTCCTGGTGCACGCGCGGGCTGGCGCGGCGGCTGGCGATGGCGACGCGCGAGACGTCGAGCGCGTCGGCGGTGGCGGCGTCGTATTCTCCCTGCAGCGCTTGTTTCAATACGTACAGCTCGTCCAGCTTTTCAGTGGCGAAGGCCAGCCATGAGCGGATTTCAGGATCGAGCGCGCTTTCCGCCGCCAGCGTGAACGGCACGTGCAGCAGCGAGCACGAGGACGACAGCCACAGCTTGCCGCCGCGCTTTTCCATGATCGGCGCCAGCGTGGCCAGCGCCGCGTCCAGGTCGGTGCGCCAGATGTTGCGGCCGTCGACGATGCCGACCGACAGCACCTTGTGCACCGGCAGCCAGTCGGCGATGCTGGTCAGTTCCTGCGGCGCGCGCACGCCGTCCACGTGCAGGCCGGCCACCGGCAGGCGGCAGGCCAGGCTGAGGTTTTCCTCCAGCGGCGAGAAATAGGTGGCTAGCAGCAGCGGCACGCCGACCTGGTTCAGCTGCCAGTAGCTGTTTTCAAACGCGCTGCGCCACGGCGCCGGCAGGTCGAGGCCGAGGATGGGCTCGTCGATCTGCACCCATTGCACGCCCAGCGCCTTCAGGCGGTCCAGCACCTGGCCGTAGACCGGCAGCAGCTGATCCAGCAGGGCGAGGCGGGTAAATCCCGCCTCGCCGGCGGTCGCCGTTTTTTCCTTGCCCAGCCACAGGAAGCTCAACGGTCCCAGCAGCACGGCCTTGACCGCATGACCCAGCGCCAGCGCTTCGTTGACTTCGTCGAACAGGCGTTCGCAGGCCAGCGAGAACGCGGTTTCGGGCGTGAACTCCGGCACTAGGTAGTGGTAGTTGGTGTCGAACCATTTGGTCATTTCCAGCGCGGCCGAGGCGTGCGCCTGGCCGTCGTCATGCGCATGGACGTGGCCGCAGGCGGCCGGCTCGACCTTGGCGCCATTGCCGCGCGCCATGGCGAAATAGCGGCTCAATTGCGACTGATCGGCGCTGAAGCCGTAGCGGGCCGGTTCGCAGCCCAGCAGCTGGATGTGGTTGGCGACCTGGTCGTAGAAGGCGAAATCGCCGACGGTGACGAAGTCCAGCCCGGCCTGCTGCTGCAGGCCCCAATGGCGGGCGCGCAGTTCGCGGCCGACGGTTTCCAGTTCGGCGTCCGGCAGTTCGCCGCGCCAGTTGGCCTCCAGCGCGAACTTCAGTTCGCGCGCCGCGCCGATGCGTGGAAAGCCCGGAACGTGGCTTTGTATGGCTTTATTCGATGTTGTCATTTTGATGTCATCCGCATTTAATATTGGTGATATAAAGTGTGCGGCAATCCGGTCTATAATCAAAACGAAAGATTTTGCGGCTTCACATGAAAAATTTTAATAGACCATGCTAGAGATACGCCACCTGCGCACCCTGAGTGCCCTCCGTTCCGCCGGCAGCCTGGTTCGTGCTGCGCAACTGCTGAATTTGACGCAGTCGGCCCTGTCGCATCAAATCAAGTTGCTGGAAGATCGCTACGGTGGGCCGCTTTTTGAGCGAAAATCCGTGCCGATCGGGTTTACCGCCACCGGCGCCCGGCTGCTCAAGCTGGCCGATCTGCTGCTGCCGGAAATCGAGGCGGCCGAGCGCGAAGTGGCGCGCCTGACCCAGGGCGATACCGGCCAGTTGCGCGTGGTGTTGGAGTGCCACACCTGTTTCGACTGGCTGATGCCGGTGATGGATGAATTCCGCAAACGCTGGCCGGAAGTGGAAATCGACCTGGTGTCGGGCTTCCACAGCGAGCCGGCCGAGCTGCTGCGCAGCGGCGCCGCCGACCTGGTGATCGGTTCGCCCTACGGCCCCGACTTCGCCACCTTCCCGCTGTTCCGCTTTGAAATCCTGGTGGTGATGGCGCAGAAGCACCGGCTGGCGGCCCAGCGCCGCCTGCAAGCGGCTGATTTTGAAGGCGAAACGCTGATCACCTACCCGGTGCCGGAAAGCCGCATCGACCTGATCCGCGAAGTGCTGCAACCGGCCCATATCCATTTCGAACGCCGCACCGCCGAACTGACGGTGGCGGTGCTGCAACTGGTGGCCAGCCGCCGCGGCATCGCCGCGCTGCCGAACTGGGCGATCAAGAACTACGTCGACTACGACTACGTGATCGCCAAGCCGATCGGCGAGCAGGGCTTGTGGAGCGATTTGTTCGTGTCGGTGCCGGAGGCGCAGAAGCACAAGGCCTACGTGCTCGACTTCGTCAACGTGATACGCGAACAGTGCGCCAGCACGCTGGACGGTATCAAATTATTATCGTGACAGACTGATATTGTTTCTTCAAAATGAATGCGGTGGCTTTGACGCAAGTCAAAGTTACCACCATGTGCGACGCTTACGATGGGTGCCCAACGATTGCTGATCGTTGGCACGGATGCTGCTAGAGAAACCCTGTCATACCCTGGGAAAGTTCTCGCGGCGACGCACCATCGAAACACCGCACGACCCTGTCGCTCGAAGCGTATTATCGAAGTTCGCGTTGTTGCTAAACTAAGCCGGCCCCGGCCGGCGCATTGGAGAATCAAATGGATGATGTAGTTATCGTGGCCGCAGGCCGTACTGGTGTCGGCAAATTCGGCGGTAGCCTGGCCAAGACGCCAGCTTCCGAATTGGGCGCACACGTGATCAAGGGCCTGCTGGCCCAGACCGGTATCGATCCTAACCTGATCAGCGAAGCCATCCTGGGCCAGGTGCTGACCGCCGGCGTCGGCCAGAATCCGGCACGCCAGGCCGTCATCAAGTCCGGCCTGCCGAATACCATACCTGGTTTCACCATCAACCACGTGTGCGGCAGCGGCCTGAAAGCCACCCACCTGGCGGCGCAAGCGATCAAGGCCGGCGATGCCGAGATCATTATTGCCGGCGGCCAGGAAAACATGAGCGCCTCGCCGCACGTGATGAACGGTTCGCGCGACGGCTTCCGCATGGGCGACTTCAAGATGGTCGATTCCATGATCGTCGACGGCCTGTGGGACGCCTACAACCAGTACCACATGGGCACCACCGCCGAGAACGTCGCGAAGAAATACGAGATTTCCCGCACCGAGCAGGACGAGTTCGCGCTGAACTCGCAGCTGAAGGCGGAAGCCGCGCAAAAGGCCGGCAAGTTCAAGGATGAGATCCTGCCACTGGAAATCGTCCAGAAAAAGGGCAGCATCGTGTTCGACAGCGATGAATACGTCAAGCCGGGTTCGACCATCGAAGCGCTGTCCGGCCTGCGCCCGGCCTTCGCCAAGGACGGTTCGGTCACCGCCGGCAACGCCTCCGGCCTGAACGACGGCGCCGCCGCCGTCATCATGATGTCCGCCACCAAGGCCAAGGAACTGGGCCTGCCGGTGCTGGCCAAGGTCAAGGCCTACGCCTCGTCCGGCCTGGACCCTGCCTTCATGGGCATGGGCCCGGTCTCGGCCACCAAGCTGTGCCTGAAAAAGGCCGGCTGGACCCCGGACGACCTGGACCTGATGGAAATCAACGAAGCCTTCGCCGCCCAGGCCGTGGCCGTGAACAAGGAAATGGGCTGGGACACCAGCAAGATCAACGTCAACGGCGGCGCCATCGCCATCGGTCACCCGATCGGTGCATCCGGCGCCCGCATCCTGGTCACCCTGATCCACGAAATGGTGCGTCGCGACGCCAAGAAGGGCCTGGCCTCGCTGTGCATCGGCGGCGGCATGGGCGTGGCGCTGGCGATCGAACGCGCTTAATTTGTATCCTCAGTATTTGTAGCATCCGCAGCAGCAGTGCCGCGCCGGGCTGGCCCCGGTGCGGTGTCAGATGATTTTTGGTGTCAATTTAAGAGGGGACGAAAATGGCAAGAGTTGCATTAGTAACCGGTGGCATGGGTGGTCTGGGCGAGGCAGTATGTTTCAAACTGTCGGCACTAGGCTATTGCGTCGTTACCACGTATTCCCCTGGCAATCCGAAGGTCGAGCAATGGCTCGCAACTACCCGCGATCAGGGCTTTAATTTCCGTGCTTACCCGTGCGATGTGGCCGATTACGATTCGGCCCAGGCGTGCGTCGCAGCGATCGAAAAAGATATCGGTCCGATCGACGTGCTGGTGAACAACGCCGGCATCACCCGCGACATGACTTTCAAGAAGATGGACAAGCCGAATTGGGACGCCGTCATGGCCACCAATCTGGACTCCGTGTTCAACATGACCAAGCCGGTGTGCGATGGCATGGTGGAACGCGGCTGGGGTCGCATCATCAATATCTCGTCGGTCAACGGCCAGAAGGGCGCGTTCGGCCAGACCAACTATTCGGCCGCCAAGGCCGGCATGCACGGCTTCACCAAGGCGCTGGCGCTGGAAGTGGCGCGCAAGGGCGTGACCGTCAACACCATTTCGCCGGGCTACATCGGCACCAAAATGGTGATGGAGATCCCGCAGGAAGTGCTCGACACCAAAATCATTCCGCAAATTCCGATGGCCCGCCTGGGCAAGCCGGAAGAAGTGGCGGGCCTGGTGGCCTACCTGTCGTCGGACGAAGCGGCTTTCGTCACCGGCGCCAATATCGCCATCAACGGCGGCCAGCACATGTCCTAAGCGGCATGATGTTGTAGCCTCGGGCCAGGATCGTTCGCGATCCTGGCTTTTTTTTCGTACAATCTGCTATCGATGCCTAAAGGATAGCCATGTTCGACCCGACTTCGCCCCTGTTCCCGCCCGTTCTGCCGTCGCGCCACGGCATGCTGGCGGTCGACGACCTGCACACCATTTACTGGGAGGAGGTTGGCAATCCACAGGGCATACCGGTGGTCTTCCTGCATGGCGGGCCGGGCGCCGGCCTGTCGCCGCAGCACCGCCGCTTCTTCGATCCGGAGCAGTACCGCGTGATCCTGTTCGACCAGCGCGGCGCCGGCAAGTCGCTGCCGCTGGGCGAGTGCCGCAACAACACCACTCAGCTGCTGGTGGACGACATCGAGCGCCTGCGCGTCATGTGCGGCATCGAGCAGTGGCTGGTGTTCGGCGGTTCCTGGGGCTCGACGCTGGCGCTGGCTTACGGCCAGGCGCATCCCGAGCGCTGCCTGGGCTTCATCCTGCGCGGCATCTTCCTGTGCACGCAGGCCGAAGTGGACTGGTTCCTGTACGGCGCCCAGTGGTTCCATCCCGAGGTGCACGCCGAATTCGTCGCGCCGATTCCGCCGGCGGAACGCGGCAATCTGCTGCAGGCCTACGTCGACCGCATCATGAGCGACGATCCTTCCATCCACTGGCCGGCGGTGCGCGCCTGGAGCCGCTTCGAGGGGCGCCGTGTGTTCCTGATGCCGCAGGCCGAAGATCCGCCGTCCGACACGCTGGACCTGGGCGTGGGCCGGCTGGAATCGCACTACATGGCCAAGCTGGGCTTCTTCAGCGAGGACCAGCTGCTGCGCAATATGGAGCGCATCGCCCACCTGCCGGCGGTGATCGTGCAGGGCCGCTACGACGTGATCTGCCCGCCGGTATCGGCCTGGCGCCTGCACCAGGCCTGGCCCGGATCGGTGCTCAACATGGTGCCGGACGCCGGTCACGGCGCGATGGAAAAGGGGATCTCGCGCGCCCTGGTGGGCGCCACCGAGCAGTTCAAGAAGAGCCGCGGATTTGTTTGATCCGACCCGGAATCGGCGGACACCCGGTCCGGGCTGATACACTATCGATAATTCCAGCTACAACGCATCCATGAATATACAAGTCGGCGATATCGGCCACATCATCCAGCTGGCGATCGCGCCGGTGTTCCTGCTGACCGGCGTATGCACCAACCTGATGGTGCTGACCAACCGCCTGGCGCGCATCATCGACCGTTCGCGGGTACTGGAGGACAGGCTCGATATCGGCTACAGCGACGTTTATCTGAACGAACTCGATGTGCTGTACCGGCGATCGCACCTGATCAATGCCTCGATCACCCTGTCGACCGCTTGCGGGCTGCTGATTTGCCTGGTGATTGCGATGCTGTTCCTGGGCGATATCACCAACATCTCGCTGGATAAATACATCGCCGGCATGTTCGTGGTGGCGATGCTGGCCCTGATCGGCAGCTTTGTCTACCTGCTGCGCGAGATTTTCATCGCCTCGGCGGCGATGCGCTCGCACCGCCACGTGCGGCGCACGATCAAATAACTTTGCAAAGAATAGAGTATCAACATGCACGATTACAAACGCCCTCCGACCCTGTACCGCTACGGCGTGCGCGAAGACCTGGAACTGGCGCTGACCCAGGGCCAGTTTATCCTGACCCCGGCCAACAGCTGCCTGACCCTGAGCTTCTCGCAGGCGTGGGACCGCAAGCTGTTCGAGCTGTTCTCGTCGGACACCTGCCTGGTCATCCACAACACCGAGGAATTCGGCGAGCGCCTGCACCGCGCGGTGCAGCGCACCTTGCCTAGCTGGGCGGGCATCGACGGCGCCATCGAATACGGCACCCGCGCCGCCCTGGGCGCGGCCTTCACCAAGACCGCCGCCGAAGCGCCGGAACAGGAATGGCAGTTCGCCTGGCGCGCCATGCAGGCGAAGCTGAGCCTCAATCCGGTGCTGGTGAAGATCGGCAGCCTGGAAAACTTCGCGGAACTGCGCGACCGCGATACCTATTTGGCTTGATTATTTAGGGTCTTCGCGGCGGTCGAGACGCGCCAGCACGGCGCTCATCATGCGCTCGATATCGCCGCGTATCATCTTCGCGCCGAGGATGCCGGGCACGTAGAAGTTCGGTATCAGCTTGCCGCTGTAGACCACCTTGGTGCCGCCGGTTTCGGGCACCGGTATCAATTCCCAGTGCGATTCGTAGTGCTTCATGTCGCCGGAGATCAGCGAGATGTCGATCGACGACATCGGCTGCTCGGTCGCGCGCACGATCAGGTGGATGGATTTGGACATGAACAGGAAGCGGGCCACGCCGAATTGTTCAACGATGACCTCATTGCCATTGCGCGACAGCACCCGGCACGATTCCATATCGGGCACGAATTCGGCCATGCGCTCGTAGCCGGTCAGGATGCGCCATACCTTCGGCAGTGGCGCCGCCACCGTGCCGGTGGCGTCCACTTCGTACATATGCAGCGCATCTAACTCGACCCGGTTGACCGACACCTCCAGCTTGGGCAATTCAAGCCTAGGTGCTTGCGCCAACACCGGGGCGGCTACACCTAGCATCAAAAACAGAAGGAATCGCATCATCTTTCCAGCGTAAGGGAAAGGGTGGCAGAATACAAGAGCGCTACCGCACCCACGGTCAAATTCAGGGGCGGGCGCCGGGACTTTAGAAGCCCAGGTCTAGAGAATTGCGTTTTAATGCGGGCATATCCTCGCCCATGACCCGCGTCTGACTCTAACAACCATAATGACAACTACACCATACCCACACCTGCTGGCACCACTCGACCTGGGCTTCACGACGCTGCGCAACCGCGTCCTCATGGGCTCCATGCACACCGGCCTTGAAGACCGCTTCTACAACTACGGCAAGCTGGCCGCCTTCTACCGCGAACGCGCGCGCGGTGGCGTTGGATTGATCGTCACCGGCGGCATCTCGCCCAACCGCTCCGGATGGCTGCTGCCGTTCGGCGGCACGCTCAACTTCAAGGGCGACGTGATCAACCATCGCCGCGTCACCAGCGCGGTGCACGAAGAAGGCGGCAAGATCCTGATGCAGATCCTGCATGCGGGCCGCTATGGCTACCAGCCCTTCGTGGTGTCGGCGTCGGAGAAAAAATCGCCGATCTCGCCGTTCAAGCCGCGCGCGCTGACCGAGGCCGGCATCGAATCGACCATCCGCGACTACGCCCGCTGCGCCAGGCTGGCGCGCGACGCCGGCTACGACGGCATCGAAGTGATGGGCAGCGAAGGCTATCTGCTCAACCAGTTCCTGTGTGCGCGCACCAACCTGCGCACCGACCGCTGGGGCGGCAGCATCGAGAACCGCATGCGGCTGCCGGTGGAAATCGTCAAGCGCATCCGCGCGGAAGTGGGCAATGACTTCATCATCATGTACCGCCACTCGCTGCTCGACCTGGTCGACGGCGGCAACACCTGGGACGACGTGGTGGCCGTGGCCAAGGCCTTGCAGCACGCCGGCGTGACCATCCTCAATTCCGGCTACGGCTGGCACGAGGCGCGCGTGCCGACCATCGTCACCTCGGTGCCGCGCGGCGCCTTCGCCAGCCTGGCGGGCCGCCTGCGCCGAGAGGTGACGATACCGGTGGTGGCGTCCAACCGCATCAACATGCCGGCCGAGGCGGAAGGCATCCTGCAACGTGGCGACGCCGACATGATTTCGATGGCGCGTCCCTTCCTGGCCGATGCGGACTTCGTCAACAAGGCCGCGCAAGGCCGCGCCGACGAAATCAACACCTGCATCGGTTGCAACCAGGCCTGCCTGGACCACACCTTCTCCAACAAGCGCGCCAGCTGCCTGGTGAACCCGCGCGCCTGCCACGAGACGGAGCTGGTCTATGCACCGACCGCGAAGAAGCGCCGCGTGGCGGTGGTCGGTGCCGGCCCCGCCGGTTTGTCGGCGGCCACGGTGGCGGCGGAATGCGGCCATGACGTGACCCTGTTCGATTCCAGCGACAGCGTCGGCGGCCAGTTCAAGATCGCCATGCAGATTCCGGGCAAGGAGGAATTCGCCGAGACCATCCGCTACTTCCGCCGCAAGCTGGAGCTGACCGGCGTGACCGTCAAGCTGGGCGTGCGCGTCACGCGTGAGCAGCTGATCGCCGACGGCTACGACGACGTGGTGGTCGCCACCGGCATCAAGGTGCGCCGTCCGCCGATCGAAGGCATCAACCATCCGAAGGTGCTGTCGTATATCGACGTCCTGCAGAACAAGGCGCCGGTGGGCAAGCGCGTGGCCATCATCGGCGCGGGCGGCATCGGTTTCGACGTCGGCGAATATCTGCTGCACGATCCGAAGCATCCACTGCCGCTGGCGCTGGATGTCTGGGCCAAGGAATGGGGCGTGGACATGAAGGGCGACGCGCCGGGCGGCCTGACGACCGTCTCCGCGCCGGAGCCGGTGCGCCAGCTGTACCTGTTGCAGCGCAAGGTGTCGAAGCTGGGCGCTGGCCTGGGCAAGACCTCGGGCTGGGTGCATCGCGCGGTCCTGGCGCGCAACGGCGTGGTGATGCTGGCCGGCGTGCAGTATGACCGTATCGACGACCAGGGCCTGCACGTGACCATCGCCGGCGAGCAGCGTTTGCTGTCGGTGGATAACGTGGTGGTGTGCGCGGGCCAGGACAGCCTGACCGAGTTGATGCCGTCGGAAGAGGAAGCCAAGGCCAACGCCAAATGCCGGGGTGCCGTATCACCGCGCTTCCACAAGATCGGCGGCGCCGCGCTGGCCGCGGAGCTGGACGCCAAGCGCGCCATCAAGGAAGGCGCGGAGCTGGCGGTCAGCCTGTAGGGCTGCTTATCCGGCGGGCAGTCGGTCCACCATGCGGACCACTGCCTGCTCGAAGGTCTGCTTGCCGTTCATGTAGGGGCGCCATTCGTTTTCTATCGGCTGCAGCAGCGGCGACCAGTAGCCGTTGAACAGGCCAGCCTTGTCTGCGTAAGGTTCGTATTCCATGCCTTTGAGGGCATTCTTCACCACGGCTCCGACGGTGTAGAACTGCACCACATGCCACAGGTCCGTATCGAGCTTGCGCTGCGTGGCCTTCAGGCGTGCCTCGATGGCGTCCTCCAGCTTCGTCGTCGAGGCGATGTGCGATATCTCGTGATAAATCATCTCCAGCGACGCCAGGCCTTGATAGCTGGGGCGTCCGCCGGGAATCACCGTTTGCGTGTCGGTGTAGGCGCCCTGGCGCTTGCCGGTCTCCACCACGATGTCGATGCGGATGGGCGTCAGCGGGAACGGCGTTTGCAGATAACGGGCGACGCCTTCCTGCACCTCGGCGCCATAGCGTTCGTCGAGCCGCTCCGCTTCGGCCATCCATTGCTGGTTGCTGGCGTCCTGCCGTGCCCAGATGCAGCGCGCGTAGACGGGTGCGGCGCGATCCAGCGCGGCCGCCAGCTGCGCAGGCAGCGCCAGGCCGCTGGTGTCGCGCCGGTCATCTGCCACACTTAGCGCGGCTTTGATGGACGTCATCTGCTCGTCGAACAGCAGGTCGCGCTTGGCGTAGTTGTCGCGATACCAGCTGACGGCACTGCGCAGCGCCGCCATTTCGTCGGCGGAGGGCGTGGCCGTCCAGTTGATCTTTTCCAGCTGCTCCGGATGCACGCCAAGGTTGTACAGGAAGTGGTGCAGGTTCATCAGGAACGCGCTGTGGAACTCCAGCTTGACACGTGCCGGCGAGGCGCTCGCGCCGGCGACGATGATGGATAACGGCAGCGCCGCGGCGCAGCGCATCAATGCGCGTCTAGTGAGCATGGTGATTTCCTTTTTTTGACATATTGGCCAGTACAAATTCGGTCATTCCTTTCGCCAGTTCCTGCTCGCCGATAAAGATCTCTCCGGCGCGTTCATCGCGCAGCAGTTCCGCCACTTCGTCGCTGTGGGTGCGGACCACGGTCTTGATGTTGGGGTTGAGTGCGCGGGCGGTCTCGATCATGGCCCGCACGTGGAAGGTGTCCGGCGTGGCGATCACCAGCATCGCGGCGCGCGCGATGTGCGCCTGGATCAGTACTGCCGGCTCGCCCGCGTTGCCGGCCACCGCATGCGCGCCTTCCTTGCGCAACTGGTCGACCAGTTCGCGATTCTGTTCCGCCACCACGAAGGGGATGCCACGCTCGGAGAGCACCGCGGCGATGCGCCGGCCCACGCGGCCATAGCCGACCAGCACCACCTGTCCCGACAGATGCTCCTGCGGCACCGATGTCGGCAGCTCCGCCAGCGGATCGGCTGGGCGCTCGAATTTGGCCGCCAGCGCCACGTTCTTGCCCAGCCAGCGCTCCAGCGGCTTGGTGATGCGGAACACCACCGGGTTGAGCGCGATGGAAATGATGGCGCCGGCCAAGACCAGGCTTTGTCCTTCGGCCGGCATCAGGCCCAGGGACAGGCCCAGCGCCGCCAGGATGAAGGAGAACTCGCCGATCTGCGCCAGGCTGGCCGACACCATCAGCGCGGTCTTGACCGGGTAGCGCAGCAACAGCACCAGCAGGAAGGCCGCCACCGATTTGCCGACCACGATGATGGTCACCACCGCCAACAGCTTGAGTGGCTGCTCGACCAGGATCGACGGCTCGAACAGCATGCCGACCGAAACGAAGAACAGCACCGCGAACGCATCGCGCAGCGGCAGCGATTCCTCGGCGGCGCGGTGCGCCAGTTCGGATTCGCGCAGCACCATGCCGGCGAAGAAGGCGCCCAGCGCGAACGAGACGCCGAAGTAGTGGGTCGATGCGTAGGCGATGCCAACGGCGGCGGCGATCACGCACAGCGTGAACAGCTCGCGCGAGCCGGTGCGCGCCACCTGCCACAAGATCCAGGGGAACAGCTTGCGGCCGACCACCAGCATCAGCGCGATGAAGGTGCCGACCTGGCCCAGCGTGATGGCCAGCGTGGTCCACAGGTTCGCTTCACCCATGGCCGTGACGCCGTGGCTTTCGCTGTGCGTGCCGCCCAGCGAACCGGCCAACGCCGGCAGCAGTACCAGCACTAGCACCGTCACCAGGTCTTCCACCACCAGCCAGCCGACCGCGATGCGGCCGTTGAAGCTATCGAGGATGCCGCGCTCCTCCAGCGCCCGCAGCAGCACCACGGTGCTGGCCACCGACAGGGCGAGTCCGAACACCAGCCCACCACCCATGCTCCAGCCCCAGAAGTGCGCCAGCGCCATGCCGAGCGCGGTGGCGACCGCGATTTGCAGCACGGCGCCCGGCAGCGCCACGCGTCGCACGGCCCACAGGTCGTCGAGGGAAAAATGCAGGCCGACGCCGAACATCATCAGCATCACGCCGATTTCGGCCAGTTGACCAGCCAACGCCGTATCGGCCACGAAGCCCGGCGTGGCGGGACCGATGATAATGCCCGCAGCGAGATAGCCCACAAGCGCCGGCAGCTTGAGGCGCGTTGCGATATAGCCGAACAAAAGGCCGAAGCCCAGTGCGGCCGCGATGGTGGTGATCAGGCTGATATTGTGGGGCATGCGTGCGGGTTCCTGCGATAGGGGGGAACCCTAGCGTAGCACAATCATGCCCGGCGCGGACTACATGGCCAGTGCGGCCGGCGCCATGCGCATGCTGACGCCGAAGCGGTTGAAGGCGTTCATCAGCGAGACGGCCACGGTCAGGTCGGCCAGTTCTTTTTCACCGAGGATGGCCAGTGCCTGTTGATAGTCCTGGTCCGGCACATTGGTCTGGGCGACGCGGGTCACGCTTTCGGCCCAGGCCAGCGCGGCGCGCTCCTTGTCGCTGAACAGCGCGGCCGCTTCCTGCCACACCGGCACCAGCGCCACCTTGTCGATCTTGATGCCATGGTTCAGCAGGTCGCGGGTGTGCATGTCGATGCAGTAGGCGCAGCCGTTGATCTGCGATACGCGCAGGTAGACCAATTCCACCAGCTCGGCCGGCAGGCCGCAGGTCTGGATGTAGCTTTTGACGGCGGCGAAGCCCTTGTAGGCCTCCGGTGCGTGTTTGAATACTTCGAGGCGCTTGCTCATGACGGTTCCCTGATGGATTTTGCGAATGAGCGTATTTTGCGGGCGCATGGCTTAGTCGTGAAGAGCCAAGAATATGCTACTCGACTAGGCCATGTTTACAGCAGCTTGAGTATCCGTTTGCCCAGTTCGCGCGCCCGCTCTGGCGTGTCGATGTTGGTGAAGGCCAGCAGCAAGGCCGACGACGCATACGGCAGCAGCGTGCGCTCGGACAGCGCCAGCGCCGCCATGCCGTCCTGCCGCATGCGTTCGGCCAGGGCGCGGTCGGTGTGGCGGCCCTTCATGCGCAGCACCAGGTGCATGCCGCCCGGCTGCGGATCGATGCGCAGGTGCTTGCCCAGTACCGCATGCAATCCTTCCGCGGCGATCTGGCGGCGTTCGGCGTAGAGACGCCGCATGCGCTGGATGTGGCGGGCGAAGTGGCCTTCGTTCATGAAATCGCTGACGATGGTTTGCGTCAGCGCGGGCCCTCCTGCAGCGAAGGTATGGCAGGTTTGCTCGAAGCGCCGCACCTGCGCCTCCGGCACCACCAGGTAGGCCAGCCGCACCGCAGGGAACAGCACCTTGCTGAAGGTGCCGGCGTACAGCACGCGGCCATCGCGGTCCAGGCTTTGCAGCGCAGGCAGCGGGCGGCTGGCGTAGCGGTATTCGCCGTCGTAGTCGTCTTCCACGATCCAGGCGTCGGCCTGCGCCGCCCAGTCCAGCAGGGCGAGGCGGCGCGGCAGCGACAGCGACACGCTCAGCGGACATTGATGCGCCGGTGTGACGATGGCGGCCCTGGCGCGCGGCGCCGTGGCCACGCCATGCGACACCACCAGGCCGTCCGCGTCGACCGCCACCGGGGCCAGGTTCATGCCGGCTTGCGTGAGCAGTGCGCCGGTGGGCGGGAAGCCGGGATCTTCCACCCACACGTCGTCGCCCGGTTGCAGCAGGGTGCGCACGACCAGCTCCAGCGTGTTGCGGTAGCCGGAAGTGATGAACACCTGCGACGGCGAGCAGTTGATGCCGCGTGATAGCTGCAGGTAGGTGGCGATGGCCGCGCGCAACGTCGCCTGGCCGGCGAGGGGCGGGTAGACCATATCGTCGGCCTGGGTGGCGCGGATCGCGCGCGCCGCCAGCCGCGCCCACACCTTGCGGGGGAAGGCGTCCAGCGCCGGCAGGCCCATTTGGAAGGGGCGGTTCAGCGCTTCATGCACGGGGGAGGGCGATGCGCCGGCGGGCGTGCGGCGCGCGCGCGTGGCCGGTTTCGATACCGCTGTCGCCGCGTGGCGCGCCAGCGCCGGCGTGACCACGGTGCCGGCCTGGCCGCGCGTTTCGACGTAGCCTTCGGCGGCCAGCAGCGAGTAGGCCGCTTCCACCGTGCCGCGCGCCAGGCCCAGTTCCAGCGCCAGTGCGCGGGCCGACGGGATGCGGGCGTCCGGCAGCAGCAGGCCGTCGGCGATGGCGCTGCGGAAGCGGGTGTAGATCTGCCGGTACAGCGGTTCGGCGGCGGCGTTGTCGAGCTGGAGGAAGTCGGGCTTGGTTTTCATGGCCTAGTCGGGATGTCGTTTTATGGCTCTGTAGATTATGCCATTGCCGCCATAAGATGGTGTTTTCAAAGGAGCGACCATGCACGAAAAGCTGAAAGTTGTGGAGACGGTTGAGCAGCTGCGCGCCTGCTATCCGGTGATGAGGGAACTGCGTCCGCACCTGCAATCCGAAGAAGAATTCGTCGCGCGGGTGACGCGCATGAACGCGCAAGGCTACCGCATCTTGGCCGCCTGGGAAGACAACGAAGTGGTGGCACTGGCCGGCTATCGGCTGGAGGAGAACCTGGTGTATGGCCGTTTCCTGTACGTCGACGACCTGGTGGCCGGCGAGAAGACGCGCGGCCAGGGCTGGGGCGCGCGGCTGCTGGAGCGGTTGACTGTCTACGCCGATCAGGCGGAGTGCGCCAAGCTGGTGCTCGACACCGGGCTGGCGAATGCGCGGGCGCAGCGCTTCTACTTCCGCGAGGGGCTGATGACGGGCGCGATGCGCTTCGGTAAATTCCTGAAGGCGGGTGCGGCATGAAGATCCTGCACATCACCTGTAGCCCGCGTGGACAGCAATCGGTGAGCTACCGCCTGTCCCAGCGCGTGATGGACCGCCTGCTGTCGCAGCATCCATCCGCGCAGATCGTCACGCGCGACCTGTGGGCCGAGCCGCTGCCGCATGTCGATGGCGAGTATGCGGGCGCATTGGGCGGCACGCGGGATGGCACGAAACTGGCCGGGCGCGCCATGTCCTGGCTGGCGTTGTCGGAACGCCTGATCGGCGAACTGCGCGACGCCGATTGCGTGATCATCGCCACGCCGATGCACAACTTCACGGTGCCGTCGGCGCTGAAGGCCTGGCTGGATCATGTGGTGCGCATCGGCGTCACCTTCAACGTCACGCCGGAGGGCAAGATCGGCACGCTGGCGGACCGTCCGGTGTACATCGCCGTCAGCTCCGGCGGCTACCGCACCGGTGAGCGCGCCCGCCAGCCCGACTTCCTCGAACCCTATCTGCGCGCCATCCTGCCGACGATAGGCCTGAAGAGCCTGAGCTTCTTCTCGGTCGAGTCCACCGTCGCCGGGCCGGAAGCGACGACGGCCGCATTCGCGGCCGTCGAGCGGGAACTGGACGCCGCTTAGATCCGGCGCACCACCACGCAGCCGATCGAGTAGCCGGCGCCGAAGGAGCAGATCACGCCCAGCTGGCCGGGCGCCATGTCGTCCGAGTGCTTGTGGAAGGCGATCACCGAACCGGCCGACGAGGTGTTGGCGTAGGTGTCGAGGATCACCGGCGCTTCGCCCGGCTCGGCGTCGCGGCCCAGCACCATGCGGCTGATCAGCAGGTTCATGTTCAGGTTGGCCTGGTGCAGCCAGTAGCGGTTCACCTGCGGCACTTCCAGGCCGGCGCCGGCGATGGTGGTCTTGATCATCTCGGCGGCCATCGGGCACACGTCCTTGAACACCTTGCGGCCCTGCTGGCGGAACAGCTTGTCCGGCTGGCCGATGCCGGCTTCGTCGAAGCGGTTCAGGAAGCCGAAGTTGTTGCGGATGTTGTTGGAGAAGCTGGTTTTCAGCTTGGTCGCGACGATTTCCCAGCGGTGCGAGCCCTTGGCCGTGTCGGCCGCCTCGATCACCATCGCCGTGCAGGCGTCGCCGAAGATGAAGTGACTGTCGCGGTCGCGCCAGTTCAGGTGGCCGCTGGTGATTTCAGGATTGAGCACCAGCACCGCGCGCGCCTGGCCGCTCTGCACCGCCGCCACCGCCTGCTGGATGCCGAAGGTGGCCGACGAGCAGGCCACGTTCATGTCGAAGCCGTAGCCTTCGATGCCCAGCGCGCCCTGCACTTCGACCGCCATCGCCGGGTAGCCGCGCTGCATGTTCGAGCAGGCCACCAGCACCATGTCGATATCGGCCGGCACGCGGCCGGCACGGTCCAGCGCCTGGCGCGCCGCCGCGACGCAGATTTCCGCCTGCAGCGACAGTTCCTCGTCGGCGCGCTCGGGGATGCGCGACACCATGCGCTGCGGGTCCAGGATGCCGGTCTTTTCCATCACATAGCGCGATTTGATGCCCGACGCCTTCTCGATGAAGGCCACGCTGGACAGTTCCAGCGCCGTGGCGGAGCCGTCGGCGATGGCGGCGGCGTGGTCGGCGTTGAACTGTTCGGCGTAGGCGTTGAAGCACTCCACCAGCTCTTCGTTGGAGATCGACTGGGCTGGCGTAAAGAGACCGGTACCGCTGATGACCGCTTGTTTCATGTTTAAACTTTCAAATTAAGCAATGGCTCATGCCAATAGTGAGGCAAATTCTACACAATGACTGCACGATCGAGGAAAAAGCCGCGAAAATAAAAGCGGCGCCCCGAAGGCGCCGCTGAGTTCGCTACAACAAACCCGGGGTCAAGTCTGACATTCGGACACGGGCTCTACCTTAGCGCGCGCTAAGGTAGAGCCCGTGTCCGAATGTCAGACTTGACCCCGGAGCTTATTTTTTGGCCAGGTCCTTCTTCACGCCCACCTCGGCCTGCACCACCGCGGTCTCGGGCTTGGCCAGCTGCACCGGCAAGCCTTTCAGGTGGTTCAGCGCCTGCGCCAGCTGGAAATCGTCGGCGCTGCCGTATTCCAGCGGCTTGCGTTTCTTTTCCAAGGCGACGATGCGCAGCTGCTCTTCCAGCTCGTCGCGCTTGCTCTTGGCGATTTCCTGGTCGCGGTCGTTCGCCAGATGCTTGTCGAGGTCGGCTTCGCGGGTGCGCAGCGCGTTCAGGCCGTCGCCGTCGGCGTTTTCATCCACCGCCAGGTCCGGCACGATGCCCTTGGCCTGGATCGAGCGGCCGTTCGGCGTGTAGTAGCGCGCCGTGGTCAATTTGACAGCGGTGTCGGCCGTCAGCTGGCGGATAGTCTGCACCGAGCCCTTGCCGAAGGTCTGGGTGCCGATGATGTCGGCCCGCTTGTAGTCCTGCAAGGCGCCGGCGACGATTTCCGAGGCCGAGGCCGAGCCGGTGTTGACCAGCACCGCCATCGGCACCTGCTTGATCGCGGCCGGCAGCTTGGCCAGCGCGTCGCTGTCGTTGCGCAGCGCGTAGTATTCGGGACGGCCGTAGAAGATCTGCTTGGAATCGGGCAGCTGGCCGTTGGTCGAGACGATGGCCGCATCCTTGGGCAGGAAGGCCGCCGCCACGCCGATCGCGCCTTGCAGCACGCCGCCCGGGTCGTTGCGCAGGTCCAGCACCAGGCCCTTGATGTTCGGGTCCTGCTTGTACAGTTCGATAATCTTGGCGGCCAGGTCGTCGACGGTCGGCTCCTGGAACTGCGAGATGCGCAGCCAGGCATAGCCAGGCTCGACGATCTTGCCCTTGACGCTCTTCTGGTGGATTTCTTCGCGCGTGATGTTGAACACCAGCGGCTCGGCCTCGCCCTTGCGCAGGATCGTCATGCTGACCTTGGTGTGCGGCTCGCCGCGCATCTTCTTGACCGACTCGTCCAGACTCAGGCCCTTGACCGGCGTGCTGTCCAGGCGGGAGATCAGGTCGCCCGCCTTGATGCCGGCGCGCCAGGCCGGCGAATCCTCGATCGGCGCGACGATCTTGATGTAGCCGTCCTCGCTCTGGCCGATCTCGATGCCCAGGCCGACGAACTTGCCCTGCGAGCCTTCGCGCAGCTCGGCGTAGGCTTTTTTGTCCAGGTAGGCGGAATGCGGGTCGAGCGAGGCCACCATGCCGGAGATGGCTTCGGTCAGCAGCTTCTTGTCCTCGACTTTTTCAACGTAGTCGGACTTGATCAGGCCGAACACGTCGGCCAGCTGGCGCAGTTCCTCCAGCGGCAGCGGTGGGTCCACCGGCTTTTGCGCCATGGCGGAAAATTGCAGGGACACAGCGATGCCGGCGATGACACCCAGGCCGACCAGTCCGGAATTCTTTAATTTCTTGCCCATGTTTCACCTATCGAAGCTGTTGCCGACAGCCGTCGCCGGTGGGCCACCCCGCCGCAACGCGCTTGAGTTGAGTATAAACCTGATTCCCGGCAAACGTAGTAGCCGTCGCGAAATCATTTATACCTTTACGAGAATTTACAACGCTTGCCGTTGACATTTGAAGTACACCAGCGCCCGCTTAGCGGTACGTCAAGTTTGCTGTTTTGTATGCAGTGTATCCTTCACGTTCACGTCCGTAAGCAATTGTAAGAAGTCCTGTAACGGCGGGGGGCGCGACCTAAACTGAACTCGTATTTCTCTCTACCCTGAAGTGGTTTTCGCCTGCGCCCCAAGCGCAGGCTTTTTTTTACCCCGCACCGCCCAGCGGGGTCGGACCCCGGACGGGGTCCGACCCCTAAGCGGAGCAGCAAGCGTATCGCTGAATGCATGCGGGGTTATTTATAACGGAGCTCACATGCGTCTGAATTTCTGTTCCACGTTGCAGCGCGCGGCGGTCGCGCTGGCCCTGAGCGCGGCCTTGTTGCCGGCCTTCGCGCTGCCTGTCATGGAGATGCGCGCCGAGGATTTCCTGCCGATGGCGGCCGAGCTGAAAAAATCGCTGAACCTGAATCCCAACCAGCAAGTGCTGTGGCAGCAGACCGAAAGCAAGACCCGCAACCTGCTGCGCGAGCGCCAGTCGCGCCGCGAACGCCTGCAGGCGGCCACGCTGGAAGGCAGCAAGGGCGCCAATGTCGAGCTGCGCGACCTGGCCAAGGCGGTGGACGAGGAAACCACCGCCAGCGCGCTGGAGGAAAAGCTGATGCGCGAATGGTGGCTGACCGTCAACGATGCCTTGAATGAAACCCAGCGCCAGGCCGTGGTACAACTGGTCGGCGAACAGCTGATGCGGGTGCCGGACAATGGCGCCCGCGGCGGCGGCGCGCCGCGCAAGGAAGATGGCGGCGAACCGCATCGCGGCGGCCGCAAGGGCGGCATGGGCGGCAGCATCGGCGGACCCGGCGGCGCCAGCATCAGCCTGCCGGGCGGCGGCTAGGGGATGCCCGTAGCCCGCCCACGCGGGTGTGTATCGTAAAGTAAAAATCGGCCTCCGGGCCCTTTTGCCAGCAGGGCTGCCGGTAGAATGTGCAGCCTATGAGCAAACTGATCTCCTTCGCCTGCCTGGCCCTGTTGGGCGCCTCCGATGTTTATGCACAAGCCGATGCGCCCCCCGCTACCGCGCCCGCCAAGCCTGCCCTCGGACCGGACGGCAAGCCGGTGCCCCAGGTCACCATCAGCGGCGGCCGCGCCAGCGACATGGACGAGCGCCGCAACTCGGTGGCCGGCAAGCAGGTCTACGGCCGCGAGGAGCTGGACCGCAACGGCGACAGCAACCTCGGCGACATCCTCAAGCGCCTGCCGGGCGTGACCATCGGCGGCCGTCCCGGCCGCGGCGGCGACGTGCGTATGCGCGGCATGGGCAACGGCTACACGCAGGTGCTGCTGAACGGCGAGCGGCCGCCGGCCGGCTTCTCGATGGAATCGCTGTCGCCCGATCAGGTCGAGCGGGTGGAAATCATGCGCGGCCCGATCGCCGAGCACAGCACGCGCGCCATCGCCGGCACCATCAACATCATCCTGCGCGACGGCTACCAGCAAAAAGACAAGCAGCTCAAGTTCACCGACAGCATCGAGCAGGGCCGTCACGCGCCTAACGTGTCGCTGACGGTGCCGGGCAAGGTGGGCGGCCTGACCTGGCTGCTGACCGGCTCGGTCTTCGAGAACCGCCAGCACGACCAGACCGAAACCACCAACCGCGACACCCGCGCAGACGGCGTGGTGCTCAAGGACCAGAACGTCCTCGACGAAACCAAACGCAGCTCGCGCGGCATCCACCTGACGCCGCGCCTGTCCTATAAATTCGACAGCGGCGACACGCTGAACTTCCAGCCCTTCCTGATGGTCAACCGCAGCGACGGCAACTCGCGCAGCGACCTGACGCAGAACTTCGGCCTGGTGCCGCCGGCCTTGCAGCAGCCGCCCGAGTACAACCTGGCGCTGACCGGCACCCATGCCGAATCGACCTTCCTGCGCGGCTTCGGCAACTGGGTGCACAAGCTGCAGGGCGCGTCCAGGCTGGACGTCAAGTTCGGCTTCGGCACCGGCCACAGCGACAGCGACTCGCTGCGCTACCAGTACGACAACGCCGGCAAGCTGCTGCAGCGCTACACCGACGACGCCACCGTGCGCGACCGCAGCGCCAGCAGCGGCGGCAAGTACACCACGCCGATCGGCAAGGAGCACGCGCTGGCGGCCGGCTGGGATATCGAGCTGGGCCATCGTGTCGAGACCAAGACCTCGCTCGACAAGAACGGCGTCTCGCAATACGGCGATTCCGGCGACAACCTGACCGCCGACACCCGCCGCCTGGCCGTGTTCGCGCAGGACGAGTGGGACATCAACCAGCAGTGGTCGGGCTACGCCGGCCTGCGCTGGGAGGGCATACGCACCACCAGCACCCGCGCCGGCCAAGACATCGGCAACAGCAACAGCAGCAGCGTGCTGAGCCCGCTGCTGCACGGCGTCTACCGCATCCCCGGGCACGACAAGGACCAGATCCGCGCCAGCCTGACCAAGAGCTACAAGGCCGCCAACATCCAGGACCTGATCGCCCTGCCGTCGCTGTCGCGCCTGAACAGCGCCACCCGGCCCGACCGCACCGGCAACCCCGACCTGAAGCCCGAGCTGGCGACCGGACTGGACTTCGCCTACGAGCACTACCTGGGCCGCAGCGGCATCATCACGGCCGGCGGCTTCGTGCGCGACATCAAGGACCTGATCCGCCGCGAGCTGACCCTGCAGAACACGCCGACCGGCCCGCGCTGGGTTTCGACGCCGGCCAACATCGGCCACGCGCGCACCAAGGGCATCGAGCTGGAGGCCAAGTTCCAGCTGCAGGAGCTGATGGCGGGCGGCCCGGCGATCGACTTGCGCTCCAACTACAGCCGCTTCTGGTCCAGCGTGGACGGCATCCCCGGCCCCAACAACCGCCTCGACGCGCAACCGAAGCAGACCGCCAACGTCGGCCTGGACTACCGCCTGAAGCCGGTGCCGCTGACCCTGGGCGCCAGCCTGAACTGGACGCCGGAAACCGTCATCCAGAGCAGCGCCGAGCAGGTGGTGACCACCAGCCGCAAGCGCTCGTTCGACGCCTACGGCCTGTGGAAGTTCAACGCCCGCAATCAGGTCCGCATTTCTGCAAATAATTTTATGGCGGAAGACGCGCTCGGTAGTAATATCGTGACCACCAATGGCCTGGCACAACTGGCCAACACGACCAACCAGACTTACGTCGTCTGGAGCGTCAAATACGAGATGAAATTCTGATAGAGAGAAATCCAGTGAAACGATACTTGCTGAGCACGCTGACTTTAAGCCTGATGACCGCCTTTGCCGGCGCCGCCGACACTGCCCCGGTGTCCGGCATCGCCACCCAATACATCGACGCCAGCGTGCGTCCGCAAGACGACTTCTACCACTACCTGAACGGCGAGTGGCTGAAGACCACGCAAATCCCCGAAGACAAATCCAGCTGGGGCACCTTCGCCAAGCTGCGCGACGATGTGCTGCCGCAGCTGCGCGCCATCATCGAAGCGGCCGAGGCGGACAAGACCCGCAAGGCCGGCAGCGACGCCCAGAAAATCGGCGACCTGTACGCCAGCTTCATGGACGAGCAAAAACTGGAGGCGCTGGGCGTCAAGCCGCTGGCCGGTGAACTGAACCGCATCCGCGCCATCAAGGACAAGAAAGCCTTCCCGATGCTGATCGCCCACCTGGACGAGATCGGCGTCGGCGCGCCGTACGGCATCTACGTCAGCCAGGATGCGCGCGAATCGACCAAGTACGCGGTCGGCATCTCGCAAAGCGGCCTGGGCCTGCCGGACCGCGACTACTACCTGAAAAAGGACGATGCCAAGCTGGCCGACACCCTGGTCAAATACGAAGCGCACGTGGCCAAGATCCTGGCGCTGGGCGGCGACAAGCAGGCCGCCGCCAGTGCCAAGGCCGTGGTCGCGCTGGAAACCTCGCTGGCCCAGGTGCAGTGGACCAAGGTCGAGAACCGCGACCCGGTCAAGCGCTACAACAAGATGGCTATCGCCAAGCTGGCCGAGCTGGCGCCGGGCTACGACTGGCAGCACGCGCTGGCGGCGGCCGGCGTGGCCAACAAGATCGACTACGTCATCGTCAACCAGCCGAGCTACCTGACCGGCTTCAACGCCGCGCTGGAAAAGACCGACCTGGCGACCTGGAAATCCTACTTCGAATGGCAGCTGCTGCGCCGCGCCTCGCCTTACCTGTCGAAGGACTTCGCCGACGCCAACTTCGATTTCTACAGCACCGTGCTGACCGGCGTGGCCGTCAAGCCACCGCGCTGGAAATCGGCGGTGACCCTCGTGGAAAGCAGTCTGGGCGAAGTGCTGGGCAAGCTGTACGTGGGCCAGCACTTCCCGCCGGAGCGCAAGGCGCGCATGGAAGAGCTGGTGAAGAACCTGCTGGCCTCGTACAAGGCCAGCGTCGACACGCTCGACTGGATGAGCCCGGAAACCAAACAGCAGGCGCAGGCCAAGCTGGCCAAGTTCACGCCCAAGATCGGCTACCCGAACAAGTGGCGCGACTACTCGTCGCTGGCCATCGTCAAGAGCGACCTGGTGGGCAACGCCATGCGCGCCGGGGTGTTTGGCCACCAGCGCATGGTCAACAAGCTGGGCAAGCCGGTCGACCGCGAAGAGTGGGGCATGACGCCGCAGACCATCAACGCCTACTACAACGCGACGATGAACGAGATCGTGTTCCCGGCGGCGATTTTGCAACCGCCGTTCTTTGACGCCAAGGCCGACGACGCCGTCAACTACGGCGCCATCGGCGCGGTGATCGGCCACGAAATCAGCCACGGCTTCGACGACAAGGGCAGCCAGTCCGACGGCGACGGCAACCTGCGCGACTGGTGGACCAAGGAAGACCGCGCCAACTTCAAGGCCAAGGCCGACGCGCTGACCAAGCAGTACGACGGCTACAGCCCGATCAAGGGCTACAACGTCAACGGCTCGCTGACCCTGGGCGAGAACATCGCCGACAACAGCGGGGTGTCGATCGCCTACAAGGCCTACAAGCTGTCGCTGGGCGGCAAGGAAGCGCCAGTGATCGACGGCCTGACGGGCGACCAGCGCTTCTACATGGGCTTTGCGCAGGTATGGCGCAGCAAGACGCGCGATGCCCAGCAGATCGTGCTGATCAAGACCGACCCGCACTCGCCTGGGCAGTTCCGCGCCAACGGCACCATGGTCAACCAGCCGGGCTTCTACGAAGCCTTCGGCGTGAAGCCGGGCGACAAGATGTATGTTGCGCCGGAACAACGCGTGATCATCTGGTAAGCGCTTAACTGCCGGAAAAACCCACAACAGCGGGGGGCAACAGCGGGGGTCAAGTCTGACATTCGGACACAAGCTCGACCGTATGCGCCTATTACCGAAGAGGTCGTGTCCGAATGTCAGACTTGACCCCCATGATTTGGAGAAAGACTTGAAAGCACACTTGTTAAGCGCGCTGATGCTGGCGCTGCTGGCTTCGGCCGGCGTCCAGGCACAGCAAAAAATCTCGGGCGTGGATCTGGGCGATCTCAACGCCGCGGTTCGCCCGCAGGACGATTTCTTCCTCAACCTGAACGGCAAGTGGCTGGCCAAGACCGCCATCCCGGCCGACAAATCGAGCTGGGGTTCGTTCGAGAAGCTGGACGACGACACCAAGCCGCAGTTGCGCGCCATCATCGAGGCGGCCGCCGCCGATCCGAACAAGACGCCCGGCTCCGATGCCCAGCGCATCGGCGACTTCTTCGCCAGCTATATGGACGAAGCCAAACTGGCCGAGCTGGGACTGACCCCGCTGCGCGACGACCTCGACCGCGTGGCCGCGCTCAAGGACAAGAAGGAAATCCCGGCCCTGATCGCGCACTTCAACCGCTACGGCGTGACCGCGCCCTACGGCTTCGCCATTCACCAGGACAACAAGGATTCGACCAAGTACGTGGCCGACCTCATGCAGGACGGCTTGAGCCTGCCGGACCGCGACTACTACCTGAAAAAGTCGGACAAGAAGATGGCCGGCACCTTGGCCAAATACCAGCAGCACGTGACCAAGATGCTGACCCTGGCCGGCGACGCCAACCCGGCGGCCAACGCCAAGGCCATCGTCGCGCTGGAGACCGGGCTGGCCAAGATTCAGTGGACCAAGGTCGAGCTGCGCGACCCGGTCAAGGCCTACAACAAGGTGGCGCTGGCCGACCTGTCCAAGCTGGCGCCGGGCTACGACTGGAGCACCTGGCTCAACGACACCGGCATCGCCGGCAAGGTCGACTACGTCATTGTCAGCCAGCCCAGCTTCATCAGCGGCTTCAACAAGGTGCTGAACCAGACCCCGCTGTCGACCTGGCAGGCCTGGTTCCGCTGGCAGGTGATCCACGCCAGCGCGCCCTACCTGGCGAAAGAGTTCGCGCTGGAGAACTTCGCCTTCTACGGCACCGTGCTGAGCGACACCAAGGAACAGGAGCCGCGCTGGAAGCGCGCGGTCAACGCCACCGACGGCGCGCTGGGCGAGACCCTGGGCAAGCTGTACGTCGAACAGCACTTCCCGGCCGAGCGCAAGGCGCGCATGGAGGCGCTGGTGCAGAACCTGCTGGCGGCCTTCAAGCAAAGCATCACCACGCTGGACTGGATGGGCCCGGCCACCAAGGAACAGGCGCAGGCCAAGCTGGCCAAGTTCATGGTCAAGATCGGCTATCCGAACAAGTGGCGCGACTACTCGTCGCTGGCGGTGGCCAGGGATGACCTGGTGGGCAATGTGCGCCGCTCGCGCGAGTTCGACTACAACCAGGAAGTGAATAAGCTCGGCAAGCCGGTCGACCGCGACGAATGGGGCATGACGCCGCAGACCATCAACGCCTACTACAACCCGGAGCTCAACGAGATCGTGTTCCCGGCCGCCATCCTGCAAGCGCCGTTCTTCAACGCCGACGCCGACGACGCCGTCAACTACGGCGCCATCGGCGCGGTGATCGGCCACGAAATCAGCCACGGCTTCGACGACCAGGGCGCCCAGTACGACGGCGACGGCAACCTGCGCGACTGGTGGACCAAGGCCGACCACAAGCACTTCGCCGCCAAGAGCAAGATGCTGGTCAAGCAGTACAGCGCCTTCAGCCCGGTCAAGGGCTACCACGTCAACGGCGAGCTGACCCTGGGCGAGAACATCGCCGACAACTCGGGCGCGGCGATCGCGCTCAAGGCTTACCAGATCTCGCTCAACGGCCAGCCGTCACCGGTGATCGACGGCCTGACCGGCGAGCAGCGCTTCTACATGGGCTTTGGCCAAGTGTGGCGCAGCAAGATCCGCGACGCCCAGCAAATCGTTTACCTTAAATCCGACCCGCACTCGCCGGACCAGTTCCGCGCCAACGGCACGGTGCGCAACCAGCCGGGTTTTTACAACGCTTTTGGCGTAAAACCGGGCGACAAGATGTATCTGGCGCCAAAAGACCGCGTCATCATGTGGTAGACCTTTATGCCGTGGCGGCCCTGTGATATAAAGCGCAACAGGGCCAAACATCGTGGATTGGCCTTTATTCAATCAAGAGGATATTTTCGTGAAACGTCATCTCGTAAGTGCATTGACCCTGAGCCTGATCGCAGGCCTGGCGGGCGCAGCCGACAACACCACAAGTGTAGCTCCGGCCAGCGCCCAAGTAGCAAACGCCAAGCTGGCTTCCGGCATCGCGGTGGAATACATCGATCCAGCGGTACGCGCGCAGGACGACCTGTTCACCCACATGAACGGCAAATGGCTGGCCACGACTGAAATCCCGGCGGACAAGGCCAGCTGGGGCAGCTTCGCCAAGCTGCGCGACGATATCCAGCCGCAACTGCGCGCCATCATCGAAGGCGCCGCCGCCAACAAGGCCGGCGGCCCTGAAGCCCAGCGCATCGGCGACTTCTACAGCAGCTTCATGGACGAAGCCAAGCTGGAACAGCTGGGCCTGACCCCGCTGAACGCGGAACTGGCGAAGATCGCCGCCGTGAACAACAAGAAGCAGCTGCCGGCGCTGATCTCGCACCTGAACAAAATCGGCGTGACCGCGCCGTACGGCTACGGCATCCACCAGGACAACAAGGATTCGACCAAGTACGTGGTCGACATCGGCCAGGACGGCCTGGGCCTGCCGGACCGCGATTACTACCTGAAAGCGGACGACAAGAAGATGGCCGATGCGCTGGCCAAGTATGAACTGCACATCGGCAAAATGCTGACCATGGCAGGCGACGAGCACGGCGCCGTCACCGCGCACGGCATCGTGGAATTCGAAAAAGAGCTGGCCAAGATCCAGTGGACCAAGGTCGAGCTGCGCGACCCGGTCAAGGCCTACAACAAGGTCGACATCGCCAAGCTGGGCAAGGTCGCGCCGGGCTACGACTGGAACGCCTACCTGACCGACGCCGGCGTGACCGGCAAGGTCAAGTACGTGATCGTCGGCCAGCCGAGTTACCTGAAGGGCATGACCGCGCTGCTGGCCAAGACCCCGCTGGACACGCTGAAGTCCTACTTCCGCTGGCAGCTGCTGCGTTCGGGCGCGCCTTACCTGAGCAAAGCCTACGTCGATGAAAACTTCGCCTTCTACGGCACCGTGCTGAGCGGCGTGACCGAACAGCGTCCACGCTGGAAGCGCGGCGTTTCCGTGACCGAAGGCGCGCTGGGCGAAGCCGTCGGCAAGATCTACGTCGAGCAGAACTTCCCGGCCGAGCGCAAGGCGCGCATGCAGGCGCTGGTCAACAACCTGCTGGCCGCCTACAAGGTCAGCATCGACCAGCTGGACTGGATGAGCCCGGTCACCAAGAAACAGGCGCAGGAAAAGCTGGCCAAGTTCACCACCAAGATCGCGTATCCGGACACCTGGCGCGATTACTCCAAGCTGACCGTTGCCAAGGACGACCTGGTGGGCAACGTGATGCGCTCGCGCGAGTTCGAGTACAACAAGGAACTGGCCAAGCTGGGCAAGCCGATCGACCGCGCAGAGTGGGGCATGACGCCGCAAACCGTCAACGCCTACTACAACCCGGAAATGAACGAGATCGTATTCCCGGCCTCGATCCTGCAGGCACCGTTCTTCAATGCTGACGCGGACGACGCGGTCAACTACGGCGCCATCGGCGGCGTGATCGGCCACGAAATCAGCCACGGCTTTGACGACCAGGGCGCGCAGTACGACGGCGACGGCAACCTGCGTGACTGGTGGACCGCTGCGGACCACAAGAACTTCGCGGCCAAGACCAAGATGCTGGTGGAGCAGTACAACCAGTTCAGCCCGCTGCCTGGCTACCACGTCAACGGCGAACTGACCCTGGGCGAGAACATTGCCGACAACAGCGGTGTGGCGATTGCATACAAGGCCTACAAGCTGTCGCTGGGCGGCAAGGAAGCGCCAGTGATCGACGGCCTGACCGGCGACCAGCGCTTCTACATGGGCTTTGCGCAGGTATGGCGCTTGAAGATGCGTGAAGCGCAGCAGATCGTGCAGATCAAGACCGACCCGCATTCGCCAGGCCAGTTCCGCGCCAACGGCCCGATGCGCAACCAGCCAGGCTTCTACGACGCCTTCAACGTTAAGCCAGGCGACAAGATGTACCTGGAACCAAAAGACCGCGTGATCATGTGGTAACAACCGCATAGAAGTAAGCAAGGGCCGCAGCGATGCGGCCCTTTTACAATTCAGAGTAAACTACGGGCTTCGAATTACAAGAAACCGGTACCCATGCGCTTGCGTTATTCCGCACTCCTCGTTTTGCCCCTGCTGCTGGCCGCTTGCGGCGATTCGTTCACGCCTGTCGATGTCTACATGGCCAAGACGCCGGAGTGCTCCACCTGGCAGGAAGGTTCGCGCTACCAGCTGCCGCGCGGGATCAGCGTGTCGACCACGCCGCCGGTCACGCTGCCGGACGGCGGCGCCGAGTTCACTTTCGTCTATCTGGTGCCGCGCGGCGAGCGGGCCATGTTCCTGAGCCGCGAATATCACGTCACCACGCCCAAGGGCCCGGTGATCGCCAAGGCGGAACTGGTGACCTTCTACCAGCGCGCCACCAACTCGCGGCCGGAAATCGTCGATGTGATTCCCAAGGTGCCGGACATGCTGGTGGCCGGCGCCACCAGCGACGATACGATCTGGCGCGTGCGCCTGCGCGTGAAGGACAAGCTGCCGGAACGTTTCGACGTAGTGCCACCGGCCTTCGAGATCGCGCTGACCAAGTACCCGATGCGCACTTTCACCTACCGCTACTTCGCCGACCGCAAGGCCTTCGGCCTGTGCAGCTGATGCGCCGCTAAGCCTGGCGGATTTCCGCATAAGCCCCACCCGGTTCATGCGGTTTTCCGCCTGAATCGCCGCGCGCCAGTTTCACCTTCCCTTAAAAATCAATGACTTGAACCGCAGCCCGTGCTTGGCACGGAAGCTGCAATGTCTCCCGGTAACTACAACCACAAAGGAGACAAGCATGTCCAAGTTCCGTCTGTTATCGCTGACGCTCGCCATCGCCGCCGCCGCGTCCGGCGCGCAAGCGCAGGAAGTGGTCCGCCTCGGCAACCTCAAGTTCGCCCATTACGGCGCCGTCTCGTACATCAAGGAAATCGCGCCCAAGTGCGGCATCAAGGTGGAAGAGCACGTCTTCGCCAAGGGCCCGGACGTGATGCAAGCCATCCTGGCAGGCGAGCTCGACGTCGGCGCCACCGCCTCCGAGGCCGCCATCTCCGGCCGCGCCAACGGTGCCCCGATCTACGTGGTGGCCGGCTTCGCCAAGGGCGGCGCGCGGCTGGTCGCCCGTCCCGACAGCAACATCAAATCGGTCAAGGATTTGAAGGGCAAGAAAGTCGGCGTCACGCGCGGCGGCATCCACGAGGTGCTGCTGATCGCCGAACTGGCCCAGGCCGGCTTAAGCGCCTCCGACCAGCCTGGCAAGGATGTGCAGCTGGTGTTCCTGGCGTTCGCCGACCTGAACCAGGCGCTGATGGGCAAGAACCTCGACGCCATCATGCAAAGCGAACCGCAATCCTCGCAGGCCATCAACAAAGGCTATGGCGTGGAAGTGATGAAGCCCTACGACACGCCGATCGGCCCGCCGGTGCGCACCATGGTGATGAGCGAGAAGTTCTATAAGGAACACCGCGCCACCGCCGCCAAGCTCATGACCTGCTTCGTGCAGGCCACCAAGCTGTTCATCGACAACAAGCCGGTCGCCGAGAAATACGTGCGCGAAGTGATCTTCAAGAACCAGATCAGCAAGGACGATTTCGACGACGCCATCAGCAATTCGCCGTACACCTACGACGTCACCGCCGAGCACATCCAGATCACCACCGACGTGATGGCCAAGCACGGCACCGGCAAGATGCGCGCCGCGCCGGTGGCCAAGGACTGGGTCAAGACCGACCTGTTGGAAGCGGCCAAGAAAAGCCTCAACATTCAATAACGACGGAGACACATCATGAGCAAGCAAGACTGGCGGCAATCCGCCTCGGGCGCGGTCGTGCCCATCCTTATCGTCGCCCTGTGGCAAGCCAGCGCCATGCTGGGCTGGGTCAATCCGCAGGTGCTGCCGTCGCCGCTCGCGGTGGTGCACAAGTGGATCGAATACCTGCTGCCGTTGACGGCCTACGATCCGTCCGCGCAATCGTGGCTGGGCTGGGCGTTGTCCGGCGAGCTGCTGGGCGACACCTTCAGCAGCATGTACCGCGTGATCGTCGGCTTCGCCATCGGCGCCGGCCTGGCGCTGCCGCTGGGCCTGCTGATGGGATCGAGCCAGCGCATGTATGCGTGGTTCAATCCGCTGATGCAGGTGCTGCGGCCGATTCCGCCGATCGCCTACATTCCGCTGGCGATTCTGTGGTTCGGTCTGGGCAATGCACCGGCCGTGTTCCTGATCGCGCTGGGTGCCTTCTTCCCGGTGCTGGTCAACACCATCGCCGGCGTGCGCCAGGTGGACGGCATCTACATCCGCGCCGCCCGCAACCTCGGCGTCAGCCAGCGCACCATGTTTGTCCGCGTGATGCTGCCGGCCGCCGTGCCCTACATCCTGTCCGGCGTGCGGATCGGCATCGGCACCGCCTTCATCGTCGTGATCGTGTCGGAGATGATCGCCGTGAACAACGGCCTCGGCTTCCGCATCCTGGAAGCGCGCGAGTACTTCTGGTCCGACAAAATCATCGCCGGCATGATCAGCATCGGCCTGCTGGGCCTGATCATCGACGTCGGCATGAACAAACTGAACAATCATTTGCTGCGCTGGCACCGCGGCCTGGAGAACTGACATGACCCATATCGAAGTCCAAGCCGTCAACAAGGTCTTCAAGACCGACAGCCGCGAAGTGATCGCGCTCAAGGATATCAACCTGGAGATCCCGCAAGGCCAGTTCGTCTGCCTGCTGGGGCCTTCCGGCTGCGGCAAATCCACGCTGCTGAACGCGATCGCCGGCTTCTCGCTGCCGTCGTCCGGCGCCATCACCGCCGACCGCAAGCTGGTCACCGGCCCCGGCCCGGAACGCGGCATGGTGTTCCAGGAGTACGCACTGTTCCCCTGGATGACGGTGGAAAAGAACATCGCCTTCGGCCTGGAAATCAAGGGCATGCCGCAGGCGCAGATCACGGCCAAGGTCGACCAGCTGCTGGGCATGCTGTCGCTGGGCGACTTCAAGCACCGCTTCCCGAAAGACCTGTCGGGCGGCATGCGCCAGCGGGTCGCCATCGCCCGCGTGCTGGCGCTGGATTCGCCGATCATGCTGATGGACGAACCCTTCGGTGCACTCGACGCGCTGACCCGCCGCAACCTGCAGGACGAACTGCTGCGCATCTGGGCCGAGCTGAAGAAGACCATCATCTTCGTCACCCACAGCATCGAGGAAGCGATTTACCTGGCCGACCGCATCGTCGTGATGACCTACCGTCCCGGCACCGTCAAGCGCGACCTGATGGTGGAACTGCCGCGCCTGCGCGATCCGTCCTCCGCCGAGTTCAACGCGCTCAAACGCGAACTGGGCCAACTGGTGATGGAAGAGCAGCAGCGCCACCACAACGACGAGATGCGCATGGCGGCGGTGGACTGAGCAGGTGCAGTAGAATCAGCGTATGCGCGCTCAAAAAAACCTGCTACTGCTGTTCGCACTCGTGTGCGCGCTGGGCGTGATTGCCGGGTCCTTCCTGGCCGGCACTTGGCGCGCGCGCGAGGAACTGCGGCAGCAGGGCCAGCGCCAGCTGCAACTGATGGCGCCGGACCTGCAATCGCTGCTGCAAAAATATGAAACGCTGCCCTTTGTACTGGGCTTCCAGCCCGACCTGATCGAAGCGCTGGCCCATCCGTCCGATGCGTCGGCGATCACCCGCCTCAACAGCGCGCTGCAAACCATCCAGCAGCAAGCCAAGGTGGGCGCCATCTACGTGATGGACCGCGACGGCCTGACCATAGGCGCCAGCAACTGGGACCAGCCGCTGGGCTTCGTCGGCAAGAACTTTTCCTATCGCCCCTATTTCGACGCCGCGCTGCATGGCAGGGCAGGGCGCTTCTACGGCATCGGCACCAGCACCAGCGAGGCCGGCTACTTCATCGCGCAGCCGGTGTACCGCAACGGCACGGCCGGCGGCCCGGTCACCGGCGTGGTGGCGGTGAAGATCAGCCTGGCCGATTTCGAACGCACCTGGCGCAGCAGCGACGACGCCATCGTGCTGGCCGACAGCACCGGCGTCATCTTCCTCAGCAACCGCCCGGACTGGATCTACCGCAGCCTGCACGCGCTGGACGCGGACACCGAGCGCCAACTGGCGCGCACTCAGCAATACACCGGCCAGAAGATCACGCCGCTGAGCGGACATGCCGACCTGTTCGTCACGCAGGCGGTGGGCCAGCTGGGCTGGCAGCTGATGCTGTTTCCCGGCCAGTCGCGCGTGGTGCGCACCGGCGTGCAGTGGGCCGCTGCTGCGGCGCTGCTGCTGGCCTGCGCGGCGGTGTCGAGCTGGGCGCTGCACCAGCGCCGCCGCCGCCTGGAGGAGCGCATGGCCTCGGCCGCCGCGCTGCAACAGGCGGCCGACGAGCTGGACGACAAAATCGTCGAACGCACGCAGCAACTGCGCACCACCAATCAGCATCTGGAGAGCAAGTACGCCAAGCTGCAGGAGACCGAACACCTGCTGCGCTCCACGCAGAACGAGCTGGTTCAGGCGGGCAAGCTGGCGATGCTGGGCCAGATGGCGGCCGGCATCACCCATGAACTGAACCAGCCGCTGGCCGCGATCCGCGCCTTCGCCGACAACGCCCGCGTGTTCCTGGCGCGCGGGCAGGGCGAGCAGGTCGAGGGCAATCTCGGCCACATCAGCGAGGCCAGCGCGCGCATGGGCGCCATCATCGGCCAGCTGAAGGGCTTCGCGCGCAAGGATGAGACGGTGGCGTCGGTCGATCTGGCGGCCTCGGTGCGGGCCTCGGCGTTTTTGCTGGAGAGCGAGTTCCGCCGCCACGCCGTCGCGCTGGACATCGCCGCGGCCGACGGCCTGAAAGTGACCGGCAGCAGCGTGCGCATCGAACAGGTGCTGATCAACCTGCTGCGCAACGCGCTCGACGCGGTGGAGACGGCCGAGCGGCGCGAAGTGGCCATCCGCCTGGAGCGCGACGGCGCCTGCGCGCTGGTGAGCATCAGCGACAGCGGCGCCGGCATCCCGGATCAGGTGGTGGCGCATCTGTTCGAGCCGTTCTTCACCACCAAGCCGTCCGGCAAGGGATTGGGACTGGGGCTGGCGATCTCGTCGTCCATCGTGCAGGCCATGAACGGCCAGTTGACGGCGCATAATCAGGCAGGTGGCGGCGCGCGCTTCGAGTTGCGCCTGCCACTACAACAAGAGGGAGTATGACGTGCAGGCTATTTTGATCGAAGACGAAGCCGCGCTGCGCCTGGCCACCAGCCAGACGCTGGAGCTGGGCGGCTTCAGCGTTCAGGCCTGCGCCAGCGCCGAGGAAGCGTTGGCGCTGCTGCGCGCCGATTATCCCGGCGTGGTCGTCACCGACGTGCGCCTGCCGGGCCGCTCCGGCCTGGAGCTGCTGGCGCAGGCCGCCGCGCTGGATGCGGAATTGCCGGTCATCGTCGTCACCGGCCATGGCGACGTCGAGATGGCGGTGGCCGCGATGCGCAGCGGCGCCTACGACTTCATCGAGAAACCGTTCGCGGCCGAGCGCCTGCTGGAAGCGGTGCGCCGCGCCCAGGAACGCCGCCGGTTGGTGCTGGAAAACCGCCAGCTGCGCAGCGCCCGCGCCCAGCATCCGGACGTGCCCGACCTGGTCGGCCGCTCGGCCGCCATCGAGCAGTTGAAGGTCCTGATCCGCAATATCGCCCCGGCCGGCGTGGACGTGCTGATCAACGGTCAGACCGGCACCGGCAAGGAGGTCGCCGCGCGCCTGTTGCACGCCGCCAGCGGCCGCAAGGGCAACTTCGTCGCCATCAACTGCGGCGCGCTGCCGGAGTCGGTGTTTGAAAGCGAGATCTTCGGCCACGAGGCGGGCGCCTTCACCGGCGCGCAAAAGCGCCGCATCGGCAAGCTGGAGTACGCGCAGGGCGGCACCGTCTTCCTCGACGAGATCGAAAGCATGCCGATGGCCTTGCAGGTCAAGCTGCTGCGCGTGTTGCAGGAGCGGCGGCTGGAACGGCTGGGCGCCAACGAGACCGTCGCGCTCGATTGCACCATTGTCGCCGCCACCAAACTTGATCTATTACAGTTGAGCGCCCAGGGCCTGTTCCGCGAGGACTTGTACTACCGCATCGGCGTGGTCAGCATCGACCTGCCGCGCCTGCGCGACCGGCGCGACGACATCCCGCTGCTGCTGGCCCATTTCGCCGCCGACGCGGCCGTCCGCTACCATCGCCCGATGCCGGACTGGAGCGCGCAGCAGATGGCGCAATGGCAGGCGGCGGACTGGCCGGGCAATGTGCGCGAGCTGCGCAACTTCGCCGAGCGGCTGGTGCTGGGCATCGCCGCCGCGGCGGCGCCTGTGCTGGAGCCTGCGGCCGACGGCGTGGCCGTGTCGCTGCCGCAGCAGGTCGACCATCACGAGCGTGAGCTGATCGTGCAGGCGCTGTCGGCGGTCGACGGCAACGTCGGCCTGGCGGCGGACAACCTGATGGTGCCGCGCAAAACCCTGTACGACAAGCTGAAGAAATACCAGATCGTCACCGGCCGCAAATGATACGGGCGTAAAAAAAACCGGCCGCTTGGGGCCGGTTCTTCTGGTGAGGCGGGGCTTACTTGGCTGGCGTGGCCGCTGCCGGCGCCGGCACTTCAGGCTCCTTGAACTTGGCGCCGCCTTTGTTGGCCATGTAGACCACGGCGCGCGCCACTTCCACGTCGTCCAGATCCGGGTTGCCGCCTTTGGCTGGCATGGCGCGCAGGCCTTCGACGGCGTGCTTGAGCACGGTATCGTAACCTTGGGCGATACGCGCGCTCCAGGCGCTGGCGTCGCCAAATTTCGGCGCACCGGCGGCGCCGGTGCCGTGGCAGGCTGCGCAGGTCGAGGTGTAGATGGCTTCGCCGGTCTGCAGCACTTTCGGTGCGCTGGAATCTTTCAGCGTAAAGCCGGCGTCGGCGACGGGGGCGATGCGGGTAGCGATTTCTTCTGGGGCCTGGCTGTTGGAGCCGGTGCCGGTCAATTTGTCTGCGGTCACGTACTGCACCAGCAGGATGATGCCAATTACTGTGACTCCAAAGAAGCCGACAACAGCAGCAACGAGCTGCTTGGGCGTTCTGATGGCGGATTCGTGTTCGTTATGTGCGTCGCTCATGATTTCCTTAACAGACTAATTTCGAAGCCGGGTGGCGTGAGAAGAAATGTATCAACCAGCTGCCTTGCAAAACCTTCACCAAACGGGCGATTATAGACTCAAAAATGCCTGCATGGAAACGCTAAGATGCTCAAAACGACACTTTCCATGGACGGCCCTCGATAAAAACGGTATCCTACGGCACACTTCAGAAATTCCCCCAGCGCGGCTGTAGCTCAGTGGATAGAGTATTGGCCTCCGAAGCCAAGGGTCGTGGGTTCGATCCCCGCCAGCCGCACCACAATTCCCCAATAAATTCAATACCTTAGAGTGAGCTGAGTTGCATCATCGGCTGATCAAGCGAATTTTGCTGCAACCGGCGCCAGAATGGCGCGTTTGGCCAGCGCTGTTCCCAGTTGTAGTAGGTGTTGCGCATAACGAGGTAGCGTCGATAGTCCTCGGCGATACCGTTCGCGCAGGCCGCGCTGGCACGCTCATGGATCGTCTGCGCCGCAGTGATCCCATTACTGATCGCCTTGACGATGCCCTGGGAGGTGATGGGATCGTAAGCGCAGGCGGCGTCGCCGATGGCTATCCAGTCGGCCCCGTGCAACCGGTCAAGGCGGTAGGACGGCGCTGGAAAACTGAGCACTTCCATGGCCAACGGCGCGCTGTCGCCTGCCAGCCTGGCGGTGTTGGGCGCCGCCGCAAGCGCACTCAGCCAGCGCTCCGGGTGCTGCAAGCGCAAAGCCTTGACGGTGGCCGCATCGCTGTAAAAAGTCAGCAGCAGGCTGGCGTCGGGCAGGTGGGCGGCATACCACCAGCCATGCTCTACCGCTTCCAGATGCGTCAGTCCGGATTGGGGAAAATCCGCCGGCGGTGCAAAGCGCATCGCCAGGCACACCAGCGGCAGCGTGTCGAGCTTGCGACTGCCGCGCTGGCGCGCAAACACTGCGCGCGCGCCGCTGGCATCCACGACAAAGTCGGCGTGGACAGTGCTCTGCTGATGATCGGTTTCCAGCTGGAGGTAGAAGCCGCCGCTGCCGGCTGGCGCGGAGGATGCCAAGGTGGTGAGCATGCGCAGCTCCGCCCCCGCTTGCTGCGCCTGCGCCGCCAGCAGGCGGTTGAAGCGTGCGCGGTCAAGATGCCAGCCATGCCCTAGCGGATCCATCAACGCATCGTTGTAGCCGCGCTGCGCGCTACCCCAGTAGGAACAGCTGCCATGGCAGGGCGCGTGCCCTTGTTCCAGGAAAGCCGGGGCCAGCCCCAGCTCGTGCAACAAGGGATTGGCCGACGGCGGCAGGCTCTCGCCGATGCGGAATTGCGTGTAGTCGCCGGCCTCGATCAGCAACACCGCCTGCATGCCTTGACGCGCCAAGGTCAACGCGCAGACGCTTCCGGCCGGCCCGCCGCCAACGACGGCGACCCGGTAGCGCGGCGTCGGCGATGCCGTCACGGTTTGGACGGCGAACCAGGCGGTGGATAGACGGCGTCGATTGCGGTGTTGCGCCAGGACTCGGCCAAATTGCTGTCGTCGCTTGTGAACAGGCTGGCCACCTCCAGGTACAGGTCCTTGTTTTCCGGCGGCGTGGGCATCGGGGAGATGGCGGTAATTTGAACAACCACGCCGATCTTGTCCCAGTCCTGCAGGAACTGCGCACGCTGCTGGTAGCGGCCGACATGCAGCGCTGGCCGGTCGATTTTATTCTGCGGGTCCGGCACCCTGGGCACGTCGGCACGGGTACCGGGCCCGCGCACCGAGAAGCGGGGCGCTGACAGTCGCCCGCCGTTGGCCACCAGATCGTCGTAGGTGTAGACCGCGACCGGACGCTGCGCCGGCCAGGAGGAGTACAGCAGCGTGTTGGGCCGGATGGTATCCGGGTCGGTGACCACCGCGGTGGCTTCGGCGATGGCCTGCTCCGTGTCATACAGGACGCCGCCAGGATTCGGCGCCGGCATGTGGGTGGCGCAGGAGTTATAGTCGGTATGCCACGGCAGCGCCATGAATTTGGACAGGTCGCCGGGTTGCACCGGCGTGTCGCGCAAGGGGGTGTAGCCGATGCCGAGCAAAGGCTGCTGCGCGACGGCGTCGCGATAGTTCAGGCGTTGCCGGTTGATGCGGAACGGGCCGCCGCTGTCGTGCCGCTGCCAGCCCCGTTGGTACAAGTTCGTATCGCGCACGATAAAGCTCATCTCGATGCCGGGACTGAAACGTCCACCCAGGCAGTTGAACAGCACGCTCTTGTCCAGCGCCTCGCCGGCCGCCAGCACTGGCGCCGGTTCGCCGCCGGTGGCGTACAAGTCATGCGCCCACTGGCCCATGAAGAAGTATTGTGCCGGGGTCAGCGACAGCAGGCTCTGGTTGGCGTCACCCAGCGACAGCGGCATCATGGGCGCGGCCGTGGCGGGCTCATGGTCCTGGCCGGGTGGACGCAGGAAGTTCATGATCTTGAATCCGTTGCGCTGGTCAGCCTTCATGTCGGCGAACAGGTCGTGTCCTTTGATGGCCCTGGATGGCAGGAAGGTGGTCCATTTTTGCAGCGCGGCGGCGCGCAGCACAGGCAGCACCTCGGCGTCGAAGTCGGTGCGATAGCTGGACTGATAACGCTGGTCGGCGTAAACCGTCGGCCGTAGCGCCAGCTGCTCCAGCCAGGTGCAGTACAGCTCGTCCCACAAGGTGACCACGTTGGGCGTTTGCGGCGCATAGGCCGGATCGGTGGCGATAACCCAGGCGCCGCCCTCGACCTCGCGCGCGCTGCCGTCGGCAAACAGCAGAATGGCGCTGACCGGGCCATCGGACACATCGTCGAACCAGTTGTTGTTGTTGACGTCGCCATCGAGCGCCGCGCTGGGCACGTGCTTGCCCAGGGCGTCGAACGCGCAGGCCTTGCCATAACCGCCCAGCACCACCAACCGGCCCGTGCTCTCCGTGCTGAGCGCCCCCAGCGAGCGGATCACGCTGCCGGGGCCGGCGCTGCCGGGCAGCGCCGCGTCGCCGGGCAGCGGGAAGGACAGCGGATAGTTCGGTGCGGCGCAGATGGCGGCGCTGGCGGCGTCGCCGTAGCAGGGCGTGGTCCCGGCGTCGAACTGGATCGCATGTTGCGCGCTGCCCAGCAGTGCGCGCGGCCCGGCATCGATGACGAGCTTGCTCAGGCGCGACGCATTGTCGAGGGCGCCGAAATCCGGATTGCGCAGCGCGGGCAATTGGCCGTCGACGAAAGGCTGGACGCCGTTGCCGCCTTGCCAGCTGTTGGCCTTCTTGTTCGCCAGATGCACGGTCCAGATGATGTCCGCGACCACCTTGCCGTCCACCACGCTGCCGGGCTGCACTTCGCTGGCCGGGCCGGCCGGCCACGTTTCCGCGCCGTCGGCGCTGTCGAAGGCATACTGGTCAATGCGGAAGCGCGCCGCCTGCCGCTTCAGCCTGCCGCAGCTGTCGCGCAGCTCGGTGCTGAGTATGGTGTCGCGTTCGGTGCCCGGCCTGATCGGCAGGCCGCCGGTCGTGTCCTGGCCGGGCTGGCGCATGCCGGCCATGCTTTCCGGGCCCAGGTAGTATTCCTCGCTGCTGCCGACGCGGGCAATGCCGATGGCCGGATGTATCCTGAGACCTGTGTACGCCATCTTGTTCTCCTGTGAGCTACGTCTTATGGCAGCATGCCGTCCCGAACCCATTGGTCGAAAATATCGATCGCCTGCTGCGGCATGCGGCCGTCCGGCGGCATCGGGTGCGGTGCGGATGCCACCCAGTCCTCGGCGCCGCCGCCTTGCTTGCGCAGCCGCTGCGCGGGGGGAACCCGCCACTTGCCGTCGCTGTCGCGGTCGTAGCCGTGGATGGCGACCTGTATCGCGTAATGGAATTGCTTGACGCTGGCGTAATCGTTCAGATACAGGATCTTCAGACCCGCGCCATTGGGCGCAGTGATCGGTGGGGCCTGGTTCTGCATGTCGTTCGCGTATTTGAAGAACAAGACCAGTACGTCACGCATGAAACTCTTCGGTTCGCTCATAGTGCGCCCTCAATGTTGATGTGGTACTGGTGCGCAGCCGTTGGCGGAAATCACGGGGAGCTCGAAATCCGCCTTGCTGATTTGTCCCGCGCCGCGCTCGTTGGTGGTGACGGCCGCCGTCAGATGCCAGGCGGCGCCGTGATGGGTTGGCACCAGGCTGTTGATGATGCCGTTGACCTCTATGGCAATGCAGAGTGCGCCTCCATGGCCGTGGCCGGACAAGCCCCAGTGGCTGGTGCTGCTGACCAGATATCGGTCGCGGAAAGTCTTGTCGGCGATCCTGGGCTGGCCGGGATGCAGGTAGACGTCGGCCTGGAAGCTGTAGTCGGGTGCGTCCGCTTTGCGCTGCAGGCGCAGGTAGCGCTTGGTGGTCCCGGTGGCGGTGGGGATGGCGTATTTGCTGCCGACCGTGATGCTGGGTTGGCCGACCGGGCCGTCGGCGGCGTCGTCGCTCAACAGTGCCGCAAACAGGCTCTTTTGATTGTCGCCGAAGACGAAGCCGGCGCCCTGGTGCGCATCGATCAGCCGCTGGATCGCATTCCTGCGGATGAACTCGCCACCGTAAGGCGGCTGATAGCCATAGCCTTGCTTGATGGTGTCGAAGTAAAGATCGGCTTGTCCCATGTGCGGCGTGTAGCTGTCGGCGGCTGGCAGCGTGCCCGCACTGCCGGCGCTCCATCCGATCGGCTTGGGCAGCTTGTTATCCTGCTGCGCGCGCATTTGGGCGCTGCGGCCGTCGCCGGTGATGCCGGCGTCGCCATGTTCGTCCAGCCACTTTTCCAGGCTGTAATCGAGGAAATTGTGGAAGGCGTAAAACAGGGGATCCATGCCGGCGGTGGCGTTGTCGGCCATATTGCCGCCGATGTAGAACGCATGCATGTGGTTGTGAATGCGGGTTTCCAGCGCGCCGCCGCCGTTGCTGCCGTATTCGTCACCGCCAAATTCCGGCCAGTCCATGTAATAGATCTGGTAGGCCAGCAGATACGGCGAGGCGGTCGCCATCGCGCTCGGCAGCCTTGCGCGTATGCGGGTGGCGTCGAACAGCGGCGAGTCTGGATCTTCGAAGGCTTGCGGATAGCGCACGCCGCTGGGCTTGCGGGTGAAGTTCCAGTACGGCAGTGCGACGTCACGGGTGCTGGGGCCGCGTTGGCCGTCGGGGTCTGAGGCTCGCAGTGCCTGCTCGAAGTAGTACAGCTGGGCACGGTGCCATTGCAGGAAGGTGTTCTTCTGGTGCTCGCACTCGCCTGGATGCTCGGGGTGAAAGCGGGTATCGATTCCTGGACCGAAGTCGAGGAAGCCTCTGACATCGCAGCTGTTGCGATTCGGGTTGGCCAGCACCTGCTGCAGATCTTGCGCGGACAGCGGCGCCGCACGCGTCTGGTTGACCTGCACCGCCGGACAGTCATGTACCCAGGATTGCCACAGGTAGCCGCTGCGGTCGTAAACATTGAGCTGGCTTTTGCTCTTCAGCTCGGCCACGGCGTGCTTGAAGGCTTCCAGCTCGGCAGGCGTCAGGTCGTCGATGCTCTTCCGGTAGTGCACCGGGCGCACGTCGTCCTGCGCCCCCGCGGAGAACGGACCGGCCAACAGCAGGCCGGCCAGCAAAGTCAGGAGGATAGGGTTCATGCGTAGCGCTCCGGCAAGGGGGAGGGGAGATTAGTGGTGCTGGTGGGCGTCGCCCGCAGCTCCGCCCCGTCCGTCCGGCAGCACGACTTTGACGTTCTGCATCATGCCCTGGTCTTCGTGCTCCAGGATATGGCAGTGAAGTACGTACTCGCCAATGTAGCGCTCGTAGCGGGTGGCGATTTCAATCTTGTGCTTCGGCAGTACCAGCAGGGTGTCCTTCCAGGTGCCGACCATGTTCTGATAGTGGGGCGCGACCGCTTCGCCCGCCGTATTGGTAATGCTGATGATCTGGAATGGATTGACGTGAATGTGGAACGGATGTCCGCCCCGCTTGGACTGCAGCACCCACATCTGATCGGTGCCCAGCACCACCTTGTGGTCTATGCGGCCGGGATGGTAGACGTCTTCCAGCGAAGGTTGCGGCCGGTCTGCCGGCTCGACCAGGAAGCGGGTGATGTCTTTGCCACTGGCCTCGTCCTTGATGCCTGCGATGTTGAAGGTCACATATTCCTTGGGCGAGCTGCGCAAGCGGGCCACGTCCTCCGCGGTGAAGTCCGGATGCGGCGCAAACCTGCTGAGTTTGAATTGCTTCAGGTCCGCCGCTATGTCATGCCTGAGATTGGGCGGCAGTTTTGCCGGGACAATGGCGTTGAGCGCACCCTGTAATTGCGATAGCAGGAATTCCTCAGGCGACTGCGCTGGCGCCGCCGCTGGCGAAGAAGGGGTTGCGCGGATCACACCGATCAAGCGGGTGTTGGCAACGGCTCCCTTGTCCGCAGTCTCGGGATGGGCAGGATTGAGGTTGGTCTCGCCATCGAACACGCAGTATGCGCCGGTTGCCGGCAGTGAAAACAAGATATCGCTGCGATAGCCGGGCATGAGGAAATTGACTTGCTTGCGGATGATTTTTTCATGCGTCAGCCCGTCGGCGGCGACTTCGAACTGGGGGACGTCTTCACCGTCGCACAATGCCATCACCTGTTCATCCTGGTTGGGCTTGCTGATCGCCTCCAGCAGTTTGGCCGGGTCCTTGGCGCGGCGGATGTGGAAGGCGATCGACGCCTGGAAGCCGGTGTCGACCACGCGCCAGCGGTGCAGCTGGCGGGCAGCCAGCTCCAGAATGGGCTGGACCTTGCCGTTGACGGAGGTGTAGCGTCCCGATGTGCTCCAGGCGTCGGGCGGTTCGACCTGTCCGAACCCCTCCATCCCGGCGGTCTCGCCGCTCGCGCAAGGCCTGGTTGCGTCGCCATTGTCGTTGACGCAGCCGTAGGGGATCTGCTGCAGCAGCAGCACTTCCGCGGCGCTGCCCCGGCGCGGCTGAAATTTTTTCAGCAGGATGTCGAGGTCGCCGTTCGCCTTGGCGGTGGGATAGCGCGCGCCTTCCACCACCAACGCGCCGGCCATGCCGCTGGCGACCTGCATTGCGGTCGAGCCGTGCGTGTGCGGGTGATACCAGAAGGTGCCGGCAGGATGATCGGAAGGGATGTTGTACTCGTAGTCGAAGTTGACGTTGGGATGGATGGCGAGCAGGACGTTATCGCTGTTGCCGGACGGCGAAACCCACAAGCCATGGGAATGCAGATTGGTGACGTTGAAGCAGCCCTTGTGGCTGGGCAAATTGATATCCGTGCTGGCGCATTTTTTTGGATCCTGCTCCGGCAATTGGTTGTACAGCCGAAAGCGGACGGTTTGCCCTGGCCGCATCACCACCGTGGGGGCGAGGAAGGATGAGGACGTCGGATCTTCGGCGTTCCATCCCTTGTCGGTGCGTTGCTGGTAGGCGCGCAGGCTGACCTTGTCGTAGTCGCCGGTGGTCGGATTGTAAATCGTGCCGTCGGCGTAGCGAATGAACAGATCGTAGGCTTTTTCCAGGCCTCCCGGCTTGGCGGACACGCGGGTGGGCGCGGGGAGGCTTTCCAGCAGCTGGGCCGGCGGATTCACCAGGCGTAGCTTGGTGGCCGCAGTGAGGACGGGGGCGGCATGGTCGGTCTGCACGGCCTGCGTGCTTGTGGCAAGGACCGCGAGGCATAACAGCGCCGGCTTGGAAAACATGCGAGATTTCATGGAGGTTCCTGTCGTTTGAACGCTAAGGATTATTTTTGTATTTACATTTTTTTAATATCAAAAATTATCCATTGAGCAAGCCCCTCCAAATCTCTCCCTTTCTCACCTGTTGTTTTTTGTGGACTTTATGGAATCGCGTCAGGGCCAGCATCAGCAGGATGTGCGCTTCTTGCGGGTTCAGCGTGTCGGACACGACGAAGTCCAGTTCATCGTCGTTGGCTTCGCCGTCGCGGGCCACGATGCCCTGGAGTAAGCGCCTTCTTTGCGGCGTCTGGACCGGCGGAGCAGGTGCTTAGTGGGTGGTTTGCAGGCGAACGACGACGGTCCGATCGATATCGAGATTTTCGTTTGCGACGCCGTAGGCGCTGTCGGCGCCCTGCGCCGACAGCGCATTCACCAGGATCAGGCCGGGCGCGGCGTTCTCCAGCGTTTTGGCGGCAGCGGCTGCCCGTGCGGCTGACAGCATGCGGTTGCCGCTGTCTTTCGTGCCGGCTGCCGGACAGCCATCGATCTTGACCGCATCCCGAATCTGATTGACATAGGTGCAGCGGGGAGCGACCCTGGCGCCGCAGTTTGACGCTGCGGCGGCGGGCGGTGAGGCAAGGCCGGTAATCGACGCGTTGAAGCGGCCGCCGGTGCTTTCAGCATGGAGGGCCGCGGCAGCGGCCAACAGTTTCAGTTCGGTGTCGATCGTCTGGCTGCTGCAGGCATTGCTGGCGAAGGATTTGCTGGGGGCGAAAGTCACCACGTAATCGCGCCCGTCGCGCACGCATGCTGTGTTGTGGGCGGCAAAATAGCCGCTGGCGCAGAACGACGCGCCAGCGTCCGGCATGGCGGCAGTGCCGCCGCCGCTGCCGCCGCCAGCCGGGTACGGGGCCACATTGATCACCGGCGCGACGGTATTGGTGGGATTGAAGGTATTGCTGTTGTTGATGTTGAAGTTGGCGTTCAGCGTCGCCGAAGCCTGGCTGACGGCATACGCGGCGGCGGATACGTTGATGTTGTTGGCTATCGCCACCTGCAGGTCGTTGCCTGCCACACCGGTCTGGCTGACAAGCAAGGCCGGTGCGCTGCGTGCGGCGTCATCGATGACCTTGGCACTGGCGGCGTCCGCAATCCGCGTTACGGCGGCTTCATCGACTTGCTCTAGTGTGGGGAAGATAATTTCTGGCGGCGGGATTTTCCCATCCTTGTCTTTTTCGGGCACGCGCGCGCCGGCCTTGACCCTTGTTTCCATCTTTTCGACCAGCAGCATCTGGCGTGCGGCCCACTCGTTGGCAAGGGAAACGTGCAGCGCGACGGGCGGTGCTGGTGGCGGTTTTTGCCCGTCCACCATCGCTGCATAGGATGCGCTAAAGCTGCCGAACAATTCATGGGCCCCGTGAGCCGGTCCTGCCGCATCGTACTCCGCCAGCTTGTCTTTGATGATGGTTTTGTTCGCTGCATCGTCCTTGATGTCTGTGATGAACAGCGTGTCGACGATCTCGGTCAGCATGGAGAATTGCGTGCCTTGCTGCAGATTGCTGCAGGCAGCGCGCCGCATCTCCCGCATGAATTGCTGCAGGTATTCCGGGCTATCCGATCCGGTTTTTTTCAGCCGTTCCTGGTAAATGCCTTCGATCTTTAGCTTGGCCTTGTTGACGCTGTTCTGGATATCGGGACCGAAAGCCATGTAGCTGACGCTGATGACGCCGTAGCCTTGCTGATCCAGTTTGTTGATGATGGCGTCGGCTGGCCGCAACGCGCTGTGCAGCATGTCGAGACTGCGCCGGGCGACATGGACGATAACCTGGTTGCGCAGTGTGTCGCTGATGACGAGCCGGTAGTCGCCGGACAGAAGGCGGTCAAACTGGTCAAGGGTGGCGCGGAAGTTGGTATCCCAGGCGGCCAGCTCGATGGCCATTTGCTGGCTGAACAGCTGACGGTCCTTATACAGCGTCTGCCGTAGCACGTTGATGCTAGTGCGCAGATCAGCGAGCTTTTGGCGGATCGCTGCCGGATCGATTTGATTCACTGCGACTGCTACGGCAACCAGACGCTTTTGCTCTGGGCTTTGCAGGCTCTTTTCCAGTGCATCTTTTTTCTGATTGACCAGGTCTCTCAACTCATTCAGTTGCGTGACGACCGTCTCAAACTCGACTAGCTGCGCTTTCCTGCGCAGCTCGGCCACGCCGGGTGAGAACTCGTAGTCATACTTGGTCTGGATTTGCGCAAATGCGCACAAGGGCAGTAATTCGTAGTGTTTCTTGCTTTTATTTAGCCATACATCACAGTCGCCGAAGTTGCCAAGATGCGCGGTGAGTATATTGCTGGGAGCTGCCTTCGGCAGGGGGTCTTCTTGCACTTGTCGGCATTGTTCCGACACGTCGACCCGTTGACCAATCGATTTGGACATCTGGGCTGCACAACCGCTGAGCAAACCGATCCCAACTATGACGATCATAGTAAAAGCACGTCTACGCATGATTTTTCTCCCTAGTGTTTTGTCATCCTAATGGAGAAAATTATAGAAATTATCACCAAATATCACTTCGATAACAAAAACGCCTGGAAAGTGGAGTGAAAAATTGTACTCAAGACCATCTTTGCGGATGTCGGGGAGCTCAGCCTCACTTGCCAGCATAATTCACTTTCCAGGTAGATGCCTCGCCATGCGGTAGAGCAGTCAACCTCCCTCTGTTAAGATAACTCTTATGTTTAAACGTAAGATAATCGCTAATAGTCACGTTTTTATATAAGTCACCAGCATCAAAATTTATGTTTTAATGTAAGATTGAGGCCATAAATTATTTGGAAGAATAAAATGTCTGTCTTCGAGCAATTGCAGCGACGCCGGCGCCAACAGGGGAAAACGCTGCAGAGCCTTGCCAGTTTGACGGCGATGAGCGTGCCGCAGGTCAGCAACGTACTTGCTGGAAAAGTAGATTCCCGGCTTGGCACGATCGAGGCGTTGGCCGATGCCATGGATGCAAGCCTGGTCCTGATTCCCAAGCATCTACTGCCTGAAGTCGCACGCCTTTTGTCCGGGAAATCGATCGGGCCAGACGATGTCCCCTCAACGGTCGACCGACTCCTGGCGGGCTTAAATTGAGCAGCGCACTGATACCTCGATATCTGGAAGTGTGGCTTCACGGTCAGCACGTGGGCTGGCTCTGCGAGGCAGGGCGATCAACGCGCTTTCTCGCAACAGAGCAATACCTGGCCGATACGCAGCGAGCCACGTTATCGCTTTCCATGACGCTGCCTGGAGTCGAGAAGGTGACGCAGGAAACGCTGAAGAACCACTTTGACCCAGCGGTGTACCGCGAGCGCGGTGAGTTGCCCCCCTTCTTCGCAGGCCTATTGCCAGAAGGGGCACTCCGTCGCAGGCTTGCCGCAACGCGCAAGAACGACCGCGACATGGATGACTTCGGCATTCTGGCTGCCGCCGGTGAAGACTTGCCTGGTGCGGTGACCGTGGTGCCAGCCAATCTCGACAATCTGACCGCATCAGCGCGTGCATATGGCGTCACCGGCGGGGCCGACAATCTCGAAATCAGCGTGCCCGAGCAGGCCGCTGAAGGCGCCGCATCGCTATCGGGCGTGCAGGATAAGCTGGCACTGTCTCATGCCAAGGACGGCAAACGATATTGCATGCCGGTCAAAGGCAAGCTGTCGGATCTCATCGCGAAGCTGCCGTTGGCTGGTGACGATACGCAGGTGATGAATGAGTACGCTTGCATGCAGTTGGCAGGCCTGGCCGGGGTCAATGTGGCGCAGTGCCGGCCTGCTCCCATGAGCACGATGGATGGCTACCCGGAATTGGTCTCCGCCTTGGGCGCCGGTACACGCTTCCTGGCAGTAGACAGGTTCGACCGCGGTCCCGGCAGTGCGGTACATATGGAGGACGCTTGCCAGCTACTGACCCTCATGCCAAGCCAGAAGTATGCCGGCGCGAAGGAATTCATCAAGCTGATTCAAGTGCTGGACCGCCTCGGCACGCGCGGAATTGAAGATGTCCGCCAGTTCTTTGTCAGGCAGACCGTCAACACGCTGATCGGGAACTCAGACGCCCACCTGAAGAACTTCAGTGTGCTCTACCACAATGGCAAGCGCCCGGAACTTTCACCCGCTTACGATATCGTCTGCGTGGCGGCACTGCCGGGGTTCCGGGGATTCGGCACCAACGTCGCCATCGACAAATTGCAGCGACACGAAACCTTGGCCACCTATGCCGCGATTGCCAGGCAGGCGGGTATTTCGGAACGCATTGCCAGAGCCGCCGTCATTCAAACGGTTGCGCGTGCCCAAGACCTGTGGCCCAAGGCTCTGCAGGAGATGGAGGTGCCGGATGCCGTGCGCATCGAGATAGCGGGCCGCCTTGCTACGCTGCCACTCGCGCGTGGTGCGAAGTCCTGAGCAAGACCCGCGTAGAGCCGGCAGCCTTCAAGTTGGCTGGTGCAAACGCTGGCGCAACGCTTCGCCGATCATCACCAGCACCGGGCCGTGCGCCGCTTCCAGTCCGCCGGCCAGGTCCGACAGCGTCAGGCGCGCAATCCGCTGGTCGGCGCGGCTGCAGTTTTCTATCACGACCACCGGCAGGTCCGGCCGGCGGCCTTCGGCCAGCAGGCGGGTGGCGGTGGCGATCGCTTCGCGCCCGCCCATGTATTGCACCAGCGTGTCGGTGGCCGGCAGCGCCGGGTGCTGCGGTTCGTCGGGCGCGGTGCTGGAGGTGAAGAAGGCCACGCTGCGGGCCACGCCGCGCCGCGTCAGCGGCTGCTTGGTGGCCGCCGCAGCGGCCAGCGCGGTGGTAACGCCGGGCACGACTTCGACCTCGATGCCCTCGGCCTCCAGCGCGCGCAATTCCTCGTCGGCGCGACCGAACAGCATCGGGTCGCCGCCCTTGAGCCGCACCACCGTCCGGTGGCGCTGCGCCGATTCGACCAGCTGCTGGTTGATCAGCGTCTGCGCGGTCGAGCGCTGGCCGGAGCGCTTGCCGACCGAGATCAGCTGCGCCTGCGGACACAAGGCCAGCATCTCCGGCGTGACCAGCGCGTCGTACAGCACCACGTCGGCTTGCGCCAGCAAGCGCGCGCCGCGCACCGTAATCAGGTCGGCCGCGCCCGGCCCCGCGCCGATCAAATAAACTTTTCCCTGCACTGTCATGGCATTTCCTTGAAGACGTTCCAGCGCGCATGATACCGCTTGCGCGCGATTTGGTTTCGCTTGGCACGCGTCGGCGAGCTGGTGTAATATGCAACATTGGGTGCGCCAGATCCGTACGGAGATGGCGTTAAACGGGAAACCGGTGCAATTCCGGTGTAGCCCCCGCTGCTGTAAGCCAGACGAGTCCGTCAACACGTCACTGCCGTAACACGCGGGAAGACACGGACAAGGATGAAGGCGAGCCAGAATACCGGCCCAAAAAATCCAGCACCATTCCCCGGGGTAAAGGGAAGCCGCTGTCGACCGGCTTTCCGCTTGCCTGCTGTCGACCGTCTTTTCCTGCTCCCGCCTGGTGTCCATATAGTCCATTCGACGGGAGAATTCGAATGCATATCATGGAAGGCTTTTTGCCGCCGGCGCACGCGCTCGGCTGGGCAGCCGTTTCCTTACCTTTCCTGGCCTGGGGCTTGCGCGTCATCGGCCGCGACTTGCAGGCGCATCCCGAGCGGCGCATGCTGCTGGGCGTGGCTGCGGCGTTCGCGTTCCTGCTGTCCGCGCTCAAGCTGCCGTCGGTGACAGGCAGCTGTTCGCATCCGACCGGCGTCGGGCTGGGCGCGGCGCTGTTCGGCCCGACCGCGATGGTGCCGGTGGGCTTTGTGGTGCTGCTGTTCCAGGCGCTGCTGATGGCGCATGGCGGCCTGACCACGCTGGGCGCCAATGTGTTCTCGATGGCGATCGTCGGGCCGTTCGTGTCCTACGGCGTGCTGCGCGCCGTCGCGGCGCTGGGCCTGTCGCGTTCCGTGGCGGTGTTCCTGGCCGCCAGCCTGGGCGACCTGGCGACCTACCTGACCACCTCGGCGCAGCTGGCGCTGGCGTTTCCGGCGGCGGTGGGCGGCTTCGGCGCGTCCTTCCTCAAATTTGCCGGCATCTTCGCGCTGACGCAGGTGCCGATCGCCATCAGCGAAGGCTTGCTGACGGTGCTGGTGGTGAACGCCATGGTGCGCTTCAATGCCCACGAGCTGCGTGCGCTGCCGGTGATGACGCTGGGCGCGCGCAAGGAAGGCGCATGAAGGCGCGCACCTTTCTGTTGTGGCTGGCGCTGGTGTTGCTGACGGTGCTGCCGCTGTGGCTGGCGAGCGCGCCGCCGGCGGCGCCCGGCGCCGAGGCGCCCGCGATCTTTGCCGGCGCCGACGACCGCGCGCAGCGGGCCATCGGCGACATCGCGCCCGGCTACAAGCCGTGGTTCGCGCCGGTGCTGGCGCCGGCCAGCCCGGAAATCGCCTCGCTGCTGTTCGCGTTGCAAGCGGCCATCGGCGCCGGCGTGATCGGCTTCTGGCTCGGCACGTCCGTGGCCCGCGAACGCGCGCGCTCACCCCAGGACCGCCGTGCTGATTGAGGCGTCGGCGTACGCCAGCCGCTGGCGCGACGTGGCGCCATCCGCCAAGGCGCTGTTTGCGCTGGCCGGCCTGCTCGCCGCCTGGCTGGCGCGCGGCCCGGCCGCGCTGGCGGCACTGGCGTCGCTGCTGATGCTGGCGGCGCTGCTCGGCGCCCGCGTGAACCCGCGCGCCTATCTGCGGGTCGCGCTGCCGCCGCTGGGCTTCCTGCTGCTGTCCTGCCTGACCATGCTGGTTGGGCCGGACGCCGACGGCCGCTGGCGCCTCACCACGGCCATGCTGCCGACCATCGAGCATACCGCGCTGCGCTCGCTGGCCATGCTGGCCGCGCTGCTCGGCCTGGTGCTGACGACGCCGCTGCCGGACCTGCTCAACCTGCTGCGGCGCCTGCGCACGCCGGAATTGCTGCTCGACCTGATGGTGCTGTGCTACCGCATGCTGTTCGTCATGCGCCAGGCGTGGGACGAAGGCATCACCGCGCAAAGCGCGCGCCTCGGCTATCGCAACTGGCGCCAGGCATGGCGCTCCACCGGACTGCTGGCCGGCCAGATGGCGGTGCAGGTGTGGCAACGCGCCGCCGCGCTGCAGATGGCCGCCGACGCGCGCGCCTGCCAGGGCGCGCTGCGCTTCCTGCCGGCCTGCTACCCGCAAGCCCGGCGCCAACAAGCCTGGGCCGCGCTGGCCGGCGCGCTGATGCTGGCGATCGCGCTGGGGGAGCAGCTGTGAGCGCGCCGCAACTTGAACTGCAGGCGGTCGATCACGTCTACCCGGACGGCAGCGCCGGCCTGCGCGACTGCACGCTGGCGCTGCAACGCGGCCGCCGCTATGCGCTGCTGGGCGCCAACGGCGCCGGCAAGACCACGGTGCTGCAGCACCTGAACGGCTTGCTGCGTCCCACGGCGGGCGTGCTGCGTCACGACGGCCAGCCCTACGACTACAGCCGCCACGGACTGACCGCGCTGCGCAGCCGTGTCGGCCTGGTGTTCCAGAACCCGGACCGCCAGCTGTTCTCGGCGCTGGTCGAAGAAGACGTCTCCTTCGGCCCCCTGAACCTCGGCCTGCCGCCGGACCAGGTGCGCGCCCGCGTCGCCGCGGCGCTCGACGCCGTCGGCCTGCGCGGCCATGCGCGCCGCGCCGTGCACCAACTGAGCTTCGGCCAGAAGAAGCGCGTCTGCATCGCCGGCGTGCTGGCGATGGAGCCGCAGGTGCTGCTGCTGGACGAACCCATGGCCGGCCTCGACGCCCCCATGCAAACCGAATTGGCAGCACTGCTGGACCGCCTCGCCGCGCGCGGCGTGACCGTGCTGCTGTCGACCCACGACATCGACTTCGCGCTGCGCTGGGCCGACGACATCCATGTGATGGCGGCCGGCCGCTGCATCGCCTCCGGCCCCGCGCCGCAACTGGCCGCGCGCACCGACGTGCTGCACGCCGCCGGCCAGCGGCCGCCGGCCGCGCTGGCGCTGCACGCGGAACTGGTGGCCCTCGGCGTGCTGCCGGACGGCCCCGCCCCGCGCAGCGTCGACGCGCTGCTCGACACGCTGCGCGCGCTACAACCCTCAGGAGCAAGCACCGCATGACATCCCTCGGAAAAATCTGGTTCGTGGGCGCCGGCCCCGGCGACCCGGAACTCATCACCATCAAAGGCCAGAAGCTGCTGGCGCAGGCCGGCGCCGTGCTGTTCGCCGGTTCGCTGGTCGACCGCGCCGTGACGCTGTACGCGCCGCCCGGCTGCGCCATCCGCGACTCCAAGGACATGACGCTGGAAGAGATGACCGCATGGCTGATCGAGCAGGCGCGCAGCCACGCGACGGTGGTGCGCCTGCAGACCGGCGATCCGGCGCTGTACGGCGCGCTGATCGAACTGGCGCGCCCGTTGAGCGAGGCCGGCATCGAATGGTCGGTGGTGCCTGGCGTCTCCTCCGCCATGGCCTCGATGGCGGCGGCTGGCGAATCCATGACGCTGCCGGAGGTGACGCAAACCGTGATCCTCACCCGCGTCGAAGGCCGCACGCCGATGCCCGACGGCGAGGATCTGGCCAGCCTGGCCGCGCACCGCAGCACGATCTGCATCTTCCTGTCGATCACCTTGATGCACAAGGTGGAAACCGCGCTGCGCGCCGCCGGCTGGCCCGAGGACTCGCCGATGCTGGTGGTGCACAAGGCCAGCTGGCCGGGCGAGGAAAAAATCGTCCGCGGCACGCTGGCCGACATCAAGCAGCGATGCCGGCAGGCCGGTATCGCCAGCCAGGCGATGATCGTCGCCAGCCCCACGCTGGGCGCGCTGCACTGGGAAACCCTGGCGCGCTCCAAGTTGTATGACCCAACCTTTACCCATCGTTTCAGAAAGGCGAGCGCATGAACCCAGTATCCAATGAGACGATCCTGATTGTCGGCCACGGCTCCCGCGAGGACTCCGGGAATCAAGAGATTCGTGACTTCACGGAGCAGTGGCGCGCGCGCCGTCCGGACTGGCGCATCGAGTTGTGCTTCATCGAATTCGCGCCGCCTGAGATGAACGCCGCCTTGCTGAGCGCCGCGCGCGGTTCGCGCCGGGTGATGGTGGTGCCGCTGATCCTGAACGCGGCCGGCCACGTCAAGATGGAGATACCGGAAGCGATCGAGCAGGCGCGCGCCGTATGCCCGCAGACCGAAATCCTGCTGGCGCCGCACCTGACGGCGTGCGATCCCATCCTGGCGATCCTGAAGCGCGGCCTGCGCAAGGCCATGAACGCGCTGGACATGCCCGATCCGACCACCACCGGCGTGGTGGTGCTGGGCCGCGGCTCGTCGGACCGCGGCGCCAATGGCGAGATGGCCAAGATGGCGCGCTGGCTGCTGGAAGAGGGCGATCATGAACTGGTGGACCTGGCCTTCACCGGCATCACCTGGCCGCGCCTGGAGAAGGTGGTGCAGCGCCAGGTGCTGCTGGGCGTGCGCCAGGTCGTGGTGCTGCCGTACTACCTGTACACCGGCACGCTGATGCAGCGCATACATCGCCAGGTGGAGCATTTGCGCGGGCAGTATCCGCAGCTGCGCTTTGCCTGCGGCGAGCATTTCGGCTTCGAGGCCGAGATTTTCGAGTTGATGGATCAGCGCGTGACCGACCTGCGCGCCGGCGTGCCGGACAGCCGCCTGCCTTGTGACGGCTGCACTTACCGCATCATCGCCCATGACCTGGGCCACGGCCATTCGCACGCGCACACGCACGACCACGCCGCCGCGCCGGCGCACGACCACGCACACGACCACGCCCACCACGAGGGCCAGCCAGCATGAGCAGCGTGAACACCGTCACCGAGCAGCTGACGCGCGCCGGCCAGGTCATTGAGCACGACAGCTTCGCCATCATCGACGCCGAGGTGGGACCGCACGACTACACCGAAGCCCAATGGCCGATCGTGCGCCGCATGATCCACGCCAACGCCGACTTCGACTTCAACGGCCAGACCGACTTCCATCCGGACGCGGTGGAAGCCGGCATCGGCGCCATGCTGGCCGGCGGCACGCCGGTGGTGGCCGATGTGGAGATGATCTGCTCCGGCCTGTCGCAGCCGCGCCTGGGCCACTTCGGCATGAAGACCCACCAGTTCATCAGCGACGCCGACGTCATCGAGACCGCCAAGGCCGAAGACACCACGCGCGCCGTGCAAGCGATGCGCAAGGCGCACCGGCTTGGATTGCTGGACCGGGCCATCATCGGCATCGGCAACGCGCCGACCGCGCTGATTGAGTTGGTGCGCCTGATCCGCGAGGAAGGCGTGCGCCCGGCGCTGGTGGTCGGCATGCCGGTCGGTTTCGTCTCCGCCGCCGAATCCAAGGACCTGATGGCCGGCCTGGATGACGTGCCGTGGATCGTCATCCGCGGCCGCAAGGGCGGCTCGACCTTGGTGGTGGCGGCGCTGCACGCGCTGCTGTCGCTGGCGGAAGCCCGTCAAAAGGCCCGGCCATGAAGGAAAAAGCGGCTGCCGAACGCGGCACCCGTACCGGCTTCACCACCGGCGCCTGCGCCGCCGCCGCCGCCCGCGCGGCGGTGCTGGGCCTCGCCCATGGACAGGTGCCGGCGGAAGTCGAAAGCCTGCTGCCCAACGGCAGCCGGGTGCGCTTCACCATCCACGACGGCCGCTGCGAGGCGGACCGCGCGCACGCCATGGTCGTCAAATTCGCCGGCGACGATCCGGATTGCACCGACGGCGCCCACATGACGGTCGACCTGCGCCGGCTGCCCGGCCAGGCCGGCGTGGTCTCCTACGTGGCGGGCGACGGCGTCGGCACGGTGACCATGAAAGGCCTGGGCCTGGAAGTGGGCGGGCCGGCCATCAACCCGGTCCCGCGCCGTAACATCGCCGACAACCTGCGCGAAGCCGCGCCCGCGCTGCTGGCCGAAGACGGCATCGAAGTGACCATCAGCGTGCCGGACGGCCAGGTGATGGCGAAGAAGACCACCAACGCCCGCCTCGGCGTCCTTGGCGGCATCAGCATTCTCGGCACCACCGGCATCGTCAAGCCGTATTCGACGGCCGCCTGGCGCGCCAGCGTGGTGCAGGGCGTGCAGGTGGCCGCCACCGCCGGCTACGACATGGTGGCGCTGACCACGGGCGGGCGCAGCGAAACGTTCGCGATGACCGCCCTGCGGGCCGAGCGCCCGGAACTGCCGTCGGCCTGCTTCGTGCAGATGGGCGACTTCCTGCGCTACGCGCTCGACGAGGCGGTCGCGCAAGGCATCGGCCTGGTGGTGCTGGCGCTGATGGTCGGCAAGCTGACCAAGATCGCGCAGGGCGAAACCATCACCCACGCCAACCGCAGCGAAGTCGACACCGACCTGGTGGCCGACATCGCCCGCCGCATCGGCGCCACGCCCGAGGACTGCGCCGCCATGGCCGCCGCCGAAACCGCGCGCTTCGGCGCCGAGCTGATGGTCGAACGCGGCCTCGGCGACGCCTTCCACGCCGCGCTGGCGCAGGCGGCCATCGACACCCTGACCGCGCCCGAGCGCTACGGCCGCGCCTTCCAGCTGCGCGTGCTGGTGTGCGACTTCAGCGGCGTGCAAGTGGCCGACGTCTGGTCGGCCCCCGCCGAGCCGAATGAACGCCCGTCCAGCGCCGGCCGCACCGGCATCGACCACCTACCGGAAGAATCCTGACCATGGAACTACAAGACCCCAATCCCTGTCGCGTGATCGGTGTGCTCGACGATGGCATCGCCAGCTTGAGCCAGACCGCGCTGGCCTTGCTGCGCAACGCCGACGTGATCATCGGCGGCGCCCGCACGCTGGCCTTGCTGGCGCGCGAGTTCAAGCCCGGCGCCGTGCGCCACGACCTCACCGGCAAGCTGAAAGACGTGCCGGAATGGGTGCGCGCCGCGCGCGCCGACCATCTGGCCTGCGTGGTGCTGGCCACCGGCGACCCGCTGTGCCACGGCATCGCGCCGTATCTGGCGCAGCATCTGTGCGTGCAGGCGCTCGACATCCTGCCCAACCTGTCGACCCTGCAGCTGGCCTGTGCGCGCATCGGCCTGGCGTGGCAGGACGCGCGCATCGTCTCGGTGCACGCCAGGGATGCCGGCGAATGGCGGCGCGGCAGTGTGCCTGGCCATGGCCTGTACGCGCTGGCGCAGGCCGCGCGCCAGCATGCGCGCCTGCTGGTGCTGACCAGCCCTGACAACTCCCCGGACCGCATCGCGCGCCTGCTGCTGGCCGAAGGGCTGGGCGACGACTTCCTGATGGCGGTGGCGGAAAACCTGCTGCAGCCGGAAGAGCGGGTGGTGGCGGAGCTGACGCCGCAGCAGGCGGCCGAGATGCGCTTCGCCGCGCTCAACGTGGTGCTGCTGTGGCGCGTGACGCCGGCCGCGCGGCCGGTGCGCTTCGGCCTGGCCGATGCGCAGTTCGCGCAGCGGCAGCCGGAGAAGGGCCTGATCACCAAGCAGGAAGTGCGCGCGGTCAGCCTGGCGCGCCTGCAGCTGCGGGCCGACAGCGTAGTGTGGGACATCGGCGCCGGTTCCGGCTCGGTGGGGCTGGAGGCGGCGCGACTTTGCCCGCAAGGCCACGTCTACGCCACTGAAAAGAACGAGGCGGATTACGCCATCGCCGGCCAAAACCACGCCAACTTCGGCGTCAGCAACTACAGCCTGTTCCTCGGCAAGGCGCCGGAGGGGCTCGACGCCTGGCCGGACCCGGACGCGGTCTTCGTCGGCGGCTCCGGCGGCGAACTGGCGGCGCTGATCGGCGGCGTGATGGCGCGCCTGCGTCCCGGCGGCACGCTGGTGATGAACTTCGTCACGCTGGAAAACCTGGCCACCGCCACCGCCACGCTGCAGGCGCTCGACGGCGCCGAGTGGGATGTGCTGCAGCTGCAGGCGGCGCGCAGCAAGCCTATCCTGCACATGCACCGCATGGCGGCGGAGAACCCGGTCTGGATCGTCTGCGCGCGCCGCGCCGGGGAGGCCGGCGATGAGTGAGTTGAAACAGCCAGGCACCCTGTGGGGCATTTCGCTCGGCCCCGGCGATCCGGGCCTGATCACGCGCGCCGCATGGGAAGCGCTGCAACGCCGCGATACGATCTGGGTCTACCCGGCGCGTAGCGGCAAGACGCCCAGCTACGCCTTCGACATCGTGCAGCGCGCCGGCGCCACGCCGCCCGAGCTGCACACGCAGCTGCTGTTCCCAATGACGCACGACGGTGAAAAACTCGGCCGGGCGTGGCTCAAGGCCGCCGGCACCGTGCTGCCATGGCTGCGCGCCGGCCGCGACGTGCTGTTCCTGGTCGAAGGCGACGCCAGCACCTACGCCACCTTCGGCCACCTGGCCCGCACCGTGAACGCGCTGGACTCCGGCGTGTCGGTGCAAATCATCGCCGGCGTCAACGCCTTCACCGCCGCCTGCGCGCAAGTGCCGGTGCCGTTCGCGGAACAGGATGACACGGTCGCCATCGTGCCCGCCGCGTATGGCGTCAGCGCGGTCGAGCGCCTGCTGCCCGACTTCGACACGCTGGTGCTGATGAAGGTGAAGCCGTTGATGGATGAACTGATCGACTGGCTCGAACGGCGCGATTTGCTGGCCGACGCCCACTTCATCGAACGCGTCGGCGCGCCCGACGAGCGCCGCTTCAGCGGCAACGACATCCTGGCCCTGCGCGGCACCAAGGTCAGCTACCTGTCGCTACTGATCGTCAAACACGGACACCGCATCCGCGGCGAACGCATCAAGGGCTGCCTGAAGAAAGACAGCCCGCAACCCCAAATCACGGAGACCGCATGAGCAGCGCACCTATCACCACCGAAGCACCACGCGTATGCCTGGTCGCCATCACCAAGCATGGCGCGGCGCAGGCCGCGCGCCTGGCCGCCGACCTGCCGGAAGCCGACATCTGCACCTCGGCCAAATTTTCCGCCGTGTTTGCGGAGGCCAGCAACACCGTGCGCGCCTACGACGGCGCATTGCGCGACGAGATAGGCCCGCTGTTCGCCGGCTACGACCAGATCATCTTCTTCGTCTCGCTGGGCGCCGTGGTACGCCTGATCGCGCCGCACCTGCGCAGCAAGGATGAAGACCCGGGCATCATCGTCGTCGACGATGCCGGCCAGTACGTGATTCCGGTGCTGTCCGGCCACGTCGGCGGCGCCAACGAGTGGAGCGAACGGGTGGCCGACCTGCTGGGCGCCGCGCCGGTGCTGACCACCGCGTCCGACGTCGGCCGCACGATACCGGTCGATATCCTCGGCCGCCACCTGGGCTGGAAGGTGGAGGCGCCGAAGATCAACATCACGCGCGTGTCGGCCCACGTGGTCAACGGCGAGCCGATCGCCTTCGTGCAGGAGGCGGGCAGCCCGGACTGGTGGACCCGTCCCACCCCGCTGCCGGATAACATCCACCGCTTTGCGCGCTTCGACGACGTGCCGCTGGACCGCTACGCGGCGCTGCTGTGGGTCACGCACGCCGACGTAACCGCCGAGCGCTGGGATGCGCTGACCGAGCGTCTGGTGGTGTACCGCCCGCCGCAGGATAACGCGGCATGACGCAGTTCACCGTGGGCCTCGGCTGCGACCGTGGCGTGCTGCTGGAAACGCTGCGCGAGGCCGCGCAGGCGGCGCTGGCCGCCGCCGGCGCGCATGCCGGGCAGGTGGTGGCCGCCGCCAGCATCACGCTCAAGCAGGACGAAGCCGCGCTGCTGGCACTGGCGGCAGAAAACGGCTGGCCGCTGCATTTCTACGAAGCGCAGGAACTGGCCGCCGTGGAAGTGCCGCACCCGTCGGAAACTGTGCGCCGCTACACCGGCACGCCGTCGGTGAGCGAAGCGGCGGCGCTGCTGGCCGCTGGACCGGATACGCCGATGACCGCGCTGGTCGTCGAAAAACATAAACTCAAAGGAGCAGATGGCCGCAATGCCACCGTCTCCATCGCAAGGAAACAACCATGAACGAAGCATACGTCCCGACCGCCGGCAAGATCATGCTGGTGGGTATAGGCCCCGGCAGCGTCGACCACATGACCAAGCGCGCGCGCGACGCCATCGCCGAAGCGGACGTCGTGATCGGCTACGTCACCTACATCAAGCTGGTGGCCGATCTGATCGAAGGCAAGGAGATCATCCGCAAGTCGATGACCGAGGAGCTGGACCGCGCCGTCAGCGCGCTGGAGGCGGCGCGCGCGGGCAAGAAGGTGGCGCTGATTTCGTCGGGCGACGCCGGCGTGTACGGCATGGCCGGGCCGACCTTCGAGGTGCTGTTCCAGTCCGGCTGGACGCCGGACGACGCGGTGCAGGTCGAGATCATCCCCGGCGCCTCGGCGCTCAACAGCTGCGCCGCGCTGGTCGGCGCGCCGCTGACGCACGACTTTTGCGCGATCTCGCTGTCGGACCTGCTGACGCCGTGGCCGACCATCGCCCGCCGCCTGGACGCGGTGGCGATGGCCGACTTCGTCGTCGCGCTGTACAACCCGAAGAGCGGGCGCCGCACGCGCCAGATCGTGGAGGCGCAGCGCCTGTTCTTGCGCCACCGCCGCGCCGACACGCCGGTGGCCATCGTCAAGAGCGGCTACCGGCGCCGCCAGAACATCGTCTTCACCACGCTGGACTCGATGGCGGAGGCCGACATCGGCATGCTCAGCACCGTCCTGATCGGCAACAGCAACACCTTCGTGCGCCATGGCCTGATGGTCACGCCGCGCGGCTACGCCAACAAGTACGACATGGAGGAGGGCGGCGCCACGCGCGAAGGCGAACGCGCGGGCCGTTCGCTGTCGACCGGTTTGCTGGGCTGGCTGGAGACGCTGCAGGCCGAGCACGCGGCCGGCGACAGCATCGCCACGCTGGCGGCGCGCCATCGCCTGCCGGCCGACTACATCCGCGACACCCTGAGCGAGCCGGTGGAAGCTGAAGGCGTCGCCAGCGAGGAGAGCGAAGCATGAGTGAAGCCGTCGTCAAGCCGAAGATCGGCAACTACCACCGCCACCTGCTGATCTGCACCGGCCCGCGTTGCAGCGAAGACGGCGCGTCGCAGGCGCTGTTCGACAGCCTGGGCGGCAAGTTCAAGGCTGCGGGACTGGATGCCGGCGAGTTGCGCGTCAAGCGCAGCCGAGTGGGGTGTTTTGCCGCCTGCAAGGGCGGCCCCATCGTCTGCGTGCAGCCGGATGGCACGTGGTACTACAACGTCACGCCCGAGAACATGGACCGCATCATCGACGACCATTTGTGCAACGGCAAGCGGGTCGAGGAACTGGTGTTCCATCAGGCCGGCGCGACAGTGGAGTAGTGGCGGGGTCAGTTCCGAAGCCCCAATCTTCCTTACGGCTTGATGTAGGCGTAGCCTTCCAGTGCATGTAGTCGGCTGATTTCCACCACGCCGGAGCGAGCGGTGGGGGCAGTTCCGGCAAAGTGCCATTTGGCGGGTTGCCGGAACTTAACCCGGCTTGGATGTTCTAGGGCGTGCATTAGAAAGGCGGCCCAGTGCTAACGCTCCAAGATTGGTTGAATATGACGCGACAAGTTGAACGTATGATGGCGTGCTCTATGACTTGGAAATTTGCAGTACGATCATTGGAGTTTTCCTGTGTAGTGATCTTGCTGCCTAATTTTGTGCCAACTTGCAAGTGAGCCGAATAGGTTTCCTACAGTTATTGTGATATATTTAATATAAGCAACTAACGAAGGTTGAACTGTCTTGTTCTGATAGTCGTTGACGTTTCATATATAAAAACGGAATACGGTTCACTTCCAACTTTGCAGGCGCTTCCCAGAGCGTAAAATAATATTTCCATTGCTAAGGGGCAATAGTTGGCTACTAAACCGAAAAAGATTGAAACTCCAGTCGTAGCAGTTTTAAACATGAAGGGAGGCGTTGGAAAGACGACTATATCGGCGCACGTATTTCGTCACCTATATTCGCATCTTAAAAAACGTGTTTTATTAGTGGACTTCGATCCTCAATTTAACTTAACACAGGCAATCATGCCTCAATTAAGTTATGAAAAACATAAGGCCGCAGGACGTACAATTTTAAGTGTGATGGAAGATAGCAGTGCTCCGTCTATTTTTAAAGTCAACAGCAATTTAGGACCTCCGCCGGGTCTTGATAGTGTAGCTGTAAGACTTAGACATTTCAAAAACAATAGTCCTGATCTTTTGTTGGTGCCAGGAGATTTCGATATGGTTAAGTACTCAATGATCGGGGATGGAAAAATTCTTGAACCGGTTAAGGCAAGATTTCTCCAGTTTATTGAAAATTCGCGTGCTGATCGAGATTTAATTTGTATTGATTGCAACCCAAGTAGTTCGTTTATGACTATCTGTGCGTTACAAGCGGCTACTCACGTTGTTGTACCTGTGCGTCCAGATAGATATTCGATATTGGGACTTAAGATGCTCAATAGGTTTATTTCTGAAGTGCCACAAATTACGAAAAAACCGGAACTAATTGTACTGCTTAACGGTATAAAACCAAGCGGATACGATCCAGCGGTAGAAAATGCTTTACGAAGTGACCCAGAATTTGGCCCAATAACTTTAGCAAAAAGCCTTAAAATATCTAAAGTATTAGAAGCAACCGTCGGGTACACAGGGTTTGCTACCGATAAAGAAGGACAAGCATGGCGTGTGACGCCCAATATATCTGCTATTGTTGATGAACTAGGAGTAGCATTAGGATTGACATGAAATCACCTTACTTGGAAATATGTCGATTGCTGGCCTCCTCTGGCTATTCGCTTCGAGACATATCTGAATTTTTGGATTTCTCAATGCGCCAAAGTCCAAATGGGACTGTGCGTGAGATTGAGGCTATGCGGCACGAAATAAACCATTGGATATCAAATACTGATTTTGATGAGCCACGGGATTATTCGCATTCAGAATTTAATGAAACCGCTCAAAAAGTAGAACGTCTTCTCATTTATGATGTGGGAATGCCAAAATCTGTGGCTATTGAGATTTTGTCGCACGAACTGATACTCAGATATCCAGGATTATTGCTTCCACCCGAAGGTCGGAAGGGATTTTTAGCGTGGATACGTAGGGTGGCGTCGATTGTGCCTGAAAAGGAACTTTTGCATATTGCAACTAATATTCGAAATCGTTCGGTGCATGACTTGCCGACTGATTGGCGACTTAAATAAATAATTATGCATAAAATACAGACGACTGAACTTAGACAAGCTGCAAGTGATTTTTCCGTTTCATATGGCGAGAATTTGTCTGCCTTGGTAGAAGTGAATACTGATTTATTAATACACTGGCTAAAATATCTAAATTCTTTTCATAGAACTAATGTTGCTGATTCATTACTTGATGGCGTTGCCTGCTCTATCCGCGAAGGAGCGGGCGTATTATCTTTGGGACTGATGAGACAAGCGCTATTTTCATTGCGTGGACAAGTTGACCTTATGCTTGCATGGCTTTACTTTAAAGATCATGAAGTCGAATGGTCTCATGTTAACGATACTGCGGATGGGTTTAAATTAAAAAAAGATATTTTAATGTATCTTGAACAAAATTTTAATAAATTTGGACATCGTATGGCGATACTACGTCTTATAAAGACTAGAAAGGAATTGGATCCATATCGCCTTCTATCTGCTCATGTTCATGCCCAAAGTGATCCAGTTCTACCAAATGTAAGTGAACTGAAGGAGTTAATTCAATCCGAAAATTTATGCCGTGAATGTGCGACTGTAGCTTTTGAAGTGAGCGAATTTTTAAATGATATTTTGCTTTCTATTTATTTAAATAACTGGGCATCACTTCCAGTTGAAATTAGAAATCGAGTGGAGTCGAGGTTCAAAACGCCAGAACAAAAGAAAACTTTCTTTTCGTAAATAAAAAACATATATCCACTATTGTAGGAATATGGGTGGGTATGGTTCGTAGATGGCGAGTATCGTTTAATCATCAACGTCAACGAATAATTTTGGTTTAGTCTACTTATTCCTTAATTGACTAAATAGAGGAGTTCGTCCAAATGGCGGGTTGAGGGAGCGCTTCAGATAGCTGAGGGAGCCGCCATCGATTCGCTAAACGCTCATTAGTTTAAGATAGTTGTTTCATAATTAACTAAAATAGGTTGTGTTTGACGATGGATGGTAAGAATATGGTTCCGAAATTTGGCATGGGTAAAGTTATGATTCTGGTCCGAAGAAATACGGAACAATTTGACTTAATGCTTCATGGTGCCCGATGCTGGACTTAGGACAACGCGGCGAAGTTATTCTTCAGGCTTCGACCCAGTTATGGTCTAGGCAAACGTGTCATAACATATCGCCTACGGCTTGATGTAGGCGTAGCCTTCCAGCGCCTGCAAGCGGCTGATTTCCGCCACGCCGGAGGGGACGATGGTCGCTTCCGGCAACACCTTGTCCTTGCCGAGGTTGCGCGCTTTCAGCGTGTTATTGCAGACGCGGAACTGCACATGGCGGGCCGCCAGCTCCTGCACCACCACCTCGTACGGATTGCCGTTCTTGTCCATCGCGCCTTCGAGCAGGAAGTCGATGCCCGGACCCAGCGCCACGACCACGATCTGCACATTGGGACTGGCGTCCAGGTGGTTGCGGATGTTGCGCAAGCCGCCCATGGCGTTGCCGCTCTCGCTGAAGTGATAGACCACTTTTTCCACGCGCGGCGCCTCGGCCTGTGCCGCCTGGGCGCACAACAGCATCAATGGCAACAACAGGATACGGAAGAGTTTCATTTGGCCTCCTTGCCAGATTGCAGAGTTTCTTTTTCCATCAGCAGATACGTGCCATAGGCGTTGAGCCGGTTGGCCTGGCCGAAGGCAGGGTAGTCCTGGAACGCGGACCAGTCGGTACGCGCATAGGCCTCATCAAAGGATAGCAGTTCCTGCACGGCATTGCCCATCTGTTCGCGCAGGTAGCGCAGATAGCGTTGGGTCAGCAGCATGTCCTGGCGCGGCGCGCGCGAGGCCGCGCCATGGCCGGGGATCACCACGGCCGGCTGCGCGTCGAGCATGCGGTCGAGCGCCTGCAGCCAGCGTTTGCTGTCGGCGTCGCCGACATACGGCAGGCGGCCGCTGAAGAACAGGTCGCCCGCGAACAGCACGTGGTCTTCCTCCACCAGCATCAGCAAGTCTTCCGGCGAGTGGGCGCCGCTGCTGTCGATCACGCGGAAGTGCAGGCCGCCCAGTTCGAAGCGCCAGGGCTGGCCGTCGGCGAAGTCCAGCCAGCGGTCGGCCGCCACCAGTTCCGTGCGTTCGTCCACCCACGGCGCCAGCTCGGCGCGGCGCTGCGCCAGCCGTTCGCGCGCCAGGTCCGAGCGCAGGTAGTCGCGGCCGTTGCGATGGGCGGCGATCACCACGCCAGTCTGGCGCAGCGCTTGCAGGCCGTAGAAATGGTCGGCATGGTAGTGCCCGACGATCACCGTCTTCAACGGCGCCGATGTCACCTGGCGGATCGCCCGCAGCATGGCGGCGCCCAGCGCCGGCGTGGCCAGCGCGTCGTACACCACCACGCCGGCCGGCGTGACGACAAAGCCGGCGTTCGACATGAAACCCTGGTTGGCCTGGCTGGCCATGCCGGCTTCACCCTGGAAGTAGTAGACATGGGGGCTGACCTGGATCGGCTTGAGCACGATGTCTGGCGCAGCCTGGGCCGCAAGCGCTGGCAGCACCGCAGCCAGCAACAGCAGTCGGCGGACGAGGTTCATAGAGTTTCCTTGGGCGAGGCGAGGGCGGCGGCTTGCGCCTGTTGCAGGCGGCCGTCCAGATAGGCGCCGTAAAAGCCGGCCTGGTCCAGGCCGGGCAAGGGGGCGGCCAGCGTGCGGCCTCCGCCGCCGAGAAATAATACCGTGGGGAAGAAGCTCACATGCAGCAGGTGCAGCACGTCGGCGACGGCTTGCAACTGTCCGGCCGCATCGACCAACCGATCTACCGTATCGCTTTCCAGCTCGCGCAGCACCAGCCGCGGATTGCCTTCGCGTAGCAGCGGCGCCAGGTAGTTGCGCCGCACTTCCAGGCAATACGGGCAGTCCCGGCGCGACACCAGCAGCACCAGCACCGCCGACGGCGCCGCCAGCGCGGCCAGTTCCGCCCGCAGATCGCGCAGCGGCGGCAACAGGGGCGCGTGCAGGGCGTCGGCCACGGCGGCTCAGACTGCCATGCCGGGATTGCCGGCCGTGCCCACCAGCGTCGGCTGGTCGGGACGGCGCGCGCGCACCACCGGATGGGCGCGCAGATAGGTTTCCATCACGTCCCAGATCGGCGCGCCGCTGGCGCCCTCGGCCACCGGCGCCCAACCGGCCACCTTGTAGGTCTTGTCCGCATCGAGCAGCTTGCCGCCCAGCCGCATGTCGCTGATGCGCCGGCCGCTGGCCGCGGCCGGCGTGCAGGTGTAGCGCATGCCGCCCACGCGCACCATGTCGCCGCCCTGCTGGTAGTAGGGGTCCGGATGGAACAGGTTGTCGCACACGTCTTCCATGATGGTCTTGATGGTGGCGCCCGTCATCTCGGTCAGCGTGGTGGCCGGGTAGGTGATCGCCAGCTGGTCCATCAGGTCGCCGCGCGTGATGGGCGCACCCGGCAGCAGAGAGGTGCCCCAGCGGAAGCCCGGCGAGAACGCCAGGTCGGCGCCCTTGACCGCCAGCAGGCCGTCGACGATCAGCTGGTCCCAGCTGCCGTTGAAATTGCCGCGCCGGTACAGCAAGCCTTCGGTGACGGCCAGCGTTTCATCCAGCTTGGCGCGGAACGGCGCGCGCACCGCGTCGATGTGCGCCTGCATGGCGCGGTCGGCCGGCAGCAGGTTGGAGAACACCGGCAGCAGCCGGTACTGGTAGCCCTGGATGCGGCCGTCGCGCACGTCGAAATCGAGCACGCCGAGGAACTTGCCGTTCGAGCCGGCATTGGTCACCAGCGTCTGCCCGCCCTGGTTGGACACCACCACCGGCGTCGGCACGCCGTCGTGGGTGTGGCCGCCGAGGATGGCGTCGATGCCGACGACGCGGCTGGCCAGCTTCAGGTCCACGTCCATGCCGTTGTGCGACAATAGCACCACCACCTTGGCGCCCTTGGCGCGCACTTCCTTGACCAGCGCCTGCAAGCGCTCCTCCTGGATGCCGAAGCTCCAGTCCGGCACCATGTAACGCGGGTTGGCGATCGGCGTGTACGGGAAGGCCTGGCCGATCACGGCCACCGGCACGCCGTTCATTTCGCGCCAGCTGTAGGGCGCGAACACGGGATCGCCGAAATCGGCGGTCACCACGTTCTGCGCGATGAAGTCGACCTTGCCCTGGAAATCCGTCTGCACGATTTCCTGCACCCGTTGCGCGCCCAGCGTGAACTCCCAGTGCGGCGCCATGATCTGCACGCCGAGCAGCTTGGCGGCGTCGACCATGTCCTGGCCGTTGGTCCACAGCGCCGTGGCCGAGCCCTGCCAGGTGTCGCCGCCGTCGCACAGCACGGCGTGCGGGCGGCTGGCGCGCAGCTGCTGGACCAGGGTGGACAGATGGGCGAAACCGCCGACCTTGCCGTACACCTTGGCGGCGGCGGCAAAATCGAGGTAGGTGAAGGCATGCGCGCGCGCCGTCTTCGGCGCGATTTTGAACTGCTTGAGCAGGGCGTCGCCCACCAGGTGCGGCGCCTTGCCGGCCGCCTCGCCGATGCCGAGATTGACGCTGGGTTCGCGGAAATACAGCGGCCGCAACTGGGCGTGGCAATCGGTGATGTGCAACAGGCTGACGTTGCCGAACTTCGGCACCGCATACAGCTGCTCGGCGGCGCCGGGCGTGGCGGCCAGACCATCCTTGCCGGCCAGGGCCAGGCCGCCGGCGCTGGCGATGGCCAGCATTTGCATGAATTCGCGTCGTTGCATGGAGTAGCCTGGCTCAGGTTCGGATTACTGGTTGACCGGCGATTCAGGCGCCAGCAGCAGCGCCATCACATCCTGCATCTGCTTTTCCGTCAGGATGCCGGCGGCGCCGAAGCGCGGCATCGTCGAGCACGCCTGGAAGGCATGCGAGTTGTAGATCTTGGTCCAGGTGTACTTCAGGTTGTCCGGCGTCGGGCCGCCGCGCAGCTTGCCGTACTGGTGCAAACTGGGGCCGATATTGCCGAAGGCGATTTCCTTCGGGTCCAGCTTATGGCAGGCATAGCAGTTGCCGCCGGCCGGCGTCCCTTTCGGATCGGACGATTGCAGGCCGCGGCCGTTCTGCGCGACCTTTTCGCCTTCCTTCCAGTCGCCCAGGTAGTTGCCGTCGGCCGGATAATGCACGGTGACCGTGGCTTGCTGTTCGATCTGCTTGCGCTGCGCCGGCTTCAGCGGGCGCTGCGCATCCTGCGAGCACAGGCGCTGCGCCTCGCTCTGTTCCAGGCGATCGACGGTGGCTTCGTTCTTGTCGCGGAACGAAGCCTTGAACGCGGCCAGGTCGGCGCTGTCCTTGGCCGTCGGCCCGGCGGCCAGTGCGGCGCTGGAGGCCAGCACGCCCAACAGGGCGGCGGTGATGAATTTGCTTTGCATGGACACTCCGTATCAGCGTTTCAAGCCCGGCGCCGCCATCGTGCCGCCCTTGGCGTTGACGCCGAGGTAGGTGATCAGGTCGATGGCGGTCTGGGAGTTGTATTCCAGTTGCGGGAAGCGCTGCTGGCGGAAGCAGTCGGCCATGCGCCACTGCATGGTGCGCACCGCGCCCTGGCTGACGCGGTAGGCCGGCCAGCTGGCGAAGGCGCCGCGCGCGGCGGCGGCCTGCTGCAGGTTCGGCAAGTCTTGCAGGCGGATGCGCTGGTCGTTCTTGCTGTGGCAGGAGGCGCAGGAAAAATCATGCGGGCCGGCGCGGTAGAAGAACGCTTGCTTGCCGCGCGCATATGCGGCTTTTTCCTCGGCGTGCTGCTGCGGCAGATTGATCTTCATGTCGCGCGAGGCGGCCGACACGTAGGCGGCCAGCGCCTCCATGTCGGTGGCGCGCTCGCCCTGCTCGGAAAACGGCTTGCGCACGATGTCGGCGCGTTCGATGCCCTGCAGCGTCACCATGCAATGCACCAGGCGCGCTTCGGCGTCCATCACCTTGCCCGTGTCCTTGAAATAACGCGGCAGCTCAGCATAGGCGCCGGCCACCACGCCCGGTCCCTTGCCCAAGTCGCAGGCTTCCAGCGTGGCCTGCTTGGGGCCGCGCTTGGTGGTCCACAGCACTTCGCCCTGGCCTTCGACCAGCTCGGCGGGGTTGCCGTCGGCCAGCATGGCGCGGTATTTGGCGATCTCGTCGCTGGCGCTTTGCGCGACGGCGCTGCCTGCAATGACCAGCCCCAGCAGGCTGGCCCAGGTGACACGGGATAGTGACATGATGGCGGCCTCAGGCTACGGTGACTTGGTCGGTGCGGCTCTCGCCCAGATTGTCCTGCCAGCTGACGCTGACCGTGTCGCCCTTGGCGCCGCCCTTGAACTTGAAGGCGAGGTAGGGGTTTTGCGAGACCGACTGGCCCCACAGGCATTGCAGCACCACGCGCTCGCCGTGCTTGACGGTGACGTCGGTGATGTAGTGCGCCGGCACCACGACGCCGGCCGCGTCCTTGCGTATGCCGGCCTCCATCGGATGGGCCATCAGTACTTTGACTTCCGTGACGCCGTTGGCGGCGTTGGCACGGATTTTCATTGGATCTGCCATGTCTGCTCCTGTTCTGTTACTGATTAGCCGCCGCAGCCGCCCAGCGTGACCTTGGTTTCCTTGGTCGCCGAATACAGCTTGCCGTCGGCGGTCTTCACCACAGCCACCACGTTGGTGCTCTGGCCCATCTTCAGGCGGCTCTGCACGGCGGCGTTGGTGCCCTCCGGAATGCGGAACATGGCGGCCAGCGGGTTCGGATTCTTTTCGACAAAGAAGTAGATTTCGCTGGTGCCGGGAATATTGGACGCCACGCCCACCGGCACCACGGCGCCGTTTTCAGCGATGTCGGGCGAGGTGATGACGATGTCCTTGCTGTCGGCAGGCGTGCCGCCGACGGCGGCCAGCGCATCGGCCAGGGTCTTGGCGCTGAAGCCTTCGCGGCCGGTGGCGGCCAGCGCTTGCTGGCTGGTCACCAGGCCACAGGCGACCAGCAAGCCAAGGGCCGAGCTGGTCTTCAATACGGTACGACGGGTGGGGTTCATGCAGTCTCCAGGTGGTTGCGGGGTGGCCCGCTCATTGCGCGCCGCTGGCCAGCCATTGAACGATGGCTTGCAGGTCGGCTTCTTTCAATTGGCTTTGCGGCGGCATGGGCATGGCGCCCCAGGCGCCGCTGCCACCGCTGCGTATCTTGGCTTGCAGATAGGCGGCGCGGTCGGCGCGGCCCTGGTACTTGACGGCGACGTCGCGCAAGGCGGGACCGATGATCTTGTTGCTCACGCCGTGGCATGCCAGGCAGCCGTTCTTGTTCAGCACCTGCTGCGCATCGCCGCCGGCGGTGGCTTTGGCCGGCGCGGCTGCGGCTGCGACAACGGCGGCGGCCGGCGCCAGCGCGGCGCGAGGTGGGCGGGTGGTATCCGTGCCGCGCACGCCGCCCAGCGGACGGTTCTGCTCGGCCAGGTTGCCATGCGCGTTGCGGGCGAAGTCGGGCAGGCTGGAGGTCTGCCTGGCCTCGGTCGGGCAATTCGCCATGCAGGCGGTGTTGAGCACATCGGGCTTGCCCTTGATGTCCCACAGGCCGGGCTGGCGCACCAGGCCATTGCGGTTGGGCAGGTGCTGCTGCACGTCGGCGATGTTGTCGTTGCTCAGCACGAAATCGGCCGGCACCACGCCGCCCAGGTTCAGGATGTGGGCCGTGACGGCGTACACCTCATCCGTGGTCAGCGACTTGGGCGCATCCCAGGGCATGGCGCGGTTGATGTAGTCCCACAACGTGGACAGGTGGGCCACCTTCATCAGCGTGGTGCGTTGCGGCACGCTGCCGTTGGACAGGGCCGCCACGTGGCCGCTCTTGATATCGGCCTCGGTGGTGCCGCCCACGATGGGCGTGAACACCTCGTTCGATTCGCCGAAGCTGCCGTGGCAGCCGGCGCAGCGGTTTTCCCAGACCTGCTCGCCCTGGGCGACGGAGCCGCGGCCCTTCGGCAGCCCCTGGAAATCGGCGCGCACGTCGATATCCCAGGCCTTGATTTCGGCCGGCGTGGCGGCGCGGCCGATGGCTTGCCACGGCGCGTCGGCCGCTTGCGCCAACAGGCAGGCGCCCAGCAAGCAGGTGTTCAGCAGCGCGGCGAGGATAGCTTTTTTCATCAACTCACCTGCACGTTGGAGACTTCACCATTCGGCGACACCAGCCAGGACTGGATGGCGTTGTTGTGATAAATGGAGCGCGTGCCGCGCACCGCGCGCAGCTGGTTGATCTTGGGCTGCACATAGCCGCTGTCGTCGATGGCGCGGCTCTGTAGCACGGCGTTGCCGCCATCCCACACCCAGTCGATATTAAAGCGGGTCAGCGCCTTGTTCTGCACCGGCCCCTCGATGCGGGCGGTGCGCCAGTTGCGGCCGCCGTCCGTGCTGACATCGACCCGCTTGATGCGCCCGCGCCCCGACCACGCCAGGCCGCTGATGTTGTAGTAGCCGCGGTCGAGCAAGGTCTGGCCGCCGGACGGCGTGGTGATCACGCTCTTGCATTCCTGGATAGAGGTGTACTGGCGATGCTGGCCGTCCGGCATCAGGTCGACGTAGTGGATGGTCTCGTCCTTGGTGTCCCACGGCTGGTCGCCCACCTCGATGCGGCGCAAGTATTTAACCCAGCTGACCCCCTGCACACCCGGCACTACCAGGCGCAGCGGATAGCCGTTTTCCGGCCGCAGCATTTCGCCGTTCTGGCCCCAGGCCACGATGACGTCGTCCAGCGCCCGTTCGATGGCGATGGTGCGCGTCATGCTGGAACCGTCGGCGCCCTCGGCCAGCACAAAGCGGGCCTTTTTGCGGTCGATGCCGCACATGTCCAGCAAGGTCGACAGCAGCACCCCGGTGTATTCCGAGCAGGCCAGCATGCCATGCGTATATTGCACCGTCGGCAGCGCGACGTTGCCCCACTCGGCGCCGGTGTTGGCGCCGCATTCGATGAAGTGGATGCGCGACACCGACGGCAGGCGCATCAGGTCGTCCATGGTGAACACGCGCGGCTCGCGCACCAGGCCGTTGATCATCAAGCGGTGCTGGCTGGAATCGATGTCGTGCCAGCCCTGGTGGTGACGTTCAAAATGCAAGCCGCTGGGCGTGATGATGCCGAACAGCCCTTGCAGTGGCGTAAAACTGACGGACGCCTGGCGCACGCGAGTCAGGCCCGGACTCTCGCGGCGCTGCAGATTGCCTTCCCACTTGGACGGCTGGCCGTAGGGCAGGGCGGCGACCGGCTGGCCCAGCGTTTTGCTGTGCGCCGGCAAGGTCAGGATGGCGTCGTCGCCGGCCGCGCTCTGTGCGGCGGCAACGCCGCCCGCAGCCACGCCTGCCCCCATGGCCAGGGCTTTACCCATGAAGCTGCGGCGCGCGGTACGCGCCTGTGCGAGCTGGGCCTCGCCGAGATGATGCTCGGGGGCTTGCAACAGCCTGCCGATGGTGCGTAGCACATCCGTCACGGCCGGTCTCCTTGTGTTTTTGTGGGGATAAGCTTAGCCTGTACAAGTTCTTCTATGCAAGACATTTCCAGTCTCATATCGTTGCCGTTAATGTAGTGAATAAAACCTAGAAAATTCAACAAGGGGAGAACCGATGAAGTTACGCGACAAGATGGTGCTGTGCATGGCGGTGGTCTGTTGTGCTTTCCTCGTCGCGCTGGGGGTGGCGCTGATGGGCATGCAAAGCGCCCGCAACCAGTTCCAGCAATTCCTGGAAGTGGATCAGGCCTTGTTGCAGACCACCACCAACCTGTACGCGCAAGGTCTGCAGATGGGACAGGCGCTGCGCAATGTGGTGCTCGATCCGACCAACAAGGCCGGACACAAGAATATCGACGACGCCAGCAAATCCTTCGCTGAATACCTGCAGGTAGCGCAAGGCCTGGTGACGCCGCAAAGCGAGGCCGGCAAGATGTTCGCGGAGGTGGCGCAATTGCGCGAAAAACAGGCCGGGCTGCAAGCGAAAATCATGACGCTGGCCAAGGACGACCAGCCCGCCGCGATCCAGGTGCTGAACAAGGATGAAACGCCGGTCTGGCGCGTCATGCGTGGCCGCCTGCTGGACTTCCTCAAGGCCAAGAAGGACGATGTCAAGGTGACCGAAGCGAGCATGATCGCCGCCACCCAGCGCACCATGTGGATCAGCCTGGGCCTGGCGCTGGCCACCCTGGTGGCGGCTGGCGTGGTCACGTATTTACTGTCGGCCAATGTGATGCGCCAGTTGGGTGGTGAACCGGACTATGCGGCCGACATCGCGCGCCGCATCGCCGCCGGCGATTTCACCGAAGAGATCCAGACCAGCGGCGGCGACCGCGACAGCCTGCTGTCGGCCATGAAGTCGATGCAGCAAAGCCTGGCCGGCATCGTGGCCCAGATCCGCAGCGGCGCCGAGACCATTTCGACGGCGTCGAGCGAAATCGCCGACGGCAACCTGGACCTGTCCAACCGCACCGAACAGCAAGCCACCTCGTTGGGTCAGACCGCCAGCGCCATGGACCAGCTGACCAGCACGGTCAAGCAGAACGCCGGCAGCGCGCGCCAGGCCAGCGGCCTGGTGGCGGCCACCGCCGCCGTCGCGGTCAAGGGCGGCACGGTCGTGTCCGAAGTGGTGACGACCATGGGCGAGATCAACGATTCGTCGCGCCGCATTGTCGACATCATCGGCGTCATCGATGGCATCGCCTTCCAGACCAATATCCTGGCGCTGAACGCAGCGGTCGAAGCGGCGCGGGCCGGCGAGCAGGGGCGCGGCTTTGCCGTGGTGGCGTCCGAAGTGCGCAACCTGGCCCAGCGCTCGGCGTCGGCCGCCAAGGAAATCAAGGAGTTGATCGGCGTCTCCGTGCAGAGCGTGGAACAAGGCGCGCGCCTGGTCGAGCAGGCCGGCACCACGATGGACGAGATCGTGGCCAGCGTCAATCGCGTCAGCGCCATCATGGGCGAGATCGCCGACGCCAGCGAAGAGCAGACCTCGGGCATTGAGCACGTCAACCACGCCATCGTCCAGATGGACCAGGTGACGCAGCAGAACGCGGCGCTGGTCGAGCAGGCCACGGCGGCGGCGCAATCGATGCAGCAGCAGGCCGCCGAGCTGGCCGGCGCGGTCAGCGTCTTCAAGCTGCGGCGCTAGCTTCATTGTGATTCCAACGCGACAGGAAACCGGTCCTGTCGAGACATTCTCTGGTCCCGTCGAGACAGCCGACCGGCCGGGGAGATCCGCAATTGTGCGCAGGGTAATATTGACCAAGGCAAGCTGGCCGCCGCGATGTGATGGCTCGCGCGGCCGGGCTTGCCGTACGTCGCAGCGCGAGACCCATCACAAAAACAGCCATCTTGCAGATCCCCTGATCGGAGACACCCCATGTCGTACACCCGCTTTCACAAGAAGTCGTTGCCTACGCTATTGTCCTCGCTGTTCCTGCTGGCCCTCGGTGGCCAGGCGGCGGCCAGCACCCTGAACCAGAACGTCTCGTGGACCATCGACCGTCCCGGCACCTCCACCGTCTACCGCGTGGTGGCCTACGGCGATTCGATCTTTGCCGGCTACAACGGCTCCGTCACCAGCGCCGCCAAGTACGCGGCGCCGACCGTGGACGCGGAATACCTGTCGGCGCAATGGAACGCCGACATCGAGAGCGTGCGCCGCACCAAGTCCGGCGCGGTGGCCTCGGACGTGTACAACAACAAGATCGTGGCCGAGCGTTCGTATATGCAAGCCAGTAACACCCGCGTGGTGGCCTTTGAAATGTGCGGCAATGACGGCCTGCAGGCCCGCACCGCCTTCAAGAGCCAGACCGGCACCTGCGACGACAGCGTGCTGACCGCGGCCGAAAGCAGCTGCAAGCAATATGTCGGCGCGGCGATGGACTACATCAACGCCAACGCCTATTCCGGCGTCAAGCTCAAGCTGGTGTCCAACCTGCACTATCCCGGCTACGCGGCGGACAATGTCCAGAGTTCCTGCAAGGACGCATCGACCGGCAAGACCGTCAACATGCAGGACAAGTTCCTGCCTTCGCTGGTGCGCATCAACTTCGCGATGTGCGACCTGGCGCGCCAGAAGGGCTTTGCCTGCGCCGACAACTTCGCCCAGTACATGGGCGCCGACTATGACAGCAACGGCGACGGCAAGGTCGACTCCGACGCGCTGCGCTATGTCGCCGGCGAAAGCCAGGCCAGCTACCTGGCGCGGATCACCACCACCTTGCGCTCGACGCTGCGCGACGCCAACACCCACTTCGTGTCGGCCGGCAGCAGCTACGACTACATCCAGTCGGACGACACCCACCCGACCTACAGCGGCAGCACCGTCACGGCTGGCCTGTTTGGCGGCAGCACCGGTTCCGGCGCGCCGCGCTACAGCACCATCGCCGGCGGCAAGAACCCGATCTGGAACCAGTACGGCCACGAGCGGATGGGCTGGGCGGTGTCGACCTACAACGTCGCCACGCCTTGATGCACGGCTGAGTTGATCCCTTGGCACAGCCTCCCCAGCGGCCTGAAGACGGTAGCGAGACCCCGGGCGCGGGCCGCGCCTGGCGTCCGCGCGCCGGCTTGCTGGCGGCCGCGCTGGTGCTGGCCGTGATCGGCTTCGGCGTGCTGGTCTTCCTGGTGACGACGCCGGACCCCGGCATCGTCGCCGGGGCGTCGCCGCAGCCGCTCGCGGGCGGCGCGCCGGTGACCTCCAGCGCGCCGCCCGCAGCGTCTTCTGTCGCGCCGCAGACCGCGGCGCCGGAAGCGCAGCGCGCGCCGGAAGGCGACGCCGACCCGACGCGCGACCTGAAAAGCTATGTCGCCCGTGGCGAGAAGCCGACCATGCCCGAAGTGATAGAACGCCTGCACGAGCGCGGCATCTATTCCGGCCTCGGCGCGTTTTCGCCACCCGGCACCCGTCCACCCATGGTCGGCCTGGCGGTGCCCGAGGACTTCGTGCTGCCGGAGGGCTACGTGCGCCACCACCAAGCCACCGACGATGGCCAGCGCATCGAAGCGATCCTGATGTTCGCGCCGGATTTCCAACTGTACGACGCCGCCCACAATCCGATTCCCATGCCCAAGAACCGGGTCGTGCCGCCGGAGCTGGCGCCGCCCGGATTGCCGATTCGGCGCATCGTCGTTCCCCCTCCCATAGAACCGGCCGCTCCCGGCCGCTGACCCGCATGCGACAACTTTTCACCTCCTCCACGGCGCGCATGGTCGCCGGCATCCTGGCGAGCGCCGTCCTGTCGGCCCTGTACGCGCGCGGCGGACCCGGCTGGATGCTGGGCTTCGTGATGCTGGTCCCGTGGCTGGGCGCGCTGAACGCTCGCCGCTCGCTGGCCGCGACCCTGGCTTGCGCCTACCTGATGTCGCTGGCCTTCACGGCGGCCGTGTTCCCCTGGTTCGGCATCGCGCTGGGACGTTACACCCAGGTCGGCGCCGGTACCGGGCTGTCCGTGCTGCTGCTGGCCGCGCCCGTGTTCCAGCCGCAGTTCCTGGTGTTCGCGCTGGTGCGCCATGTGAGCGGACGCGGCCATGGTCCGCTGCTGCGCGCACTGGCGGCGGCGGCGGCCTGGGTGGCGGCCGAATGGCTGCTGCCCAAGCTGCTTGGCGACACGATCGGCTACGGCCTCTATCCATCGCAGCTGATGCGCCAGGGCGCGGCCATGGGCGGTGGCGCCGGCCTGACCGTGCTGCTGTTGCTGGCCAACGAAGGCATCGTGGCGGCGCTGGCGGGGCGCCGGCATGGCTGGCGCGCAGTCGTCCAGCCGCTGGCGCTGGCCGCGCTGGGGCCGCTGCTGCTGGGGCTCCACGGACTGGCAGCGCAGCCGGATGGCGGCGCCGCTGCCGGCAAGCCATTGCGCATGGGCCTGGTCCAATCCAACATAATCGATTACGAAGGCCTGCGCCGGCAGAAGGGCGCGGGCGCGGTGGTGCGCGAAGTGCTCGATGCGCATTTCGCGATGAGCTATGACGCCGTGGTGCGGCGCCAGGCGGACGCGGTGCTGTGGTCGGAGACCGCCTATCCCACCACGTTCGGCCATCCCAAGAGCGCGGCCGGGGCCGGCTTCGACCGCGAAATCCTCGCCACCGTCCAGGCCGCCGGCGTGCCCTTCGTGTTCGGCACCTACGACAGCGACGGCGACGGCGAATACAACGCGGCCGCCTTCGTGCAGCCTGGCGGCCCGGCGGCCTTCTACCGCAAGACCCATCTGTTCCCGTTCACCGAATACGTGCCGGCCTGGCTGGATGGTCCGCGTTTGCGTAGTCTGCTGCCGTGGACCGGCAACTGGAAGGCGGGCAATGGCGCGCGGGTGTTCCCGCTGCGCCTGGCGGACGGTCGCGAGATCCCGGTGCTGCCGCTGATCTGCCTCGACGATGTCGACACCGGCCTGGCGATCGCCGGCGCCAGGTTGGGCGCGCAGGCCATCCTGACCATGTCGAACGACTCCTGGTTCAGCGACGCGCCCGAAGGCGCGCGCCTGCACCAGACGGTGGCCGCGTTCCGCAGCATCGAAACGCGGCTGCCGCAATTTCGCGTCACCAGCAACGGCTATAGCGCGGCGTTCGACGCCGGCGGCGCGCTGCTGGCGGGCACGCGTATGGGCGAACCGGCGCTGGTGGTCGCCGACCTGGTGGTGCGCAAGCCGGCGCCGACCCTGATGGTGCGCTGGGGCGACTGGGTAGGGAGGGCCGCCTGCGTCTTCCTGCTGTTGCTGGCGGCCAGGGCGGCCGTTCCTTCCTGGCGCTCACCGGCGGCGGATGGCGTAGCGCCGGCGCGGCTGGCGATGACGTTTCCGGTCCGGGTCGCGGTGTTGCCGCCGGCGGCCCGCTTCGCCGCGGCGCTGTTGCGCATCCTGGCGCGCGCCGGCCTGCTCGGCATCTGCGTGGCCTTGCTGCTCAACGAACCGTTGCGGACCAACACGCTGGCGCAAATCCGCTGGTTCAGCGGACTGTTCCTGGCGCCGGAAGCCGCCTCGTGGTGCGTGTTGCTGGCGTTTGCCGCGCAGGCGTCGATCCGCGACGGCGTGCTGGTGTTGACCCGGGGTGCGCAGCGCATCGAACTGGCGCTGGGCGAGATCGCTGCCGTCAGTTTGTGGCGCCTGCCGGTGCCGGCCGCCGGCCTGGCGTTGCGCCTGGCTTCCGGCCAGCGCTGGCGCTACGGGCTGGCGTTGGCCAACCCGCTGGCCTTCGCCGCCGCGCTGGCCGGCGCCGGCGGCCCCCAGAGTTTCGAGCAGCCCGGCGCGACGCTGGGCGTATATGCGCGCGCCCGCCTGGCGCTATGTCGCCGCAAGCTCGACCGTCCGCTGGTCAAGTTCGGTTTGCTGCCGCTGGCGCTGGCCATCCCGGCCTTCCACCTGCACCAGCACATCGCCTACGGCAGCGCTTTCGGCGAGTTCTACAGCTACGGCCTGAAGGCTTACCTGCTGGCGTTTGCCCTGTGGTGGGCGGCCTGGGCTATCGGCGTGGTGCTGAGCGCGGCCTTGCTGCGCGCCGCGATCGAAGCGGGCACGCTGCTGGCGGCCTTGCTGCGGCCGGGGCGGGCGATCGAGGTCCGCCGCTGGCTGGAGCGCGCCGGCCGCGCGGCGCTGTATCTGGGCCTGCCCGGATGGCTGCTGGCGAACCTGGTCGGCGCGTAGCGGACGCTAAACGCGGGGATCGTAGAGAAATTGCCGAATCCGGGCGACCGCTATCCGTGCCGCATCCGGATGCGTGGGATTGATCAGGACGTTGTCCTCTTCGTTAATGATCACCGACGGAACGACTAGCACGGCCCCGAAGTGAGCCCGCGTTTCCCATGCCGCCAGCGAAATGGACGTGGCAGCGTAAGCGACATGCTCGCCAGCCTGATTCCATCGCGCCCCGCGGTTGGCAGCGCCTTTCCCACTCATATCGTCTGCCGTCCAAGCGGTAGTGTCTGAGGCGATGCGCCATAAACTGACCGTCATGCGGCCAGTCCTCCCCGCATGCGTTCGAGCACCTGTTCCACTGCGCGTTGGCCTTCAGTATTGCGCAACATCTCGGCTGGTGTATTGCCTTTCAATTCAGGAAGTTTCTGATGTACCCAATGCGCAAACCAGGTTTCGAGATCGAAGTTTTTCACTTGTTCAGGGTCGCCGCTCTCGTCCAGCATTTTGCGCAAGGTGGCGAGCAGACGCAGGTAGCCCATGATGCGATGGCCGGCCACGTCCGGCAGCGGCTTGTTGGCAGCCTCATTGCGCACAAACGTTGTTTGGGATACGCCAGCGAGCTCCATAATGACCGACGCAGGTTGACCGGTTGCCTTGGCGATCAGTTTCACGACCTCCGTTGGAACACCTGCTTCCACGGCGTCGAATAGCTGGGTTCCTGAAGCTTCGCGGACGCGCGTAACGAGCGCTCTTAGCTGGCTAAGCGGGGTTTTACCGGGGCTGGCTATCGTATTCCACAGCGCATGCGGCTTGGCTGGAGGCACGCGCTTTGTCTGGGGTGGCATATTCAGGTGGTCCGTAGCAGTCATGACGCCATCCATTTGGTTAAACCAGGACAGTCAAATGGTATGCCAAAGTTCCTGGCGACTCAATGGGTAGTTAAGAAACCCGGAGCTAAAGCTAAGCCTGCTGCGCAAGCCAGGCCCATAGCTAAGCCAAATGAAGATATGGCACTAGTATTCGAGAGCGGTAGGAATCTAGAACTTGCCGAACTTGCTCTCGTCGACATCCTGCACGCTGCTGGACATGGCGTGCAGGTTGTGCGCCGGCCCCTGCCGATGACCGCCGCGCACCGGCGGCGGCGGCCGGCGGCCCTTGGCGGGCGCGCCGGCGCGGCCGGCCCCTTCCAGCTTGAAGAAGGCCATCGACGTTTGCAGCTGCTCGGCCTGGCCGCTCATTTCCTCGGCCGTGGCCGCCAGCTGTTCCGAGCTGGAGGCGTTCTGCTGGGTAGTCTGGCTCAGCTGGCCCACCGCGCTGTTGATCTGGCCCACGCCGGCCGATTGCTCTTCCGACGCGGCGGTGATTTCCTGCACCAGGTCGGACGTCTTGCGGATGTTCGGCACCATCTGGTCGAGCAGGCGGCCGGCCTTCTCGGCCAGGTCGACGCTGCTGGTGGCGACCTGTTCGATCTCCTGCGCGGCCAGCTGGCTGCGCTCGGCCAGCTTGCGCACCTCGGCGGCGACCACCGCGAAGCCCTTGCCGTGGTCGCCGGCGCGCGCCGCCTCGATGGCCGCGTTCAAGGCCAGCAGATTGGTCTGGTAGGCGATGTCGTCGATGATCTGGATCTTCTTGGCGATCTGCTGCATCGCCGCCACGGTCGAGCGCACCGCGTCGCCGCCCTCGACCGCCTCCTTGGCGGCCTGGCTGGCCATGCCGTCGGTGACGCGGGCGTTCTCGGTGTTGGCCGAGATCGACGCCGTCATCTGCTCGATCGCGGCGCTGGTTTCCTCGGCGCCGGCGGCTTGCTCGCTGGCCGCCTGCGACAGCGTCTGCGCGGTCGCGCTGATTTCCTCGGAGGCGCTGGCCAGCGCCTCGGCGCTGCCGTTGACCTCGGTGACCACCTGGCTCAGCTTGTAGACCGTGTTGTTGCAGAACTCCTTGAGCTGGCCGAACGAACCCTCGTAGTCCTGGTCGATGCTGGCGCTGAGGTCGCCTTCGGACATGGCGCCCATCACCCGCACCACGTCGTCGATGCTGGCGCCGGTGGTGGTGACCAGGTTGTTCAAGCCTTCGCCCATCTCCCTCTGGAAGCCTTGCAGGCCGGCCAGGTCGACGCGGTCGTTGAAGTTGCCGTGGTTGGCCGCCTCGACCACGCGGCGCTGGCCTTCGATCACCTGCTTGAGCTTGGCGATCATCTGGTTGGCGTAATCCTTGAGCTCGCCAAACGCGCCTTCATACGGTTTTTCGATGCTCTTCGACAGGTCGCCGGCCGACAGCGCGCCCATCACCCGCACCACGTCGTCGATGCTGGCGCCGGTGGTTTGCATCAGCGCGTTCAGGCCGTCGGCCATGTCCTTCTGGAAGCCCTGCAGATCGGTGGCGCCGATGCGCATGGCGAAGTTGCCGCGATTGGCCGCGTCGACCATGTCGCGCTGGCTTTCTATCATTTCGCGCAGCTTGACGATCATGTGCTTCATCGCCGCCAGCAGCTGGCCGGTCTCGTCGTTCGACTTGACCTGGATGTCCAGGTTGAGGTCGCCGCGCGCCAGCGTCTCGGCGGCCGTCACCGCCTGGCTGATCGGACGGGTGATGCTGAGCGTGATGTAGATGCCGGCGCCGATGGTCAGCACCACGATCACCGCCAGCGTCTCGATCACCTTGGTCTGGGCGGCGACGCTGACCTCGCTCATGACCTGGTCGGCGTGCTTGAGGGTGGCCTCGGTCTTCTGGGTCAGGCTGGCGAGGGCGGCGCTGATGGGCTTGTCGGCGCCGGCCACCGCCTTGTCGAGTTCGTTTGGATTGTCGGTCTTGGCGCGCATGGAGACCAGCACCGCCATGTCCTTGCGGTAGGCGGTGGCGCCGTCGCGCAATTGGCTCAGCAGCTTGTCTTCGTCGGCGGTCAGGAAACCGGTGGCCCGGTAGTCGTCCAGCGTGTGGTCGATATCGGCCATGTCGGCTTCGAATTTCTTGTCGTAGTCGCCGCCGCGCAGGATGTAGTTCTTGAAATGGTGGATGCCGGCGCCCAAGGCGTTGGAGCCGCGGTCGATCGCGCTGCGCTTGGCCAGCGCGTCATCCTTGATGGTCTTCCACTGCTCGTTCATGGCCGAGGTTTCGTGGATGGCGATCCAGCCCAGCGCCACCGACAGCATGGTGATCAGAAAAAATGCCAAGCCTAAACGCGTGCCAACCTTTAAACTGGAAAACATGTACGTCTCCTGGTCGAGAATGCGCTGCCGCTGAGGTAATGCGTTGCGCCAATAAGTGTGAAGTCGATACTACCTCCATTCGACTTGCATTTGATACTGCGGCGTGTGGTTCTGTGGAAATTGTGAAACGCGGCAGCGCTGCTATCATGGTGGCTCTTACGCTAACATTGCAAGCAGGCTGGACCATGGAATTACTGGACGCATATTGCGCGCGCATCGGCTACGCGGGGCCGCGCACTCCCACGCTGGCGACGCTGCGCGCCTTGCAGCAGCTGCACCCGGCCACCATTGCTTTCGAGGCCATCGATGTGCTGCTGGAGCGGCCGGTGCTGCTGACGCCGGAGGCGGTGGACGCCAAGCTGCTACGGGCCGGGCGCGGCGGCTACTGCTTCGAGCAGAACAGCCTGTTCCAGCGCGTGCTGTGCGCGCTGGGCTACCAGGTCGAACCGCTGATCGCCCAGGTGCAATGGATGGCCGGCCCCGAGGCGCGGCAGCGGCCGCGCACCCACATGGTGTTGCGGGTGACGATCGACGGCCAGCCCTGGCTGTGCGATGTCGGCTTCGGCAGCTGCGTGCTGACGGCGCCGATCCGCTTCGACCTGAGCACGCCGCAAGCCACGCAGCACGAGCGCTTCCGCATCACGCCGCAGGGCAATGAGCATCTGCTCGAAGCGCAGCTGGGCGACGACTGGATGCCGGTCTACCTGGTCTCGCCGGCGCCCTGCCGCGACGGCGATTATGAGATGGCGAACTACTACTCGTCGACCTACCCGCAATCGATTTTCCGCCACGACCTGCTCGTGGCGCGCAGCACGCCCGAGGCGCGCCATGCGCTGCTGCGCAACCGGCTGACGATACGCCGCGCCGACGGCGGCGGCGAGCGCCGTTTCCTGAACGCCGACCAGATCGAGCAGGCGCTGGCCGAGCTGTTCCTGCTGCCGGTGGCGCCGGACTGGCGTCCGCTGATCGAGCGCGCGGCCGCCGCCGTGTGGGACGAGCCGGCCGGCCAGGCCAGTCGATAGCACAAAAAAAGTTTTCATCGACGCAACACTTATTGCGGCGGCCGGGGCGGGGTTTGCTAGAATGGGTCTCGGATTGTTGCGGCCGGCTCCCATGTTATGAATCGTCTCTACGCATTCTTGCTGTCGCTGTGCCTCGCTACAGGCTCCGCCTGCGCCGGCACGGTGCGGGTCTGCGCCGACCAGGCGGAAATGCCGCCCTTCGTGTTCGCCGAGCGCGCCGGCGGCCAGCGCGGCGGCCATGTGGTGGGAGCCAGCGTCGACCTGCTCAACCTGATCGGCGCGCGCTATGGCTGGACCGCCAGCGTGCAACTGCTGCCCTGGGCGCGCTGTCTGGCGCTGGTGGCCGACCATCGGGTCGATATCGCGCTCAACGTCGGCCAGGCCGACGCCGCCGGCAACCTGGTGCTGAGCGACGCCTACTTCACCATGCACAACGTGTATTTCTACTCGCGCCGGGCGCGGCCGCAAGGGCTCAGCCTGCAACAGCTGGGCGACGTGCGCCACTACCACCTGTGCGGCCTGGGCGGCTACCGCTTCGAGGTCTACGGCATCCCCACCAGCACGGTCGACCGCGGCGCCACCATCGGCTACGAACAGTTGATCGGCAAGCTGCACCTGGGGCGCTGCGATCTGTTCATCGACAGCCGCGAGACCATGGCCGGCCAGTACCTGATCAACCCCAAGCTGCGCAGCCTGCTGGTGGACGGCACGCTGGTGAGCCAGCCGCTGCCCGATTCGCCGCTGCGGCCCCTGTACTTCGGCGTGGCGGCCAGCGGCGCCGACGCGGCCAGGCTGTTGCAGTCCTTGAACGAAGGCCTGGCGCGGCTGGCCAAGACCAGGGAACTCGACAAGTTGCTGGCCCACTACATGGAACAATAACCCACCTGCCTGGAGCCTGGATGCCTGCCATCTCCCACCTGATTTCGGCCTCGACCGTGATACTGCTGAGCCTGGCCTTGCCGGCGCGCGCGGCGGAGTTCGCGGCCGATCCGGTACGACCATGGGTGTCGGTCAACGGCTTTGGCACGGTCGGCATGGCGCACTCGGACGAACACGGCGCCGACTATGTGTTCGACAACCTGCAACCCTCGGGCACCGGCCGCAACCGCCAGTGGACCGGCGATGTCGATAGCCGGCTGGGCCTGCAACTGACGGCCAACTTCACGCCGCAGCTGTCCGGCGTGGTGCAGCTGGTGTCGGAATACCGCTGGAATGGCACGTATCGGCCGTTGATCAGCTGGGCCAATCTGAAGTATGCGTTGACGCCGGACCTCAGCGTGCGGGTGGGACGGATCGGGCTGGCCAGTTTCCTGGCGTCGGATTCGCGCCGGGTCGGCTACAGCAATATCACGGCGCGTCCGCCGATCGAGGTCTACCGCCTGCTGGCGCTCAAGGAAAGCGACGGCGTGGACGCTTCGTACCGCATCCATGCCGGCGACATCAGCAACACCACCAGCATCCTGTACGGCAAGCGCACCGTCACCAACACGCGCGGCATCGACGTCCACTCTACCTCCGTGATGGGCGTCTTCGACACCCTGGAGCGGGGCCCGCTGACCTTGCACGCGGCCTACCAGCAACGCGACGTCGACAACCAGAACCCGCCGCGCGGGCGCTTCGCGTCGCTGGGCGCGTCGTGGGACCCGGGCGAGTGGTTCGTCAGCGGCGAATGGGTACGAGTCAGCAATTATGACGGCAAGCGCGTCAAGGCCATCCGCGAAGCCTGGTATGTGAACGGCGGCATGCGCTTCGGCACGGTCACGCCTTATGTGACCGTGTCCGAACTGCGGCCGCTGACCGATACCGGCAACATCCCGGTGGCCCAGCACACCTATGCGGCCGGCCTGCGCTGGGACGTGGCGCGCAACCTCGACCTCAAGCTGCAATGGGACCAGCTGCACCTGGGCGCCAATTCCTACGGCACCTTGCAGAACGTGGTGGCCGGCACGCCGCGCGGCGGCCGGGTGAACGTGGTCAGCCTGCTGGCCGATTTCCTTTACTGACGGGAGGATAGATCATGTGCATGTCTCTCCCCCGTTGCCTGCTGGCCGCGCTGCTGTTGGCCGGCAGTTGCAGCCGCGCCGAGGTGGTGGTGATCGTCTCGGCCCGCAACGCCGTCAAGGCCCTGAGCGGCGAGCAGGCGGCCGACCTGTTCCTCGGCAAGGCGGTCGACTTCCCCAACGGCCAGCACGCGGTGCCGATCGACCAGAGCGAAGGCTCGCCGGTGCGCGATGTGTTCTACCTGAAGAGCAGCGGCAAGGCGCCGGCGCAGATGAAGGCCTACTGGGCCCACATGCTGTTCACCGGACGCGGCCAGCCGCCGGTGGAGTCCGGCGACAGCGCCGCCATCAAGCGCCTGGTGGCCGACAACCCCAACCTGATCGGCTATATCGACCGCAGCGCGCTGGACGCCAGCGTGCGTGCGGTGCTGTCGATCCACTAGCGGACTAGCGCGCGCTGAGGTCGGCCGTGTCGACCAGGCAGGCCTCGCGCACCCGCTGCACCGTGGCCGGCGATTCCATCTGGAACCACTCGTGGTGGCCGCGGTCCTTGCGCGCCGCCAGCACGGCGCGCTTGATGGCGAAGAAGGCCGCCACCGCCAGGGTCATCGGCGGCTCGCCCATTTCCTTGGCCGACAGGATGTCGCCCTGGTCCGGCGGCGCGTTCGGCGCCAGCTCGCGCGGGAACATCATGATGTTCATCTGCAGCGGAATCGACTGCGCTGCCGGCGGTTTGTACTCCCAGGTGTTGGTGGTGTACAGCGCGCCCGGCGCCGGCCGCGTGGCGCTGGCCTCGGTGCTGGAATCGGCCGGCTGGTAGCTCAGGTCTTCGCTGGTCACATAGCCCAGGCCCTGCACGAAGCCGCCTTCCACCTGGCCGACGTCGATCGCCGGATTGAGGCACTTGCCGCCGTCGTACACCACGTCCGCGCGCAGGATGGTGGTCTCGCCGGTCAGCACGTCGAGCTCGACCTCGATGCAGGCCGCGCTGTAGGTGTAGCCGGTGAAGTAGTCGACCTCCTCCTTGGCCGGCTGGCCGTCCACCTTCTTGAACTCCAGGTTGCCGTCGGGATGGGTGCCGCCGTCGATCGCCACCCGCGCCTGCGCCGACAGGTTGAGGCGCTCGCCGAAGGCCTTGTCGGCGATGACGGCCCACATCGTCATCTTCTTGCCGTTGTGGACCACCTCGGTGCGCCAGCCGTCCTTGAAGTCCCAGAAGTTGACCTGGTTGGCGGCGCACCAGTCGTTGCCGTTGGCGGTCAGCAGGGCCAGGCAATAGGCTTCCAGCCGGCCGCGCAGTTCGCCGCAGGCCTGCTGCGCCGCCAGGCCGTTGAACGAGGTGCCGGTGGAGGCGCCGGTGCTCTCGGGATTGGGCACCACGGCGGTGTCGTTTTCGGCCACCCGTATCATGCCGATCGGGACGTTGAGCGCATACGCGACCACCTGCGCCATCTTGGTGTTGAGGCCCTGGCCCATCTCGATGCCGCCGTGCCGCACCAGCACCGTGCCGTCCTGCGAATACACCTCGATCAGCGCGCCGCCCTGTTCCAGCAGCGCCAGGTTGAAGCCCGAGCCGTACTTCACCGGCAGCACCGAGATGCCGCGCTTGCGCCAGCGGTTGGCGGCGTTGAACTGCTCCACCGCCGCCGCGCGCCGGGTGAAGTCGGCCTTGTCCAGCGTGTATTCCCACACCTCGCGCATGTAGCACGATTCCAGCGGTTCGGCATACGGCGTGACCTGGCCCTGCACGTACAGGTTGCGCGCGCGCACCTGCTCCGGCGTCAGGCCGACGCTGTGGGCGGCCGCCTCGATCGCGTCCTCGACGATGATGGCGCCCTGGATCATGCCGACCGTGCGCATCGAGGTGTTGGTGGTCTTGTCGGTGCGGCAGACGTCGGTGGTGCACGACCAGTTCGGGATGAAGTAGGCCGAGTCGCTGCGCAAGGCCATGCAGTCGCTGATGACGAAGCTGCAATCGTAGGTGCGGCCGCCGTCGAGCCAGTAGTCGGCCTGGAAGCCGAACAGCTTGCCGTGCGTGAGCGGGTTGCTGGCGTCGCCGATGGCGATGTTGTAGTTGCCCAGCGCCGGGTGGCGGTGGCCGAACATGGCGGTGTCGACCTGGCGCAGCGCGGCCATGCGCAGCGGCCGGTTGAGCTTCCACGCGCCGACCGCGGCGATGGTGCTGGCGAAGGCCGACTGCCCGCACTTGCCGCCGTAGCCGCCGCCGATGCGGCGCACCCGCACGTCGACCTTGTTGACCGGCAGCTTCAGCACGCTGGCGACGGCGCCTTGCACCACGTTGGCGTCCTGGGTCGAGGAGTAGACGCGCACCTGGCGGTCCTCCACCGGCTCGACGTAGCTCGACTGCGTCTCCATGTAGAAGTGGATCTGGCTGCCCACCTTCTGCTGGCTGGCGGTGCGGGTGCAGCTGACGGCGCCGTAGATCTCGCTGGCGATGGCCACCTGGTAGTCGACCACCGGCCGCTTCAGGTCCGGCTGCTCGGGCGTGCGCGGCGCCACCCAGTCCAGGCTGGTGCCGGCGCGGGTGATCTTCCAGATGTGCGAGTACCACGGCGCGCCGGCCGGCTGGTCCAGGTAGACCAGCTGGTTGCGGGCGGCGTCGGTGTCGGGCAGCTCGATCAGCGGGCGCTCGGCGCGGAACTCACAGAAATGTTTTTGCAGGTAGAACGCCGCTTCCTGCGCCAGCTGCTCGTTGCGCGCCACTACCATGCCGATGCACTGGCCATAGCCGGTCAGCATCAGCGGCGCGCGCGGGTCGTAGTGCTCGGGCAGCGCGCCGTCCGGGCAGGCGCCGACGGCCACGCTGATGGCGAAGATGGGATCGTCATGCGCCATGCCGTCGATCACCGCGCCGGGCACGTCGATGGCGGTGATGTAGTCCTTCACGCCCGGATACACCGCCTGCAGCGCCGCCAGCACCTCGGCCGGCGAGGCCGGGCCTGTGACGTCGGGCACCCGGTAGACGCAGCTGCCCAGCGCGACCTGGCTCTGCACCGGCGCGCCGTTCATGCCGGTCGGCGGCATCGGGATGTCGTGGATGTACTGTGCCTCGCCGGTCGCTTGCAGCATCGCTTCGATTTTGACGTAGGGCACGTGCACCGGGAACTGGTCGGTGTAGCGGACGTAGGCTTGCGTGCCGCTCGACACCGGCCGCTCGCCGCGTTCGCCGGCCGAGCGCAACGCCGGCGGCACCGGCAGGCCGCGCCATTCGCAGACGGCGATGAAGAATTTGTACAGATACGACTCGGCCAGCTGGCGCTTGTAGGTCGCGCTGTAGCCCTCGTCGGGCAGTTGCGCGTAGTGGGCGGCGTAGCGGTCGGTCAGCGCGTCGAGTTCCTGGCGCAGCACCGGCATCGCGCCGGCCAGCGCGGCGGCGTCCCAGTGCTGGCCGCGCAGCGCCTGCTCGGTGTGCGGCATGCGGCTGGCGGTGGGCGACATGCCGCCAACCACCAGCGTGATGTCGGCCACGCGCTGCTGCGCGTCGAGCCGGACCCGCATGCCGCCGTTGACGATGGAGTGGGCGTTGACCTCGCGCTGCGCGGTCTTGTAGGTCTGCGCGTATTCGTCGGCGCCGGTCAGCCGCACTTGATACGACAGCAGCACGCAGCCGTCGGCGTGCGACCGCCAGTGGGCGGGCAGGTCCAGCAGCGCCATGGTTTTCGGCTCGGCCTGGTCGGGCGCGGCCACCGACACCGTCGCGCCCAGCGCGGCCAGCGCCGTGTACAGGTCGGAAGGGAAGGGCACGCCCTGTTCGGCGTGCGTGACCACCAGCATGGTGTTGCCGGCCAGGGTGGCGGCGTTGCGGACGATGCCGCCGGCGGTGCGGCCGGCCATGTAGGCCAGCGCCTGCAGGCCGGCGTTGGGCGCCTGCTCGTTGGCGCCGTCGAGGAAGTCCAGCAGCCTGGCGTACAGCAGGCCGCCGCCCAGGCGCAGCTGGCCGTCCGCCAGGCTCAGCGCGTGCAGTTCCGGCAGGTGCGAGATATCGATGAACACGTGCGGATTTTCCACCGTGCGCGGGTAGATGCCGATCGAGGTGTTGCCGCCGACCAGGCGCAGGTCGGCGCGGTCGTGGAAGTCGCGCATCAGGCCGATGGCGCTGGCCACCGTCAGTGGCCGGAACCAGTGGTAGCCGTTGGCCGAGTAGTGCACCGGACGCGGCGGCTTGCGCAGCTCGGCGGGGAAGGCGATCTGCACCGGCGCGATCCGGTCCACCTGCTCGGCCGGGTCAACCTCGCACGTCATGCAGCCGGCCTCGTCGACCTTGGGGTCCCAGTCGGAGGCGAAGGTTTTCTTGAAGCCGTACAGGATGGGGCGGTAGCCGGTGCAACGGCAGATGTTGCCGTCGAACATGGCCTCGATCTCCTGCTTGGTGCCCGGCTTGGGGCCGCGCTGGGCCACGGCGGCCGTCATGTTCATCACCCAGCCGGGGGTGCAGTAGCCGCACTGGGTGCCGTTGTTGCAGGCCAGTCCGTCCTGCACGGTGCTGATGCAGCCGGACTTGACGCTGCCCGTGCCTTCCACCGTGGTCACCAGCATGCCGTCGAGCGAGGCCACCGGCCGCAGGCAGGAGTTCACCGAGCGGTGCTCGACCTGCTGGCTGTCCTCGTTCCAGCTCGACAGCATGACGGTGCAGGCGCCGCAACCTCCCTGCTTGCAGCCTATCTTGGTGCCGGTCAAGCCGACTTCGGGCGAGCGCAGGTAGTCGGCCAGCAGCACGGTCGGATCGACCGTGGGCAGCTGGACGCGCTCGCCGTTGAGATAGAACACCAGGTCGGAAGTTTGGTCGGAAGTGGACATGCAGGGCTCCTGTGGCGTGGGTGGTGGGTCCAGCGTGGCAAATTCGAGACAGCGAAAAATCGCCGATTGCGCACGGGCAGAATACGGGTTTTGCGATGGGCGGCCAACTTAATTTTGCGCACTTTTTGCACGCGCAAAACTCACCAATTACCACCGCCCAAGCTTTTCCCTGATTGACATCGCAGAATTCGCGGTGCTATAGTGAATTTAATAAGTGGAAGCGTTTCCACTCACGTAAAAACCACAGACGGACGGGCCACGACCCATCTGCATGGAGACAGAATGTTCACAGCCAGCCCCGCTCTGCCGGGCGATGGGGCCTTGCGCCCTTCGCCAGTCCGCCTGCCGCCGCGACCGTTGTCGCGCCGGCTTGCCATCCCGCTTTTGCTGCTGTGCGCGCATGGCGCAGCGCGGGCCCAGGGCCCTGTCCAAGCCTGGATCACCACCGGCGACCAGAGCCAGCTGCTGGCGCGCGGCGCCGACGCCGCCTTCGGCTCCGGCGTCAAGGCCGCCGTCGTCATCGACGTCGACCCGGCCCAGCGCTACCAGGAGATGGTGGGCTTCGGCGCCGCCATCACCGACGCCTCGGCCTGGCTGATCCAGAACCGCCTGAATCCGCAGCAGCGCGGCGCGCTGATGAACGAGCTGTTCGGCAAGGCGCCCGGCGCCAACTTCAGCTTCACCCGCCTGACCATCGGCGCCTCCGACTTTTCGCGCCACCACTACAGCTTCGACGACATGCCGCCCGGCCAGACCGATCCGACGCTGGCGCATTTCTCCATCGAGCCCAACCGCGCCGACGTGCTGCCGGTCACCCGGGCCGCGCTGGCGATCAACCCGCAGCTGCGCGTGATGGCCTCGCCGTGGAGCGCGCCGGGCTGGATGAAAAGCACCGACAGCCTGATCCAGGGCACCCTGAAGCCGGAAGCGTTCGCGCCGTTCGCCGCCTACCTGTCGCGCTACGTCGGCGCCTACGAGCAGGAGGGCGTGCCGATCTTTGCGCTGACCTTGCAGAACGAACCGCACTTCGAGCCCAAGGACTATCCCGGCATGCGGGTCGAGCCGGCCAAGCGCGCCGCCTTCATCGGCGGCCACCTGGGCCCGCTGCTGGCGAAGGAGCATCCGCACACCCGCATCCTCGACTGGGACCACAACTGGGACGAGCCGGGCTCGCCGGCCGATGTGCTGAAAGACCCACTGGCCAGCAAATACGTCAACGGCGTGGCCTGGCACTGCTACGGCGGCGACGTGCGGGTGCAGGCCGCGCTGCACGACCGCTGGCCGGACAAGGACACCTATTTCACCGAATGCTCGGGCGGCCAGTGGGCGCCGGTGTGGTCGGACAATCTGCAGCACTTCGCCCGCACGCTGGTGATCGGCGCCACGCGCGGCTGGGCCAAGGGCGTGCTGCTGTGGAACCTGGCGCTGGACGAGAACGACGGCCCGCACCTGGGCGGCTGCAAGGATTGCCGTGGCGTGGTCACCATAGCCAGCCGCGACGGCAAGGTCACGCGCAACGAGGAGTACTACGCGCTGGCCCACGCCAGCCGCTTCGTGCGCCAGGGCGCGCGCCGCATCGCCTCAAGCAGCGGCTACAACGAACTCGACACGGTGGCCTTCCGCAACGCCGACGACGGTTCGGTGGCGCTGCTGGTGGTGAACTCGGCCAAGGCGCCGCGCAGCTTCGCCGTGCGCCTGGCGCCGGGCCAGCGCAGCTTCAGCTACACCTTGCCGGCCGCCAGCGTCGCCACATTTACCTGGAAACCGTAAACAGAACTGCTGTGCACGCGCACGGCAGTTTTTTCAGAACGCGAGTGGAAGCGCTTCCATAAAGGAGAAGCAGATGTTCAAGTTGCTGAGTGTGTTGTTCGTCACGGTGTTGGCCGGCTGCGGCAGCGGTGGCGGTTCCAGCGTGGCGCCGCCGGTGACGCCGCCCGCGCCGCCGGTCGAAGCGATCAAGCCCACCCCGGTGACGCCGGTGCCGGTGCTGCCGCTGACCATGCTGCACACCCAGGGCGCCAAATGGCTGAAGGCGGACGGCAGCGCGGTGGCGCTCAAGGGCACCAACCTGGGCAACTGGTTGATCAACGAATTCTGGATGATGGGGCAGGGCAGCGCCGGCATCGACGACCAGTGCAAGCTGGAGGCCAATCTCGACACCCGCTTCGGCTACGCCGAGCGCCAGCGCCTGATGCAGCTGTTGCGCGACAACTGGATCACCACCCGTGATTGGGACCAGATGCAGAAGTTCGGCCTGAACGTGGTGCGCCTGCCCTTTATCTACAGCGTGGTCGAGGATGAAAAAAATCCGCGCCAGCTGCGCGCCGACGCCTGGCGCTACCTGGACGACGCCATCGCCCAGGCCGAGAAGCGCGGCATGTATGTGATCCTCGATCTGCACGGCGCGGTCGGCTCGCAGGGCTGGGAGCACCATAGCGGCTGCGCCAACAAGAACCTGTACTGGTCGACGCCGGAATTCCAGGACCGCACCATTTGGCTGTGGCAGCAGGTGGCCGGCCGCTACAAGGACCGCGCGGCGGTGGCCGGCTACAGCGTGCTCAACGAACCTTGGGGCACCACCGCCGCCAACTTGGCCGCCGTGGTCAAGACCTTGTACACGGCGATCCGCGCGGTCGATCCCAACCATGTGGTGATACTGCCCGGCCATAACACCGGCGACATCACGGCCTACGGCAAGCCGTCCGAACAGGGCATGGGCAATGTCGCGTTCGAGATGCACTTCTATCCCGGCCTGTTCGGCTGGGGCCAGCCCGGCCTGGCGGTCCACAAGGACTGGCTCACCTGCGGCGGCGGCGGCAACGGCGGCGTGTGCGAATGGGACAACAAGATCAAGGCCGTCGACACCGCCTTCTTCATCGGCGAAACCCAGCCGTGGATGGGCCTCGGCCTGGAGCTGGGCGGCCAGGTCGGCCGCGCCTCCTTCGACACCTACGCCAGGTACGGCTGGGCCACCACCGCGTGGAGCTGGAAGGTGGTCAGCAACGGCGGCGGCCAGGGCAGCGGCAGCTGGGGCTTCGTCACCAACGCCGCCGGCGCCGCCGTGCCCGCCGTCGACTTCACCAAGGCGCCGATCGCCGATATCGAAAACCTGTTCAAGTCGTTTGGCACCCAGGCTTATGAGGTCCACCAGCCCCTGCAGGACTGGATGACCAGCAGCACCGCACCACAGCCGTTCCGTTAGTATTTTCCACCCGTCTAAAATTATAAGAGAGACCAGATGATGAGCAAGCCAACCCAAGCACTCGCACTGACACCGATCGCCGCCGCCTGCGCGGCGCTGGCGTTCGCTTCCGCCCCGGCGTGGGCGCAGCAGGGACCGTCGGCCGGCGCCGACGACAAGGAAATCCAGTCGGTGGTCGTCACCGGCATCCGCCGCAGCATCGAAACCTCGATGGCGGTCAAGCGCGACGCCGATTCCATCGTCGAGGCCATCACCGCCGAGGACATCGGCAAGCTGCCCGACGTCAGCATCGCCGAATCCATCGCCCGCCTGGCCGGCCTGACGGCGCAGCGCGTCGAAGGCCGGGCGCAGGTGATCTCGATCCGCGGCCTGGCGCCGGACTTCTCCGGCACCCTGATGAACGGGCGCGAGCTGGTCTCCACCAGCAACAACCGCGGCGCCGAGTACGACCAGTATCCCTCCGAGCTGATCAACGGCGTCACGGTCTACAAGACGCCGGACGCGTCGCTGGCCGGCGGCGGCCTGTCCGGCACGGTGGACCTGCACACCGTGCGTCCGCTCGACATCCGCGAACGCACCATCGTATTCAACGCGCGCGGCGAGCACAATTCCAACGGCAAGCTGAACGCGAACACGCCGGCCAACGGCAACCGCGTCAGCGCCTCGTATGTGGACCAGTTCATCAACAACACGCTGGGCGTGGCGTTCGGCTACGCCCACCTCGATTCGCCGGGCCAGCAGCAGGAGTACAAATCGTGGTGGTGGGGCACCGACAACAAGCTGCCCAAGGGCGACGAGGACGTGGTGGCGTTGAAGGGCGCCGAAGTGACGGCCACCTCGCGCAAGCAGAAGCGCGACGGCCTGATGGGCGTGCTCGAATACCGTCCGAGCAAGGAATTCCGCACCTCGCTCGACCTGTACTATTCCGAGTTCAAGGAAGACACCACCATGCGCGGCATGATGTGGAACTCGCACCAGTGGAGCGACGTCACCTACACCAACCCGGTGATCCAGACCATCGGCGGCACCCGCCTGCTGGTGGGCGGTTCGCTGGTCAACCTGGAACCGATCGTCCGCAACGACTTCAACACCCGCAAGGACCAGCTGGGCGCGGTCGGCTGGAACAACACCTACAAGAAGGACGGCTGGACCCTGGTGGGCGACGCCTCGTACTCGAGCGCCAAGCGCCGCGAGACGGTGCTGGAAACCTATGCCGGCCTGGGCCCGGCCGGCTCGCACATCACCGACAACAACTTCAAGTTCCAGATTCCGACCGCCAGCGGCCTGCCGACCTTCACGCCCAGCATCAACTTCGCCGACCCGGCGATCATCAAGCTGACCGACGTCGGCGGCTGGGGCAAGGACGCCGACATGCACCACCCGGTGGTGGAGGACAAGCTCGGTTCGATCAAGTTCTCGGCCAAGCGCGACCTGGAGGGCAGGTTCCGCAACATGGAAGGCGGCGTCAACTACAGCAAGCGCGAGAAGACCCACGCCGACACCAACAACTACTGGAACCTGAACAACGGCCGCACGCCGGCCGTGGTCTCGTCCGACCTGATCCAGCCGTCCACTTCGCTGGCCTTCGCCGGCATCCCGAGCGTGCTGACCTATGACGTCATGGGCGCGCTGGGCAAGTACTACACGATGCAGCCGGCCCGTCCCGACGACCAGGCACTGCAGGACTGGGGCGTGACCGAGAAAGTCACCACCGCCTACGCCCGCCTGGGCATCGACACCGACGTTGGCCCCTTCCCGCTGCGCGGCAACATCGGCCTGCAGGCGGTCAACGTCGACCAGAAATCGCGCGGCGCCACCGTCAACGCCGGCAAGCTGGGTTCGATTACCGGCGGCGCCAACTACACCGACGTGCTGCCCAGCCTGAACCTGAACTTCGACCTCGGCAAGTACCTGGACACCACCAACCTGCGCTTCGGCGCCGCCAAGACCGTGGCCCGGCCGCAGATGCAGGACATGCGCGCCGGCGTCTCGGGCGGGGTCGACGCCACCACCCGCATGTGGAACGGCAGCGGCGGCAATCCGCAGCTGGAGCCATGGCGCGCCAATTCCTACGACCTGTCGATGGAAAAATACATCGGCAAGCGCAGCTACATCGCCGCCGCGCTCTGGTACAAAAAGCTGCAGAGCTACATCTACAACCAGCAGACCGCGTTCAGCTTCGCCGGCTTCCCGAATCCGTCGGGCGTGGTGCCGCTGCAGGACATCGGCACCTTGAACCGGCCGACCAACGGTGCGGGCGGCCTGGTCAAGGGTGTCGAGCTGTCGGGCGCGCTGGACGGCGGCCTGCTGTACGCACCGCTGGAAGGTTTCGGCGTGACGGGCAGCATGTCCGGCACCGAGAGCTCGATCCATCCCAACGGTCCGGGGACGAAGGAGAAGCTGCCGGGGCTGTCGGGCGTGGTGTCCAACTTCACGGTCTACTACGAGAAGTCGGGCTACCAGGCGCGCGCCAGCCGCCGCTACCGTTCGGCGTATCGCGGCGAGGTGACGGGACTGTTCGCGCAGCGTTCCTTCAGCGAGATCCTGGCCGAGCGCCAGATCGACCTGCAGCTGGGTTATGCGATCGAGGAAGGCCGCTACAAGGGCCTGTCCTTCCTGTTCCAGGTGAACAACCTGAACAACTCGCCCTACCAGACCCGCCAGGGCGACGCGTTCTCGGGCGGTTCGTACGCGCCCGAGCGCTACACCACCTACGGCCGCCAGTTCCTGCTGGGCTTGAACTACAAGCTGTAAGTTGCAAGCGGCGCGGCGAAGCGCATGTCTTCGCCGCGCCGGACGGCGCCGCTATGTCGTTTTTGGCGGTTCCGGCGGCAGCAAGGCCCGGATATTTTCGATGGTCTTCGTCAGTTGGTGCACGTCGTCGCTTGCGGCGATCCATGTGGGTGCCGCTTGCTGCATGCCGCGCTTCAAAGTCTCCGTTCGCACAAACGCGACTTCCAGTCCGAAAAATTCGCCGATGCGATTGAGTGTCTGGACCGTCGGATTGCCGTGGCCGCCTTCGATCTCCTTGATGACCTTGGTGCTGACGCCCCGGTGTGCGGCAAACTCGGCCTGGGTAAGACGTGAAATCTTACGCATCTGTTTGACCGCATCCCGCAGAGACAGCTGCCCGCGCGCGACCGCATCGTAAAGCTCCGTCCGGCGCGCGCGGGCGCTTTCCTTGTCCTCGGCTTTTTTAATGCGAACCATGCTGGTCCTCCCCGAGTGCGCTGAGCTGCTGGACTTGCGTTGCAATATGCGGTCGCAGAAAGCGAATAATATCGTCGTCGACGCCGGCCGCGAGCATATGCGCATCCAGTGCCTGTATCTGCGGCGCGAAGCGATGTAGTGCAAGGCGGATGTGCCCACGCTCTGCATCGTCCACCGGCAGCGCGGCCAGCACATCTCGCCATTCCGTGAGTTCGACCCTGGTGGCGGGATGGTGCCAGCGCGCCGCGCGTGGAATACCGTCGGGGTCCAGATACATCGGCGCGAAATCGAACAGCGGTGTCAGGCGAACATGGTCGCGTGTCTTTTGCACGGCCGTGTTGCGCGCGTGGTTGTCGGTGTTGCGCATCGCCAGATTCAAGACATCGCGCTTGAGGAATTCAATCGTTTCGCTGGTCCGATCGCTGACCACGCTGCGCAGGCTGGCCAGCAATTCAAACTGGGTCGGATGGGCATTGAAGCCGACGATGCCAGCGATGGATGCCGCGCTTTCCTGGTGCAGACGTTCCACCCTGCCATGGGTGCGCACCCGGTCGAAGCGCGGAATGAATAGTGTATCTTCGTGATGCCGCAAAGCACCCGCAGTACGGATACCCACGGCGGCTGCCACGCGCATGTAAGCGGCTTCATTTCGCAGGACTTTGCGATCCGCATCGGTCTTGCCACGCGGACGCTTGACGATGAAGTGCTCGACGGCGTGGGCATCGGCGAGTGCGCCATCGGCATGCCATTTTCCTTCCTGGTCGGTGGTCAGCAGGTATTTGGGCGCAGCCCCCTGTACGCCCAGCGAGCTTGCGGCCAGCATGCTGTGGATCAGCATGCGTTCGTTGAATTCGTCGCTGCGTCCGGTGATTTGCTCCAGCGTGAAACCGCGGTCGGTGGTGCTGGCGGGGTATTTCCGCACGTGGGCGTCGTAGAACTGGACCGCCTCCTCCACGCGCACCCTGCCGATGGGATTGAACGCGCCAGCGCGCATCAGTAAAAAGTCTGCCGCCGGGCCATCGTTCAGTCCTAGTTCGCCGAGCAGGAACTGGCGGCCGCTGCCTTGAGGTATCAAGTCAAACAGGAAACTCGGCCAGCGGTCCAGGATCTGCAGCTCCGCATTGACGGGAAATCGCAGCGAGAGGGGCTCCACGTCCGGCGCAAAAGCATAATCCAGATCGTACTCAAAGGTGTTGGGCGTTTGCGGATCGCCACGCGCGGCGTCCTGCACGCTGACTGTCGCGCAATTGACCCACGTATCGTTGAGAAAAATTTGGAAGGTGCAGTCCATTTGTCGGTCCGATGGCCCCTATAAGTTCCCAATACTACCATTTTCGTCAAAAATGGTCCTTTTAAGATACTCAATATCATGGCCTGACCGGATCTGGTGCCGGGGCGTGCGCGACCACGGGCCCGGCATCGCACACGCGCGCCGGGACAAGATCGTCGCGTTGTATGGGCCGCTAGCGCGAGCGCGCTTCTTCGCGGCGCTGGATGATGAAGGCCTTCAGGTCTTCGAAGGAGACCGCGCCGCGCTGGGCGCTGTCGATATGGTCGAAGTTTTTCTCGACGAAGCCCAGGCCGGCCTTGCGCGCTTCTTCACGGCTCAGGCTGCCGTTGCCGTCCAGGTCGGCCTCTTCAAAGCGCTTCTTCAGTTTCTGCATGGCCTGGTATTGCAATATGGGGCCAGAGGCGCCGTCGCGCGGCGGCTTGCGCATGGCCGGCGGAATGTAGGGATCGGGATGGAGCGGCGCCGACATCATCAGCGGCGCGGCTTCCCGGTTCGGCGTCTGGGCATGCGCGCAGGTGCAGGCCGTCGCGGCGGCCAGCATGGCAATGTGGATGAGCAGTTTCATGATGGTCTCCCCCGCGCGGCGTATTGAGTCTGGCGCATGGCTTATGGTGTCACTGTGACGCTGTTGAAGAAATTAATCAAATCCATTTGTTGGGCTCGGCGTGCAGTGTCGTCTAGATACGTCATATGGCCGCTTGCGTAATATTTAAGCACAATGAGCGGATTGGCACCCAAACGCGCCAGATCGAGTTCGGTCTGGTGGAAGGGCGTGGCCAGGTCGTGGTAGCCGTTGACCGACAGCACCTTCATGGTCGGGCTCAGCGTCATGGCGGCGGCCAGGTCCGGGATGGTGTCCGGCAGCTGCTTGCCGTCGTGGCTGAAATCCCATTGTCCGCCGATGTCGTTGCTGCTGGTGTAGCGCGAGCGGGCGCTGTAGTGCAGCTCGTCCGACAGGTAGCCCGCGATGCCGTTGACGAAGGCGGAGTTGATGACCGTCAGCGAGGGATCGCCGTCGACCGTCAGCGCGCTGCCGGTGGGCGCGGAGACGCGGGCGTCGTAGCGGCCCACCAGCCTGCCCGGCACGGCATTGCGTTGATAGTAGTCCGGCCCCATGTCGAAGTTCTGCTGCCAGGTCAGCACCGGCAGGCCGGTGTAGCCGACCAGCTGCGCGATCACGCCGGACGGCGGCGCGACCTTGCTGGCCAGGTAGGCCGTCATGGCGCTGCGATAGTCGCCGGCGGCGAAATTGCGCGCCTGCTGCACGTAGCCGCTGAAATTGGTGGGCAGCGGATTGCTGCGCTGGTAGTAGGCGCTGGTGGCGGCATAGGTCGGGATGTGGCCTTCGCAGCTGATGGCGCCCGGATCGAGCACGCCGCAGTTGCTGTTGTAGTCCATGATGGACGACTGCAGCACCACCGCGGCCACCTGCACGCCGGCCAGTTCCAGCAGGTTGGCCAGCACCGCCGTGCGCGGCGTGCCATACGACTCGCCGAACAGGATCTTGGGCGAGGCCTCGCGCTGGTTGACGGCCACGTAGCGCTGCACGAAATCGCGGAAGGCGGCGGCGTCCGCGTCCACGCCCCAGAAGCTCTGGTTGGTGTTGGGCGCGATGGCTTGCGAGTAGCCGGTGCCGATGGCGTCCACGAACACCAGGTCCGATTGCGCCAGCAGGGTTTCCTGGTTGTCAACCAGCTGCACCGGCATGACGGTGGCGTTGGGGATGGTGCTGACCAGCCGGCGCGGCCCGAACGAACCCAGATGCAGGTAGATGGAGGAGGAGCCGGGGCCGCCGTTGTAGAAGAAGGTGACCGACCGCCTGGCCGCAGCGGCGCCGGCCACGGTGTAGGCGACGTAGAAGAACGAGGCCGAGGCCTTGCCGGTGCGGACGTCGGTCGCGGTCAGGTGGCCGGTGGTGGCGGTGTAGTTGAACTGCTGGCCGTTCAGCTGGATATGGCTGGCGATGACGGCGGCGCTTTCGTTGGGCGCGGACAGCGAGGCGTTGGCGAGGCTGGAATAGGCCAGCGTGTCGTCGAAGGCGCCGGGCACCGCCGGCGGAGTGGGCGTGACCGGGGGCGTGGGCGCGGGTGTTATCGCCGCGCTGGAACCGCCGCCACCGCCACCGCAGGCGACCAATAACGCGGCGCAGGCGGCAACCGCCGCAGCGCGCAAATCAAACCGCCGTCCGTGCAATTTTGTAGGATTTGCCACTGTGCTCTCCACCAGGCCGGATCACAATTATGATCCCGACTTGCATGAAATGCATCAGCTATTTTTTCCAGAATCCGGCGTGCGCCAGCCGCGCCTCGTCCTCGCGCAGTGGTCCGATGACTTCGGTCGGGCGCTGGCCGCGCGCGAACACCTCGCGGCAGGGCAGCGACAGCGTCGGATTTTCGGGATCGCTGCCGGTCAGTGCCAGCAGGCTCGCTTCCGACATCGCATACACCACCCGTCCGACGCCGCTCCAGTAAGTGCCGCCGGCGCACATGGCGCAGGGTTCGGCGTTGGCGTACAGCGTGGCCGTGGCCAACTGCTCTGGGCCGTGGCGCTGCGATGCCTGGCGCAGCGCGTTCATCTCGGCGTGCGCGGTGCGGTCGCTGCTGGAGGCGTTCATCGCTTCGGCGATCACCTTGCCGTCGGCGGCGACCACCATGGCGGCGAAGGGATGGTGGCCCTCGTCGCGCGAGCGCTGCGCCAGGGCCAGCACGCGGGTGAGGAAGTCGTGGTCCTGGTCGGTGGGGTTGGTCATGTAGTCTCCTGATCGTTGCGCAGCACTCCGTAGCGCAGGTCCTGCTGTTTGAGATAGCCGCGGTAGGCCAGCGACATGCGGTCGCAGGCCACCGACACTTCGGCGCCCGGTATCAGGGGCAGCCTGGCGGGGCTCTGGCTTTCCAGGATCGGCCGGTCTTGCAGGAAGATGGTGTCCTGGAACTGGCGCAGTTCGTCGTCGCCGGAGGTGAAGTCGTCCAGCGCCAGGATGATCCAGACGCGGGTGGTGGTTTCGGTCAGCGGTTGCAGCATCAGCGCGATGGCCTCGCGCACGCTGGCCGCCGGATGCTTGGTCAGCACCGCCGTCAGCGGCCGCACCACGCGGTAGGTGTATTCGATGTCGGCGCCGCCGGTTGCGGCCTTGCTGGCCTGCGGTTGCCATGCGCGGCACTGCTTGGCCCAGACGCCGCTGCCGTAGTCGACGTCGTCGAAGTTCTCGATGGTGTAGCTGGCGATGGCGGCTTGTTCCTGCACGCCCAATATGCCCTCGTGGACAAAGGCGAAATGCGCCATGTCGAGGAAGTTCTCGACGATGCGCGGTCCGCTGCTTTGTACATCGTATGGGCCGCACCAGACTTTGCGCAGCGCGGGGTCGGCGAATTCGGGAAAGCGTGGCGGCGTTGCCGTGGCAGGCTCGCCGAGGCAGACCCATACCAGGCCATAGCATTCCCGCACGTGATAGGTGGCGACTTGCGCCTTCAGGCTGGCCGCGCCCAGTGCCGGCAGGGCGGGGATGTGCTGGCAGCGGCCTTCGCTGCCGAAGCTCCAGCCATGGTAGGCGCAGCGCAGCGTGTCGCCGTGCAGCGCGCCCATCGACAGGCGGGTGCCGCGATGCGGGCAGCGGTCTTCCCACGCGTGCAGCGCACCGCCGCTGTCGCGCCACAGTGCGAGGCGCATGTCCAGCAGGTCGGTGGCGGCGATCGCGCCGGCCACGATCTCTTGCGAGAGCGCGACCGGGTGCCAGTCGTTCAACAGGACTGGATCGGTGTTCACTTCGGAATCGAGCCTTCCACGCCCTGCACGTAGAAGTTCATCGACAGCAGGTCCTTCACCGGCACCACCACGCCGGCCGCGTATTTGACGGCGCCCGACTGGTCCTTGATCGGACCGGTGAACGGCGCGAAGGTGCCGGCGGTCAGCGCGGCCTTCTTCTCTTCAAACACCTTGGCCGCTTCGGCAGGCACCACCGCGTTCAGCGCCGACATCTTGACCATGCCTTCCTTCATGCCGCCGCGGTATTCGCCGGTTTTCCAGGTGCCGGCGATGACCGCTTTGGCGGTCTCGATGTAGTAGGGCGCCCAGTTGTTGGTAGCCGCCGTCAGGTGCGCCTTCGGTGCGAACTTGGACATGTCCGAATCCCAGCCGAACGCGTACACGCCTTTTTCCTGCGCCACTTGCAGCGTGGCCGGCGAGTCGGTGTTCTGCGCCATCACATCCGCGCCCTGCGCCACCAGGGTTTCCGCCGCCTGGCGTTCCTTGGCCGGGTCGTACCACGAGTTCACCCAGATCACCTTGGTCTTGACGCCGGGATTGACGCTCTGCGCGCCCAGCGTGAAGGCGTTGATGTTGCGGATCACCTCGGGCACGGGGAAGGAGGCGATGAAGCCCAGGGTCTTGGACTTGGTCATCTTGCCGGCGATGACGCCGTTCAGGTAGGCGCCTTCGTACAGGCGCGACTCGTAGGTGCCCAGGTTCTTGCCGGTCTTGAAGCCGGTGGCGTGCAGGAACACCACGCCCGGCGTGGACTTGGCGACCTTCTCGGTCGGGTTCATGTAGCCGAAGGAGGTGGTGAAAATCAGCTTGTTGCCGCCGGCGACCAGCTTGCGGATCACGCGCTCGGCGTCCGCGCCTTCCGGCACGTTCTCGACATAGGTGGTCTTGATCTGGGCGCCGAGTTCCTTCTCCATCGCCAGGCGGGCCTGGTCGTGGGCGTAGGTCCAGCCGGCGTCGCCGACCGGGCCGACGTAGACGAAGCCTATCTTCAACGGTTCGGCCGCGAACGCGGAGGCGGACAGGCCGATGCTTGCGGCGGCCAGCGCGGCCAGTGCCAGTACTTTGCGACGATTCATCATACGGTTTCCTTTGGTGGGCATGGTTTAGAAGTGGTACTCGGCGCGGACCATCGGCGTTTTCGCCGTGGCGCCAGGGTTGTTGGTGTCGGGGTTGCCGAACTTGTTTTTCCAGAACTGGTACTCGACGCCGACCTTGAAGGTGTTCTTGGCCGCGCCGACGGCGCCGCTCATGTCGTACATGACCTGCATGTCGATGTTGGTCTCGCGCGCGGTGTCGCCGCCGAATTCGTTCTTGCCCTTGGTGCCGATGAAGTTGGCGAAGCCCTCGAACGACAGCGGGATGCCGAGGTTGAACGGGATGCCCCAGGCGGCGGTCAGCATCGGGTGGGTCTTGTAGGCGTAGCGCGGCGTGGCGGCGCCGGTGAAGGTGTTGAACGGCGCGTTGCTCTCCCACAGCGCGAACAGGCTGACGTCGAGGAAGCCCGGCACGTCCAGCATCAGCGTCGGGCCGGCGACGACCATGCGCTTCTTGGAGTTGTAGCCGGCGTCGGTCTTGCTGTTGTAGTCAAAACCGGCGGTGGCGCCGACGCCGCGCACCGGACCGAAGGCCCAGTTGCTGCCGGTGACCTTGCCCAGGTCCAGCGTGTGGCGGTACAGCGCGTACGCTTCATGCGCGCCGCTCTTGGCGCCGGCCGACGACGGGTCCACATCCGACGACATCAGCAAGTCGACGCTGAAGAAGTTCTTGCCGTATTTGTAGCCGGAGACGCTGCTCAGGTTGACGATGTTCTTGGTGATGTCCTGGTTGTTGAACGGCTCGGCGAACTTGGTGCCATAGCGGTAGCTGAGCGAGGTGTCGCTCCAGTCGGCGGCGTGCGCGGCGCAGGCGCAGCAGGTGAGGAGGGCGAAGGCGGTGCGGGAGGCGAGACGGGACATCATGAACTCCATTCAGTGAGATAAGTGGACAGCACGGTTTGTAAGAACTTCTTTTGTATCCAATTCGTTGGGATGATTGGATTCAATCTCATCGACTTCTCTAGCAATTCCCGGGCCACGCCGCTAATACCCGGACAGCGCCTCGGCCAGATTCACTTTCTTGTCCTGCTCATTGAGGTGCAGGCGCGCTTCGATTTCCAGCAGGTGGTGCTCGATCAAATGGGTGGCTTCCTTGATCTTGCCCTGTTCGATCAGCGTGGCCAGGTCCTGGTGCTCGTCGTTCTCGCACATGGTGGCGCCGGGCGCTTCGTACAGGGCGATGATCAGCGAGCAGCGCGACACCAGCTCCGCCATGAAGCGTTGCAGCACCTGGTTGCCGGCCAGTTCCGCCAGCAGGATGTGGAATTCTCCGCCGAGCCGTATCCAGCCGGCGCGGTCGCCGGTGCGGCGGGCCTGGTCCTCCGCATGCAGCGCGGCGCGGATCTGCTTGAGCGAGGCGGGGGTGGCATTGCGTATCACCAGCGGCACGATCTCCCTTTCGATGGCGCGGCGGGCGGCGAAGATGTCGCGCGCTTCCTCCGGCGTGGGCGAGGCGATCACCGCGCCGCGATTGGGCCGCAGCTCGATGATGTGGTCGTGCGCCAGCCGTTGCAGCGCCTTGCGCACGGTGGTGCGGCTGACTTGATACAGCTCGCAGAAATCGGCTTCGCCCAGGTGGGTGCCGGGCGGCAGGCGGTGGCTCATGACGGCGTTGACGACCGCGCGGTAGATGCGCAGGTCGACGGCGGTGGTGCCGCGCTTGGTGGCGGCAGGCGCGCCCACGGCGATGGCCGCCGGTGCGGCCTTGCGAGGTTTGCGTTTGCCTGGTGATGGCATCGATCGATTCTCCGTGAGGGTGGTACTCACACTGCATAAAGCAGGAACCATGCTAACTACATCGTGTACATCTGGCGCTGCGGATCTGTCTTGTATTGTGTACGAAAATACTTTGTTTTGTCCTCATTTTTGAGCGTGGCGCACATTTTTGGTGAGGAAGTGTGTCATATTTAGTGCACTCTTCCGCCCAAAACGGAGCGTTCCGGCGGATTTTGACTGGCATGCTAATTGCGTCTGTTTTTGTATTCAATTTGTATACGATGAGGGAAGCGCTGATGACAGAACCGCGCCTGAAGATGCTGGGCATCTCCAAGATTTACCCTTCCGTGGTGGCCAACGCCGCCGTCGACCTGACCGTGATGCCCGGCGAAATCCACGCCGTGCTGGGCGAGAACGGCGCCGGCAAGAGCACGCTGATGAAGATCATTTACGGCGTGACCAAGCCCGATGAAGGTCAGATCATGTGGGAGGGGAAGCAGGTTCACATCCACTCGCCGCACGACGCGCGCAAGCTGGGCATCGGCATGGTGTTCCAGCACTTCGCGCTGTTCGAGACGCTGACCGTGGCCGAGAACATCGCGCTGGCGCTGGACGAGAAGATCGCGCCGGCCGCGCTGGCGCCGCGCATCCGCGCCGTCTCCGAACAATACGGCTTGCCGCTGGACCCGCAACGGCTGGTGCACAGCATGTCGGTGGGTGAGCGGCAGCGGGTGGAGATCGTGCGCTGCCTGCTGCAGTCGCCGCGCCTGCTGATCATGGACGAGCCGACCTCGGTGTTGACGCCGGACGCGGTGCTCAAGCTGTTCGAATCGCTGCGACGCCTGGCCTCCGAAGGCGTCAGCATCCTGTATATCAGCCACAAACTCGATGAGATCCAGTCCCTGTGCGACAAGGCCACCGTGCTGCGCGCGGGGCGCGTATCCGGCACCGCCAATCCGAAAGAGGAAAGCGCCAAGTCGCTGGCGGAGCTGATGATAGGCCGCGAACTGCCCGTGTGCGTACACCAGCCCCGCGTACCGGGCGAAGTGCTGCTGGCGCTCGACAAGCTGAATGTGCGCAGCGACGATCCGTTCGGCACGCGCCTGAAGGACATCAATCTGGCGCTGCGCAGCGGCGAGATCGTCGGCATCGCCGGCATTTCCGGCAACGGCCAGCAGGAGCTGTTGAAGGCCATCTCCGGCGAGCGCGCGCTGGCCGCGGGCAGCGGCACGATCCGCCTGTGCGGGCAGGACGTGGGCAGGCTGGCTGCGGCGCAACGCCGCCAGCTGGGACTGGGCTTCGTGCCCGAGGAGCGGCTGGGACGTGGCGCCGTGCCCGATCTTTCGCTGGCCGATAACGCGCTGCTGACCGGCTATCTGCCGGCGGCCAACACCGGCATGGTCAAGCGCGGCCTGATACAGCGCGGCGCGGTGCGCGAGTTCGCGCGCAAGGTCATCGAACGCTTCAACGTCAAGTGCGGCGGCGAGCAGTCGGCGGCGGCCAGCCTCTCGGGCGGCAACCTGCAGAAATTCATCGTCGGCCGCGAGATCGCGCTGGCGCCCAAGGTGATGGTGTTCGCGCAGCCGACATGGGGCGTGGACATCGGCGCCGCCATGCTGATACGGCAGGCCATCATCGACATGCGCGACCAGGGCGTGGCGGTGCTGGTGTTGTCGGAGGAGCTGGACGAATTGTTCATGATGAGCGACCGCATCGCCGTGCTGGCCGATGGGCGCTTGTCGCAGGTGGTGCCGGCGGCCGGCACCAGCATCAACCAGATCGGCGTGTGGATGAGCGGCGATTTCGACTACCAGGGAGCAGAACATGTCGCGGCTTGAACGACGTCCCGAACCATCGCGTTCGATGATGCTGGCGTCGCCGCTGATCGCGGCGGTGGCCATGCTGGTGACCGGCTCCGTGCTGTTCTTCTTTTTGGGCCAGGAGCCGCTGAACGCTTTCTACGTCTACTTCATCAAGCCGTGGACCACGCTGTACGGCGTCGGCGAGCTGCTGTTGAAGGCGACACCGCTGATCCTGTGCGGCGTGGGCCTGGCGATCGGCTTTCGCGCCAACGTCGCCAACATCGGTGCCGACGGCCAGCTGACGGTGGGCGCGATCGCCGCCGGCGCGGTGGCGCTGTATTTCGACGAAGTGCAGGCGTGGTGGGTGCTGCCGCTGATGCTGCTGGCGGGCGCGCTGGGCGGCATGCTGTGGGCGGCGATCCCTGCGCTGCTGCGCACGCGCTTCAACACCAGCGAGATTCTCGTGAGCCTGATGCTGGTGTACGTGGCGTATCACTTGCTGAGCTATCTGGTGCACGGGCCGATGCGCGATCCGGCCGGCTTCAACTTCCCGCAGTCGAAGATGTTCAGCGACTCGGCCACCTTGCCGCTGCTGGTGGAAGGCTTGCGCCTGAACGCGGCCTTCATCCTGTCGCTGGTCGCGGCGCTGGCGGCCTGGTTCTTCTGCAAGCACACGTTTGCCGGTTACCGCATGCAGGTCAGCGGCATGGCGCCGGCCGCCGCGCTGTACGCCGGCTTCAGCGAACCGCGCAATGTGTGGCTGGCCTTCATGGTCAGCGGCGCCTTGTCCGGCATCGCCGGCGTGGGCGAAGTGGCGGGGCCGCTGGGACAGATGCAGCCGTCGGTGTCGGCCGGCTACGGCTTCGCGGCCATCATCGTCGCCTACGTCGGACGCCTGCATCCGCTGGGCGTGGTGCTGTCGGCGTTGTTGATGTCGCTGCTGTACATCGGTGGCGAGACGGCGCAGATCGAGCTGCAGGTGCCGTCGGCGATCACCGGCATGTTCCAGGGACTGCTGCTGTTTTACCTGCTGGCGGCCGACCTGTTTATTCACTACCGCTTCAAGCCGCGCAAGCGCCACTTGCCCGTCACCGCCGGAGAAACCGCATGATCAGCACCGAACTGTTAATCGCCTTCCTCGCCAGCACGGCGGGCGCCGCCACGCCGCTGGTGGTGGCCTCGATGGGCGAACTGGTGACCGAGCGCTCCGGCGTGCTCAATCTGGGCATGGAGGGCATGATGCTGGTGGGCGCCGTGGTCGGCTTCGGCGTCACCCTGGGCACGGGGCAGATGTGGCTGGGGCTGTTGGCGGCGATCGCGGCCGGCATGCTGATGTCGCTGATCTTCGGCTTCCTGGTGCTGACCCTGCAGACCAACCAGGTGGCCACCGGATTGGCGCTGACCTTGTTCGGCCTCGGGCTGTCGGCCTTCATGGGGCGCGGGCTGGTGGGGCAGACGGTGGAGCCGATGCCGCACCTGCACTTCCCGCTGCTGTCCGATGTGCCGTTTGTCGGGCCGCTGCTGTTCCGCTTTGACGCGATGGTGTACGGCTCGGTGCTGCTGGTGGTGCTGATCGGCTGGATGCTGGCGCGCACCCATATCGGCCTGGTGATACGCGCGGTGGGCGAGTCGCCGCACAGCGCCCATGCGATCGGCTATCCGGTGATCGGCCTGCGCTACGGCACGGTGCTGTTCGGCGGCGCGATGGCCGGCCTGGGCGGCGCCTACCTGTCGCTGGCGCTGACGCCGATGTGGGTCGAGGGCATGACGGCCGGACGCGGCTGGATCGCGCTGGCGCAGGTGGTGTTCGCGACGTGGAAGCCGCGCGGCGTGATGGTGGGCGCCTATCTGTTCGGCGGCGTGACGGTGCTGCAGTTCCACGGGCAGGGCATGGGGCTGGACATTCCGTCGGAGTTCCTGTCGATGCTGCCCTACCTGGCCACTATCGTGGTGCTAGTCATAATCTGCCGGAATCCGCAAACGATCTTGCTGAATAAGCCCATGTCTTTGGGCCAAAACTTCAAGCCGGATTGACGGCTGTTGCGTTCGCACACGGCAAAATTGATCCAGATCAAAAATCGACAATAAAAACCAGCAGTAAAAATTCCTTGCGACAATTGGTGACTTTGTCGCAGGGATATTCCAATTATTCTGGACTCGTTGGCCACTGGCCGATGGCGCTCCCCAAACCCCGGCACGCCCTTTCCCCAAATACAAAAAGGAACGGCCATGCGCATCAACAGTCCAATCACTCAAAACGAATTCCTGATGGAAGACGGCAAGACGATCGTCTCCAGCACGGATTTACAGGGCAACATCAACTACGCGAATCCCTATTTCATCGAAGTCAGCGGCTTCACGGAGCAGGAGTTGATCGGCGCGCCGCAGAACATCGTGCGCCATCCCGACATGCCGGTCGAAGCGTTTGCCGATTTGTGGCAGACCATCCGCGACGGCATGCCGTGGACCGGCCTGGTGAAGAACCGCTGCAAGAACGGCGACTACTATTGGGTGATGGCGAACGTGACGCCGGTGATCGAGCAGGGCAAGCCGGTCGGCTACCTGTCGGTGCGGACCAAGCCCAGTCGCGAGCAGGTGCGCGAGGCGGACGAGTTGTATCGCCAGTTCAAGGCGGGTAATCCGCGCCGGCTGCGCATCGTCAACGGACGCGTGGTGGCGACCGGCATTGTCGCGCGGCTGGCGGGCATGTTGAAGATGTCGCTGGCGCGCCAGATCGCCACGGCCACGCTGCTGACCGGCGGCGTGCTGGCCTTGCTGGCCTTTGCCTTGCTGGGCCTGGACGATGCGGGCATCAGCGCGGCGCGCAGCTGGATGGGAGCGCTGGCGCTGGGCGCCATGCTGGGCATGGTGTGGTTCGGCCGCAGCCTGTATCTGAACGTGGCGCTGCCGCTGCGCGTGGCGACGCGCGCGGCGCGCATGATGGCGGGCGGCGACCTGACGGCGAGTTTCGCCATCCAGTGCGACGACGAAATGGGACAGTTGCTGGCGGCGTTGCGGCAGTCCAATATCAACCTGCACAGCATCATCGGCGACGTGCGCGCCAACTTCGACGAGATCTCGGTGGCGACCGATGAAATCGCCGACGGCAATATGGATTTGTCGGGGCGCACCGAGTCGCAGGCGTCCAGCCTGCAGCAGACCGCGGCCAGCATGGAGCAGCTGACGTCGACCGTCCAGCAGAGCGCCAGCAACGTGGCCAGCGCCAATGAGCTGGCCGAGCGGGCGTCGGCGGTGGCGGCGCAGGGCGGCAGCATCGTGTCGCAGGTGGTGTCGACGATGGTCGACATCAGCGCCTCGTCGAACAAGGTGCTCGACATCATCGGCCTGATCGACGGCATCGCCTTCCAGACCAATATCCTGGCGTTGAACGCGGCGGTGGAGGCGGCGCGCGCCGGTGAACAAGGACGCGGCTTTGCCGTGGTGGCCAGCGAGGTGCGCAACCTGGCGCAGCGCTCGGCAGCGGCGGCCAAGGAAATCAAGCTGTTGATCGACCAGTCGATCCTGAAGGTGCAGGCCGGCACGGCGCTGACCACCAGCGCCGGCGTGACGATGAGCCAGGTGATCGAATCGGTGGACCGCGTGTCGCGCGTGATGGAAGAGATTTCGAACTCGACCCGCGAGCAGAGCGACGGCATCGTCCAGGTCAACCAGGCGGTGATACAGATCGATGACATCACGCAGCAGAACGCGGCGTTGGTGGAGCAGGCCGCCGCCGCCGCCGGCAACCTGGCGCAGCAGACGCGTTGCGTGTCGCAGGCGATGGCGGTGTTCAAATTGCAGGGTGGGCTGGCGGTTCGGCCTCCCGTCGCGGCGCCGGTGAGCCAGTCCAAGCCGAGGCTGAAGCTGCTGGCGTGAGGGTTTATCATGCTGGTTTGACGCGGCAATTCGGGAACCAGCATGGAGCAAGCGGTACGGGTAACACTGGCGGGGCAGGGATGGACTTTCGACGCGCAAGCGCCGGCGACGGTGCTGCAAAGCGCCGAACGCGCCGGCGTGCGCCTGCCCAGCTCCTGCCGCAACGGCACTTGCCGCACCTGCATTTGCCTGAGCACCAGCGGCACGGTGCGCTACCTGATCGAGTGGCCGGGCCTGAGCCTGGACGAAAAGCGCGAAGGCTACATCCTGCCGTGCGTGGCCATCGCCGAAACCGACCTGCTTATCGTGGCGCCGGCCGCCTCCAAATCCGCTTGACCTGACACACGATGTGCTGTGACCGACAGCAACCGCCCCATCTCGGACGTTCGTAAATATGAGCCTCATCACCCGAAAGGGCCCAGCTGCGCAGTCTTGCAAACTTGAACAAAAGTTCCGGTCATCGTTGACCCGTCGAGGCATATTAAACCGTTGGCGCCAAATATAAGGTAAAGAACTCCAACGGCAGATCTGAGACCAATTGCAACCAGCATGAGTGATCTAGCTGGGCTGGTTGTCTTGCACTCAGTCCTAATGATTTTAGGAACTCAAGTAGCAGCCCAGTGAGCCGTTCAGCCTTACGGTCAAGACAGATTTAATGTGCTTCGAACCAAGGAGTGCGGAATCCATTTGTTGTTGCGCTTTGCAACTGAAGAGCTGCCCCCACAGCCACGAGAGCAAGCCCTAGCAGACGCGCCTAGTTGACGCTGGTAAAAGGTCGCTGCCTAACAGCATCGTGTTTGTTTTTGTTCAAAGGGGTGTTTTCCCCTCCGCCGTAAATTTAAGACATTCCCAATTCTTCTTAGGAGGGCCGGAAATGTCTTACGTTTATCCAAAGGCAGCAGAGCTCAAAGACGAACCTGTCGTAGGCAGTCATCAATGCGTCGCACTTGTCCAGGAATACGCGGGGGCACCGACAACGCCTCATTGGCGGCAAGGAGAGGCCGCAGTGGGTAATACGACATTGCGAGCGGGTACCGCCATCGCCACGTTCGAAAAGGGACGCTACGCGAATCGCAGACACGGAAATCACGCTGCCCTGTACATACGACAGGGCGTCAACGGAATCTATGTTGCGGACCAATGGAAGGCACCCGGGAAGACAAAAATATCGGTGCGGCTTCTAACCTTGGCAAAGACAAGAAGGGCAACTTCAAGCATCCCAGCAATAATGCCGATGCATTCTTTGTTATCGAGTAGTGCTCATGAGCCGCCAGAGAAACCAAGATTTCGTCCGCCACGTAGCATTGGCTGCCAGTTGTGCGATAGCCCTCATGCTCGCGGCGCCGTCGACCTCAGTTGCCGCGCCCCCCGTCCTTGAGTGCCCCGCGTCAATTCCAGAGAAATCAGTTCAACTGGTGGATACGCCGACTGGCTGGAAAACCTTTGTGGGCTCACCGCTGTACCTCCATGGTGCGGCACCAATGAGTAGTCCACCTGAAATGCTCGGCGAACTCGTAGAAGATAGCGAGCGGCATGACAAGAAGGGAATCGTCTATGCCTATAAAATCGACGGAAAATTCCCTAATGGGAAATGGCTGGCGTGCACTTACGGCGAGTCCGACCAAGTGACTTTAGCGCGCCAATTGCCGGATGCCACAGATGTCTGCATTATCACCTCCCGCAAAGGAAAATATGTCGGGCAGAACGACATCAAAATCGACTGTAAATGACGACGTGAGAAACGTTTTCGGTACAAAATGCAGAAACGCAGAATCGTACCGAAAACTCTTTGAAATCATAATGTTGAGCCGAAGGATTTTAAGTTTTAGATGGACGTATCGTCGAAAGTGGGCGACTGACCGTCGAGTGTAGACCGTTAGAAGTAACGAGGGCGGCTGGGCTCGGGTGCGTCTAAAATGAGGTCTGAGACGCCTATAAGTGGGTCCAACCAGTCAGCTTTCGCACGCACCCATGTAAGCCAATTAAGAGGTAATTCGATGTCTGCTGCTGGCCGGAAGCGGCCGACTCCACTTGAGTCACTTGGCTTGCTCTGACAGCTGTTACAGAGCACGTAACGATCGTTTTACTTCAAACATCAAACGAGAGCTGCTTTACGTAGTACGTCTTCAGCCCATTGATTGAGGCTCTTCCCATGCGCGGCGGCGGCAACGGCTGCCGCCTCATGAGTCGCAGGCGCAACCCGCAGCGAGAATTTCCCCGAAAAACTCTTTCGTGGTTCCACGCCGTCTTCGGCGCACGCTTCCAGAAAGACATTTAGCGAAATTCTCCCCTCCCGCTGCAAGCCTTTGACATCCTTCGCGTAAAAATCAGCCCCGCCATTCAGACCGAGAAACTCGCCTCGGAACATTTGAATTTCCGGGTCGAATGTGATCACCGCTTGGTGGCCGTCAATCGTCATTGTGTTCTGCATGCTCATGGCTTAACTCCGTGATCTTCGAACCTCATATGGATCCAAGCGCACCTTTGTCCGCCACAGGTTCGGGATGCGGTCGGTGGAACACGCGCCGCTCGAGTGTGCTTTGGTGTTTGCGCTTCATGAGTTTATGGTAGCAGAAAATGGTATCAGCATGAAGCAATCGTGTACGGCTTAGCCGGGCGGATCGTCGTCGCGTTTGCGCAGGCGGCTCAATAGCGCGTCGGTCGATACACTGAGCGGCACGCCGTGGCGCCGCAGCAGCTGGATGTTCAGCACCATGTTTTCCAGCACCAGCTTGGCCGCCACGGCGAGCAGGGTCAGGTGCTTGTCTTCCTCGCTGAAGTTTTCCATCGCTTCGGCCATCTCGCACAAGTGGTTGGAGATCAGGCCGCGCAGATCGTGCTCGTCGAACGGCAGGTCGGCGAAATCGATCGGGTCTTCCTTCTCCACTTCTTCCATCAGTAGTTCCAGCTCTTGCGGTGTGATCGTCATGCAGCGCTCCGTTAGTTGATGCGTTTTCATTTTAGATGATTCGGCATAGAATCTGAATTCCCGTCGACTAAACCAAGCAATAAAACGATGGCGCAACTTGTTTTCACCCAGCAACTGGGCCGCTTCATGACCGTGCCGCAGGTGGAGACCAGCGCGGCCGATCTGCGCAGCGCCCTCGACGCCGCCTTTGCCGACCACCCACGGCTGCGCGGCTACGTGCTCGACGAGCAGGGCTGTCTGCGCGAGAACGTCGTCATCTTCATCGACGGACAACGCAGCCGCGAGCGAAAAATATTGAACGATGCGCTCGCGCCGCATTCCAAAGTCTATATCTTGCAAGCTCTCTCTGGAGGTTGACATGTCCGACCGCGCCTACATCGGCACCCGCAAAGGATTGTTCGAAATCTACCGCACGCACGAGGCGTGGCATATCGACCAGCAGCATTTCCTGGGCGATCCGGTGTCGATGGTGTTGTCGGACCGGCGCGACGGTACTTTGTATGCGGCCCTGAACCTGGGCCACTTCGGCGCCAAGCTGCACCGGCGCGATGCGGGCAGCGACAGCTGGGTCGAGGTGGCGGCGCCGGCCTTCCCCACCAAGCCGGCCGACTCCGCCGATCCGGTCGAGTGGACGGTGAAGCAGATCTGGTCGCTGGCGGCGGGCGGGCCGGACCAGCCGGGCGTGCTGTGGGCGGGCACCCTGCCGGGCGGCCTGTTCCGCTCGAACGACCGGGGCGCGAGCTGGAAGCTGGTGGATGGGCTGTGGAACGTGCCCGAGCGCGCGCAGTGGATGGGCGGCGGCTATGACGTGCCGGGCATCCACAGCATCTGCGTCGATCCGCGCGACAGCCGTGCGCTGCTGGTGGGCGTCTCCTGCGGCGGCGCCTGGCAGACCACCGACGGCGGCGAGAGCTGGTCGCTGCGGGCCAAGGGCATGGTCGCCAACTACATGCCGCCGGACATGGCCGATGTGCAACAGATACAGGACCCGCACCGCATCGTGCGCTGCCCGGGCGAGCCGGACAAGCTGTGGTGCCAGCATCACAACGGCATCTGGCGCTCGGTGGACAACGGCGCCAACTGGACCGAGGTGCACAGCGCGCCGCTGTCGAATTTCGGTTTCGTGACGGCCGTGCATCCCACGGATGGCGAGACGGCCTGGTTCGTGCCGGCCGAGGCGGACAGCAAGCGCATCGCGGCGCACGCGGCGCTGGCGGTCACGCGCACCACCGACGGCGGCAAGACCTTCACCGCCTGGCGCGGCGGCCTGCCGCAGCAGCATTGCTACGACCTGGTCTACCGGCACGGGCTGGCCGTCAGCGATTGCGGCCAGATACTGCTGATGGGCTCGACCACCGGCGGCGCCTGGCTGTCGGAGGATGGCGGCGGCCAGTGGCAGACCATCTCCACCACCTTGCCGCCGATTTACTCGGTCAGCTTCGCCTAGTTGTGGCGACTCGGAGTAACGGAACGGCACGCTGACTTACGGTCAAACCGGATTGAATCAGCGCCCGATTTCCCTCGCTTTCCTGACCGCCCATCTTTGAGTAGTGTCAACGTAGCCGTGCTCCATCCACGCAAGAATGGCCCCTTGAGCGTTGCTCGGGGCATGCGATGGGAACAGGCGATGCGTGGCGCGTGTGGTGCGACCTCAAGCGCAAAGAAGATGAGCTGAAGTGATGCGGAGAGCCGGCCGGCTTTGGTCCCCACTACGACAGCATGGGCCGCCCGGCTGATGCATCTCATTCCGGCTGGGGTTATGAGCAGATGGGACGAGTGGACCGTGTGCGCCGGGCGCTGGCCGACTCCGGACCGTCGGCGCGGCACATGATAGCCAGCAGACTGTCCGGCATCAACCTGTCATCGATCTGGGGCGTTCTCATGTCGGTATGCGAGGACATTGCCTTGTACTACGGCGGGTCGGTGATCGCGGGCGGGTTGATCGGCGGCGTTGGGGGAGCTTTTCTTGGCGGGGTTGGCGCGGTACCAGGTGCGGCGGCCGGGGCCGCGGCAGGCAGCTATGTTGGCGGCATGGTGCTGTCGATGCTAGGCTTGAAGTCGCTGGTATCTGGTGTGTTCCATTCCGTCCCCGAAGCGCTGAAGTACTACGAAATGGGCCTTCGCGAGGCGTGGGGACCGACTCGGCAGGATCGCTTGTCGCATTTTGGCATGACCGCACAAGGCAGTCCGTCGGCGGCGGCGTTTTACCTGGCCCACGGCCATGTCATCATGGTCAGCACCATCCTTGCCGTATTGCTGGCTTACGTCACCAGGGGTAAGGGCGACAAGGCGGCGGCGCTGCAAGAGATTAGCCAGAGTCCGCGCCTGGGGCCGAAAGTGGCGCAATGGGTCGAGCAGAACGAAGGCAAGCTGAGTCACCAGCCACTGCTGCGGCCACGTGGCGGCGGGGGACCGGCCCTCGACGAACTGCCGCTGCCCCCACGTCGACGCGTCCCCGAGAGAGAACTGGTGCGCCCTCGTCCCAGTGGCATGCCGAAGAAGAGCGTGCCATGCTTCAAGACCAATGGCCTGCCTCAAGGGAAGATTCCAGAGTTTGACCGCCAACTTGCAGGCCAGGAGGCGGGTATCAACAACATGACGGTCGAAGAGTATGTCAAAGGGCGTGAGGCATTTAAGTCCGGTGCTTCAGTGCGTGATTCGAATGTGTCGCGAAATGCCCGAGTGGGCTATCAAAATGTACTGGAAGAAAGTTCGTTTGGTAACCTTCGTGAACAAGGAATGTCTTGGCGCGATGCCAAGGAAAAATCCGTTCAAATAGCGGCGGACAAGATGAAGACGTTGGCCGCATTGCATAACCCCGACATGGTAGTAGCAGGCAAGGACAAGATTAGTGGCTTCGGGGATCGTAATGTTAATTCACGCATCGGTGCTCAATGGAATAAGGGGCAACGCTTGGCTGAACTGGATAAAGCGGCAAGAGCAGTCCCAGAAGGCATGCGTAGTAGCAAAATGAATGCAAAACTTGAACGATGCAAATAGAGGACTAAAAAATGGATGAAGACTTCGCTGGTTTCCTGAGCGACTTTGGCCCGGCATTTGACAAACGTTATGTCCCGCCCTCAAGCATTGATCACTACCGGGGGAAATTGCCAGATCAACTGTTAGCCTATTGGGAAGAGCACGGCTGGTGCGGCTATGCCGATGGCCTGTTTTGGACGGTTAATCCGCAGGAGTACGAGCCAGCGTTGGAGGCGTGGATTGGTGATACCCGCTTCATGGAGCAGGACAGCTATCACCTTATCGCCCGAAGTGCATTTGGCGAGCTCTATTTTTGGGGAGAAAAAACAGGTAATTCCCTCAGAGTTTTTGCACCTGGCTCATACTGCATTCCACGAGAATCGAGATTCGTCGGCGAGAAGGCGGATTTTGGAGTGCGACTGTTTTTTGGCGCACTTTCTCGTAAGGTGAATGATTTTGCAGGCATGTTCGATCCTGTATTAAGAAAACTGGGCCGCCTAAAACATGATGAAATGTTTGGCTTCGTGCCGACGCTAGCTCTCGGCGGCGCCGCCACTGTAGATCACATACAAAAGGTGAAGGCCGTCGAGCATCTGGTAATACTGGCGCAGCTCGCGCCGTTGGAGGTAATCACCTCCCCCGTCCCTTTGATTCGCTGATCGGCCTCGATGAAATAAAGGGCTTTACATCTAGCCGGCGTAAGCCAGGAACATATCGACGGTCGCCTCGACCACTTTCTTCTGCATGGCCGCGTCCAGCGGCGGCTGGTTCAAGGTCACTTGCGGCCAGAAGGCGAAGGTCTTCAACTGGCCCGTCAGCATTTGCGGGGCCAGCACCGGGTCGGCCTTGAGCAGCTTGCCGTCGGCCTGGGCGGCGCGCAGCCAGACCACCGCTTCTTCTTCCTTGCGGGTCAGCCGCGACACCATTTCCTGCGCCCGCTCGGGCGAGTGGATGGATTCGGCGATCGCTACCCGCGCCAGGTCGAGGAAGTAGCTGTCCTGCAGCATGGCCATCTTCTTCCACAGCAAAGCCAGCAATTGCTCGCGCAGCGGCGCGGCCGGATCGTAGGGCTGCTGTTGCTGCGCCATCGAACTATTCCACAACTCATGCAATATCTGCGCGAACAGTTCGTCTTTACTGGGGAAATGGTTGTACACCGTGCGCTTGGACACGCCGGCGGTGGCGGCAATCTTGTCCATGCTGGTCGACTCGAAACCGCTGACGCGAAATTCTGCGATGGCGGCTTCGACGATGGCCTGGCGTTTGCGGTCGGTCAATTTGAGGGGCGTGTTCATCCCTTTATTTTACACCGAGTAGTTTACTTTTCAAAAAATAAGAACTACACTGTGTAGTGTACATTCTCAACCCTGGAGTCGCCCATCATGACTTATCAATCCGCCATCGCCGAATCCGACCTCGACGGCCTGTCCGTGCCCAGCGCGCCGCGTAGCCGCGACGGCAAGTTCCGCAATCCGGTCAAGATGCATCAGATGGGTTTCTTCCAGTCGCTGGGCGTGATGTTGCGCTTTGCCTTCGATAAACCCAAGGATACTGTGCCGCGCCAGGCCATCCCCGTTCATGCGATCACGCAGCAGCAGTTATTGGATGCTCCGGATCGCAGCCTGTTCCGCCTCGGCCACTCGACGGTGCTGCTCAAGCTCAACGGCCATTTCTGGCTGACCGATCCGGTGTTTTCGGAGCGCGCGTCGCCGGTGCAGTGGGCCGGGCCGCAGCGTTTCCACCAGGCGCCGATCAGCATCGAGGAGCTGCCGCCGATCAAGGGCATCATCCTGTCGCACGATCATTACGACCACCTGGACTACGCCGCCGTGATCAAGCTGGCCGCCAAGACCGAGCACTTCATCACGCCGCTGGGCGTGGGCGATCGCCTGGTTGCCTGGGGCATACCCGCCGCCAAGGTGCAGCAGCTGAGCTGGTGGCAATCGACCCATGTTGCCGGTGTGAAGCTGGTGGCGACGCCGGCCCAGCACTTTTCCGGCCGCGGCCTGAGCGACCGCAACAAGACGCTGTGGGCGTCGTTTGTCATCGAAGACCGCGACGTGAAGGTGTTTTTCAGCGGCGATAGCGGCTATTTCGACGGTTTCAAGGAAATCGGCCGCCGTCATGGCCCATTCGACCTGACCATGGTGGAAACCGGCGCCTACGATCCGCAGTGGCCGGATGTGCATATGCAGCCGGAGGAATCGCTGCAGGCCCACATCGATCTGCGCGGCAAGGTGATGCTGCCGATTCATAACGGCACCTTCGACCTGTCGCTGCACGCCTGGCACGATCCGTTCGACCGCATCCACGAGCTGGCGGCGGAACGCCGGCTGCCGCTGGCTACGCCTGAAATCGGCAAGGCGCTCGATATCCACCAGCCGCTGGCGGATGGCCGTTGGTGGGACGAGGTGAAGGCATTGGAAGCGGCAATGTCCGCCGGCTAAAACAATGGGGTCAAGTCTGACATTCGGACACGAACTCTGCCGTAGGCGTGCGCCTACGGCAGAGTTCGTGTCCGAATGTCAGACTTGACCCCAGTTAGGCGACGACGTTGATCAGCTTGCCGATGGTCTCGCCCTGGGCGTTGATCCGCGGCTTGGGCGGCGCTTGCAGGTCGGCCGGCAGCACTTGCTCGGCGCGGGACGGTTTTTCTATCGCATTATTCAAATTCACGGCTGGCGCCGCCTTCAACGGCGGCGCGGACGCCTGATCGCTCTCTTGCTGGGTGTCGCTCAGCGTCTGCTTATCCTTGGTCAGCTGCACCCGGCTTTGCTCCAGCCGGCTGGCGTCCTGGTTCACGCGCGACTGGTCCGTTTGCACCTGCCTTTCGGCCTGTGCAATCGATGCTTGCAGCGCGCTGACGGACGTTACGGTAGCCACGATCTAACCCCTAGCAATAATTCCAGGCATGGTAAGGCAGGATCGTATTGAGTACGATCAATTGCAGAGTAGGCCACAAAAACAAAAAAGGCAAGGCTAACCGCGCCTTGCCTGTGAGGGAGGGATCTACAGTTTAGAAGCGGTACAGCAACGACGCTTCCCAGGTACGGCCAAACAGCGGACGTGCGTTGATCGGGCCGGTGCCGCCGGCGGTCAGGCGGGAATTGCCTTCGGTCAGGCCCAGCTCATTGTTGAGATTGGTGCCGGCCAGGCGCACTTCGATCTTCTCACCCAGCGAGAACAGCACGCCGGCATCGATGGTGCGGTAGGACGGCAGATACTGCTGGTTGGCCTGGTCAGCCCAACGCTCGCCGATCGAGGTGTAGGTGCCGTAGATCTTGGCCGAGTTGCCGTCGCCCATGGGAATCCTGTAGGTCGGCGTGAAGCGGAATTGCAGCTTCGGCTGGCGCTGGACGGTTTTGCCTGCGGTGTCCGGATTGTCACGGTATTCCGATTTCTGGTAATCGCCGGTCAGTGCCAGTTGCAGGTTGGCGATAGGACGCACCGCCAGTTCGAATTCCAGGCCGTTACCCTTGGAGCCGCTGATCGAATGCAGTTCGCGGCCGTCGGCCAGGATCTGCGTGAAGGCGATGCCGTCGAATTCCGTGTGGAAGGCGTTGATGTAGGCGCTGTACAGCTGGTTCGCGGTCTTGAAGCCGATTTCGTACTGGCTCACTTTCGGGGTCGGCAGGATGCCGCGGTCGTTGACTGCCTTCTGGTTGCCGGCGCCGCGCAGGTCGTCGAAGGAGATGAAGGTGTGGCCGCGGTTGGCGCGCACGAACACCGCCGTATCCTTGGCCAGCTTGTAGTTGCCGCCGATGGTGAAGGAGTTGGCGCTGTCGGTGCGGCTCAGGTAGGTGTTGGAACCGTCCGGCATCGAGGTGCCGTTGTTGTACACGGTCAGCGGATTGTTGTCGGTGTCGCCCGAGGTCAGGTTGGAGATCGTGCCGCTGATCTTCTGCTGCTCATGGCGCATGCCGAAGTCGACCTTGATGCGGTCGTTGACTTTCCACTCGTCCGAGATGAAGCCGGCGGTGTTGCGGCCGTCATACGAGGCGACCGGCGCGTAGAACACATTGCCGTCGGTGCCGTTCTTCGACACGACCACGCCGTTGTTCAGGGTGACGTTGATCAGGCTGGCCTGCGGCACGGCCGACATCAGGTGGCTGTTGCCCAGGTACCAGACATCGCGCGACGAGTAGTCGGCGAAGTAGCCGCCCACAGTCACCGTGTGGTCCTTGACGACTTCCTTGCTGACGCGCAGTTCGTCGGTGAACGAGGTCAGTTTCTTCTCCACCGACCACAGTCCGGCCTGCACCACTTGCTGGTTGCCATCGACCGCGCCGCCGTGCACATAGGTGGCGGTGCCGGCCGTGGCCAGCTTGCCGCCGGCCGCCGCGACCGTCGCCGCGTTGCCGTTGGCCGAGGAGATGGCCGCCTTCAGATAGTCGTTCATCGACAGCGGGTTGTTACCGGTGAACATGGCGTTGGTGTTCAGGTCGCCGTCGAAGCGGTTGAACTTGTTCGATACGCTCCACTCGCCGATTTTCTGGTCGAAGTCGGCGCCGAACACGGTGGCCTTGAGGCCGCGGCCGTCGGCCAGGTCGCGGTTCAGCGTCTTGCCGGGCGCCGCTTCGATGGTGAAGTTGCGCATTTCGCCGCTCATCAGGGTGCCGGTCAGCGGATTGAAGCCCGGGAATTCCGAGATCGTGTGGCCGTTGTTGCTGGAGATCAGCGGCACGCCGGTGTAGAAGGCGTTCTTGTCGTCGGTGTTACGCACGTACATGGTCAGCTTGCCGTCGTCGAGCTTGCGGGTCAAGGTGGCGGTCAGCTGGTGGCCGTCGTCGGCCGGGAAGCCGGCGTCGCGCACGCCGTCGGTCTTGCGGTAGAAGCCGCCGACCGAGCCGTACCAGCCGTCGCTGATCTTGCCGCCGTAGTACATGTCGACGCGGCGCAGGCTGCCGGTGCCGGTGGTGAAGCGCACCGAACCTTCAGGCGTGTCGCTGCCTTCTTTCAGGATGAAGTTCATCGTCGCGCCGGGCTGGGCGTTGGACCAGATGGTGGACGGGCCGCCGCGCAGCACTTCCACCCGCTCGACCGTGTCATCCAGGCGGAAGGCCGACGAGCCTTCGAAGAACGACAAGGTCGGCGGCGGGAAGATCGGGCTGCCCATCAGCTGCACCGAGACGAACGGCGAATCGCTGCCGGACGGGAAGCCGCGCACTTCGATGTTGGCGCCGGACTGGCCGCCGGTCGATTCCGCATACACGCCCGGCACCAGTTTCATGATGTCGGCAGTGCTGCTGGGCGAGGCTTGTTTCAGTTGTTCTTCGGTGGCGGTGGTGATCGAGAAGGCCGAGTCGACCTTGCGCACGCCGCGCGCCGAGGCCACGCCGGTGACGACCACTTGCTGGACTTCGGCGGTCACTTCCTTGGAGGTGCCCTGTTCAGTCGGGGCGGCGCTCTGGGCTTGCGCGGCGGTCTGGTTGACGAGCGTGAGGACGGCAGCCGTGACTGCGGATAACAAGAACGGATTCTGGCTTTTCATGTGGTCTATGCTTTCTTATGGTGTAAATCGTCTCCTGGACGGCGCGCCACCAGCCAAAACAGCCTCCGGTAGTTCCATCCCCATCTTCCACGATTCGTGAAGATGGGTCATTGAAACAAGAAATGATATCGATGTCAATCGAAATGTTATCGATGTCATTTTCCGCGACAAATTAAAAATTTCTGTCATAATGCGTGCGCACCCCCTGTTTTCAACCTATGAGCGATCAATGCCTTCGAATAAGTCTGTAGCCCGCAAAGCCGAAACAGCATTGACGATGGAAGACCTGGCCAAGCTGGCCGGCGTCTCCAAGATCACCGTTTCCCGCGCGCTGCGCGATAGTCCGCTGGTGACCGCGGAAACGCGCGAGAAGATCCGCATCCTGGCAAGCGAGCAGGGCTACCGTTTCAATGTGAGCGCGCGCAATCTGCGCATGGGCCGCAGTTATTCGGTGGCGGTTGTGGTGGAAATGACACCCGTGCGCGGCCGGCCGATGTCCGATCCGTATCCGCTGGAGCTGTTGGGCGGCATCACGCAGGAACTGACGACCGCCGGCTACAGCGTGGTGCTGACGTCCAAGCAGTTGATGAACACGGCGCCGGTGCAGGGCGCCGACGGCTTGATCCTGCTGGGCCAGGGCTCGCACGGCGAGGCGGTGCGCACCTTGCAGCAGACCGGCATGCCGCTGGTGGTGTGGGGCGCGCCGGAAGCCGACACCGACTACATCGTGGTCGGTTCGGACAACCGGAAGGGCGGCATCAGCGCCGCCGAACGCTTCATCTCGCAGGGCCGGCAAAAGCTGGTGTTCCTGGGCGACGTCGACCACGCCGAGGTGCAGGAACGCTGCGCCGGCTTCATCGACGCGATGGGCGGGCGGGCGACGGTGCATATCATCCGTCCCAAGGCCTTCACCTTCGAGGCGGGCTTCGACAGCATCTCGGCGCTGTTGAAAAAGAAGGGCGCCAATTTCGACGGCGTGTTCGCCGCCAGTGACTTGCTGGCCATGGGCGCGATCCGCGCGCTGGCCGAGAAGAATTTGCGGGTGCCGGAGAATGTCTCCGTCATCGGCTACGACGATACGCCCGGCGCAGCCAGTTTCGTGCCGCCGCTGACCAGCGTGCACCAGTATCTGCGCGACGGCGGCGTGTTGCTGGCCAAGAAGATGTTGGGCCTAATCGAAGGCCAACCGGTCGCATCCGAAATGCTGCCGACCACCCTGATGGTACGCCAGACCTAGTTTTTCCCGCTTTTCCTGTTTATCCCTTGAATAAAGCCAAAAACGTCCAAAAACCGGCTTTTTTCAAAATTCAAACCGCTTTGAATCGCATTTTTAAGGAATACGCTGTGCAACAACACACCTATCCCCTCGAAGCCTGGTGCATCCGCGAGACCAGTTTCGATACCGACTCCCACTTTCTCGACGAGACCCTGTTCGCGCTGGGCAACGGCTACATCGGCCTGCGCGGCACCGGCGAGGAGGGCTACAGCGGCCCGGCCGGCACCTCGCTCGACGGCACCTACCTGAACGGTTTCTACGAATCGGAGCCCATCCAGTACCCGGAGGCGGCCTATGGCCTGGCGAAGGTGAACCAGTTCATGCTGAACGTGCCGAATGCGAAGGGCGTCGAGCTGTGGCTGGAGGACGAGCGCTTCGATTTGTTGAGCGGCTCGGTGCAGTCGTATGAGCGGGTGCTGGACTTCCGCACCGGCGTGCTGACGCGCACTGTGGAGTGGACCTCGCCGCAGGGCCGCAGCGTGCAGCTGCGCAGCCGCCGCCTGGTGTGCTTCGAGAACAAGCATCTGTTCGCGATCGAGTTTGAGGTGACGTCGCTGAACTTCAACGGCCGCATGCGGCTGGTGTCGGCGCTCGACGGCGCGGTGAAGAACCAGGAAGCCGGCGACGATCCGCGCGTGGGTTCGGCGGTGTCCGGCCAGTCGCTGCACATGGTGGGCCACGAACAGAACGTCGGCTTCGCGGCGCTGGTGCAGCGCACGCACAACAGCGGCTTCATGCTGGTCAGCACCACCGATACCGAACTGACGGGTGCCGATGCGACCATCGAGATCGCCCAGGTGGAACAGCGCCTGACGCAGACCTATGAGCTGCAAGCGCAGACCGGCCAGACCGTCACGCTGAACAAGTACGGCAGCTATTTCTCGTCGCGCGACCACGCCGAGGCGGAGCTGATGTGGCGCAGCAAAGACACGCTGGCCACCGCCAAGGCGGCCGGCTTCGACGATCTGCGCCTGGCGCAGGAGCAGTACCTGGCCGATTTCTGGCAGCAGGCCGACGTGCAGATCGCCGGTGACGACGCGCTCCAGCAAGGCATCCACTTCAACCAGTTCCACCTGCTGCAATCGGTGGGCCGCGACGGCAAGACCAACATCTCCGCCAAGGGCGTGACGGGCGAGGGCTACGAGGGACACTATTTCTGGGACACGGAAATCTACATCTTCCCGTTCTTCCTGTACTCGAAGCCGGAGATCGCCCGCAAGCTGCTGGAGTACCGCTACGCCGGTCTGCCGAAGGCGCGCGAGCGCGCACGCCAGATGTCGCATGCGACCGGCGCGCTGTACCCATGGCGCACCATCGCCGGCGACGAATGCTCGGCCTACTTCCCGGCGGGGACGGCGCAGTACCACATCAACGCCGACATCGCCTATTCCATCAAGCTGTACATGGAAGCGACGAACGACCAGGAATACCTGGTCAGGCACGGCGCGGAAATCGTCATGGAGACGGCGCGCATCTGGATGGGCATCGGCAGCTACGACCGTGAAGGGCGCTTCTGCATCAACCAGGTGACGGGTCCGGACGAGTACACGGCGCTGGTCAACAACAACTACTACACCAACGCGATGGCGCAGATGCACCTGAACTTCGCGGCCTCGATCGCGGAGCAGTTGCAGGCGCGCGAGCCGGCGGAGTTTGCCCGCATCGCCGCCGCCACTGTGCTGGAGGCGAACGAGCCGGCCGCATGGCGCCGCGCCGCATCGCTGATGAACCTTCCCTACGACGCAGCGCTGCAAATCCACGCGCAGGACGACAGCTTCCTGTCCAAGAAAGTGTGGGATTTCGCCAACACGCCGAAAGAGAACTACCCGCTGCTGCTGAACTACCACCCGATGGTGATCTACCGCCATCAGGTGTGCAAGCAGGCGGACGTGGTGCTGGCGTTGCTGCTGCTGTCCGACCAGTTCACGCTGGAAGACAAGCGCCGCGACTTCGATTACTACGAGGCGGTGACGACGCACGATTCGTCGCTGTCCTCCTGCATCTTCAGCATCATCGCGGCGGAGGTGGGTTATCAGGACAAGGCCTACGACTACTTCATGGAGACCGCGCGCCTCGACCTGGACGACACCCATGGCAACACGCACTACGGTGTGCACACGGCGGCGATGGCCGGCACCTGGATGGGCGTGGCGTATGGCTTCGCGGGCATGCGCGTGGTGGGCGGCGAGCTGCATTTCGCGCCGTCGGTGCCGAAGCAGTGGCAGCACTACACGTTCAAGATTCATTTCAAGGGTGCGCTGCTGGAAGTGCACGTGGAGCCGGGCCGCGCGGACTACCGCCTGCTGCAAGGCGAGGCCCTGAACTTTACCCATGGCGGCGAACCTGTCGCACTGACGCTGTCGCAACCGACGCAATCGAGGAGTTTTGCATGAGCCGCTTTAAAGCCGTTATCTTTGACCTGGATGGCGTCATTACCGACACCGCTCACTATCACTACCTGGCGTGGAAGCGCCTGGCGGAATCGCAGGGCGTGCATTTCGACCACGCCTTCAACGAGAACCTGAAGGGCATCGACCGTTTGGGATCGCTGGACTTGATCCTGGCGTCGTCCAAGCGGGCGTACACTAGAGAGGAAAAGCTGGCGCTGGCCGACGAGAAGAACCTGCACTACCAGGAGCTGATCGCCACCATGTCCGCAGCCGATCTGCTGCCGGGCGCGGTGCGGGCGCTCGACACGGTGCGCGCGCGGGGCTTGCGCATCGGCCTGGCATCGGTCAGCAAGAACGCCTTTACGGTATTGGGCCGCCTGGGCATCACCGATAAATTCGACTATGTGGTCGATGCGGCCACCATCGCGCGCGGCAAGCCGGACCCGGAGATCTTCCTCAAGGCGGCGCGGGAGCTTGGCGTGGCGCCGGAAGACTGCCTCGGCGTGGAGGATGCGGTGGCCGGCGTGGCCTCGATCAAGTCGGCCGGCATGTTCGCACTGGGGATAGGCCATCCCTTTGTGCTCACTCAGGCCGACGTGGTCATCACGAGCCTGAGCGACTTCAATCTCGAATCATACTAAATTATATAAATAATAAAAATTCGGAGACAGTATGAAGAACAATCGCATTCTATTTGCGCTATTTCTGATTTACTTTGTATTTGCGATCCTGCTCAATAGCGTGGGCACGGTCATCCTTCAGGTCATCAACAACTACGGCATCACCAAGTCCAGCGCCAGTGTGCTGGAAGGGTTCAAGGATTTGCCGATTGCCGCGGTGTCGTTCCTGATCGCGTCCTTCCTGCCGCGGTTGGGCTACAAGAAGGCCATGCTGGCCGGGTTGGCCATCGTCACCGCCGCCTGCGTGGCGATGCCGGTGCTGCCGTCATTCGCCACCACCAAGCTGTTGTTCTTCTGCGTCGGCGTATCGTTCGCGCTGGTGAAGGTGTCGGTGTATTCGACGCTGGGCCTGATCGCTGCCGACCGCAAGCAGCACGCCAGCATCATGAACCTGCTGGAAGGCTTCTTCATGGTCGGTGTGCTGAGCGCCTACTGGGTGTTCGGCTACTTCATCGATTCGGCCGATCCGCTGTCGCACAGCTGGTTGCAGGTCTACTGGGTGCTGGCGGTGTTGTGCGCGTTGACGTTTGTGCTGCTGCTGACCACTCCCTTCAACGAGGACATGGCGGCGCTGCCGCAAGGCCGCAGCATCGCACAGGATTTCGCCGCCATGCTCAAGCTGTTCTTCAAGCCGCTGGTGTGCGTGTTCGTCATCACGGCGTTCCTGTATGTGCTGATCGAGCAAAGCGTGGGCACCTGGCTGCCGACGTTTAACAACGAGATCCTGAAACTGCCGGCGGCAATGAGCGTGCAGGTGACCAGCATCTTCGCCGCTTGCCTGGCGATCGGACGCTTGTCGGCCGGCGTGTTGATGCGCAAGTTGAACTGGTATCCGGTGATGAACGCCTGCGTGATCGGCATGGCGGCGATGGTGTTGCTGGCGTTGCCGTTGACGCACGATGTGGTGGCCGATCCGAACATCAGCTGGTCCAGCGCGCCGCTGGCGACCTTCCTGTTTCCGCTGATCGGCTTGTTCATGGCGCCGATCTACCCTGGTATTAATTCGGTGATGCTCAGCTCCCTGCCAAAGAACCAACATTCGGCCATGACCGGTTTGCTGGTGATTTTTTCGGCACTGGGCGGCACCACCGGCTCGCTGATCACCGGCTACGTGTTCGGCAACTTCAGCGGCCACTTCGCCTTCTACCTGACCCTGGTGCCCATTTCTATCGTCTTGATTATGTTGTATTTTTTCAAAAAAGCAGTAGATGAAGGTGGTAGTGGTTTCGACCCGTCCGCTATAATCAGCGGTCAACATTGAGCAACTGTCTATGAACCTGGAGCGCCTCGCGAACTTACTCGGCATGTCGAAAACCACGGTGAGCCGGGCGTTAAACGGTTACCCCGAAGTCAACGGCCGGACCCGCGAGCGCGTGCTGAAGGCGGCCAAGGAGAACGGCTACCAGGCCAATCCGATGGCGCGCTCGCTGGCGCTGGGGCGCACCAATGTGTTCGGCATCATCTACCCGCTGCTGCCGGCGGACCTGGGCGATCCGATGTTCCTCGACGTGGTGGCCGGCATGTCGGCCGCGCTGGAGGCGGTCAGCAAGAACCTGATCATCGCGCCGGTGTCGCCGGCGGCGGAGCAGCCGTCGTACCAGCAGATAGTGCGTGGACGGCGTGTGGATGGCCTGGTGGTCAGCCGCACGCTGGTGCGCGACGAGCGCATCGCCTTCCTGAGCAAAGCCAAGTTCCCCTTCGTCGCGCATGGCCGCACCCAGCTTGACGCGCCGTATGCGTGGTTCGACTATGACAACGCGGCGGGCATTCGCATGGCGATGGAGCGCTTGCTGGGATTGGGCCATCAGCGCGTGGCGCTGGTCAGCGCGCCGCTGGAATTGAACTTCGCCCGCCAGCGCAAGGACGCCTTTGTGGCGGCAATGGCGTCGGCCGGGCTGGAAGTGGATACGCGCTACCTGATCGACAACACGCTGGACCGCCGCAGCGGCTACCAGGCGATGCAGCAATTGCTGGCCTGCTCGCCGCGTCCCACCGCCGTCATCGTCGACAATCACCTGTCCGGCGTAGGCGCAGTGCGAGCCCTGCTCGATGCGGGCATCGACATCGGCCGCGAGATATCGGTGATCGTCTGGGGCAGCATGGCCGACACGCTGGCCGGCGTCGACGTCACCACCATCGACCAGCCCGATGCCCACAAAGCCGGCGCCCGCATGGTCGACATGCTGCTGGCGCTGGTGGACGGCAAGCCGGCCGGCGAACTGCAAGAGCTGTGGCAGCCGGTGCTGCTGGCTGGATCAACGGTTGGGCTTGCTCAACCGGGATAGCTCTTGATGTGCGCTTCCTTTTTTGTTGATGTATGATGAAATCGATGATCTTGGGGAGACCGCAATGGCCACCAATCTAATTGTGCGAAATGTCGATGACGACGTCGCGCTGGCGCTCAAGCAAAGAGCGGCCGCTCATGGCCGCAGTCCCGAAGCTGAACATCTGGAAATTCTAAAAGAAGCACTGCAACGCCCTCAGCGGCGTTCGTTTGCCGACGTGCTGGCAAGCATGCCCAATGTGGGTGAAGACGACGATTTCAATGTTCGCAAGAATTAGTGTGCGATGCATCTATGTATCTGATCGATACCAACGTCATTAGTGAAGCACGCAAGGGAAGGCAGGCGAACCCCAGTGTCATGAGGTTCTTCCTTACGAATCGGCCCAGCGACCGCTATCTTTGCGTGCAGACTATTGGAGAAATCAGGCGTGGTATCGAAAACGTCCGCAAGCACGGCGACCCAAACAAAGTAGTGCGGCTCGAAACCTGGCTGGATCTGGTTATTCGTGAGTATGCGGATCGCATATTGAATTTTGACGTGGACTGCGCTCAGGTGTGGGGCGGTTTAATGTCACCACAGGCGGTCCACCCAGTTGACAAGCAAATTGCGGCAATTGCGCTCGTTCATGGACTTGAGGTTGTGACCCGCAATGTCCATGACTTTGCCGCGACGGGAGCCGTTTTATTGAATCCGTTTGTTTAAATGACGGCGGTGGCTTCGATTTCGAACAGCATGCCATCGAGTGCCAGACGGGGCACAGGGATCAGCGTGCAGGCTGGGGCGGGGTGGTCGCCCCACATGGCGCGCAGCGCGCTGCTGAATATTCCCAGACGCGCTTCGTTGTGATCGACGATCAGTGCCGTGACCTTGGCGACGTCGGTCAGCTTGGCGTCCGCCGCGGCCAGCGCGGTTTGCAAGTTGGCCAGCGCCTGCTGGACCTGCGCTTCGAAACTTTCCGATAGCACGCCGTCGATACTCTCGCCGCCCTGGCCGGCGATGTAGATGATGCGCGCCGGCGCTTCGGCGACGACGACGTGGCTGTAACCGTTGGGACGTGGGTCGTACAGACCGGGTGGGTTGATGAATTTCATGGCGTCCTTCAGGCAGTGAATGTGCAGACACTATAAAATCTCAACTTAACTTGAGGTCAAGGATTTTATATGGCATCTCCTTCGAAAGAACTCGGCGTCGGCGAGTTGGCCGAACGCGCGGGCGTCGCGGTATCGGCGCTGCATTTTTATGAAGCCAAGGGATTGATCCACTCGGTCCGCTCCAGCGGCAACCAGCGGCGCTATGCGCGCTCGGTGCTGCGGCGGCTGGCGGTGATCAAGGTGGCGCAGCGTGTCGGCCTGCCGCTGGCGGCGATCGCGCGGGCATTGGATGCGCTGCCGTCGGGACGAACGCCCACTGTCGCAGACTGGCGCCGTCTCTCCGCTACGTGGAAACTGGAACTGGAAGAACGGATCAAGACGCTGACGCAATTGCGCGATCAACTCGACGGCTGCATCGGCTGCGGATGCCTGTCGCTGAGGGCCTGCCCGCTGCGCAACGCGCAGGACGCGCTGGCGCAGGAGGGCGCTGGACCGCACTTCGAGCCCCGTTGAAAGCTTGTTGCATATTTTTTTCTGACAGATTAGTATTAATTCAATTGATGCCGGTGTGAGTCCTCGGCCGGCTTCGATCCTTGACCTGCGCGACCTCGGCTCCCAGCCCTCGTCGCAACGGCGACAGGTACGCAAGGTGCCTGTTTCAGTCATCGCAGTCAGATGCTGAATGTTTATCCAGCCCCACCCAGTTGGCATATATCGACCCTGACTCGCTCCGGCGCGCTAGGCACCAACACGTGGGTACGAATCGTCACTTGCTTTGCCAGTTACTTTCAAAAAAATGGAGACAACCTTGAAATATTCACTCATCGCCGCCGGCATTCTGCTGGCATCGGCCGCGCAGGCCGCAACGATAGACGCCAAGACCCTGGTCGGCGCCAGCACCCCTCTGCAAACGGCCCAATACGGCGTGCGCAATTACTCGGCGCCGGTGCTGGTCAACGGCCTGCACGATCCCGCCAACTACATGGCCGCGCCCAAGCTGCCGGCATGGCAGTTCGCCTCGGCCGATCCGACCGGCGGCGTGCTGACCTTCGAGCGCAATAGCGCGCCTGCCACCGGATGGCATGCCCGCACGCGCAAGACGCCGGTGCTGGTGACGGGCGGCGGTTCGGCCACCGCCAATCGCATCTACACCGTGTACAACGGCCAGCAGCTGGTCGCCGCCATCAACGAAGCCGGCAACGAGCCGAAGATCATCCGCGTGATCGGCCACATCGATCTGCGCTGGAGCCAGAACAACACGGTCTTCAAGGAGTACACCAGCTATTCGGACCAGAAGCTGGGCGGCTCGATCAACCTGCCGTCGAACACCACGCTGGTCGGCATCAACGATGCCCAGGGCCGCGCGGCCCGCATCACCGGCACGGCGTTGCTGATCGGCGGAGAGCTGGCGTTGGCGCCCGGTGGCGATCCCGAAGCGGACTTCAAGAAGTGGATCGCCGACGGCAAGGACGGCGACGATTATCCGACCTGGACCCGCAACGTCATCGTGCGCAACCTGGTGCTCGATACGCCGTGGGACGTCAATCCCGAGGACTCGGCCAATGCCTACGCCGACGGCCTGACGGTATCGCGCGGCCAGAATATCTACCTCGATCATTTGACCATTAGCGACGGCGACACGCCGGATTCGCTGGCCATCGCCCCTTACACCACGCGGCATGATGGCGCGCTCGATGTGGTGCGCGGCAGCGACTACGTCACCATCTCCAACAGCTACTTCGGCAAGCACCACAAGACCACGCTGGTGGGCAACGGCGACTCCGGCCGCGCATGGAGCGACGAGGGTCGCATGCACGTGACCTTCAGCGGCAACTGGTGGGACGGTGCGACCACGCGCTTGCCGTTGAATCGCTATGGCCAGGTTCATATGTTCAACAACCTCGTCACCGGCAGCGTCTCCACCAAGGACGTGGATGTCAAGTTCGAAAGCGGTACCGATGCGCGCTATCGCTCGAACATGCTGATTGAAAACCACTACTACAACATCACGGGTCTCAAGCTGACTGAGTTCTGCGGCAAAGCCATCAAGGGCAAGGACTACATCGGCTTCCGTTCGTCCGGTCACGTCTTCGTCAGCGACAAGTCGGGCACCAACCTGGTCGACGGTCAGTGCGGTCTCGCCTTGCCAAGCACCGCCAACCTGTGGACGCCGCCGTATCTGTACGCGCTGCAGACCGCGACAGCCACGCAGACCTCTGTGCCGGCCAACGCCGGCGCCGGCAAACTGAAGTAATCGCATCCACATCTGAAAGGCGGAGACACATGTTTTTCAAACGATTGAGTTTCATTTTCGCGCTGTGCCTGGCGGCCGGGGCGGCCCAAGCCGCGTTGGTGGTCGACACGGGAACGCCGTCGAATGCTGTCGGCAGCGGCTGGGCGTTCAACAGCAACCATAGCTACGCCGGCCAGTTCTCGGTGACGGGCGAGCTGACGATAGACAGCATCGCCGGCTATTTCAGCACCGATGCCGGCACGGTGGGCGTCAGCCTGTTCAGCAACGGCGCAGACGGCGACGGCGGCTTCATACCGGGCGGCGTGCTGCAATCGGCCAGTGTCGCCACCAGTGCCGGAGCGCTGGCCTGGAATGGCGTGTCGGCGCTGGACTGGAAGGTGGGGCCTGGTACTTACTGGGTGGTGTTCACGTCGAACTATGGCGCGGGCAGTCAAAGCAGCATGCCGGGCATGGCGCCGCAAGCGTTGGGCGGCTATGCGCTGATGCAGGGCGGCCAGTGGTATGACGCGACCTTCCTGGGACTGGGGCAGGGACTACAAGTGGATGGTGTTGTGGTGTCCAGCGTGCCCGAGCCGGGCGGCATGACGATGTTGATCGTTGGCCTGGCCGGCATCGGTGCGCTGGCTCGCCGCCGCAAGCAATAATGAATACGGATGTAGCCACTATTCATTACATGACGTAACTACTTTTTGTCAGTTGGCCGTATTTATCTGCCTCCACCTCCGGCGTACAGTGGTTTCATCCGATCGTTAGAGGTCGGATGAAACCGACCACTTACTTGGAGAGCATCATGAGGCAGCAACAACAAAAAACCATCATCGTCACCGGCGCGTCGCAAGGCATGCGAGGCCAATCATGAAGTTGCTCTATGTTGGTGACCCCATGTGCTCGTGGTGCTATGGCTTCGGCAAGGAAATGACGGCGCTGTCAGAACGCCACCCGGAGCTGCCGGTGGAAATCCTGGTCGGCGGCTTGCGCGCCGGCGCCACCGATGTGCTGGACGACAGCGGCAAGCAGTTTCGCCTCGCGCACTGGGCGCGGGTCGAGGAAAGCAGCGGTTTGCCTTTCAATCGCAAGGCCTTGATGGCGCGCGAGAACTTCGTCTACGACACCGAGCCGATATGCCGCGCGGTCGTGACGGCGCGCCGCGTGGCGCCAGGCGCCGACCAATTGGCGGTGTTCCGCGCGCTGCAAAGGGCGTTCTATGTGGACGGCCTAGACACCACCGACGGCGCGGTGCTGGCCCGGGCCGCCGTCGCCGAACTTCATGGGCAGGGCGTTGCGATGGAGGTCGCCGCTTTTCTGGCGGCGTGGTCGCATCCCGCGACGATAGCCGACACGCTGGCCGAATTCGCCAAGGTGCGGGCGATGGGCATCCGCAGCTTCCCGGCGCTGCTGCTCGAAGCCGGTGGCCGGCGGATCGGCATTAGTGCCGGATATGCCAACGTGGATCAACTGGAGCGCCAGCTTGGCGAAGCGCTGCGAACGTTGGCGGAGGCGGCGTGAGATAGAAGCAAACAAGGGGGCAGCGAGCCGCCCCCTTTCTGCGGCCTTACATATTGCGGCGGTACTGGCCGCCGACTTCGAACAGCGCCGTCGTGATCTGGCCCAGCGAGCAGACGCGCACGGCGTCCATCAGCTTTTCAAACACGTTGGCGTTGTCGATGGCTGCTTGCTGCAAGGCCGCCAGCGCTGCCGGCGCCGCGTCCGCATTGCGGGCGTGGAAGTCGTCCAGGCGCGTGAGCTGCGACTGCTTCTCGTCGTCGGTGGAACGCGCCAGTTCGATCTTCTGCGGCTCGCCGGTCGCCTTCGGATTGCGGAAGGTGTTGACGCCGATGATAGGCAGCGTGCCGTCGTGCTTCTGGTGCTCGTACAGCATCGACTCTTCCTGGATCTTGCCGCGCTGGTAGCCGGTTTCCATCGCACCCAGCACGCCACCACGTTCGGCGATGCGTTCGAACTCCTGCAGCACCGCTTCTTCCACCAGGTCGGTCAGCTCTTCCATGATGAACGAGCCCTGGTTCGGGTTCTCGTTCTTGGCCAGGCCCCATTCGCGATTGATGATCAGCTGGATCGCCAGCGCGCGGCGCACCGATTCGTCGGTCGGCGTGGTGATCGCTTCGTCGTAGGCGTTGGTGTGCAGCGAGTTGCAGTTGTCGTAGATCGCGATCAGCGCCTGCAGCGTGGTGCGGATATCGTTGAAGTCGATCTCCTGCGCGTGCAGCGAACGGCCCGAGGTCTGCACGTGGTACTTGAGCTTCTGCGAACGGTCGTTGGCGCCGTACTTGTCGCGCATCGCCACCGCCCACAGGCGGCGCGCCACGCGGCCCAGTACCGTGTATTCCGGGTCCATGCCGTTCGAGAAGAAGAACGACAGGTTCGGTGCGAAGTCGTCGATATGCATGCCGCGCGCCAGGTAGGCTTCCACAAAGGTGAAGCCGTTCGACAGCGTGAACGCCAGCTGCGAGATCGGGTTCGCGCCCGCTTCGGCGATGTGGTAGCCCGAGATCGACACCGAGTAGAAGTTGCGCACCTGGTGGTGGACGAAGTATTCCTGGATGTCGCCCATCACCTTCAGCGAGAACTCGGTCGAGAAGATGCAGGTGTTCTGGCCCTGGTCTTCCTTCAGGATGTCGGCCTGCACGGTGCCGCGCACGTTTTGCAGTACCCAGTCCTTGATCTTGGCCGCTTCGTCGGCGCTAGGCTGGCGCTTGTTCTCTTCGACGAATTTTTCAACCTGCTGGTCGATGGCGGTGTTCATGAACATCGCCAGGATGGTTGGTGCAGGGCCGTTGATGGTCATCGAGACCGAGGTGCTCGGGCTGCACAGGTTGAAGCCGTCGTACAGCACCTTCATGTCGTCCAGCGTAGCGATCGATACGCCGGAGTTGCCGACCTTGCCGTAGATGTCAGGACGCAGCGCGGGATCGGCGCCGTACAGGGTCACGGAGTCGAACGCGGTCGACAGACGCTTGGCGTCCATGCCGGTGGAGACCAGCTTGAAGCGCCGGTTGGTGCGGAAGGCGTCGCCTTCGCCGGCGAACATGCGGGTCGGGTCTTCGCCTTCGCGCTTGAAGGCGAACACACCGGCCGTGAACGGGAAGGAGCCCGGCACGTTTTCCAGCATCAGGAAGCGCAGCACTTCGCCGTGGTCTTCATAACGCGGCAGGGCGACCTTGCGGATCTTGGTGCCGGACAGTGTGTGCTGGATCAGGCGGGTGCGGATTTCCTTGTCGCGGATTTTGACGACGTAATCGTCGCCCGCGTAGGCGGCCTGCATGTCCGGCCACTGGGCCAGCAGCTTCTTGGCGCCGCCGTCCATCTCGGCATCGCGTTCGGCGATCAGGTCGTCAAAGTCGGCGGTCTTGTGGGCGATGGCCAGCATACGTTTCGATTCGGTCAGCTGCTGGCGTTCGCGCGCCAGCGTCACCTGCTTGCGGGTGAAGCGGTGGTAGCCGCGCACGGTGTCGGCGATCTCCGCCAGGTAGCGCGCGCGTGCCGGCGGCACGATCACGTGTTTGCCGCTGGAGAAGCGCACATCCACCGGCGCCAGCTTGCCCGGCTTGGCCTTCAGGCCGAATTGCTCCAGCTTGGGCAGCAGACCTTGATACAGCGCGGTGACGCCGTCGTCGTTGAAGCGCGACGCCTGGGTGCCGTAGACCGGCATTTCTTCCGGACGCTTGCTCCACATTTCGCGATTGCGCTGGTACTGCTTGGCGACGTCGCGCAGCGCGTCCTGCGAACCTTTGCGGTCGAATTTATTGATGGCGATGAAGTCGGCGAAATCGAGCATGTCGATTTTTTCCAGCTGCGAGGCGGCGCCGAATTCCGGCGTCATCACGTACATCGACACGTCGACGTGCGGCACGATGGCGGCGTCGCCCTGGCCGATGCCGGAGGTTTCAACGATCACCAGGTCGAAGCCCGCCACTTTGCAGGCGGCGATCACGTCGGGCAGGGCCTGCGAGATTTCGGAGCCCGCTTCGCGCGTGGCCAGCGAGCGCATGAAGACGCGCGTTTGGCCATTCCACGGATTGATCGCGTTCATGCGGATACGGTCGCCCAGCAGCGCGCCGCCGGATTTGCGGCGCGACGGGTCGATCGAGATGATGGCGATGTTGACGGCATCGCCCTGGTCGAGGCGGATGCGGCGTATCAGTTCATCGGTCAGCGAGGATTTGCCGGCGCCGCCGGTGCCGGTGATGCCCAGCGTCGGCACGGCCAGGCCTTCGGCGGCGGCCAGCAGTTCGGCGCGCAGGGCAGGGGAGGCTTTGTCGTTTTCCAGCGCGGTGATCAGCTGGGCCAGCGGACGGTGGCGGGCGGCGATCTCGCCTTCGCGCAGCGGCGCCAGCGAAGTTGGCGAGTAGCTGGACAGGTCGATGTCGCACTGCTGCACCATCCACTGGATCATGCCGACGAGGCCCATGCGCTGGCCGTCTTCCGGGCTGAAGATCTTGGTGACGCCGTAGGCATGCAGGTCGGCGATTTCGTCAGGGACAATAACGCCGCCGCCGCCGCCGAACACCTTGATGTGGGCGCCGCCCCGCGCGCGCAGCAGGTCGATCATGTATTTGAAGTATTCGACGTGGCCGCCCTGGTAGCTGGAGATGGCGATGCCTTGCACGTCTTCGGCCAGCGCCGCGGTGACGACTTCGTCGACCGAGCGGTTGTGGCCCAGGTGGACCACTTCGACGCCGTTCGATTGCAGGATGCGGCGCATGATGTTGATCGAGGCGTCGTGGCCGTCGAACAGCGAGGCGGCGGTGACGAAACGGACTTTATTGTTCAGGCGCGGTTGATCCGGCACGGCTACAACTTTCGGAGCGGAGAGGTCGTTCATGGTGTCCCTTGGGATTTTGTGCTGTGTTTGGTTCATTATATGACGTTTACGTTAACGTCAATCAAATCGAACCCCGTACTGCGGCAAACAGGGGGCAGACCCCGCATGGGGTCTGACCCCGCGTCCGGGTTGCGGGGTCAGGTCTCAATCAAGCGGCGCGCTGCTGGGCCAATTGCGCCAGCAGGCGTGCCTTCTCGGTACGGAAGGTGGCGACAGCCTTTTCCTTCACGTGGCCGAAGCCGCGCACTTTTTCCGGCAGGCCGGCCAGTTCCACGGCGGTGGCGTGGTTTTCCGGCGACAGCTGGTCCATCAGCGAATTGACCAGATCGCGGTATTCGACGATCAGCGCGCGTTCCATCTTGCGCTCCTCGGTGTAGCCGAAGATGTCGAAGGCGCCGCCGCGCAGCCCTTTGAACTTGGCCAGCAGCTTGAACGCGCTCCACATCCACGAACCGAATTCCGCCTTGACCAGATGGCCCTTGGCGTCCTTCTTGGCGAACATCGGCGGCGCCAGGTTGAACTTGACCGAGAAGTCGCCCTCGAACTGCTGCTTGAGCTGCTCGACGAAACGGCCGTCGGTGTACAGGCGCGCCACTTCGTATTCGTCCTTGTAGGCCATCAGCTTGAAGGCGTACTTGGCGACGGCGGTGGACAGCTTGTTGCCCAGACCCAGAGCGGTTTCCTTCGCGCGCACCTGCGACACCAGCTGCTCGTAGCTCGAAGCGTAGGCGGCGTTCTGGTAAGCGGTCAGGAACTCGACGCGCTTGTTGATGACGTTCTCCAGGCTTTGCGGCATCTGCATCACGATCGCCTGCGTCGGCATGGCCACGCGTTCGACGCGCTTCAGGTCCACGGCGGCGCGACGGCCCCACAGGAAGCTCTTCTTGTTGGACGCGATGCCGACGCCGTTCAACTCAATCGCGCGCAGCAGCGATGCCTCGTTGAGCGGAATGCGGCCCTTCTGCCATGCATAACCGAGCATGAACAGGTTGGCGGCGATGGAGTCGCCCATCAGCGCGGTGGCCAGCTTGGTGGCGTCGATGAAATCGGCGGCGCCGGCACCGACCGATTCCTCGATCAGCGCGCGCACTTCGGCCACCGGATACTGCCAGTCGGCGTTCTGCGCGAAGGTACCTGGCGGCTGCTCGTGCAGGTTGACGATGGCCAGCGTGCGGCCCGGACGCATCTTCGATACCGCATCGGCGGCGCCGGCGGTCAGCATGTCGCAGCCCAGGATCACGTCCGCTTCGCCGGTGGCGATGCGTTGCGCGCGCAGGTGGGCCGGGGTCTTCGCGACTTTGACGTGCGAGGTGACCGAACCGTTTTTCTGCGACATGCCGGTCATGTCCAGCACCGATGCGCCTTTGCCTTCCAGGTGCGCGGCCATGCCCATCAGCGCGCCGACGGTGATCACGCCGGTGCCGCCGATGCCGTTGATCAGGATGTTGTACGGCTGCTCGCACGATGGCAGCACCGGTTCCGGCAGGGCGCCGAAGCCGTCGTCGGCGTTGTCCTTGGTGACGCCGGTCTTGGTCTTCTTCAGCGATCCGCCTTCAACCGTGACGAAGCTCGGGCAGAAGCCCTTCACGCACGAGTAGTCCTTGTTGCAGGACGACTGGTCGATGGTGCGCTTGCGGCCGAACTCCGTTTCCTTCGGCAGGATGGAGGTGCAGTTGGACTGGATGCCGCAGTCGCCGCAGCCTTCGCACACGGCTTCGTTGATGACCATGCGCTTGGCAGGGTCGGGGTATTCGCCCTTCTTCCGGCGGCGGCGCTTCTCGGCCGCGCAGGTCTGGTCGTAGATCAGCACCGATACGCCGCCCACTTCGCGCAGCTCGCGCTGCACCGCGTCCATGTCCTTGCGGTCGTGCAGGCTGACGATCGATGGCAGCGCGCTGCGGTCGGTGTAGCGGCTCAGGTCTTCGGTGACCAGCGCGATGCGTTTGACGCCTTCGGCGGCCATCTGCTGCGCGATCATCGGCACCGAGGTGATGCCGTCGACCGGCTGGCCGCCCGTCATCGCCACCGCGTCGTTGTAGAGGATCTTGTAGGTCATGTTGACCTTGGCCGCCACGGCCGCGCGGATCGCCAGGTAGCCGGAGTGGAAGTAGGTGCCGTCGCCCAGATTCTGGAACACGTGCGGGATCTTCGAGAACGCGGCCTGGCCGATCCACGGCGCGCCTTCGCCGCCCATGTGCGTGGTCAGCTTGTTGAACTCGGGGTAGATCGAGGTCGCCATCACGTGGCAGCCGATGCCGGCCAGCGCCAGGCTGCCTTCAGGGACCTTGGTCGAGGTGTTGTGCGGGCATCCGGAGCAGTAGAACGCGGGGCGGAACGGGGTGTTGATGGCTTTCTTCAGCACCGCGTCTTTGGCGTCGAGGAAGGTCAGGCGGGCCTTGATGTGGTCGCAGGTGACCGGGTCCGAGATCAGGCGCTTGACGCGCGAGGCGATCACGCGCGCCACTTGCGACACCGAGAAGTCGGCCTTGGAGGTCAGCAGCCATTCGCCGCGCGGGGCGACCCATTCGCCTTTTTCATCGAACTTGCCGATCACGCGCGGACGTACGTCGTCGCGCCAGTTGTACAGCTGTTCCTTCAATTGGTACTCGACGATCTGGCGCTTCTCTTCGACCACCAGGATCTCGTCCAGGCCCTGCGCGAATTCGCGCACGCTGTCCGGTTCCAGCGGCCATGGCATCGCGACCTTGAACAGGCGCAGGCCGACGTCGGCCGCCATCTTCTCGTCGATGCCCAGTTCTTCCAGCGCTTCCAGCACGTCCAGGTAGGATTTGCCGGAGGCGATGATGCCCAGCTTGGCGTTCGGGCTGGTGATGGTGGTGTGATTGAGCTTGTTCTCGCGCGCATAGGCCAGCGCGGCGTAGATTTTGTAGTCCTGCATCAGCGCTTCCTGATTGCGCGCCTGCTGACCCAGCGGGATGCTGGACAGGCGCGCGTTCAGGCCGCCTTCCGGCATGACGAAGTCGTGCGGGATCTTGACTTCGACGCGGAACGGATCGGCATCGACCGAGGCCGACGATTCGACCGTGTCGGCCAATGCCTTGAAGGCCACCGTGCAGCCGGAGAAGCGCGACATGGCCCAGCCGTGGATGCCCAGGTCCAGGTATTCCTGCACATTGCATGGATACAGCAGCGGGATCATCGAGGCGGAGAACAGGTGGTCCGACTGGTGCGGCAGCGTCGACGAGTAGGCGCCGTGGTCGTCGCCGGCCACCAGCAGCACGCCGCCATGCTTGGAGGTGCCGGCATGGTTCATGTGCTTGAAGACGTCGCCGCAGCGGTCCACGCCAGGGCCCTTGCCGTACCACATGGCGAATACGCCGTCGTACTTGGCTTCGCCGATCAGGTCGACCTGCTGCGAACCCCAGACGGCGGTCGCGGCCAGATCCTCGTTCACGCCCGGCACGAATTGCACATGGTGCGCTTGCAGATGCGGCTGGGCTTTCCACAGGTTCTCGTCCAGGCCGCCCAGCGGCGAGCCGCGGTAGCCGGAGATGAAGCCGGCGGTGTTCAGGCCGGCCGCCTGGTCGCGCACGCGCTGCATCATCGGCAGGCGCACCAGCGCCTGGATGCCGGACAGGAAGATGTCGCCTTTGATCGCGGTGTATTTGTCGTCGAGGCTGACGGTGGTGAGGCGGGATGGGGCGGCGTCTCTGGTGGACGTTGCTGGGCCGTGTGCCGTGGTATCGGGCATGGTGGTGTCTCCGGTTTTGTGTCAGATCGCGCCCAAACTTGGTGGCGCCGGGTAGGCGCGCCAGGATCAGGCCATGGGCCGCATGGTTAGCGGCGTTGCAGGTATTTTAGGCTTAAAAAACCCGCTTTGTAGCAGAGTATGGGCGCTAGTTGACGTATACGGAAATACGGATTGCCGATGGGGGTATAAGAAAAAGTGATGACTAAGGGAGAGGGCTCAGCCGATGGCGGTCGCGCCCGGCCAGGTGTCGCCGGCGCACAACTGCGCGCTCACTTGCTGCACCAGCCGGCTGACCGCCGCCGCAGCGTTGGTCAGCGGAATATTCTTGGAGGCGCACAACACCACCGTGCGTGAAATCGACGGGCTGTGGATGCGGTGGGAGCGCATGGCGCCGCGCTCCAGCTCGTCCAGGACGGGCGCGGACGGCAGGATGGTGGCGCCCATGTCGGCCAGGATGGCGGATTTGAGGATGGCGATGGAATTGATCTCGATGACGTTGCCCAGCGTCAGTCCGGCCTCGCGCGCCACGCTTTCGATGCGCGGCCGCACGCCATGTTGCAGGCCGGGCAGGATCAGCGTGGTTTTCAGCGTTTGCGTCAAGGTGAGTGCCTGCTCACCGTGCGCATAAGTCGCATCGGCGCGACAGATGAAGCGCAGCTCTTCCTCGACCAGCAGCGTGGTGGCGAACTGGGCCAGCTGGCCGTCGTCGAACAGCACGGCCAGGTTGACGCGGCCGGACTTGAGCTGCTCGCTCAGGTTGCCGGTCAGTTCTTCCGTCAGTTGCAGGGTGATTTCGGGATATTGGGCGCGCGTTGCCGTCAACAGCGGCAGCGCCAGTGCGCCGGATATGCTGTGCGGCAGTCCCAGCGTGACCGCGCCGCTGGGGCGTTCGGCCGACTGCGCCACGGCCGAGCGGGCGTCCGCCACCTGCTTGAGGATGGCCTGGGCGTGTTCGTAGAAGATCTTGCCGGCATCCGTGCTGAGCACGCCTTGTGCCGAGCGGTGCAGCAATTGCACGCCCAGTTCCTCTTCCAGTTGCCTTAACTGTTGCGTGAGTGCCGGTTGCGCAACATGCAGCACCACGGCCGCCCGCGACAGCGAACCGTGGTCTGCTATAGCTACAAAGTAACGAAGTTGGCGTAATTCCATGGCGTGAGGAGACTGTTAACCTAGACAAACAAATGGTAGCACCTGTAAATCTAATCCTGATAGGAAACTATTTGCTATACTGGCATCAGCACTTTCCGCTGTCTCCAGCCATTTAAAAGTGGGTACCAGTATGTTAAAGAAAGTCGACTCTTCGCAGCTAAAAGTGGGCATGTACATACATGACCTGAGCTGCGACTGGATGACCCATCCGTTCGTCCGCAACCGTTTTTTGATCTCCAGCGAAGACGAAATCCGCAAGATCATCAATGCCGGCATCCATGACGTTGTCATAGACAACAACAAAGGGCTGGACGTGCAGGACGCGCCGTCGCTCGACGAGGCACAGGCGGCGACCGAACGCGAAATCGTGGAAATCGTCGCCAAGGCGCCGGTCATCACCCGCGTTTCGCTGGGCGAGGAAATGAAGCGCGCGGTGCAGATCCGCCACCAGGCATCGACCTTGGTGCGCACCGTGATGCAGGATGCGCGCCTGGGCAAAGCCATCGAACTCGATCAAGTCCAGCCGGTGGTGCAGAATATCACCGAATCCATCTTGCGCAACCCAGGTGCGCTGGTTGGTTTGCTGCGCATCAAGAACAAAGACGATTACACCTTTTTGCACTCGGTTAGCGTCTGTACGCTGCTGGTGGCATTTTGCCGTTCGCGCGGCTTCGACCCCGAGAGGACCCACCAGGCCGGCCTGGGCGGGCTGCTGCACGACACCGGCAAGGCGCTGGTGCCGGACGCCATCCTGAACAAGCCCGGTCCGCTGACGGACGAGGAATTCGCCATCATCAAGCGTCATCCCCAGGATGGCTACAACATCTTGCTGCAATCGCCGGAAATCGGTCCGATACCGCTGGACATCACGCTGCACCATCATGAACGGCGCGACGGCAGCGGCTATCCGAACAAACAGGCGGGCGACGGCATCAGCGAATTGGCGCAGATGGCGGCGATTGTCGACGTGTACGACGCCATTACGGCGGATCGCTGCTATCACAAGGGCATGTCGGCGGCGGCGGCCTTGCGCAAGATTTATGAATGGAGCAAGTTCCACTTCAATCCGCAGTACGCGCAGGAATTTATGCGCTGCGTAGGGATTTATCCGGTTGGCACCATGGTGATGCTGGAGTCCGGACGCCTGGGTGTGGTGATTGAGCCACACGAGACCAATTTGCTGGCGCCCAAGGTCAATGTTTTCTTCAACACCAAGCAAAATCTCTACATCAAGCCGGAAACCGTCGATTTGTCGCGGGGACTGGGCTTTGGCGGCGGCGACAAGATCGTCGGCCACGAATCGCCCAGCAAGTGGAATGTCGATCCCATGCGCTTCCTGACCCTCGCTTGAGGGCCGGGGTTTAGAAGAACTCGGCGGTATCGTTGGATTCAATCGCCTGCAGCATGCCGCCATCGACCAGCTCGTCGTAATGGCAGGCCAGGTTGCGGCCGTGGCTTTTCGCGTAGTACAGCGCCTGATCGGCGTGTCCCAGGATGATCACCGGCGCCTCCAGCGCGCTGATGCTGACAAACCCCACACTGACCGTCACCTTGCCCACTTGCGGGAAATCATGCGAGGCCACGTTCATGCGGAAGCGGTCGATGATCTTCTTGGCGTTGTCCAGGGTGGTCGAGCGCAGCAGCACGACGAATTCCTCGCCGCCAAAACGGAACACGCGGTCTTGCGCGCGGAACGAGGAGGTGAGCAGGTTGGCGATCAGGATCAGGACCTCATCGCCGTATAAATGGCCGAAACGGTCGTTAACGTGCTTGAAATGGTCGACATCGACCACGGCCAGCCATTGTTTTTCCTGCTCGTGGTGGCTGCGGCGCTCCGGCTCGCCCGGCAGCGTGAGGGCATCCTGTTCGGTGCTGGCGGCCAGCATCTTGGCCAGCTGGTCGTCGAAGGTCTTGCGGTTGAGCAGGCCGGTCAGCGAATCGCGTTCGCTGTAGTCCAGCAGGTTCTGGAAATTGCGGTAGACGCTGACGATGCCGCCGATGACGTGGATGGTGTCGCTGGTGTACGGCGTCGGATTGACGATTTCCAGGCAGGTGTCGGCCTTGTCGCCCAGCCAGATCGGCAGCCACAGCGTGTGCTCGCCCGCCTCGTTGGCGACGTCGGCGCCCGATTCGTGGTTGGCGAGGCACTCGGCCAGGGCCGGGATGTTTTCGATGGGTTCGCCGGGATTGTGCAGGTCCGTGGTGTCGACCATGCGCGCCGCTTCGCCGGCGCAAATGATGGTGCGCGGGCGGACAAAGGTCTTGCCCCTGACTGTGGCCAGCGTCAGAACGCGGACCTGGCTGGCGCGTGCAAGCTCCTGCACCGCCGAGATCACGGAGATGTCGAGCATCGTGTGATCGCGGTGGCCGGTCATGTCCACCATGTGTTTCAGTAGGGAATCCATTTTCTTCTCTGGAAAATAATCACACAACCTTGTGTCTAGCCACGTTTCGTTCACGCCTATCAAGCCAATCTCTTTGATAGTCAGGCGCACGGTGAAGCTGCAACACGGGGCCTTTCCAAAGAACAGCTAAGCAGGATAATAGCTTTTTGCAATCAAGGCAATTCATGTGTGCGAAAAAAAACATTCCATGCAACTGTATGCGACCTTTTTCCGACAGCTGGAGTACCCGTTCCAGCTTACCGGCCAGGAAACTGATGCAGTTTGACATAAGCCAGCCATGAAGTGTGTTCCGTGCGCACATTTTCATCAAACCCATGAAAATAATGCCACATGGAAAGCTTGCGTCAAGTCAACTCTCGGAAAACTCCGATCCGTATAGTAAGCCTTAATGGCGCGGCACTGGCGATTTGGAAGTCAGCCAATTGCGCCAGGGGTACTTTTTTTGACTTAATCCAGGAGTAAATCATGAACTCGCTTATTGCAGCTGCAAAGGTGTTCGCACACGACGAAGACGGGATCACCGCCATTGAATACGGCCTGATCGCGGCGACCATGGCGACGGCGATCATTGCCGTCTTCTCTTTGTTGAACACAGGGCTGAACACTGCCTTCACCAACCTCGCCGCGAAGATCACCGGCGCGTAACCACCCGGCTTTCCAGCCGCAGTCTGGCTGGAAAGCCTTACGCCGGAGAGGCCGTCATGTTGAACCCGATCGAAGTGATCTTGATCTGCCTGGTTGCGCAAGCGGCCGTGACGGATCTGGCCCTGCGCAAGATCCCGAATGTGCTGATCCTCAGCGGCCTGCTGCTGGCGCTGATGCTGCACATGCTGGGCGGCCTGCACTGGGCGCCGCTGACGCAGTGGGCGGCCGGCAGCGTGGCCGGCCTTTTTTTATTCCTACCCCTGTATCTGCTGCGCGGCATGGCCGCCGGCGACGTCAAGCTGATGGCCATGGTCGGCAGCTTCGTCGGCCCGCTGATGGCCTTGAAGGTGGCGGTGCTGGCCACGCTCATCGGCGGCCTGATGGGTCTGCTGATGCTGTTGTTTAACGGCCGCTGGCGCGAAGGCTGGCGCAACGTGGTGGCGATCAGCAAACCGCTGCTGCTGCGCAGCCTGGGCATGCCTCTGCAAGCGGTGCCGCTGGCGCCAGGCGCCAGCGTCGGCGGCATGCCCTACGGCCTGGCGATCGCGCTGGCCACGATAGCGGTGGTGGCGCTGGCGCATCGCTGACCGACCGCTAGCCACGAATTTGCTGCGCGTCAATATCCACAAAGCACGGACCGATAGACTTGATTCCTCAACGTAACTAATTTCACCGCTGGAGATCGTCATGCTCGCCGTAGAATCGCCTTCCTCCGCCCTCCATGCCGATCCCGCCGAGCTGCTGCCGGCCCAACCGAAGACGGTGCGCGACAGCGGCTTGCCGCAACAGCTGATCGTCGAACTGATCGCCAAGACCATCTTCATCACCGGGAAAATCCACTTGCCGGTGCTGACCACGCGGCTGCACCTGTCGATCAATGTGCTGCGCGAAGCGCTGGAGTTCATGGTGGCCGAGCACGTGGTTGAAGTGGCATGGCGCGGCGATTCGGACATCGACGTGCAGTACCAGCTGACCTCGGCCGGCCGCCTGCGCGCCGGCGCCTGGATGGACCGCTGCGCCTACGTCGGCCCGGCGCCGGTGACGCTGGACGCCTACCGCGCCATGGTCGAACGCCAGGCCGCCCAGGCGCCGCAGCTGTGCGCCGACGAACTGGCCGCCGAATTCGCCGACGACTTCCTCAGTCCCGCCGTGCAGCGCATGCTGGGCGCGGCCATGCACGCCGGCCGCACGGTGCTGCTGCATGGGCCGTCGGGCAGCGGCAAGTCGATGCTGGCGCACCGCCTGGGCGCCCTGCTGCAAGGCGTGATCGCGGTGCCGCACGCGCTGGTGGTGGGGCAGGAGATCGTCCAGGTCTACGATGCGCTGCTGCACCGCGCGCCGGCGCCGCAGCATTTGCGCCAGCTGCGGCAGGCGCAGGAGCGCCGCAGCGGCGATCCGCGCTGGGTGCTGTGCGCGCGGCCCGTGGTGGCGCTGGACGCCGACCTGAGCGCCGACATGCTGGAGCTGCAGGCGGACAGCCATAGCGGCTGCTATCGCGCGCCGCCGCAGCTGAAGGCCAACAACGGCTTGCTGATCGTCGATGACCTGGGCCGGCAGCGCATGGCCGCCGCCGATCTGCTGAACCGCTTCTCGCAGGCGCGGGAACTGGAGCGCAGCCAGCTGGCGCTGGCCGGCGGCTGTCACTTCAGCGTGCCATGCCGCATGCAGCTGGTGTTCGCCACCAGCCTGGCGCCGGAGGCGCTGCTGGACGCAGCGGCCTTGCGCCGGGTCGGCTACAAGATCCCGGTCGGGCCGCTGGAGTCGGCCAAGTACCGCACCCTGTTTCGCCAGCAGTGCGTCGCCGCCGGCGTGGCGCTTGACGAGGCGGCGCTGGGCTACCTGATCGAAGAGCTGCATGCCGGCAGTGGCCTGCCGCTGCTGGCCTGCTACCCGCGCGAGATTATAGGTCGCGTCAATGACTTCGCAGGCTTCCTGGGCGAGCCCGCGCGCGTCAGCCTGGAGACGCTGGAGCAAGCCTGGATCAGCATGTTCGCCACCGGCGTTGCGGCGCCGGCCGACGCCATCGACCAACTGCAACGGCGCATAGCATGAACAACCGGCGCGCACTGATGATGATGGCGCTGGCCATCGTACTGGGACTGGTGGCGGTGGTGCTGGCCTCGCGCTGGCTGCTGCGCCAGACGCCGACGTCGGCCAACAAGATCATCGTCGCCGCCACCGATGTGAACCTCGGCCAGCGCCTGACGCCGGAGATGCTGAAGGCGATCGACTGGCCGGCCGACAGCCTGCCGCGCGGCGCCATCCGCGACGGCTCCAAGCTGGTGGGACGCGTGCTGAAAACCAGCGTGCTGCGCGACGAGCCTTTGAGCGAGGCCAAGCTGGCGCCGGCCGGCACGCTGGGCGGCCTGTCGGCGCTGATCTCGGAGGGCAAGCGGGCCATCACGGTGCGCGTCAATGACGTGGTGGGCGTGGCCGGTTTTGCGCTGCCGGGGAATTTTGTCGACATCCTCGTCAACACGCAGGCCGCCGCCACCGGCAACGAGAACGCGATTTCCAAGATCGTGCTGGAACGGATACTGGTGCTGGCCGTGGCGCAGGAAGTGGGGCGCGACGAAACCAAGCCGCGCGTGGTCAACGCCGTCACGCTGGAGGTGACGCCGGCGCAGGCAGAGAACATCGACCTGGCGCGCAGCGTCGGCACGCTGTCGCTGGTGCTGCGCAACCAGGTCGATCCACGCCCCGGCGTGACGGACGGCGCCACCAAAACCAGTTTGCTCGGCATCGCCAGGGCGCCGGCGGAGCCACCGGTGGCGACGTCCGCAGCCGCTGCCCAGCCACGCCCGCAACTGGCGCATGCCGCACCGCGTGCCCGCGCCTGCGTCGGCGTGATCGCCGGCGTGCAGCGCACGCAGGAATGTCTGTGAGCCGGCCATGACGACGCTACGATACGCGACGCTGTTGTTGGCGATGGCTGGCCTGGAGCCAACGGCCGCCGCCGCGAACGCCGCCGCGACCCTACCGGCCACCGTCCCCGGCGCCGGACGCTCTGCGCCGGACGCGTCGCAGGGCCGCGACGCCGTCAGCCTGCGGTGCAGCGGCCAGGCGGCCACGCCGGGCAACCTGACGCTCGCGCTGGGCAAGTCGACGCTGATGCGCATGCCGGAAGCGGTGCTGGCGCGCAGCGTCGGCAATCCCGCCGTGCTGCAAGCGATACTGGTGGCGCCGGACACGCTGTATGTGGTCGGCGTCGACATCGGCAGCAGCAATATGATCGTGCAGGGACGCAGCGGCATGTGTAACGTGATCGAGGTGGTGGTCGGCATCGATCCCACCGCACTGCAGAATGCCCTGGCCGCGCTGATGCCGGAGCAGAAGGACATCCACGTCAGCGCGGCCGGCGACACGCTGGTCATCAGCGGCACGGTCGATGATGCGCCGACGGCGGCGCGCGTGCTGGAACTGGCCTCCGCGTTCGTGCGGCGTCCGGCGCAGGCGCTGGAGGCGGCCAAGGGCGACAAGGGGGGCGCGGCCGGTGGCGCCGCGCCTGCGGCACCGGCCGCGCCGCAGGCGGCAGCCGCCGCTGCGGGCGCCACGCGCATCGTCAACTTCCTCAATGTCGGCGCGCCGCAGCAGGTGATGCTGGAGGTGAAAATCGCCGAGGTCTCCAAGACGCTGCTGGACAAGCTGGAGACCGGGCTGTCACTGAGCTTTGGCGGCGGCAGCTGGAGCACCACGCTGGCCTCGAACTTCATCAGCGGCACGCTGAAAGGGCTGCTTAGCGGCGGCAAGGCCACGGGCAACCACGTCGGCATCGCCGCCGACAAGCAGGATGGCCTGGTGCGCATCCTGGCAGAACCGACGGTGATGGCGATCAGCGGCCAGGAAGGCAGCTTTCTGGCGGGCGGCAAGATCTTCGTGCCGGTCGCGCAGGACAACAACAAGATCACGCTGGAGGAAAAGGAGTTCGGCATCGGCCTGCACTTCACGCCCACCGTGCTGGCCGGCGGCCGCATCAACCTGCGGGTCGCGCCGGAGGTGTCGGAGCTGTCGCGCGAAGGCATCGGCATCTCGGCGGCCGGCTTCTCGGGCGGCGCCATCCTGCCCTTGATTACCACGCGCCGCGCCGCCACCACGGTCGAACTGTTCGACGGCCAGAGCTTCGCCATCGGTGGCCTGATCAGCAACAACCAGACCACCAACATCCGCGGCCTGCCGGTGCTGGGCGAGCTGCCGGTGCTGGGGGCGCTGTTCCGCAGCACCGACTTCCAGCAGGACCGCACCGAGCTGCTGTTCGTGGTGACGCCGCACCTGGTCAAGCCGCTGCCGCCGAACTACAAGCTGCCGACCGACAGTGTCACTACACCGAGCCGCGCCCAGCTCTTCCTCGAAGGGCGCATGGAAGGGCCGCAGGCCCAGAGCACCGACCACAAATAAACAGGATACGACGATGCGATACTTACTTAGCCTGCCACTGGCATGCACGCTGGCCTCCTGCGCCCTGCCGCTCACGCCCACCACGCCGCAATGGGACCGCCACTTCGGCGAGATCGCCCGCGTGACGCTGGCGCAGCAGGTGATCGACACGGACGCCGGCCGCAACGGCGACCCGGTGGCCGGCATGGATGGCCGCGCCGCGCACGCCGCGTTTGAGCGCTACCAGAAGGCCAGCAGCGATCCCGCGCCGCAGCCGTCCGCATTTACCATCGGCGTCAGCGGCGCCAAGTGAGGAGTGACCATGAAAGCACTGATGATCAGCAGGGACAGCCTGCTGCACGCCGAAGTCGCCGCCCAGGGCTCCGCGCGCTTGCCCGCCATGCAGCTGGTGGCGTCGCGCAACGGTCTGCGCGACGCGGTCGAACGCCAGTTGCCGGAGACGCCGGAGCTGGTGATTGTCGACGCCAGCGATGTGGGCGCGGACGAGGCAGAACTGGTCGAGCGCCTCAGCAAGCTGTATCCATCGTCCTCCTTCATGCTGCTGACGCGCGAGCCGCAGCAGGACCTGCTGATCCGCGCCATGCGCGCCGGCATCCGCGAGGTGCTGCAACTGCCGCTGGTGCACAGCGCCTTCCATGAAACGATGAGCCGCATCGAAGTGGCGGCCGGTGTCAGCCAGACGCGCGAGGGCAAGGTGCTGGCCTTCATCTCCTGCAAGGGCGGCAGCGGCGCGACCTTCTTGTCGACCAACTTCGGCTACGCGCTGGCCGCTCTGGCCGACAAGAAGGTGCTGCTGATCGACCTGCACGGCCAGTTCGGCGACGCCACGCTGTATGTGTCGGACCAGAAGCCGGCGATGACGCTGTCCGACATCTGCGCGCAGATCGGCCGCATGGACGGCTCCTTCCTCGATTCCTGCCTGGTGCACGTGGCGTCCAACTTCGGCGTGCTGGCGGCGGCCGATGATCCCAACCACGCGGTCGACATGAAGCCGGAGCACATGGACACCATCCTGCGCGTGGCGCGCCAGCACTACGACTTCATCGTGCTCGATGTCGGACGCCAGATCGACGCCATCTCGCTGCGCGCGCTGGACCAGGCGGACACCATCCACCCGGTGCTGCAACTGGCGCTGCCGGACATCCGCGACGGCCGCCGCCTGCTGGACATCTTCCGCTCGCTGGGCTACCCGAGCGAGCGCACGCGCCTGATCGTCAACCGCTACGAAAAGGGCGGCAAGTTGCGCCTGATGGACCTGGAGCAGGCGCTGGGCGCGGAGGTGGTGCACACGGTGCCGAACGACTATCTGTCGGCCACCGATTCGGTCAACCAGGGCATCCCGGTGCTGCAGCTGTCGCGCAGCAGCGCGGTGGCGCGCAGCCTCGCCGAGCTGGTGGAGCAGGTGACGGCGCGCCGGGTGGCCGAAAGCAAAGGCCTGTTCGACCGCCTGTTCGGTCGCAACGACAACGGAGAATGACATGAGCCTACGTGAACGACTGGCGACTGCGGACGACAGCCGCCAAAGCCTGATTATCGGCGGCCTGCCGGGACTGGCGGCATCGGCCTACCAGGAGCTGAAAAAGAGCATGCACCAGACGATACTCGACCGTATCGACCTGGAACGCCTGAAGCGGCTGACGCCCGAGCAGTTCAAGCACGAGCTGGCGCTGCTGGTCCAGCGCATCATCGAGGAAGAGCGCATCGTGCTCAATCAGCACGAGCGGCATAGCCTGGTGCTCGACATCCAGCACGAGATGCTGGGCTTCGGGCCGCTGGAGCCGCTGCTGGCCGATCCCGGTGTGTCCGACATCCTGGTCAACACCTGCGCCAAGGTCTACGTCGAACGCGCCGGCCGGCTGGAGCTGACCGACGTGACCTTCAACGACAACGCCCACCTGATGAAGATCATCGAGAAGATCGTCTCGCGCGTGGGCCGTCGCGTGGACGAATCGAGCCCGATGGTCGATGCGCGGCTGCCGGACGGCTCGCGCGTGAACGCCATCATTCCGCCGCTGGCGATCGATGGCCCCATCCTGTCGATACGCCGCTTCTCGGTCAATCCGCTGACGGTGCAGAACCTGCTCGATTACCGCAGCCTGACGCCGCCGATGATGGAGGTGCTGAAGGCGCTGGGCCAGGCCAAGGTCAACATCCTGATCTCCGGCGGCACCGGTAGCGGCAAGACCACCATGTTGAACCTGCTGTCCGGCTTTATACCGGCGGTGGAGCGCATCGTCACCATCGAGGACGCGGCGGAGCTGCAGATGCGCCAGCCTCATGTGGTGCGGCTGGAGACGCGGCCGCCCAACATCGAAGGCAAGGGCGAGGTCAATCAGCGCTCGCTGGTGCGCAACGCGCTGCGCATGCGGCCGGACCGCATCATCCTCGGCGAGGTGCGCGGGCCGGAGGCGCTGGACATGCTGCAGGCGATGAACACCGGCCATGAAGGCTCGCTGGCCACCATCCACTCGAACACCCCGCGCGACGCCTTGTCGCGGCTGGAGAACATGGTCGGCATGACAGGCTTGAACCTGACCCCGCGCGCCACGCGGCAGCAGATCTGCTCCGCCGTGACGGTGGTGATGCAGGTGTCGCGGCTGACCGACGGCACGCGCAAGCTGGTCAGCCTGCAGGAGATCACCGGCATGGAGGGCGACGTGATCGCCATGCACGAGATCTTCCGCTACGAGCAAAAGGGCGTGGATGCGAACGGCAAGGTGCTGGGCCGCTTCTCCGCCACCGGCGTGCGGCCGCGCTTCGCCGACCGCCTGCGCATGTTCGGCGTGCCGGTGGCCGATTCGGTGTTCGATCCCGACAAGATCTACGAGTAGCGGCATGGATGCGATCTTCTCCGCCTTTGCGGTGCTGCTGTTCGCGGCCGTGATCCTGATGATCGAAGGCGCCTGGCTGTGGTGGTCGGGCGCGCACGGCAGCGGCGCGCAGCGCATCTCCAAGCGCCTGCGGCTGATGGCGGCGCGCGGAGAGCGCGGCGGCGAGCGGATCGATATCCTCAAGCAGCGCAGCTACAGCCGCCATCCGGCGCTGGACAAAATCCTGCGCCGCTTCAAGCATCTGGCTTTGCTGGATCGACTGCTGCTGCAAGCGGGCGTGCGCTGGTCGGTGGCGCAGTTCCTCGGCAGCGTGCTGGCGTTGCTGGCGCCGGCGCTGCTGTTGCCGGCCATGCTGGAGTTGCCCACGCTGGCGGCGAGCGGCATGCTGGCGATGATACTGTCGCTGCCCTGGGCGCTGCTGATGCGCACCCGGCGCGCGCGCCTGGTCAAGCTGGAGGAACAGCTGCCGGAGGCCGCGGATTTTCTCGGCAGGGCGCTGCGCGCCGGCCACTCCTTCGCCAACGTGATGCAGATGGTGGGCGAGGAAATGCCGGAGCCGATCGCCGGCGAATTCAAGTTCGCCTACGAAGAGATCAACTACGGCGTGCCGATGAACGAAGCCTTGCACAACCTGGCGATGCGCGTGCCGCTGACCGACCTGCGCTACCTGGTGATCGCGGTGCTGATACAGCGCGAATCCGGCGGCAACCTGGCCGAAGTCCTGGGCAACATCAGCCGCCTGATACGCGCCCGCCTGCGGCTGCTTGCGCAGGTGCGCGTGATGTCGGCCGAGGGCCGGATGTCGGCGTGGATACTGGGCCTGCTGCCGTTGGGCGTGCTGGCGCTGATGATGTTGTCCAATCCCGCTTACGTCAAGGTGCTGTGGACCGATCCGGCCGGAGTGACGCTGACGTGGTACGCGCTGACGATGGCCGCTGGTGGCGTTATATGGATGCGCAAAGTGATACACATACGGGTGTGAGGAGCGCGGCATGGATATCCGGCAGATAGGTTTTCTCGTTATCGTGTTCGCGGTGGTGGTGGGCGTGGCGCTGGTGGCGTTTCTCGGTTTTTCATCGGTGCCGATACGTGAGCGGCTAGGTGATTTTATCGGCAAGTCGGAATCGTCGGTGCCGATAGAGGGCGGCTGGATAGAAAAGGTCGCGCAGGCGGCGCAACCGTTTTCGCGGCTGTCGCTGCCGGAGGAGGGCTGGGAGCGCTCGCCGCTGCGCACCCGTTTCATGAACGCGGGCTGGCGCAGCGCGTCGGCGCCGTCGCTGTACTTCGCCGCCAAGACGCTGCTGGCGCTGGGGCTCCCGGCCCTGCTGGCGGGGCTGGGCGCCGCCGCGCTGGAGCATACGCTGAACCAGGGTTTCATCTACCTGCTGTTGATGACGGCGGCCACCGGCTACTACATACCGAACGTCATCTTGTCGCGCAGGGCGGCCGGCCGTTGCCGCGAGATTTTCGAAAACTTCCCCGACGCGCTGGACCTGTTGACGGTCTGCGTGGAAGCTGGGCTGAGCCTGGACCGCGCCATGGCCAAGGTGGCCGGTGAGATCCACATCAAGAGCGTGGCGCTGGCGCAGGAGTTGCAACTGGCGTTGATGGAGATGCGCGCGGGTTTCAGCAAGGAGAAGGCGCTGCGCAACCTGGCCTTGCGCAGCGGCGTCGATGATGTCGATACGCTGGTGGCGATGCTGATACAGTCGGAACGTTTCGGCACCAGCATGGGGGAATCCCTGCGGGTCCACTCGGATAATCTGCGCGCCAAGCGTAGCCTGATCGCCGAGGAAGTCGCCGCCAAGATCGCGTTGAAGCTGCTGTTCCCGCTGATCTTCTGTATTTTTCCGACCTTGATGCTGGTGCTGATCGGCCCCGCCGGCATACAGATTTACCGCATGCTGCCGAGCATGTTGGGAAAATAGGAGGCGATGATGAAACGTACACTGGGCGCCGCATGCACCGGCGCGTTGCTGATGGCGTGCAGCGGCATGGCCCCGGCGCCCGCGCCGGAGACGGACCGGCAAGCCGGCACCGTCACCGCGCTGGAGCAGGCCTGCCTGCAGGAGCCGACCGAGGCATCGCGCTGGGAGCAGCTGGGCGCCGCGCTGGAGGCGGGCGGCGAGCGCGAACGGGCGGCGACCATGTTCAGGCAAGCCGCCACCTTGCGTGCGCATGACGTGCAGCGCGACTACGCGCTGTTGAAGGAAGGCGCAGCGCAGGCCGGGGCGGCCGTCGTCGACGCCTCGATGCCGCGCACGGAAGTGAGGAAGATCGGCGCGGCGCTGGTGGAAGTGCTGCGCGTGGCCGCCGGCGCTGAAGCGGCGCCGGTGGCGCAAGGCGTCAAGCTGGAGATCAGCAACGGCAACGGCGTTGCCGGCGCGGCCGCGCGGCTGGCGCGCACGCTGGACGCGGAAGGCATCAAGGCCACGCGCCTGACCAATCTGAAGCCGTTCGTGGTGCCGGTCAGCCGCATTGAGTACCAGCGCGACCAGCAGCTTCTGGCGCAAACACTGGCGCAGCGATTGGGCCTGCCGCTGCAAGCGCAGAACGGCAAGTCGGTCTACGCCGACATGCGCATCGTGCTGGGGCGCGATGCCGTGCAGGCCCGCTATCTGAAGTAAAAAAAAACCGTCCGGGAGGAGTGAGCCTCTCGGACGGTAAAAACACACCCATGTGTTTCCTGCTGCGGACTACCGCATTCCTTACTGCCAGCTGATGCTGCCCATGCCGCGGGCGCTGGCGCTACGATTGGCCGGGTTGCCGTACACCTTGGCCGAACCCATGCCCGATAACTTCATATTCGCGCTGGTCTTCGCGTACACCGACGCGCTCCCCAGTCCTGACATCGTGACTTCCACCGTGTCGGCGCGCAGCTGCTCCGCATCGAGGCCGCCGACGCCGCCAAGGCTGGCGTGCAGCTGCTTGGTCTGGCCGGTGATTTCGATGTGGCCGGTGCCGCGCAAATTCAGGTCGACGTTGTCGCTGTTGCCGGCGTTGACGGTCATGCTGCCAACGCCGCCCAGCTTCACATCGACGTTGCGGTACTGGGCGTTGACCTTGACCGAGCCGGCGCCGTCCAACGCCAGGCGCAGGTTGTCGCCGCTGAAGCCATACACTTCGGTGGAACCGACGCCGCCCGACACCACCTGGTGCAGATTTGGCAGCGTCAGTTCCGCCCGCAGGTCTTGCTTTCTTCCGAAGCCGAAAGTGAAGCCGCTGCGGGCCTTGCTGGTGCCGATGTGCAGGGTGTCACCCGTCTGCTCCACCGTCACTTTTTTCAGCGCGTCAGCCTCTCCGTATAGAGTCAGCGACGCGACTGGACCTTGCTTGACCTTGAGGCTGATGACGCCATCAAGATCGATGTTGACGGCGCGCGCATCGACGCTGCGGGTTTCGCTGGTCACATCGGCGGCCAGCGCGGCGCTGGCGCCGCTGCTCAGTACCGTGGCCAGCATCGCAGCCTTCAGATATTTTTTCATCATGCGCTCCGTCGTTCAGCGTGAATTAGTCGTCGATTACAGTGCGGCTTTTTCGGCGGCGGTCAGGCGCTTGGCGCTGACGGTGACCACTTGCATTTTCGTGGTGTCGGCCTTGGCGGCGACTGCTGCCACTGGGGCTGCGCTGTGCATGGCCGGTACGGCGGCGGTGGCGAACGAGGTAGCGCTGGCGACGACGATTGCGGCGACGAAGATGGCTTCCATGTTTTTAGCGATGTTCATTTTGAGCTCCTTGGGTGCTTAGTTTCACTGCGTTTTGTCTTGCGTTGAGTGAACTATAGACAAGGGCCCCCTGTACATCCACCGGGATGTGACGAACTGCTAAAACGAGGGGTCAGAATGCGGATTAGCGGTGTGAAAGCGCGCCGCACAGCAGGTCCTGGCTGCCGGCGTAGAGCTGGGACAGCCAGGCGGAGACGGTTTTGAAGCGGGCGATGGAGCCGGCGTCGCGATGGCTGAGCAGCCAGATGTCGCGCTGTACCTCGACGCCGCCGCCGATGCGCTCCAGTCCCTCCTGCCGTCCCACGATGCAGGGCAGCAGCGCCATGCCGACGCCGGCGCGGCAGGCGCGCACCATCGTGCTCAGGCTGTTCACCTTGAGCACGATGCGCGGTTGCGGGTCCATCTGCGCCAGCCAGCGCATCTCGCCGGTGGCGGCCAGGGCGTCGTCGTAGGCGATCCACGGCTGGGTGCCCCAGCAGGCGCGCGGCGTGTCGGCGAAGCGGGCGTGGCCGTAGACGGCGAAGCCCAGGTCGCCCAGCTTGCGCATCACCAGCGCCGCGTCCTCGCCCGGCTTGCCCAGGCGCAGGGCGAAGTCGGCCTCGCGGCGGGTGAAGGACAGGTTCTGGTTTTCCGCCTGCAGCGTCAGTTGCAGCTGCGGATGCTGGGCGTGCAGGGCGGGAACGTGTTCCAGCAGCCAGTAGTCGAACAGGAAGTCGATGGAGGTGATGTTGACCGGGCCGGCGGTGGCGTCGGCCTCCTGCGACGAGGCCTGCAACATGCTCTGGACGTTGCCGTACACCGCTTCGCCGTGCTGGACGAAGACCTGGCCGGCGTCGGTCAGCTGGTAGCCGGTGTTATCGCGGATGAACAGGCGCAGCTTGAGCGACTTTTCGGTCGCGGCGATGCGGCGGCTGATGGTCGAGGCGTCCACGCCCAGCTGGCGGCCGGTGGCGCTCATGCTGCCGCTGCGGGCCAGCGCCAGGATCAGCGGGATGTCGTTCCAGTCGAAGTCGGTACTTGGGGGCATGGGCGGTGTCGGGTTGGGGGCCTGCGTTTTTGCAAAGTGGGCTTGCAGGGCTGTCTGTTCCGCAAACGCGCCGGCAGGCCTAAGATTCATTCCATCGCAAGGCCAAACGTGCCGGGAACTTTAGCACAACACTTGTTATCCACACATCGACTAAAAGGAAGAAGATCATGAACAACGCTACCCAAACGACCAACAGCACCATCACCACCCGCGACGGCGTCGAGATCTACTACAAGGATTGGGGCCCACGCAGCGGCCAGCCGGTGGTGCTGAGCCATGGCTGGCCGCTGAACGCCGACAGCTGGGAGTCGGCAGCCTTCCACCTGGCCAACAATGGTTTCCGCGTCATCACCCACGACCGCCGCGGCCACGGCCGCTCCAGCCAGCCCTGGGACGGCAACGACATGGACCACTACGCCGACGACCTGGCGCAGCTGATCGAAGCGCTGGACTTGAACAACATCATCCTGGCCGGCTTTTCGACCGGCGGCGGCGAGGTGGCGCGTTATGTGGGCCGCCACGGCACCGGGCGCGTCGCCAAGCTGGGCCTGATCTCGGCGGTGCCGCCGCTGATGCTGAAAACCGAGACCAATCCGGGCGGCCTGCCGATGGAAGTGTTCGACGGCATCCGCGCCGGCTCGGTGGCCAACCGGGCGCAGCTGTACCTGGATATCGCCTCGGGTCCGTTCTACGGCTACAACCGTCCGGGCGCCAAGCCGTCGCAGGGCATCATCCAGGCCTGGTATGCGCAAGGCATGCAGGCCGGCCACAAGAATACCTATGACTCGATCAAGGCCTTCTCGGAAACCGACTTCCGCGACGATTTGAAGAAATTCGACAAGCCGACGCTGATCATCCACGGCGACGACGACCAGATCGTGCCGATAGCCGCCGCCGGCAAGGCCTCGGCCGCCATCGTCCAGCATGCCAAGCTGATCGTCTACGCCGGCGCGCCGCACGGGTTGACCGACACCCACAAGGACCAGTTCAACGCCGACTTCCTGGCCTTCGCCCAGTCCTAAAACGAAGAAAGGGCCCCGCGGGGCCCTTTGCGGCGGCAAGGTTGGGACGGGCTTAAATCGGACCGTGCTGTGGCGTGCTATATTTCAAGTATGAAAAAGTTCCTGACGGCACTGGCGATGCTGTGCTTGGGCGTGCTCCACGGAGCGGCGCAGGGGGAGGTCGTCAACGTCTACACCAGCGCCCGTGTCGCGCCGCTGATGGTCGGCGACAGCAGCGGCCTCTATCCCGACCTGGTCGATTACCTGAATCGCAAAAAACTCGGCCCGCTGAGTTTCAAGTTGATCTATCTGCCGCGCAAGCGCTTGCAGCTGCAAGTCGAGCGAGGCGAACTGGATGGCATCGTCATCGGCATGATGCCGCACTGGTTCAACGACGTCGACCAGAAAAAATACCTGTGGACCGTGCCGTTCGATATCGACCGTTATGTGATCGTGCTGCCTGCTGGGCAGGCATTCAGCGTGTCCAAGCCGGGGGCGCTGAGCGGCCGCACGGTGGGCATGGTGCTGGGCTACAGCTATCCCGACCTGGAAGCGTGGATGCACCAGCAGGGGCTGGTCCGCAGCGACGCCATCAGCGACGACAATAATCTGGAGAAGCTGCGGTTCGGACGGGTGGACAGCGTCACCGCCGCCGAGTCGGTCGTGCGCTACTACCTGAAGGTGCACGCGGTGGAGGCCGACAAATTCCAGCTGCACGAGCTGCCGTCGCGCGCCACCGAGCGGCGCTTCCTGGTGCCGCACGCCAAGGCGGCGATCTATGAAAAGATCGCCCCGGTGATCCGCCAGCTCAAGGACGATCCCGAGTGGCAGCGGCTGGCGGCCAAATACGAGTAACGGGGCGGGTCAGGCCAGCCGTGCGCGGAACAAGTCGGCGCGCGCCTTGGGCTGGTCCAGCTTGCCGTCCAGCGCCTAGCGGCGGGCGAGGTCTTTGGCATGCAGAGAGTTGGATGTGGAGAAGGCAATTCCTGTTCAAGCTTATATGGAGAAATCCTGATTTTACTCACACAATGTAACATTGTAAAAAAATAAATATAATGTTTCGATAACAATTATTGCGTACCATGCTAATTTCCATTTACCCAAGGATAAAGCATGTTTAAATCGACTCGACGCTCCGGCCCCCTTCTGCTAGCCAGCTTGCTGGCCGCGCTGACCCTCTCGCAATCGGCTCACGCCGAAATCAAATACGGCGTCACCACGATTGCCGCTACCGATTACTATGCCGGCTACCGACTCGCCGGCAACGGTGACATCGTGGGGGGGGCCGCAACGGGCGGCTCTTTTTTTTATGTGCGCCCGGCAGGGCGCACTCACTTGGAGGTGAAAGTCCTCTACTCGCCCGGCGAGGGGAAGAGTTAGCTGAACGGCAAGGGTGTCGCGGGCGACCGCGAATCTGGAGGAAGCCGAAGGCAAAGC